>NYYZ01000015.1 GCA_002686945.1 Planctomycetota bacterium
AGGACAGTCGGTGTGATAGGCCGGAGTAAAGAATCTTAAAGGAAATGGAAGGCCCCCCCCCCATTTTCCATGCTTGGTCATGTGAGCGTAGCGAAAATGGTAAACTAAAAATGAATCGGTCCTAAAGGCAATTGCAAAGGGAAATGCACTTTCCTTAAGGATTCCTTAAGGAAATCACAATTTAGAGCTAGTGGCAGAAAGTGGGGGGGTGCCACCTACTCTGGGCCGAAAAGGGGGGGCCCCCTACGTCTGTTCATCGAAAGCGGGGGGGCCCCCCTTGGGGTGCCCCCGTTTCTCGTGCCGGGACTGCTCAAGCAGTAGACTGACCGCCCAGGGGCCTCCTGACAGCCCAGACGGAACCAACACCCCCCGTGGAAGGCCGTATGCCCAAGACGATCCCATGAACATCCCCAGCCTCCTATTCACATTGAGCCTCGGCCTGTCGGCAGTCTCCCCAACGATCGCCTCCCAGGCCGACAGCCCTTTCCTCCCCCTCAAGAGTCAAGACGCGTTCGTGCGCGCAGAGGCAGAAGGCCTGCCAGTCCTGATGTGGTTCAACGATCCCGAACTGCCCACATGCCGCCGCATGCAGCGCATCTTCCACGAGGAACACCTCTTCAATTGGATCAAGAAGAACACGATCTGCATTCAGGTGCACCCACTGGAGGAAGCCAAGATGGCCGCCCGCTACGGCGCGCAAGCCCCTCCTTGCACCCTTCTGATAGGAAGCAACCGAACATTGATCGAACGCCTCGATGGGGCTGTGAATGCTGACAAGTTTCTGAGCACCTTTGAACTTGCCGTGACCGGCCTGCGTGCTGCAGCCCTGCCTGAGGGAGAAACCGCCAAGGACCCCTATGCCTGGCTGGCCTGGGCCAATCACCTCTTCACCCTGGGGAACAAGCCGGAAGAATGCCTGGAAGCCTACATGTGGGTCCTCGACAATGCGGACAAGACCCACCCGGGTCTGCGCGCCCGCAGCTTGGAGTTCCTTCTCAAGCGCGTCGCGTACCTCAAGCTAGGTACGGACCTTGCGACTCCGCGCCTGCTGCAACGCAGGGCAGACTTGCAGCGCAGCATCCTCGCAGGGGAAGCGACGCAAAACGAGGTTTTCGAGTTCACCCGCTTCAACTTCTGGCTGCGTCAAGAGATTGCCACCACGCAGTTCTTCGCTCAACTCTCAAGTGACTCCCCGGCCCAACGAGCCGCGCGACAGACCTTGATCCTGCTCGACTTGGAGCAGATTGTGGCCTGGCGTCACTATGCTGCCGTACGCGAATTGGTCCCCGAGCCCAAACTAGAGATCCTCAAGCGCCTGGAAGCCCTGAAGGCCAGCCAGGAGGACCCGGAAGCCTCGCCGCCGCTCCTGACCTACGGCCTGACAGACACTCGCAGCCGAGTCGTGGCCGATGCCGCCCACCACTATGAAGTGCTGCTCGCAAGCGGACTGGGTGCCCAAGCCAGCCAGCTCCTGGAAGCAGTCTCCAGCCGAATCAATACGGGCCGCGTCTATGTGGCATTCATGACCAAGAGCAATCGTCTTGAACTCTACGCCCTCTCCACCAGCACAGGTGAAGCCGGCCTGGAAGTACTGGGCCCCAAGGGACAGGGAATGGTGCGCACAGCCCTGATGAGGACCGAGAATCTCGCCAAAGGGCCCGCCGAGCCCCCCGCGAAACCCGACCAAGACGGCGATCGCTGATCGGCTGATTGATGAACAAGCGCACCAGCAGCAGCGGCACGCAAGCTGGTGACTCTGGAGAACACCTGGAGCCGGCCTTTTTGCTGGAGCGTCGTCCCCAGGACTTGTTGAATGGGGACCCAAATCACCCATGAAGAGCCCCAAAGAGGACAAGCGGACCGTGCAGGGATTCTCGCGTAAGTTCGCGGGAATCCTAGCTGCTGGCTTGATCCTGCGTTTCTTGCTCTTGGGCCTGGCCCTACCAGTCGAGCTCCAGTCGGACGAAGCGAACTATGTGTATCTGGCACTGGGCCTTGAGCGCTTCGGGCTCTTTTTTGATTGCTACCGCTTCCTCTGGCCGCCACTCTACCCGGGATTTCTGCAACTCTGCTTCCTCCTGGCAGACGAACAGGGCCTGCTCCTAGCGCGCAGCCTCCAAGTTCTCAGCACGCTCGCCATCGGCTGGAGCACCATGAGTATCGCGCGGCGCCTGTTCAACGATTCAGTCGCACTGGTCAGTGGCCTGCTTTGGATCGTGCACCTGCCCTTGGCTGCCTTCTCCCACCTGCTCTGGAGCGAGTCCCTGTTCCTGGCCCTCTGGGGTCCCGCCCTGGCCCTGCTGATCGCAGCCAGCCTGGAGCCCAATCATCCAGCCCGAGGGCGCCGCCTGCTGGGCTATGCCCTCTTGGCGGGAATCGGCGTACACCTCAAGGAAGCCAGCCTCTACTTGACCCCGCTTCTGCTCCTGCCTCTGGCCTGGACCCTTCGAAAGCAAGGCACCCGTACCCTGGAGATCCTCCGAATCATCAGCCAGCCCCTGCTGCTGCTGGCCCTGATCCTGCTGCCCTGGAGCCTACGCAATCTGGAGACCTACGGACGGCTCACTGTAGCCTCGACCCTGGGAGAGAACATCTACAACGGCCTCAACTCCAGCCACCGGAACTTTGACCTGATTCCGGTCAACACCGCCCTGCAGCGAAACAACCAGCCAATTCTGCAGGTGCGTGCGTCCCTACGCAGCAGCAACGAGAACCTGAGTCCCTGGCCGCGGGCGGAAGAAGTGCTCAATCTGCCTGAGCGACTGGATGAAAATCGTCGCCGAGGCCTGGCCTTCACCCGCGACCATCCTGGCTGGTTCCTGCGCAGCCGCGTGCAGAAAATCAGCGATCTGGTTGCCCCTGTAAGTTTCATGACCCGACATCTGGCTCTGGGTCACTACCCAACGAGCATGACGCGCTGGCGGACCCTGCTGGTGATCTGGGGCGCGGGGGCTTCAGCATTGACTCTGCTGCTGGGCCTGATTGGTCTGGCCAGTCGCCTGCCCGCGGGTCCTGCAGCGGGGATCTTCGCCCTGCAGGGCGCGTACTACTTGGCCGCAGGCTCCCTGGTCGCCATGTCTCGCTTCCGCCTGCCCCTGGTTCCGTTGCTGTTGATTGGCTGCGCTAGCCTGCTCTGCATGGGGCTACGCCCCCTGCCCCGGCCCAGACTGATACTGGCAGCTGGCAGCAGCCTGATCCTGATCGCTCTCTGGATCATTGGCTGGCCCACTACATTGGGCCTCCTCAAGGCAGCCTCCAAAGGCCTGGAGGTATTCGGATGAGAGCCTGGCGCGGACACCTTGTTCTCATGTTGATGATGGCAGGCCTTGTGGCCCTGCATCTGGCGGACCACCGCAGCAACACCGAGCTACGAGCAGAACTGGCGCACCTGCTCCTGCCAGGAGAACAGTCCCCTGGCAGCCTGAGGCCCAGTCGAGACACCCTGGAAGCAATGCACATTCTGCTCAACCGGCCCCAGGGCTTTTCGAGAGCTGAGGGACAGCAACTCAGCGAAACCCTGCTGGCCAAAGATGATCCCCTCTTGCGCGAGTTTGCCCTGAGCATCGACCTGTGCAGGCTGTCCCGGCACACGGCCCTGAACGTGCCCGCTACTCAGGAACAGCACGTGCTGGGAGGCACCCCCCCGCCCATGGATGGGCCGTGGTGGCTTGAATACGTGACCTATCGGCGCAAAGTCGGTGGCAAGCAGGTGGGCGGCCGCAGACGCCTGGACAACCTGGAGCTGCTTTGGTACCGACGAGCCCTGCGAGGCGAGAGCCCGCCGCACGAAGAACTCTCAAAGCGCCTGCTGAGAGCAGCGCGCGAAGCTCGCGTTGGCCCCATCCCCCGAGGACAATGAACCGGTCCCAACGCAGACTCTCATGACCATGCAATACCTCATAGCACCAATTCCCCCACAACGGTTACTGACCCTGCTTGCCCTGTCTCTGATCAGCGCCTGCAGCAATCCAGACCTGCGCCCTAATGTCCTGCTGATAACCCTGGACACCACGCGCCCAGATCACATGAGCGTCTACGGTGGCCAGGCCGAGGTTCCCGCCATAGAGCGCATTGCGAACGAAGGTGCACGCTTTGATCGTTGCATCTCCACCGCTGGCATCACCCCGATGTCCCATGCGTCAATTCTTTCGGGCCTCAACAACTACAACCACGGTCTGCGGGTCTTCCACTCAGACAGAGCCGGCTTCCGCCTGGCCGACGAAATCACCACCCTGCCGGAACAGCTCAAGGCCAACGGCTACCAGACCGCAGCCACGGTCAGCTCCTACCCGGTCAGTGAGTTCTACCGCTTGAATCAAGGTTTCGATCTGTTCAGTACCGGCGGAGTGTCCGCTGGAGACCTGGACCTGAGCCATCAGCAAAAGCACCAGACCAGCTTTGATCAAAAAGGGCTCACCAATACGCAGCGGAGGGGAGACCTGACCGTGGACGAAGCCCTCAACTGGCTGGACGAAGCCGCTGGCAACCCCTGGATGCTGTGGGTGCACATGTTCGATGTACACGACACCAGCGTGGTGCCGCCGCAAGCCTTCAGCGCCAAACATGGCATCGAATATCCCACCCCTGGCACCCCTATCAGGGGCGACCTCAGCCATCAGTGGAGGGACCGCATGTACGACCCCGAGCTTGAGTGGATGGACCTCCAGATCCAGCGCCTTATCGACCAACTTGAGAAGCAGGGCGATTGGGAGAACACCATCGTTCTGGTCACTGCCGACCACGGGCAGGGTCTGCTCGATGGACTCAAACGCCACGGTTGGGCCAAGCATCGCCTGCTGTACGACTGGTCGATTCATGTGCCTTTGCTCATCAAGGCCCCTGGCATGCCAGCGGCTCAACGCATCGAGCCCCAAGTACGCACAATCGACCTGGTGCCCACCGTCCTGGAGCTGCTCGATCTCGGCAGTAGCACGAAACTCGACGGCAGCAGCCTGCTACCCCTTTGGAGAGGAGAAAACGAGCCACAGCGCCGCATAGCCTATGCCGACGCCTTGAACCTATTGGATGACCACAGCCCCAAAGAGAAGAACCTGCCGCCACATCAGTTCGACAACCTCTTCGCCGCCAGCGACGGACCGTGGAAGTATGTCTGGCACCAAACCCAGCCGGAGCACTCGGAACTCTACCACCTGGCCCAGGATCCGCTGGAATCCGAGAACCTCTATCGGCCAGACCACCCCGAGGCCCAGCGGCTGCACGCCTGGCTCATGGAGCGCAAACCCGATAAGGTCCAGGCCATGAGCGATTCGGTAGATGGTCCCAATGCCTCCGCCTTGAGAGCCATGGGGTACGGGGGTGACGAGGAAGCTGAAGACAATCCCACCCAAGACCATGCGGACCCAGGCAAGCTCGACCAAGACAGTCCCGACGAAGACCCGCCGCCGGGAAAGCAACAACAGGAGTCCAACAGCTGAAATGGGCAACTCACGAGCCTTCATGGGCCTTGGGTCCCGCTTGATCCTGCTGGGATTACTGCTGAGTGCATGCAGTTCTGAGCCGCCCGACCCCCAACCCAACCACCAGGGCCTGGCATCCACCG
Source organism: Planctomycetota bacterium (assembly GCA_002686945.1). Classification (GTDB taxonomy): domain Bacteria; phylum Planctomycetota; class UBA1135; order UBA1135. Next base: position 5,561 of record NYYZ01000015.1, read on the forward strand.
CGGCGACCCATGGGCTGGGTCACGACGGTCGTGGCCTCGTGATCGTCAATCCCGAACGCTCGGATCGGCCCTACTATCACCGCCTGGGTCCGATCAGCTACGGACAGCGGCGTGAACACACCTTCACATTCAAGAACCAGGATTCAGAAGCGATCACCATTCAGGCAATTCAACCTGCTTGCGCCTGCGTGCGTCCCCTCTCCTTCCGCGTGGCCGCCCCGGAGGTCGTAGAGGGTGCATTCTCCAGGGCAGGTTCCATCCTGACTATCCCTGCGGGGGCCACGGCCGAACTGACCCTGCAGGTGGACACAAAACTGGTGGCCAGCGGCCAGCAGAACAGGGACAAGCTGGTCATCATACGCATGCGCTGCACCTCGCCAGCCACGCCATTCTTGATGCTTGAGCTTTCCTTCAAGGTCGACCGCCTGTTTTCCCTGGGACGCGAATCCCTCGCCCTCGGAGACATTCCCGCCAATGGAGGTGGCGGCAGCGAAGTCAATATCCTGACCGGCATTCCCGGTTCTGCGGCACGGGTGCTTGCAGTGCTCTCAACACCAAAGAGGGTACACGCGACTCTGGAACCCATTTCTGGCGCAGGCGAGTTGCACTGGCACCTTACCGCCGAGTTGGCCCCACCCCTACAGCTCGGACCTATCGATGGCGAACTCGTACTGAGCACCACCGACCGAGATGGGCTGGGCGATCAAGGCCGACTGACGATTCCCTTCCACGGAACAGTTGTTCCGGATGTGACCATCAGCCCACATACCTTGAGCTTCTCGGCGGTGCCCCAGGGGGACGAGCAACAAATGGAAGCGGTGCTGCGTTCCCTGCTACCGGGACAGCGGCTCATGGTGCACTCTCCCGTCTTACGGGGGCCCAGCGCCAAACACCTGACCTGTGACCTTGCAGCCTTGGATCCTGACGATCGGGGGCAGAGCCCCTACTGGAAGATCACCCTGACGCTGGGGAACACCCACCCGGCGGGGCGCATTGATGCGGCCCTCGAAGTGCAGACCAACGATCCGAACTATCCGAGCTTCAGCCGGCCATTGAATGGCCTCGTGCGACCCCGCTAGGAGCAGCACCTTGTGCCTCAGGACTCTGCGGGCGCAGCCGGCAGCAGGCGCGTGAAGCGTTTCTTGCCCACCTGAATCAGAACCGGCTCGTTGGGCTCTGGCATCTCACAGCGCGGATCCTTTTGCACCTCAGCATTCCAGCGCACACCTCCCTGATCCACGGCCCGGCGACCTTCGCTGGTGGTCTGAACCAGGCCCACATCCTTGAGCAGATTGGCCAGGGCGCGGGTACTGCCGAAAGCCGGATCCCAGTGAACCTCTGGAATGTCAGCGGGCAACTGCTTGTCCCGCACTTCTCTGTTGAAGGCCTCAGCCGCAGCGGCTGCCGCTTCGGCACCGTGAAAGCACCCGGAAATCTCAGCTGCCAGACGCGCCTTGGCCAATCTGGGGTGTCCCTCCAACAACTCTGCGATCTGCTCTTCAGGCAAGCGGGTCAATTGCAGAAACCAGACTCCCATGGACTCATCGTCCAAGCGCATCAAATCAAAAGTCATCTCGCGTGCGCTGGCGGTCAACCCTACGGCGTTGCCATAGGACTTGCTCATTTTACGCCCGTCGAGCCCGTTTACCAGGGGCGTGGTGACGATCACCTGGGGCCGTTGAGAATCCTGCTCCTGTAAGCGACGGCCCACCAACAAGTTGAACAATTGATCTGTCCCACCGAGCTCTACATCCGCGCGCACCTCCACCGAGTCCCAGCCCTGCATCAAGGGATAGAGGAATTCATTGATGCCGACGGGTTCGCCGGCGCCCAGACGCTCCTGAAAGGTGTCCCTTTCGATCATCTGGGCAACGGTCATACGCGTGGTCAGCTGCAGGATACCCTCAAAGCCCATGCCATCAAACCAACTCGCGTTGCGCACGATCTCGGTGCGCTCCAAGTCCAAAACCAACGCCGCCTGATTCGTGTAGGTCTCGAGATTGGCAGCAACTTGCTCGCGGGTCAATACGGGCCGCAGCTTGGAACGGCCACTAGGGTCCCCGACCATTGCGGTGGCATCTCCCACGATCAAGACAATGTGGTGACCCAAGGCCTGCAAGTCGCGAAGTTTGAAGAGCGGAATTGCGTGCCCCAGGTGCAAGTCAGGTGAGCTGGGGTCCATGCCGAACTTGATACGCATGGGCTGATCATCGGCAAGGGCCTGGCGCACGCGTTTCTCCAACTCGCGCTCATCGATCAGTTCCACTGCACCGCGTCGAAAGGCGGCCAGATGGTCTTCAAGGGTACCCCCGAGTTGTCTGCTGCTAGCCATAGAGACCCTCTTGTCGCATCACGAGCCCGGCAAGTCCAGCACGGAAGGGGTCCCGGGGTGAGAAGTCTTGTTTTTTTGTTCCACTGCCCACAGGCGCCACTCCCGGGGATCCGACCCGGGGCAAGCCCCACGGGTGATCCAGCGCAATACAGGAGCGATGCGGGCCGTGATTTCCAGGTCAGTGGCGCGCTCGATCAGACCCAGGATTTCCACCTCTGCAGAACCATATGCAGCGGGATCCAAGCGCACCACACGCTCAATCAGCCCATGAATCCCGATGTCCGCGTCGAGCACCGCTGGCACCAGGTCCTTGAGTTGCAGGGCCTGGGTAGGCAGAAAGCCCGCCAACTCCACGTACGGATTGGACTCAACCCCAATCCCGCCGACAGCAAACCGCTCCTCCCCATCGCGCACCTTGGGAGCAATCAACTTGAGACTGACTGCAATCCGACCGGCCAGGCTCTCACGGGCCATGGTGATGGGCCACAGGCCCAAAGAGACTTCGGTCCCTTCGCCGCTCTTCGCCCACCACTCGGGCTGAGTGGGCAGAGCAACTCTACGGGTCACGCTGACCATCTCGCCACTGGCTTCGATGAAGGACCGGTCCACAGTCAGCTGAACAGCACCTGAAACAAAAACCAGATCCCGAGGCCAACGATTCTGAATCAGCAGCAACAATTCAAGCTCACGCGCCTCCGCATTACGTCGGAAATCCAGCCGGAAACTACAGGCGCTGACCCTTGAGCGACCTTCGAGTACACGAGCGCACCCGTCCACAAACGCCCTCGCGCCCCTTAGATCCTGCAGGCCCCTGGCCTGGTCATGGCTCAAACGAGCGCGCAGGCGGCGCACCATATTCCAGGCTGTGGTGTCGAGTTCTTCCGCAAGGGCCGAAGTCAGAGCTTCTAGATCACCCTGGTAACGCGGCGGAACAGGGCCGGGACCGAAATCCTGCTGGGGCAGTTCCTTGTCCTGGTTAGCGGCGCAGGCACCAGAACCAAGACATACACAGACTGTCAAGGCGACCGTGACGAGAGCAGCCGCGAACCTACCTACAACACGACCATGAGATTGATCCGCGGGCTGGCCGCGCAGGGGGTGCTGGGGCAGGTGATTCATGGAGTGTGCCTGAATAGACATAGCATGAAGGCGGGGGCCGACTACCCCAAACGGGCCGTCGTCCCCCCCTGAATCCGCTCTCCAAGGAGAGCCTGCATCTGCCGTGCCCGATGGTCACGCGCAGAGTCTGCTGACAAGAAGGGCCTCAGGCCTCTTGCTTGCCCTCTTCGGCATCAGGATCTTCGGTACTGACTGGTTCATCTGCAGGCGCCTCGGCTTCGGCAGGCGCCTCGGCTTCGGCAGGAGCTTCGGCTTCGGCAGGTGCTTCTTCGGCAGGAGCTTCGGCTTCGGCAGGTGCTTCTTCGGCAGGAGCTTCGGCTGCAGCAGGAGCTTCGGCTTCGGCAGGAGCTTCTTCGGCAGGAGCTTCGGCTTCGGCAGGTGCTTCGGCTTCAGCAGAGGCATCTGCTTCTTCCGGAGCCCCGGGCTCTACTCCTTCCTGAGCCTTCTGAGCCTCCGCAATTTCAGCCCGAGCAGCCTCCTTGATAGCTTTCTCCGCCGCCGCAGCGCGCAGGGCCTCATTCTCAGGGAAGTCATCGTGCACCATGGTCAAACCAATCCGGCGGTCTTCAATGTCCACGCGAATCACTCGCACTTCCACCTTCAACCCGGACTGGACCACTTCTTCTGCTCGCAGGGCACGGTCTTCAGTTATTTCTGAGATGTGCAGCAACCCTTCGAGATGATCGTCCAACTTGACAAATGCACCGAAGGTGGTGATCTTCGATACAAATCCAGTCAACAAATCGCCAACGTGGTAGTTGTTCGGGATTTCCTCCAGCCAGGGGTCGGCCAGGAGTTGCTTGCGCCCCAGGGCGATCCGCTTTTTCTCCTTGTCGACCGCAAGAACGACGCACTGCAAAGTGTCGCCCTTCTTGATCAACTCTGAGGGGTGCGCGACCTTCTTGGTCCAACTCATGTCGGACACGTGCAGGAGCCCATCAATGCCCTCTTCAATCTCCACGAACGCGCCATAGGAGGTCAAGTTGCGCACGCGGCCCTCAATCACGGTACCCACGGGGTAGTGGTCATCAACCATGTCCCACGGATTGCTCTCCGCCTGCTTCATACCCAGGGAAACTTCCATCTTCTCGTTGTCGATCTCCAACACAACGACTTCAACTTCCTCGCCAACCGAAACCAGTTCGCTGGGATGGTTGACGCGTTTGGTCCAGGACATTTCAGAAATGTGCACGAGGCCCTCGATACCTTCTTCGAGCTTGACGAAGGCTCCATAGGACATCATGTTGACTACGCTGCCCTTGAGAGTCTTGCCCTTGGGGTAACGGTCTCCAATACCATCCCAGGGGGAGGCGGTTTTCTGCTTGAGGCCCAGGGCAATTCGCTCCCGATCGAAATCCACCTTGAGGACGATGACCTCAAGTTCCTGGTCCATCTTGACCATTTCGCTGGGATGATTCACCCGGCCCCAGGACATGTCAGTGATGTGCAGGAGGCCGTCAATCCCACCCAGGTCCACGAACACACCAAATTCGGCGATGTTCTTGACCACACCGGTGCGTACCTGGCCCTCCTTGATGTCGCCCAGAAGATCCTGCTTCAGCTTGGCCCGCTCGTCTTCCATCAACTTGCGCCTGGAGACAACGATGTTCATGCGCTCCATGTCCACCTTGATGATCACCGCCCGCACGGGCTCGTCAATCAGATCGCCAACCTCGATGGTACGGCGCAGCGCAACCTGACTTGCGGGCAGAAAGACGTTGACGCCCTCCACATCCACAAGCAGACCGCCCTTGATCTTGCGCTGGACGATGCCCTGCACGATGTCGCCTTCGCCGTACTTCTGGCTGACCTCTTCCCAGGCACGCAGACGATCCGCGCGGCGCTTGGAAATGACCGCCATGTCGTTGTCGTCCAGGCCCTCGTAGTAGACCTCAAACACCTGACCCACTTCCGGCCGCTCCTCACCAAACTCGCTGAGCGGGATCTGGCCTTCGGACTTGCTGCCGATGTCCATGATAACCATGCTCGAACGCTCATCTACCGAATCGACCTTGGCATTCACGATCTGGCCGGTCTTCACATCAGCGATATTTTCACTGAGTGCGGTGTTGAGTTCATCGGCTGTCAGGCCAGCGAGCGAGGAATCGAGGCGTCGCTCGATTTCATCCTGGTCCAGTTCGTATTGCCGGACCCGGCGGGAAACAATTGCCATGTTTGAGTTGTCTTGGGACCTGGAGTGGGTTGTTGGAAATGGAGGCTTTGAACACACGACGCCGAGAACTTGAAGGACTCGGCCGGAATGCTCACCCTCCGGCCAAGCACTCCACATTCGCATTTGGTCGCCCAGAAAGGTCGCCGGAGGACCCAAGCAAGGGCCGACGACCGGATATCTCAAGGGACCCGGCAGGAATCAGGGCAGGCAGCATACCGTCCGTGGACGCGAGAGTCAATCTTCGAGCAATTCACGAACCTCGGGGTGATCTGACTTCACCGCCGAGGAGCCACTGTCCACCGCAGACGACGAGATCGGCTGCTCTCCAGAGGGTTCCTCCACGGGCGCCTGACCACCTGCCCTCTCAATCCGGGCAAGTTCCGCCACCGTATTTTCCAAGTACGAAAGCAAGTCTGCTCCCGCAGGATCTACTGGACCGCTAAAACGCACATGGATTCGCTTGCGCCGGGGCCAACGGCGATGCCTGGGCCAGGCCTCATAGGCCCCTTCCACTCCGCAAGGGATGATCGGCACTCCGGCCATCCTGGCGCTCATCACCGCACCACCCTTGAAAGCCTGCAAGCGCCCGTCCAAGCAGCGCGTACCCTCCGGAAAGATGACCACCAGATTGCCTGCCTTGAGGTCATCCACAATCTGGCGCAAGGCAGCCCTGTCACTGGTGCCCGGTTCCACAAGAATTGCCTCAGTACCCTCCAGGAGACGATCCATGAAACGGCTCGTTGTCAAACTGCGACGGGCGACAAAAGCCGCGTGGCGCGGTCCAGCAGCCTGGGCCACCGCCGGAATGTCCAGCAGGGATCCATGGTTGGCCACGATCAGAGCGCCCCCGTGATCAGGAACATGCTCATGCCCCTCCACTCGAGCCGGCCACAGAAGCAGACTCCAAACGCGAATCGCAATCATCACGGCGCGATAGAAAACAGTGCGCCGGGTACGGGTCTGGGCAGTCATAAAAAGGACCAAAAAGTGCCAGAAGACTCAAGACAGGGGAGGAGGCTCTCCCACGACAGGGACGGGCCGCGCCTAGAGCGCTCCCAGGATACTCGCCACAACCTGCTCCAGGGTCAGGTCATCGCTGTTCAATTCCAAGGCCCCCACTGCAGGGCGCAGGGGAGCGATCGACCGTTCACGATCCCGACGGTCTCGCTCCCGGAGTTCCTCTTCGTACTCTGAAGCACGTTCGGGATGGCCCTCCTGCTCTGCCCTGCGCATGGCCCGAACGCCAGGCGAAGCCATGAGGAAGACCTTCAAAGGAGCCTCGGGAAAGACAACCGTACCGATGTCGCGACCCTCGGCCACGCACCCGTGGCGCCGGCCCAGTATCCGCTGCCGGGCCACCATTGCATTCCGCACGGGAGCATGTTGGGCAACTCGCGAAGCCAGTTCCCCTACGCCTTCGCCCCCCACATCCAAGATCTCCCCACCAACCAGGAGTGCCCCGGAAGAATCGAAATCCAACTCCAGGCCAGCCGCCACCTCCCCCGCTGCCCGAGGATCATCAAGATCCACGCTGGCGCGCCGACAAGCGAGAGCCACAGCACGATACATGGCGCCCGAATTGAGAAAAGGCACTCCCAGATGCTGGGCCAGAAGTTCTGCCACTGAACTCTTGCCGCTGGCTGCAGGACCATCGATCGCCACGATCAAGGGCTTGGATGGAGAAGAGTCGGCAGTCATCAGAGGCAGTAGATTGCTAGGAAATCGAGGCCCGCGCCTGAGCCAGCAGTTCAAGCAGACGATCCACATCGGCCTGATCGTGATAGAGGGAAAAACCCAAACGCAATCGGTCACGGCGCACATCGGTCTGCACGCCGAGAGAATCAAGCGCTTCCTTCAACTGCCCGGCCTTGGGCTCCCTGAAGCAGAGGAAGTGCCCACGGTCGGGAACCTCCGGCCCAGGGAACAGGCTGACACGGGACATCGGCCCGGACTCGGGCAGCGCCTTGACCACACGGCTTTGCAATGCCCCGACCCAAGCATGCAAGGCCTTTGGATCCAGTCCTTCCTCGTCGAGCAAACCAAGGGCGGCGTCCAATCGCATCAGCCCAGTAGGGTCTAGAGTTGCTCCTGCAAAACGCGAACCGTCTACGCCGTAGTTCAACTTGCCATGAACATCAAAGGACGCGAGGCTCCCAAAGCTCGCAAGCCAGCCTGTCTGCACCGGTCTTGGGCAAATTCCTGGAGGACAAGCCAAGAAGCAGGCCCCCTCCCCGGCCATGGCGTACTTGTAGCCACCGGCGGTCACAAAGGCCCGCTTCGCGACACGCGAGTAGTCCATAGGAAGGGCGTTGAAGCCGTGGTATGCATCGATCAGCACCAGGGTCTGGGGGTCCGGCACGGCCTCCACCAGCGCGTCCACATCGTCCACGACCCAACCTGAGTTGAAGAAGACCTTGCTGAACATCACCAGATCATGACCCCCACGACCAATTGCCTCGATCATGCGCTCCGAAAAAGTAGCCAAGGGCTCGGCAGGAATCTGTTCGATCAAGGCAACACCATTCTCCTGCCAGCTGCTGAACTGGCGCAGGGCCGCATAGAACTCGGCGTCGCTGGTCAAGATGCGCCAGGGCCGATCCCGCGGCAGTGTCGAACAAAGCCGAACAAGGAACTCGTGCGTGTTGGCTCCAAAAACCAAGCCGCTCGGATCGGGCCAGCCGAGACGCCGAGCAACCCGCTCGGAGAGTCGGGGCAGCAACTCTCCGAAGAGTTTGTCCCATTTGCGGTCGAGCAGGCGCGCTCCCAACATGGCCGCTTCACCATGTGCCTCGATCACCCGATCGGGCCACATATGATGGCTGTGAGCCGCAAAGTGCAACCTCTCCCCTTGCAAGGCCAGAGTCGTTTCGAAGAGGGCCTTGTGGGTCATGGACGTGCGGGGGACATCAGGTCTCGATGGCAGAGGCTCTGGGGACCAGCGCCGGTTCCCAGGCGCAGAGTATCCCTCAGGCCTCCCCAACCGTCCAGCACCAACCAGCGCAGAGAAGGGGAATCCAGGCTGCGGTCAGAGAATTCATGGGCGTGGCCTACCACCAACAGTTGGGCAGGAGCGAGGGGGTCGGCAGCGCTTGCCGCCGCTAGAGCGGCCTGGGTCTGCATGGCCTTGCGCGGGGCAGGCTTGCGCGCCACCGCTTTCCGACTGGCGGCCCTCAAGCGGCCCACCAGCAGGAGCAAGAGGGCCCGCGGCAGCAGGCGCACCAACCAATGCACGGTTCTGCTATGCAGCACTCGTCGTAGACGCAGATAGCCCAGGTCACGGGTGCAGAGGGTATCTCCGTGGAGGATCAGGACTCGGGCTCCGTCAAGGGCCCCGCGCCACCCCTCCGGATGCAGGCCGGCGCCAATCGTCTTGGCGAACTCCTCGTCGAGCAAGAAGTCCCGGTTGCCCGGAATCACATCCACGGCCACACCTCGCTGGGTGAGTTGCAGCAAGGCCCTGGACACCTCCCGGGCACCACCCAGGCGCGCAGTCTTCGGTCCAAACCAGGCCTCGAAGAGATCACCCAGGATCACGAGCCGCGGCGCATTCAAGGCTCCGCAAAAAGCGCTGAACTCATCGACCTCAGGGCCACCCGAGGGATCGAGATGCAGGTCCCCAATTACCAGGGTGCCGTCTTCGCGGGTAGGCCACCCGGGGCTCAAGTGGAGCCCTCCCTTTCCTCGTCAGAAGCGTCCGCATCCGCGCCGCGCTCGCCAAGTTTGTGCTCGCGCAGTTTCTCCCAAAGCACCTTGCGCGAAATCCCCAGCAGCTCCGCGCACTGAGTGCGGTGACCGCTTGTCATTTCAAGGGCCCTCGCCAGATGGGCACCTTCGGCCTGCTTGAGCACGTCGCGGAGGGGTTGGACCTCCTCGGGAACTTCCGTGGCACCGCGCCAACGGGGATCAGAGGGCAGGAGATCTTCTGCCCGCAGGACCCGGTTCTTACCCGCCAAGGCGATCCCCCGCTGAATCGCATTCTCCAACTCGCGCACATTTCCCGGCCAGGGATAGCGCTCCAGCATGGCCATGCTGGAGCGACCCACCGTCCACTCTCCCGCTCCCCCATGCCGTTGCAGGAGATGCTGCACCAGCAAGGGCACATCCCCAGCGCGCTCGCGCAAGGGAGGCAGGAGCACGGGCACCACATGCACCCGCCAGTAAAGGTCTTCCCTGAAAGTTCCCGCCCGTACCATCTCGCGCAGATCGACTTTGGTTGCCACCACCACCCGAATATCCACCTCAATAGAACGCTCGCCCCCCACCCGCTCAAAAGAGCGTTCCTGCAGTACCCGTAACAATTTGACCTGGGTGGGCAAGGGCATGTCATCGATGTCGTCCAGAAACAAGGTGCCACCGTGCGCCAGTTCAAAGCGACCCTTACGCTCCCGACGCGCATCGGTGAAAGCGCCCTTCTCGTGACCGAACAACTCGGCTTCAAGCAGACCCTCGGGCAGCGCAGCGCAGGAGAGAGGAATGAAGGGGCCGGCCGTGCGTTGACTTTCGTCATGGACCGCCTGAGCGATGCGCTCCTTGCCCGTGCCGCTCTCCCCTTGGATCAGAACCGTGGCTTCCGAAGTGGCCACCTGACGTACGCGTTCAAAGACCCCCCGCATGACCTCGGACTGGCCCACGATGCCCTCAAAACCACGGGCCCTTGAGAGTTCTTCCCGCAGGCGGGTGTTTTCCAGCTCAAGGTCCGAGAGGCGCGCCAGGCCGGCCAGGCGCTGGATGATGGTCTCGTTACGGAAGGGTTTTTGAACATAGTCCACAGCTCCCAGGCGCATAGCCGCCACGGCGTCATCCACGGTGGCATAGCCAGTCATCAAGATGACCGGACGCTCGGGTCTCAGCTCCACGGATCGTTCCAGAATCGCGACCCCGCCCGAGCCCGGCAAACGCACATCAGTGACAACCACTTCCGGGTCGCCGTCTTCCAACGCTTTGAAAGCCGAATCTGTATCGGTGGCGCCCAAGACCTCGTGGCCGGCCTCTTCAAGGGCATCGCGCAAAGTCACAAAAATTGTGACCTCATCGTCCACCAGGAGAACACGCACCCTGGATCAGCCTCCGATCACACCGGTCTCTCCGCGATTTCCGCCCGCGGCCTGGGCTACCTGCAGGCCATTCTCAGCGGCTTCAAGCAGGGCGTCAAAGAACAATACGTCATCCCCACCTCTCGTCGAACCGATACCTGCCGAGAGGGAGACATCCATCTTGCGTCCCTCGCTCTCGAACTCCAACTGCCGTGCGGCGGTCAAGAGGCGATCTACCATGCGTTGGGCTCCCTCAAGTGAAGTATGGGGCACAACTACCAGCAAGCGGTCATCAGCCAGGCGTCCCAGGAAATCGCTTGCCCGGGTCTCGCGCTTGAGTATCTCAATAACCTCCTCGATCACCGCCTCCTTGGAGTCATAACCGTAGAGATCCCGCAACTGGTTCAGACGGTCCACCCCCACCATCAGACAACTGAGGGGGTAGCCGTAGCGCTGAGCACGATGAAATTCTACGCGAATCAGATGCTGAATCTGAGCCAGGGTGAACAGGCTGCGATCCTGAGACTGTTGAGAGGAGTCACTCATAAGCAGCGGCACATGTTAGCCCCTCGCCCCCCAAAAAAAGCACCCTGCGGGGCACAATTGCAGTAGTTCCCTGTTCAGCTGCCTCAATCCGGGACTGCTGGGGCTGCCCGCCTCGGCGAGTGGCCGATTTTGAGACTGAGAGCGGGCGGTGGGTGCCGGGGAGGATATTGCCCTCTCAACCACCACTCCCGAGACCACGATTTCGACTTCGGTCCTCATCCAGCGCCTCCCAAGAATCCGCCGGTGGCCTTCAGAAGGTCATCAACCGCCCCGTCCAGGCTCCATTGCCAGCGCGCCCTGCCAAGGACCAACAAGGTCCCAATCAGCAGGGAGTAGACCAGCACGGCCACCAAGTTGGCCACCAGGAAAGCTGACCCGCCGCGTGCCGCCCCGCGAGCCTTGCGTGTAGCTCCGCGAATGCCTCGCTGGAACGAGGACATGAGCAAGTCACGCTGGATGCGACCGCTCCGCTCGGAGAGGGCCTTGGACTCCAAGTCCACCCCCTCAAGAACATCCCTGGCGCAGGCGTCAGCATCCCACTCTCCGCGTAGCACCGCGGCCTGCCAGCGCTTGATCGCGGCCCGGTCCCCGCTGCCCATTTCGGCAGCGATACCCGCCAGAATACGGCGGGCCGCCGGCAAGTCCTGCAACTCAAGCTGGCGTAGACTGGAATCCGGCGAAGGAACCTCGGGAGGATCTCCAATAGGAGTCGGGGCCCTATTTGAATGTTCTCTTGCTTGCGCTCCTGCGATTGCAGGAGATTCAAGCACCTGCGCAGCATCTGGTGGATGGACCACAATCAGCATGCCCTGCCACTGGATCGTATCCCCATCCTCCAGATCGCACTCCACAACAGCCTTGCCATTGACCAGTGGGGTGGTCCGGGAGCCTGCCAGCACCAGCCGGGCAGGATCAGCCCAAAGGTGTAGTTCATCCCCCTCAGCGTCCTTGGCCAGCACCTCACAGCCCTCACCCCCCACTCGCACCCGGTCCGACCAAGGAATCCTGCCGAGACTGCCCCCACCCTTGATGTCGATCGAGCCTTCCATGGCCCCCAGCATGCCAAGCGCCGTGCACGGATGCACTTGCTGTTGCCCGCAGATCTCAAGGTCAGGGGTTGGAGGATCCTGCCGCGTGACTCGAAAAGGCAAGAACACTAACCTGTCCAACGTGCAACACCTCCTCACAATCATCCTCGCCCTGCCCGGCCTGCAGGATCGGCCCCTGCCCTCCTACGCCATGCTCCCGGCCCCCCAGGCTCTAGCAGACAAGGAAGCCCGGGGCCCTGCCCTGCCCCCGGACGGACTTCCCCTTTGGGGCCCGCGCCAGGACCCTCTGCCCCTGCCCAATCGCCCAGCCATGCCCATAGAAGACTGGCGGCGCTGGATCGAAGAGCACGCCGCCAACACCCACCGCGGTTTACGTCTGCGCAGCACCGGGCAGGGCGTCCTGGTAGAGGGGCCACCAAGTGAAGTCGCCTCTCTGAGAGAGTTTGGCCGACAAGTACAACAATTGATCGAGGCCTTGCAGATCGAAGTCCAGGTCACCGTGCAAGTGGGGCAGGATGACCCTGCGCGACAATTTGGGTGGCTCCCATCCAGTGGGCATCTGGCCCTGGGACAAGTTCAACAACGGGGCTTCGTAGGGAGCTGGCGCTCGGAGATCGCCGCCGACAGCGCGGTAGCAGAACCAGAACTTTGGACTGCAGAGACCGGCTGGACTCTCTTTCTGCATGCTTCCCGCCAGCCCCAAGGTGCGGGACTCCTGCTAGCTGGCTCATTCCGCCTCAACACTCAGACCGGGCACGATTCGTTTGACCCAGAGACACCTGACCTGGGCCTGATCGAACAGCCTCAGGTCCAGCAGACCCGCTTGGACTTCGCCAGCCTGATTGAATCGGGGCAGAATCTGGAACTGCAAGCAACCCGAGGTGGCCAGGAGATCCGAGTCACCATCGAGGCCAGTGCACCTGCGGAGCTGCCGCGACCCGCCGATTGGACTGTAATCGAAACCGCAAGTCTGTGGCCCGAGTTGCCCTGGCTCCAAGAGGACAATCAGCAAAGCCCCTGGCCGCCATCTTCCATCGCCGCGATCCTGGCCAGTTCAGGTCTTGATGGCTCGCCCTTGTGGGCTGGCAATCTTCTCTTGATCCCCCCTGGTTCGGATGAATTGGCCGCCCAGGCCCTGCGATTGATCGACGCCCTCGGCCCTGCACCCTCCAACAGTCTCCTGAGCGCCAGCATGGGGCAAGATGCGGCCCTGATCCCATGCGTCATGGGCCTGCCGCTTGGAGTCCGAATGACCCAAGTAACCACCGCAATGACCGGCTACCGCGCTGATCTGGCCACGGATGCATGGATCGCCGAGCCCCAGGTGCAGACCCTGGTCAACGGCACCAGCATCATGGGCATCCTGGGATCCGGAAACAGCACCCTCACCTGGCACCAACAGGCAATGACAGAGCGGGGCAAGATCCGAGCCCCTGAATTGGCCTATCTGGGTAGCCTGGAGTGGATTGCGGAGGGCACCCGCTCGGGAGAACTGCACCTAGATCACCAAGGAGGCGAGGCGAAAGTAGTTGCCTCGGTCCCCCATGGACAGGTTCAAGCACAAATTCGAGACGATGAAAAACGCTGATGAACAGAGCGCGCCCCCGCACTATATGTACGGGGGTAAGCTTGAACCAGTGGCCCACAAACAACCTTTATAGACTTGAGACTCGGACTCCATCAAAGCGCACGCCTTCAGCAGCGTCTTCTGCAATCACCGCAGATGATCCAGGCCATGCAGATTCTGCAGCTACCACTGCTGGATCTGGAGGCACGCATTGAACAGGAGCTCACGGAAAACCCCTTCCTCGAGCGCGAAGAGAACAAGGACCGGGAGCCTGGATCTGCTGAAAGCAATGGTGCACAGACAGAAGCACCCCAGACCGGGGCCGAGAAAGAGCTCGAACAGCTACGCGAGAACTTCGAGCGCCTTGAGCGGGAATACGGAGATGGCCGGCCAGAACCTCGCCAGGTGGCCGACGATGGAGAACGCCGCTTCGACGCGATCCAGAATGTCGCCGGAGAGCCCGCTTCCTTGCACGAGGTCTTGATCGAACAAGTTGGCCTGCTGGAAACAAGCGAACGACGGCGCAAGATTCTGGAGTACATCGTCTGGTCACTTGACCATCACGGCTATCTGTCAGGAACCCGCGCAGAGTTGATCGAAGAGATCAACACGCA
>NYYZ01000016.1 GCA_002686945.1 Planctomycetota bacterium
ACGTATCTGGAAAAGGGAGACATACACAGTGTGTTTCCAAGCAGTGGCCAGGTCGGCACACGTGTTGCTATTGCGGGAGTAAACTTGCTCGCAGGTGGTACATCGTTGACCAACGTGCAACTTTCTGGTGTGGACGTAACCTCCATTGAAGAGGCCAATGCTACCAGTGTTTTAGTAGTCGCGGCGTCTAGCTCAAGTACCAGAGGTGATATTGTAATTACCGCGGATAATGGTGCAACAGTTACACGCATTGACGGATGGGAGTATGTTGAGTTGGGCAGTATTTCGAGTGTGTCACCGTCGCAGGGACAGGTTGACACGCGAGTGACGATCACGGGTACGGGGATGCTGAATGGGGCGTCATCCATTACGAGTGTGACGCTTGCAGATGTTGAAGTGGAGTCGATTGTGTCGTCGAGTGACGATGAAATTGTTGTTGTTGCGGCAGCATCTGAGGCAGGAATTGGGGATGTGGTTGTGACGGCGGACACTGGTGCGGTGATCTCTGACGCAGATGCATGGACGTACACGGAAGCAAGTAACATTACGGGTGTGTTACCTGACAACGGCCAACGTGGGACGATAGTGACGATTAAGGGCACGCGTCTGCGTGGAGGTGGGAGCACTGTGGTAACGGTAACACTGTCTGGAGTGGAAGCAGGGATTGAATCTGAGTCCGACACTGTGGTTGTGGTGACTGCTGATGCTGGTGATGCTGGGATTGGCCATGTTGTTGTTGTTGCCGACAGTGGTGCGTCTGCGACACTTGAGAACGGGTGGACGTACAATGTAGCTGGTGAAATCACGTTGGTGAGTCCTTCTGTGGGACAACTCAACACTCTTGTCACTGTTCGTGGGACGTCACTGTTGGGTGGTGGGGAAGAATTTGTGAACGTGACGTTGGCTGGTGTGGAGGCTGTTGTTGAGGAAGGCCTTGTCAACGGCAGTGTTGTTGTTCGTGCTGCGAGTGGGAGTGCTGGTGATGGCGATGTGCGATTGTTATCTGACACTGGGGCAATAGTGGAACTGGTTGGAGGATGGACGTACAGTGATGATGGTGCGATTACTGCGGTGGAACCGACGAGTGGGCAGGAGGGGACGCGAGTGACCATTACTGGTGAGCGGCTGCGGGGAGCTGGTAACTCAGTGGAGAGTGTGACGCTGGGGGGCACGTCTGCGACGATTGAATCCCAGAGTGACGACGAAGTGCGAGTTGTGGCCGGTGTTGCCAATGCGAGTGCTGGGGCTGTTGCGGTAGTGTTGACGGCAGACACTGGTGCCACTGTGAGTGAGGGTGATGGATGGACGTACCTGACGGCTGGGAATGTGGACAGTGTTTCGCCTTCGAGTGGACAAGTAGGGACGGAGATTGAGATATCGGGGACAAATCTGCTCGGAGGTGGATCCACGATAGTATCTGTGACGCTGGATGGGGTTGATGTGGAATCGATTGACGATGAGCAGAGTGACACGAGGATAGTTGTTGTTGCGGCAGGGTCCAGTTCTGCGGGATCGACTGATGTGGTGTTGACGGCGGACAGCGGTGCGATCATCCGTGGTGGTGGGTTGTGGACGTATTTGACGGAGGGAGTTGTGGAGCTGGTGGTACCGGAGAGTGGCCAAGGTGGGACTCGTGTTGTTGTGAATGGGACTTCGTTGCGCGGAGGTGGGTCTGAGATTGTCAGTGTGAGTCTGGGTGGTGTTAATGCGTCGATTGTTTCGGAGAGTGATGATGAGGTGGCAGTGGTTGCGGGTGAGAGCAGTGAAGCTGGTGTTGGTGATGTGATTCTGGTGGCGGACTCTGGGGCGATTGTGACCAGCGCTGATGCGTGGACGTACTTGACTGCGGGTGAGATTGAATCCTTGACTCCGGCGCGAGGACAAGTTGGGGTGTTTGTGACGATCAGTGGATCTGGACTTTTTGGTGGTGGGACGGAGGTAGTGGAGGTGACGTTGGATGGGGTGAGTGTGACGGATTTGGCAGTGGAGGCCCAGGACGAGACACGATTGGTGGTGAGAGCTGGTGGATCTGAGGCTGGGACGGGTGATGTTGTTGTGAAATCGGACACGGGAGCTGTGATCACGTTGGAGGATGGGTGGGAGTATGAAACTGCCAGTGCGATTACGGATGTGGTGCCCTCTGCTGGACAAGTTGGTACGATAGTCACGATCAGTGGGAGTTTGCTACTTGGTAATGATCCTGCGGAAGGATCGACGATCACGTCGGTGACGTTTGCTGGTGTATCTGGGACCGTGTTGGGTGCGAGTGCGACGGAGGTGACGGTTGCGGCGGCTAGTGGGACTGCGGGGACTGGTGATGTGATTCTGACGGCGACATCAGGAGCACTGACGGTGGATGAGGATGGCTGGACGTATAATGAAGTTGGTGTGATTGATGAGGTGCTTCCTGGGAGTGGACAAGTTGGTACGTATGTGACGCTACGTGGGGAGCGTTTGCTTGGTGGTGGTGATGAGGCGACGAGTGTGACGCTGTCCGAGTCGGATGCGACTGTTGTGGACTCTAGTGCCACGGAGGTGACCATTCGTGCGGGTGTAGGGGACATTTCCACAGGGGATGTTGTGATTGTGTCTGACTCTGGTGCGATTGTGACCTTGGGTGATGGGTGGACGTATGTGAATGCCAGTGGGATATTGACTGTGGAACCGGTCAGTGGGCAGCACGGGACGGTGGTGACGATCCGTGGTTTCCGTTTGCAGGGGAATGGCAGCGAGGTTGTTGAGGTGA
Source organism: Planctomycetota bacterium (assembly GCA_002686945.1). Lineage (GTDB taxonomy): Bacteria > Planctomycetota > UBA1135 > UBA1135. Next base: position 2,747 of record NYYZ01000016.1, read on the forward strand.
ACCTTGCTGGTGTTGGTGCGGAGATATCCAGTGAGTCGGACGAAGTTGTGGAGGTAGTTGCTGGGTTGCAGGGGAGTGGGTTGACGGGTGATGTGCTCATTGTTGCGGACAATGGAGCCACGACGACGCTGGTGGATGGGTGGACGTACAACTCGCCTGGTGTGGTGGATGAGTTGTCGCCGACGTCAGGACGGTTTGGCACTCGGGTGTTAATATCGGGCAGTTCTTTGCGGGGAGGTGGGAGTGAGGTGACGAGTGTGACGCTTGGAGGGAATGCGGCTACTATTACGGCTGAGAACGATACGCATGTGAATGTTGCTGCTGGTGTGGGGCCTGATGATGAGACGGTGGTTGATGTAAGACTTGTGGCTAATTCTGGTGCGATTGTGACGAAGGCTGATGCGTGGACGTATGTTGCGAGTGGGAGTGTGCTTGTGGTTGATCCGTCGTCTGGCCAGCAAGATACAGTTGTGAGTATTGCTGGGCAGGATCTTTGCGGAGGTGGGAGTGAAATTGAGTCAGTGACGTTAATTGGGGTGGAAGCGGAGATTGAATCAGGCGGGTGCAGTCTGGTGCGTGTGACGGCTGCTGAGTTTGGAGCGAATGCTGTTGGTGACATTGTGCTGACGGCTGACAGTGGTGCAAAGGTTGTGGAGGAGGATGGGTGGACGTATTTTGCTGATGGCAATGTGACGAGTGTGTCGCCGAATGCTGGGCAGAGTGGAAGTCTGGTGACGATTCAAGGATCCACTCTGTTTGGAGGGGGGACCTCAGCCGTGAGTGTGTCTTTGGCAGGGGTGCCTGGAGTTATTTTGGATCCGGTAGGGAATGAGACGTACATTGTTGTGCGGGTGAATGAGGGACCAACATCACGTGAGGAAGCTGTTGGTGATGTTGTTATTACGGGGAACACCGGGATTGTTGTTCGTTCTCTTGACGCGTGGACGTACAGTGTTGTGGACCGTGTGACGCCGTCTTCTGGTCAGGGAGGGACGGTTGTAGTGATTGAAGGGGTTGGGCTGTTGGCGGGTGGAGCTGTGGACACGGTGACACTTGCTGATGTTGAGGTGGAGTCTGTGGAGTTTGCGAACAGCACGTCTATTGGGGTGGTTGCTTCAGTACTTGACACCGGGTCGGACGAGAGTGGTGTTGTTGCTATTACGATGGACAATGGTCAGGAGGTGTTGTCTGTTGCTGGCGAGGTTGAGTTTACGTACAAGGTTCCAGGGGAGATTGTGAGTGTTGAGCCGTCGATAGGGCAGTTTGGGACATTTGTGACGATTAGTGGGACGAATTTGCTTGGGTATGGTACGTCGCTGACGTCGGTGACGCTTGCTGGAGTTGATGTTGATGATATTGTTGAGGCGAATGTGACGTTTGTGAAGGTGATTGCTGGTGCCAGCGGTGCGGTTGGAGCGGGAGAAGTTGTACTGACGGCGGACACTGGCGCTGTTGTGAGTGTGAGTGAAGCGTTTGAGTACAATGCGCCGGGAGAGATTTCGGGTGCAAGTCCGAGTGAGGGCCAAGTTGGGACACGTGTGACGATTGCGGGTACGGGTCTTTTGAGCGGGGCGTCCGAGCTGTTGAGTGCGACTCTTTCTGGGGTGTCTGTGGAGACGATAGAGAGTGCGGAAGCTACCTTGGTTGTGGTGAAAGCTGGAGCCAGCAGCTCGACGGGAGCTGGGGACATCGTGCTGACGTCTGTGAATGGAGCCCGGGTGACTGGAGTGAATGCGTGGAATTATACGGAGACTGGTGTGATTGAGACGGTGTCTCCGAGCTCTGGGCAAGTGGGTACTGATGTTGTGATTGTTGGGGAGAGACTGCGTGGGAATGGAGGGGAGGTTGTCTCCGTGGAACTGGCGGGTGAGGAAGCGACGATAGTGAGTGAGAATGACACTGTTGTGGAGGTGATTGCGACCAGTGGCAGCAGTGGTGCAGGGGACGTATTGCTTGTTGCTGACAGTGGGGCTCGAGTGACGTTACAAACAGGGTGGACGTACATCACTGCTGGTGCGATATCTGAAGTTGTACCCAACAGTGGACAGTTTGAGACGCTTGTTACGATTAGTGGGACAACACTGCTAGGTGGGGGGAGTGCAGTGTCTAGCCTGACGCTGAATGACATTGAGCATGTTGGGTCAGTGGATGCGGTGTCTAACAGTGAGATTGTGTTGAGTGTGTTGAGTGGGAGTGCTGGGTCTGGGGATGTGGTGATCACGTCTGACACTGGGGCGGAGGTCCGTTTGGCGGATGGGTGGACGCATCTTGCGGATGGTGACATTGATGAGGTGGACCCCAGTTCTGGGCAGTTCAATACGCGTGTTGTGATTCGTGGGAGTCGGTTGCTTGGTGGAGGGACTGATATTGCGAGTGTGAGTTTAGCGGGTATTGCAGCCACATATGTTGCTGGTACGGGGAATGACACGAGAGTGGATGTTGTTGTTGGTGCTGGTGGTGATGCGGGGACGACGGGAGATGTTGTGTTGACTGCGGATTCGGGTGCTGTGGTGACATCGTCGGATGCATGGACTTATGTAGCAGGTGGGAATATTACTGGGGTGGCGCCGAGCAGTGGCCAGGAAGGCACTCGTGTGACGATTTCGGGGACAGACTTGCTTGGGGGCGGTGCTGAGATTGTTGGGGTGACGTTGGGAGGTGTGGATGTGGATACAGTGTCAGCTGGGGAGAGCGACACGACGATTGTTGTTGTTGCTGGAGCGAGCAACACGGCCTTCACAGGTGATGTTGTGTTGACGGCGGACAGCGGGGCGACGACGACAAGGAGTGATATTTTTACGTACTTGGCTGTTCCTGCGATAGCGTCTGTGAATCCATCGGAAGGACAGATCGGCACTGTTGTCACTATTCGAGGTGCTAATTTGTTGAGTGGAGGTACTGAGCACACGGAGGTGCAGTTGAAGGATGTAGAGGCCTCCAGTATTTCGGAGACTTCGGATTCGACAGTGATTGTTGTTGCTGCCAGTGGGGATGCTGGTACAGGGGATGTGTTGTTGATATCTGATACTGGATCGATAGTGACGTTGACGGATGGATGGGAGTATTTTGAGGGTGGGGTGATTGATGATGTGACACCGGGGTCAGGTCAAACCGGATCATTGGTTGTGATTACGGGAGAGCGACTCCTTGGTGGTGGTGAAAGTGTAGGGTCGGTGACGCTTGCGGGGGAAACTGTTGAGAGCATTGAGGGTGCGAATGATACGGTGGTGACTGTTGTTGCATCTGGGAGTGGGAGTGCGAAGGTGGGTGATGTTGTGGTCCAGGCTGACACGGGTGCCACGGTCACGTCTGAGGATGCGTGGGCGTACTTGGCTCCGGGCAATATCACGAGTGTGACGCCCGGCAGTGGCCAGTATGGGACGCGAGTGACGATTGTTGGAAACAGGCTGCTGGGTGATGGTGATGCTGTAGCAAGCGTGACGCTTGCTGGGGTCGAGGCTGAGATCAGCAACTCGAATGCGACTCACGTGGAAGTGGTGGCTGCTGCATCTGGGGCAATATCCGGTGATGTGGTTGTTGTGTCGGATACAGGGATAATTGTAGAGACGTCGGGTGCGTGGGAATACAAGAGTGTTGGGTTCATTGCGAGCGCTGATCCGAATCAGGGGGTTGAAGGAACGACGACGACTATTTACGGTAGTGACTTGCGCGGGCATGGGTCGGAAGTGATATCTGTCACATTGGCGGGTGTTGCAGCTGATATTGTGGTGGAGACGAACTTCTTTGTGCGTGTTGTTGCTGGAGCTGGTGACGCTGGTGAATCTGGTGATATTGTATTTGTTTCTGATTCGGGAGCAGTGGTGAGCAAGAGTGATGCGTGGACGTATGTTGCTGAAGCGAACATCACTGGGGTATCGCCTGAAGCTGGTGCATCTGGGATTGTTGTCATCATTAATGGGACAAACTTGTTGTCGGGAGCAGAGGAGATCACGAGTGTGACATTGGCTGGTGTTGCGGCGACGATAGTTGAGGCGAGTGATACTGGGATAGTTGTTGTAGCTGGTCTGGTTCCTGATGGGACTGAGGTGACTGGCGACGTGGTGGTCACAACCAACACCGGTGTTGATGCAGTTTTGTCTGATGCGTGGAGCTACACTGAGCTCGGCGAGATTCACAGTGTGTCTCCGAGTAGTGGCCAGGTCGGCACCCGTGTGAGCATTACTGGGACGTCTTTGCGAGCTGGGGGAAATGCTGTGAGCAGTGTGACTCTGGCTGATGTCGAGGTTGCCACTATTGTGTCCGAGTCGAATGAGCTGGTGATTGTTGATGCGGGTGCTTCTGATGCACGAACAGGTGATATTGTGATTACAGCGGACAGTGGGGCGAGGATTTTGCGTCTG
>NYYZ01000017.1 GCA_002686945.1 Planctomycetota bacterium
GTTCTTACGACGAGGGAGGCAGCTGGGAGGTCCTGAGCCCCGACCTGACCCGCAACGACAAGAGCCGCCAGGGATCGTCGGGTGGCCCCATCACCCAGGACAACACCAGCGTCGAGTACTACTGCACGATCTTCTCCGCCTTCGAGTCGCCCCACGAGGCGGGCGTCCTGTGGTGCGGTTCGGACGACGGCGTCGTACACCTGAGCCGCAACGACGGCAAAACCTGGCTGTCGGTCACGCCCCCGGACCTGCCCGAGTGGTCCATGGTGAACAGCCTCGAGCCCCACCCCACCGAACCCGGCGGCTGCTACCTCGCGGCCACGCGCTACAAGCTCGACGACTTCCAGCCCCTGCTCTTTGCCACCCTAGACTACGGGGCCACCTGGAGGCGCTGCGATGAGGGCATCCCGCGGGACCACTTCACGCGTGTCCTGCGTGCCGATCCGGACCGTGCGGGCCTCCTGTACGCGGGCACGGAACGGGGCGTGTACGCATCCTTCGACGACGGTCGCTCCTGGTCCTCTCTGCAGTTGGAGCTGCCGATCGTGCCCGTCACGGATCTGGCGGTGAAGGAAGGGGATCTGGTGGTCGCCACACAGGGGCGCGGCTTTTGGATCCTGGACAACCTCTCGCCCCTGCACCAGTTGGACCTGGATGCGATCCCCGAACAGAACGTCCTGTTCACCCCGCGGCCCAGCCTGCGCCTGGGAGGAGGTCGGGGCCGCGGCTCCAGCGGCCGTGCGGGCAGCAACCCGGCCGGCGGCGTGTGGATCCACTACCACCTGGCCGAGCTGGATGAGGAGACCGAGGTGCGTCTGGAGATCCTGGAAGAGGACGGGGATCTGGTGCGCGCCTTCGTGCCCGAGACGAAGGAGAAGGGGGACGACGCCATGGAGGTCGGCGGGCTCAGTCGTGAGGCCGGCCTGCAGCGCTTCGTCTGGAACCTCACCTACGCGGGCGCCGCGGACTTCCCGAAGATGATTCTGTGGAGTGGTGGAATGGGCGGGCCGCGCGCGGTGCCCGGCACCTACACCGCACGACTCACCGTCGGTGACCAGACGATGGAGACATCCTTTGTGCTGTTGCCCGACCCGCGCTCCTCCGCCAGCCAGGAGGACCTTGTCCGCCAGCACGACCGCATTGCGGCCATCTGCGTCACCTTGACCAACGCCCACCAAGGCATCCGCGACCTGAGAACCATACGTGCGGATCTCAAAACACTGGCAGGCAAGTGTGGTGAAGGGAGATTGGATGAAGGCCCGTTCGCCGCACTGCTAGATGAGATTGCGAACGCCCAAGAGATCCTGACCTCCGTGGAGGAGGCTCTCTACCAGACCCAGAACGAGAGCTCCCAGGATCCGCTCAACTTCCCGGTGCGCCTGACGGACAAGCTCGCGGGAGTGAAGGGCTCCATCGCCACGGGCGACTTTGCTCCGACGAGTCAGGCCGAGGCCGTGGCGGCCGAGCTGACGGGGGCGATCGAGGCCGAGCTGGCGCGCCTGCAGAAGGTGCGCGAGGTGCGCCTGGCCTCCATCAATTCTGGGGCCCTCGCCCTCGAAATTCCGGCCGTGCTGGCAGGCACCAGGGAAGAGGAGAACACGGACGATTAGTCCAATGACAAAGCGATTGTGAGCGGGGCCTTGCGTCCCTACCAGAGGATCTTGTACCGATTGCGGGTCAGGGCCCGGGTCGCCGGCTGAGCCCTGAACAGGTCCAGCGCCTGCATGAGGGCGCCCGCTGGCTTGGCCATCGCGCGCGGGGCCGCAACACAGCAGAGATGCTTCTGACAGAGGTCTTGGCCGACTCCAAGGCCTTCAAACCCCGCTGCGTCTTGCGACCAATTCCAGCGCCTCGCCGGCCCAATCCGAGGGATTCCTGGGCTGGAGCATGACTTCAACCGAATTCGAGCCGCTTTGGACCAAGTTCATGGGGCTGAAACATCGAATCCCAAGGGCTCTGCTGCCTACAATCCCGCAGCCGAGATTCCACCCCATTTCCCCGGACCCGACCCCAAGGTCCGGGCCCCATGTTACGAGTCCTCCAACACTACCTGCCCATTCGGACCACCCTGCTGGTCTTTGGGGAGAGTCTGCTCCTGCTGGCGGTGGTGGGCTGCCTGATGAGCATGCACCTGTGGGATCTGGCAGCGGGCATCCGCGGAGAGGAATTCACCCCGATCTGGCGTGATCTGGTGGCCCGTGAACTCTATGCCCGGGAGGCTCTGGAGATCGCCATCACGAGTTCCGTGGGGGTGGTGATCCTGACCCAGATCACCCTTGCCTTCGCCCGGCTCTATGAGTTCGCCCTCTCTGCCTCCCCCTTTCGACGGGCCGCACGTTTCATCGAAGCGGGAGGCGCGGCGCTCTTCGTCAACCTCTTGCTGCTGGTGATCGCCCACGCCTGGGACCTGGAACGTGTCCACACCTTCCCGGGCCTCTCGGGAACTCAGGCGGTGATGTTGCTCGTCACCAGCTTGACCCTCGGCCTGGGTCTGGCCTGGATCTACCGCGCTCTGTTCCACGCGATCTTGCGCCGATCCAACCTGCAGATGCGGATCTTGATCATTGGCTCCGGCGGACCCGCACACGCCCTGGCCCGGGAGGTCCTGCGCCACCCAGAAGCGGGCTATCGGATCGTAGGAATGGTGCCCGAGGACACGAGCAAGCAGGGCAATGGCGAAGCACATAGCCAGTGGCTGCGGGACCCCACTCACCAGGCAACTCGCAGCACCCAGGATCTGGTACTGGAAGATGTCCAACTCCTGCGCGAACAGCAGGCTGCGGGCAAGGACAAACCGGAACCACCGGCGGGACGACTGCGTGCCATCGTGCGCGAACTGGGAGCCGACGCGGTAGTGGTGGCCATCGAAGACCGGCGCAAGACCCTGCCCACAGGAGAATTGCTCGATTGCCGCCTGGCAGGGTTTGATGTGCGCGAGCAGGAAGAGCTCTTCGAAGAGATCACCGGGCGCATCGCAGTCAGCGCCATGCGTCCCTCCTACCTGATCTACAACGAGGGCTTTCGACGCCAGAGTTGGGCAGTTCTGGCAAAACGCCTGATGGACATAGTGGGAGCCCTCTTCCTTCTGTTTTTTCTGTGGCCCGCCATGCTGGTCAGCGTGGTGTTGGTGCGCAAGAGTTCACCGGGACCCGCGCTCTTCAAGCAGGAGCGCATAGGCCTGCATGGTCGGCCCTTTACCCTGATCAAGTTCCGCTCCATGCGCGAAGATGCGGAAGCCACCAGCGGCCCGGTCTGGGCGGCAGGTGACGACCCGCGCATCACGAGCATGGGACGCTTCATGCGCAAGACCCGGCTGGACGAGTTGCCCCAGCTTTTCAATGTGCTGGCGGGCAACATGAGCATGGTAGGGCCGCGGCCTGAGCGCGAACACTTCATCCGCTCCCTGACCGAGAAGATTCCCTACTACGACCAGCGACACATCGTCAAACCGGGCCTGACCGGCTGGGCCCAGGTCAACCATCCCTACGGCAACACCGAAGAAGACGCCCTCGCCAAACTTCAATACGACCTGTTCTATGTGAAGAACCAGTCCGTGTTGTTCGACCTCTCAATTCTGGTCACAACCATTCGCACCGTGGTGCTGCGTCAAGGAACTTGAACTGTGGAAACCCTCGATCTACTGCTTGTATTTGTAACCGCCCTCGCTGGCGGCTTCCTGCCCCTCATGGTGCGCTGGGATGGACGGCGTCTGCACCTGGCTCTTGCGCTTTCAACTGGCATTTTCCTGGGGGCGGTTTTCTTGCACCTCCTACCGTCCCTGCCCACAGGGCATGATCATGGATCCCTGGCTGTGGAATCCATGGCTGACGGGCAAGGGCTGGAGGCAGAACACGCTGGGCACGAGCACTCAACTGATGCGGTCACTGACTCGGACCACGCCAACCTGGTCTGGATGTTCGTCCTGCTGGGAGTGCTGGCGGTCTACCTGTTGGAGGCCCTGGTCTTGCGGACGCACGACCACGACGACCTGCACCGTCACCGGGCTGTGGGTTGGGCGGCTCTTTGGGGGCTTTCAGTCCATGCCCTGACCGCGGGCATGGCCTGGTCCGTGGCCGCCGGACATGACGACCACATGGGGCATGTGATTCTGCTGGCGATCCTGGCCCATAAAGCATTTGAGTCCTTCAGCCTGAGCACAGTCTTCTTGCTGGGAGAGATCCCGCGGGGCAAAGTGGCCTTGATCGCTCTCTTGTATGCCCTTGTGACTCCCATGGGAGCCCTGCTGGGCCAATCCCTCCTGGGCGTACTGGGTCCCCTGGGCCAGGACCTCTTGATGGCGCTGGCAGCAGGAACATTCTTGTTTGTCTGTCTCTGCGAGTTGCTCGGCGAGGTCTTTCACCACAAGGACGACATTTGGGCCAAGCTGGGCCTGCTCGGCGTCGGAGTAGGACTGATGGTCTTGACTCAGAGCCTGGAGGCCGGTCTCGGTTGAAGGCCGGGAACGCCAAAGCATGAGTGAAGGTCTGCTTCTTGTAGCTCAGAACACCTGGCAGGTCCTGCTCGCCAGTTCCGGTTGGATCCTCTTGGGCCTCATCCTCGCGGGCTTGATGGAAGAACTGATCCCCCGCCGATGGATCGAGCGGCATCTGGCTGGGGAGAGTTTCGCTGCAACCGTAAAGGCGGCATTGATCGGCGCGCCCTTGCCCCTTTGTTCTTGCTCCGTGCTGCCAGCCGCCGCAGCCCTGCGGCGCACGGGAGCAGGCCGAGGCCCCACCGCAGCGTTCCTGGTCAGCACTCCAGAGACCGGCGTGGATTCAATCTCTACAACCTATGCCCTCTTTGATCCGATCACCACCCTGATGCGGCCCTTGGCAGCGGTGCTGAGCGCGATGGGAACCGGCCTGCTGGTCTCAAAGTACGGCTCTCCAACTCCTGCACTGGCACAGCAGGAACCCGCCATGGACGCGACGACTTGCTGCGCTGATGAAGAGCCCGAACATTGCATGGAGGAGAAGCCCGAAGACTCCCATGCTCCACTCTTCCAGCGCAGCCTGCGCAAGGCCCTGGGCCCTCTGAGTGCGGACCTGGCTCTCTGGCTCAGCGTGGGCCTGGTTCTGGCCGGACTCGCTGGGGCACTGCTGCCCGACAACCTGCTTGGCGGCAACACTTCGCTTGTGGCCCAATACGGCCTGGCCCTGATCGCAGGGGTGCCTGTCTACGTCTGCGCAACCGCCAGCACGCCCTTGGCTGCAGCGCTGGTTGCAAAAGGCATGGATCCAGGAGCAGCTCTGGTCTTCCTGTTGGCCGGACCAGCCACGAATCTGGCCACCCTTGCAGTGGTTCGAGGCCTCTTGGGATTGCGCGCAACTCTCCTGTACCTGGGTTCTATCGCTGGCGGTGCGGTGTTGGCGGGCCTGACGTTGGGCTGGCTGCATGAGCGCCTGGGGAGTACCCCGCTGGAAACCGTCCGTGAACACCTGCACGGAGAACCTGGATACGCAGAGCCGATCTTCGCCACGGCCCTGATCCTATTGCTTGGCTACCATCTTGTGAGCCGTCTGCGTCCCTCTTCCCATGCACACTAAGTACCTCCTCATCAAGGCATCCAACCTGCTCTTGACCTCACTGCTCGTCCTTTCACTCTGCCTGGCCTGCAGTTCCCCTCCCCCAAGCAGAGCGGTACTTGTAGTGCACGGAGGCGCGGGCGTCTTGGATCGCGCCAAAATGGGGCCCGAGCTGGAAAAGGAATACCGGTCAACACTGGCGACAGCCTTGCGCGCGGGACATGCGGTCTTGAGCCAAGGCGGCAGCGCCCTCGATGCAGTCAGCGCCACGATCTTGCCTCTGGAGGATTCCCACCTGTTCAACGCAGGACACGGGGCGGTCTTCAGCGCCGAAGGGCGCTGTGAGTTGGATGCGTCGATCATGGATGGCGCTGGCCCACGGGCAGGGGCCGTGGCAGGAGTCCAAGGGGTGCGGCACCCAATCCTCGCGGCTCGGGCGGTGATGGAAAAAAGCGAACATGTGCTGCTGTCGGGAGCTGGGGCTGATGCCTTTGCCAAAGAGCAGGGTCTCGAAACCGTATCCAACGAGTTCTTTCACACAGAACGACGGCGCAGGGCTCTTGAACAACAACTCGCCGATGACAAGCACGGCACCGTGGGCTGCGTAGCTCTTGACAGTGCGGGGCACCTGGCGGCCGGAACCTCTACCGGGGGCATGACCGCCAAGCGCTGGGGCCGGGTGGGCGACTCACCCATCATCGGGGCGGGGACCTGGGCCCAGGACGGAGTCTGCGCGGTGTCCGCCACGGGATGGGGAGAGCATTTCATCCGGGGAGCAATCGCCTCCAACATCGCTGGCCGCATGCGCTTTGGGGGCCTCAGTCTGGATGCCGCAGGCTCCCAGGCAATTCACAAGGAACTGACCGAGCGCGGGGGAACGGGAGGAGTGATCGCCTTGGACTCCGAGGGACGCTTCACGACCCCCTTCAACACCCCGGGCATGTTCAGGGGATGGGTGACACTGGAAGGCCAGGTGACGGTGAAAATCTGGAAAGGGGAATGACCCCCACTGGAATGGCTCAGAGTGGATAGCCAGCAGCAAGCACCAGCACTACCTCTTCTCGGCCGATAGCTCCATCAGAGTACTGCTCACAATCAGCGCCTCCATGGCGTATCCTGGGGTCAGACACATGACCAGATTCCAAGCCTCGACCTCTGCGCACCTTTGCTGCACCCTGTGCTGCTCGTTGCTGCTCGCTGCCTGCAGCCCGAGCCCCTCTGCCCAGGGGTTGGACGAAGATGTGGAGGCGGGCGTACAGGTCCTGCCCGAAGCCGCGCCCATCAACGCCGAACCAGACCTCAACCCCACTCCCTCGGACACAATCCCTGGGGGCGAGAACGCTGTGCGCGGATTGATCGAACAGGCCGGTTTGGACGAGGACCTTGCCGCTGGTCTGGCGGTGATCGACGATGCGGAAGGCGAGAAGAACAAGAACGTACTGACCTTCAGCAAGCTCTCCCTGGCAAGGGCGGACTATGGCCTGCTGCTCGATCACCTCTATCCGGAAAAGGACCCGGAAGTACCCCTCGAGCCCTTTGTCTTCCCCGAGAAGATCCAGGCCCTGGAAGGCAAGGAAATCGAGCTCCTGGGATACATGATTCCCACGGACTACGTGGAACGCAAAGTGCGCGAGTTCATGCTGGTGCGCGACACGGGAGCCTGTTGCTTCGGAGGTATACCGCGCCCCGACGAGTGGGCTCTGGTTTCAGCCCAGGGGGAAGAGGGCTTTGAGTACCACCCCTACCTGCCCATCGTGGTCAAGGGAGTCATGACCATCTTGGCCCCGGGCTCGGATCCGGACTTTCCAGTGGTCTACACCCTCAGCGCGGTTTCGGTGCGGCGCTACTACTAGGGGCAGGCGCACCCGGTCTACCCCTTCAACATCAGCCTGCCGGGCACACCCTGATGAGATTCTCACAGCACACGCCGGGTGACCTGTGACCCTTGTCCGCAGCGCAACGATTGAGGATCGGGCCCAGTTGGAGGGCATGCACCTGGCGTACCTCGAAGCGCTCGCCCAGCATGACCATCCCGACTGGGAGCCCCATGAACTAGAGGACAAGTGGTTCACAGACCGGGACCGCCTCTTTCCCTATGTGGTTTCGGACGGGGACGAGGTCAGGGGGTACATGCTCGTGTTTGGGCCCAAGTACTCGCAGGCGATGGGGTTCGAGGTGAACTCCTACATACACGAGCTCTTCGTGTGTGCGGAACTGCGTGGAAGTGGGCTGGCGCAGGCCGCGCTGGAGCACGCCCTACAGGAGCGGCCGGGCACCTGGGTGACCGAGGGGCTCGAATCGAATGGGCCTGCGAGCCGCTTCTGGGCCCGGTCGTTAGCGGGTCGGCCCGGCTTGCGAGATGAGGTGCGAGGAGCATTCCGCACCTACTGGTTCAAGTCCTGACGAAGAGGACTCTTGGACGTAGGCGGCTTCACCATCAAGTCAGAATCTTCTTCAGCACATTGCCGTGGACATCCGTCAAGCGCACGTCTCGGCCAGCGTATCGGTAGGTGAGACGCTTGTGATCGAGCCCCAGTTGGTGAAGGACCGTGGCCCACAGGTCGTAGATGTCGCAGCGGTCTTCCACTACGTGGTAGCCGAACTCATCCGTCTGGCCATAGACCGTTCCCCCACGAACCCCTCCACCAGCAAGAAAGACACTGAAGCCATAGGGGTTGTGGTCCCGTCCGTCCGAGCCCTGAGAGAAGGGTGTGCGACCGAATTCCCCGGCCCACACGATCAGGGTCTCTTCGAGCAGGCCCCTGGAGCGCAGGTCCTTGATGAGTCCCGCGATCGGTTGGTCCACCTGATAGGCCATTGCGCTGTGCCCGGCCTTGAGCGCTCCGTGCTGATCCCAGGGGTTGGGCGCTCCACCGGCACCGATGTTCTTCGTGATACAGCTCAGTTCGATGAAGCGCACACCGCGCTCCACCAGACGGCGAGCCAGAAGACACTGGCGTGCATAGGCAGCCTTCGTCGGCTCCGCGTCATCCAACCCATAGAGCCTACGCGTCGCCGCGCTCTCCCCCGACACATCACAGGCCTCCGGCACCGCAGCCTGCATGCGGTAGGCCGTTTCGTAATTGCGAATGGCCGCATCAACCTGTGGATCCGCCGTGCCCCGGGCAAAACGGCGGTCGAGACGTCCAATCAGGTCCAGGTGACGCAACTGCTCGCCGTCCTCGAGGGCGGGTGCGATATTGCGCACCGCGGGAATGCGGTTCGCCTGAACAATCGAGGCCTGATGGTGAGCCGGTAGGAAGCCGCTGCTGAAGAGACCCACTCCCCCATGGGGGGTGACCGCGCCACCAGACTGCAGCACGACAAAACCCGGCAGATTCTCGTTTTCACTGCCCAGCCCATAGTTCATCCATGCTCCAGCACTCGGGTGCCCCATGAACGGGAAGCCCGTGTGCATGAGGTAGTTGCCCTGGGCGTGCTCGTTGACAGAGCTCGTCATGGAACGCACGACCGCAAGTTCATCGGCCACGCTCCCGATCTCCGGGAACATGGAACTGACCGGAATCCCGCTCTGCCCGTAGCGGCGAAAGGTGAAGGGCGAAGCCATCACGTTTCCGTTCTGATTGAACTGCGTGCGTTCGACCTTGACTGGCAAGGGCTTGCCGTGCAACCGCTCCAGTTCTGGCTTCGGATCGAAAGAATCGACCTGGGACACGCCGCCAGACATGAAACAGAATATCACGTGTTTCGCCCGCGGAATGTGGTGGGCCAGGGGCCTGTCATCCACCTGGCCACCGAAGCCGGTCTCTGCCATCAGACCCTGCAAGGCCAAGAGGCCAAAGCCGTTGGATGTCTGGCGCAATAACTCGCGTCGTGAGAAATGGGATCCGCTCATCATCCCCTCTACCTGAGGTAGAGGAACTCCTTCAGGTTGTAGAGTGCATGGGCCACACGGGCCCAGGACTCGTCTTCGCGAACGGGAGGCCCCAACTCTTCTATGCCCCGACGAGCGGCCGAGATGGCCGCCTCAATTTCAAGGACCGCGGCCCTATCCTCCGGGCTCAATGCCGCGAGTACCTCGCTGCGCCCCACAAAGCCACTGCCCGATGCGGAGGCTGCCACCTCTTCCGCAGACAGCGCCCTGAGGTGGAGTCGCGCCTCGAAGAGAATGCCCTTCAGTAAGCGGCCCCCCGAAGGTGCGCCATGGCGCAGACCGAAGAGAACCTGACTCTCTCCCGGCTTGAATGTCGCTCGGCCCCCCTTCCTGTAAGGGGTCCCGTAGAGGGCGCCATTGCGATAGCACCGAATGAGGCCGTCCGCATCGTAGGCAATGACGAGGTGGACGAGATCGGGAGCCGTGCTGGACTCCACCTCTGCACCAAAACTCTGGGTGCGCTGGAACACATTTGAGCCGGCTATCCACTGGCCAGCTGCCTGCTCGCCGTAGACGATCGAATCGAAGACACCTCCCCCAAGATCCTGCACCGTAAGCGCACCGCCACCGCGCTGCTTGAGATCCGAGAGTTGCAGCCAGACCTCGAGGGTCTTCTCTCCGACTGCGGTCGGAATAGCAGGGGTCGAAACGTGGCCGCCGCCGTCGAGGCGCAGTCCGCCACCCTCCAAGCGCGCTGTCCCATGAAGCTGACCGTGGAGGCCACCAACGGTATCCTCCAGTCCCTCGCGGAAGTCCCAGCGCGCAAATGGGGTGGACTCGCCCGTGGCCGCCCCCACTTCAAGATCCTCCAGCAGACGCCGGTGCACCGGGGCATAGATGGAATCCAACGCAATCAGGTTGCTTGCGAGCCCCGCCTCGAGCCCCCGACGGCGCTCCCGATCTTCCCGGATGGCGGAACGGCACTCGTCCGCGTACGCGCAGAGGGCCGCGAGTTCCTCGTCTCCTGGCTCCCGTCCGGTAGCGGCCTCGAACATGAGGGCAAAGCTCTCGCCTTCATGTTTACCCTTGCCACTGGAACGCATACGGGCACCCCAACTCTCGGCAAGATCTCCAACGAGGGGATCGTTCAACATGGTCAGCGCCTGGGACGGGACGTTGGTCACATGACGCGAACCCACCGTGGCGAACGGCACGGGCGCATCGAAGCTCTGGAGAAAAGCGTCCATGGCATTGCGGCGGGATTCCACGTAGACGCTGCGCCGAGGAGTACTGGAGTTCGGACCAAAGCCGGGGCCGAACATGCGCTGGTCCAAACGCCCTGCAGCCGAGAAGAGCGAGTCCCGGATCGCCTCGGCATCCAGCCGTCGGACATTCGCATGGGAAAGCCACTTGTTCTCCGGGTCAAGGGCCAGGGCTGTCGGAGACGCTACTGAACTCATCCGCCAGGTCTTGGAAAGGAGCAAGAAGCGAATCATCTCCTTGATGGACCAACCCTTCTCAACCATGCGCCCCGCGAGGTAATCCAACAGCTCAGGATGGGAGGGCTTCGTACCCAAGCGCCCAAAGTTGTCCGGGGTCGTCACGAGCCCCTGACCAAAGAGATGCTGCCAGATCCGATTGGTGATCACCCGCGCTGTGAGTGGATTGTCCGCACGCAGAAGGTCCTCTGCCAACTCCAGGCGTCCTCCCGCACCGGGCGCATAGGGCTCGGGGTCAATCGCCTCGAGGAATCGACGTGGAATGATCGCCCCGGGGTTTCGGTGATCCCCCCGCACGTAGAGCGCCTGGTCTGAAGCGTCGGCCTCGACGATGCCCGGGACCCGTGTCGGCAGGGGCACTGCGGCATCCAGCTCGCGATACGCCTCAATCAGCTTGGCAACCTGCGGCAGCTGGGCCAGGTCATTGGCGAGCAGGCCCCCGCGCAGACAAGCATCAAGCAAGAGAGCTTGCGAGTCGGTCGCCGCAGATCGCTTCCAGCTCTCGATAGCCCCGTCTATGCGTTTCGCGATCCGCCCCGCTAGCTCGACTCTGGACTGAGGTGCTTCTTCAAAGACAGGCCCCGATACCATGGGATCGGCAGGCCTGCCCGCTCCTTTCTTGCGCAGCCGGACTTCCCGCACGCCGAACCACGAGCGGTCGCTACCGCCCACCTCGATGGGAGCGTCCTTGCCCGTGTAGAGTTCCAGATGGACGCGGTCGCCATCCCAGTAGGACAGGTCGAGACGCAACCACGACCAGGTGTCGTTCTTGATTTCGGTGATGGGAAAGACCGTGCCTGAGCGCGGATAGTTATGCACCGCATAGCGCAGCTTGGCCCCTCCTCCGCCCAGAACCCGAAACCAGAGCTCGTATTCTCCCTCAAGCGAGAATTGCGCGGACTGCAGGACCCCGCGGTGCCGACTGGACAGGAGATGGGTATAGACCCCTGCAGGGTAGATCCCGCTCAGCACCTGCTCGCCGGCCGGAGCAAGCGCGAACTCACCCGCGGAAGAGACTTCCCCAGTGAGGCCGTTCCCCGAGGGATACCACTCGCCCATTTCCGTGGCGCTGGCGAGGTTCCATCGCCTCTCGTACTCCAAGGGTGTCTCGGCATCCTGCGCGCCTGCGCTCGCCGCCTCCCAAGCCGCTTCGAAGCCGAGTCCCGCGTCCATGCGTTGGTCCACGTCCCAGAGCAGGTGCAGAGGATGATCCAGGCTCTTGGCCTGCTCCGGCAGCTCCTCGGACGACAGCTGCCACGTACTCCAAGCCTCAGCCAGGGCCGTCCGGATTTCGGCCTTGAGTTGCACCAGTTCCCGCTTGTTGCGCTGCTGCATCTCCGCCGTATTGACATCCAGCATGGCCGGACGGCTCGAACCCAGGATGCCAAAGAGCGCGTAGTAGTCCGCCTGGCTGATCGCATCGAACTTGTGGTCGTGGCAACGCGCGCAGGAGACGGTCTGGGCCAGAAAGGTCTTGCTGAAGACGTTGATCTGGTCGTCGGTGAAGCGCACCTTTTCATCGAGAGCATCAGTGGGCGCAAACCCATGGAAGACGAGGCGCCAGTGCGCCGTTCCGATCGCGGACTCGTTGATCCCCAGGTCGGCATTCACGCGCGGTTCGCTGAGAAGGTCGCCGGCGATCTGCTCGCGCACGAACTGGTCGTAGGGCAGGTCCTGGTTGAAAGCCCGGATCAGGTAGTCGCGATACTGATAGGCGTGAGGGATGCGAGGATCCCCCTCTGATCCGTGGGAGTCTGCGTAACGGACGAGATCCATCCAGTGCCGCGCCCACCGCTCGCCGTAGCGTGGTGAGGCGAGCAACTGATCGATAAGGCGTTCCAGCGCCTCGGGATCCTCATCCGCAAGAAAGTGGCGAATCTCATCCGGCGTTGGGGGCAAACCGAGGAGGGTGTAGTACAGGCGCCGGACGAGCGTCCTGCGGTCCGCCTCAGGGCCGGGCAGCCTCGCACCGGGCAGCAGTCCATGCTCCTCAAGGCCTCGCTGAACGAGCCGATCAACGGGGTGCCCAGACCACCACTTGTATGTGACCGGCAAGGTGGGAACCACGATGGGGCGCAGGCTCCACCACTGCTTGCGCCGCTCAAATTTTGCGGCCCACGAGGTCAGCGCATCAAGCTGCTGGTTGGAGGGCGGTTCATCCCGAGGGTCATGGGCGCCATTGCGGATCCACTCCTCGAAATCTGCGACCACGGAGGCATCCAGTTTCCCTCCGTCCTTGGGCATCTCCACCCCATCGATCTCATGGCGCATGACCCTCAGGATGAGGCTTTGATCCGGGTCACCGGGTACCACGGCAAACCCCGAGTCGGACTCCATGCGCGTCCGCTCCCGAACGTCCAGAGCCAGGCCACCGCGGGCGATGTCCACGCTATTGTGACAGCCGTAGCAATGCTCGACCAGGACGGGACGGATGCGAGCCTCAAAGTGTTCTTCATGCTGCGCTGCTGAAGTCTGCACCTGCGCCCCAAGAACACCGCTCCCGACAGCTACCAGTAGCGGGAGTGTGAGCAGGCAGCGGAGAGGGCTCATGGTCTGTGAGGCAGGCTCTCGCCCGTCCGGAGATTGTAGCCGCGCCCCGCGCTTCCCCGTAGGCAACGCTGGTCCAGCCCCCCCAGAACAAGGTCTCGGCAAGGGAAATGGGCCTCTTTGGACTGTTGAGCCCAAAACCCAGGCCCAGAGACTGGCGCACGCCCCGCTGGGGGGCTATGCTCCTCGGCTCGAACGGCCCAATCAGAGACGCCCCAAGGCTCCTCCCGGTCCCAAGAATTCAGTTTCCCGCCTCTCAGGCGGCACCCCCTCAACAGAGAACTTCACCATGTCCCGCGTCTGTCAGGTCACGAAACGAGGAACCCGCGTCGGTGGAACCATCGCTCGACGGGGCCTGCCCAAGTACAAGGGCGGCATCGGTCTACGCACCACCGGCAAGAACAAGCGCAAGTTCAAGGTCAACGTCCAGAGAAAACGCATCTGGGTACCCGAAATCGGCCAGCATGTGAACCTGCGTCTCTCCACCCGGGCACTCAAGACGATCACCAAGAACGGGGCCTATCCGACCCTGCTCAAGGCTGGGTTGATTCGGCCCGCCGGTCCCAAGCAGGGCTGACCCTGGAGCCTACAGGGCACACCCCCTGGACAAACACACGAGTCCGGAGCAGCGGTCACCAACGAAGAGGACTCGTGTATGCTCCTGAAAAGGTGTCCTTGAAAACCTACTGAGAATCAAGGGTTCCGCTGGGTGACAAGAAGACAGGCAACCACGCCCGGGGAAATAGAAAGCAACAGGGGAACAACAGTCATGGCCTCGAGCACAAGCAACGATCAAGCACCTCTGATCCTGGCCAGTACTTCTCCCGCTCGACATGCCCTGCTCGAGCGTTTGGGTCTGCCCTTCTCCCTGCAACCCGCGGGCATTGACGAAGCGCCCATGC
Source organism: Planctomycetota bacterium (assembly GCA_002686945.1). Classification (GTDB taxonomy): domain Bacteria; phylum Planctomycetota; class UBA1135; order UBA1135. The sequence goes on from NYYZ01000017.1 coordinate 14,309, forward strand.
AAGCGGCGGCCGAGGACCCCCTTCGTCTGGCCCAGGAACTTGCCCTGGCCAAGGCCCGGGCTGCGGCTCGGCAACATCCGGAAGCCTGGGTAATCGGCGGTGATCAGGTGTTGGCACTGGGAGACGAATTACTGGGCAAGCCCGGCAGCAAGCCCGCCGCCCTTCAGCAGCTATTGCGTCTGGCCGGACGCAAGCACGAGCTGATCAGCGCTACGGCCCTTGTGGGGCCAGGCAAGGACCAAGACCAATCTGAAGAGGTCTGGGTCGAAGTCGCTCACATGACCATGGCACCCTGGGATCAGGCAACCCTGGAACGATATGTGGAAGCAGACGATCCTAGCCAGTGCGCCGGTTCCTACAAACTCGAAGAGCGGGGCATTGCACTCTTCGAGCGCATCGAATGCGCCGACTGGAACGCAATCGTGGGCCTGCCCCTCCTGGGCCTGGCCCAGCGCCTACGCGCACGAGGCTACCTTGTGCCCTGAAGCCTACTGAGTGCGGCCATTCACTGGCCGAATCCCAGCGATCCGAGAACCCCCGAGCGGAGCAACCCTCAACGCCCGATCAAGGAAAAGAACTCTTTGCGCGTGGCGTCCCTCGTGCGGAAGGCCCCCAGCATGCGACTGGTGACCGTATCCGCCCCAGGCTTGTGCACGCCACGCATGGTCATGCACTGGTGTTGGGCTTCGATAACCACCGCAACACCCTTGGGCTTCAGTTCCCGATTGATGGTGTCGGCGATCTGCACCGTAAGTTTTTCCTGGATCTGCAGGCGACGGGCGTAGATCTCCACCACCCGAGCGAGTTTGGAGAGCCCTACCACCCGCGTATCGGGCAGATAAGCCACATGGGCCTTGCCCAGAAAAGGAACCATGTGATGCTCGCAGTGACTCATCAGGGGGATGTCACGCACCACTACCATCTCGTCGTAACCCTCAACCTCGGAGAAAGTGGTCTTGAGCACATCGGCCGGGTCCTGGTCGTAACCCCCAAAGAACTCCCCATAGGACCTGACCACGCGAGCCGGGGTGCCTTCGAGCCCCTCCCGCTCGGGATCATCACCAGCCCACAGGATCAAGGTACGCACGGCCTCTTCGGCGGCTGCGCGAGTGGGCTTCTCGATCTCTTCCCCGCTTGCCCTTTTGGAAGGCTTCAACGGCTTCTCAGGGGCAGGAGCCTGACTGGTAGGATCATCTTAGACGGTACGGCTGACATTCATAGGATTCTCACTGGAAGGACGACAGGATAGCTCCTCGCGCCCCCATGGAGTGGCCAGAGCTGAAAGCCTGATGATCGGGTTCCCACCTTGATCCGCTGCGCCCTTGCTCCTGCGCTCCGTGACCTTATCCTCGTACCCATGGCGATCTGCATTTTCGACACACTGACCCGGGAAATGTCCCCCCTGGAGCCCCTGACCCCCGGCCAGGTCAAGCTCTATGTGTGTGGCCCCACGGTCTACGACGACTGCCACATTGGACACCTGATGGGCCCCGTCCTCTTCGATGCAGTTGCTCGCTGGATCAGGGCCCGGGGATACCAGGTGGAGTTCGTCAACAACATCACGGACATCGATGACAAGATCATCAACCGCTCCATCGAAAGCGGTGAACCCTGGGACTCGATCGCGCAGCGCTACACGGACCAATACTTGAAGTTCCTGCAAGAGCTCAACATCGAGACTATCACGTCCCATCCACGCTGCTCGGAGTACGTGCCCCAGATGGTCGCTTTCATCGAAGACCTTATTCGGGAAGACAAGGCCTACCTGGCGAATGATGGGGTCTACTTCGACATTCAGAAGCACGAAGGCTACGGCAAGCTTACTCGTCGTAAACTGGAGGACATGCAGGCCGGTGCCCGGGTGCAAACCCAGTCCAGTCTGCGACACCCCGCGGACTTTGCCCTCTGGAAGAACGCCAAGCCCGAGGAACCCTCCTGGGAGAGTCCCTTCGGTCCGGGACGGCCGGGCTGGCACATTGAGTGCTCGGTCATGTCCAGCGAACTGTTGGGGCAGGCCTTCGACCTGCACGGAGGTGGAGACGACTTGAAGTTTCCCCACCATGAAAATGAGATCGCCCAGAGCGAAGCGCACGGCGATGCTTTCGCCAACACCTGGATGCACACAGGACTGGTGCAGTACGGCGGACAGAAGGTGGGCAAGAGTGACCCGCGCATGCAGGATCCCGCCTTTCGCCAACAGTTCCAGGCACGCTGGCTGTTGGACACGTACGGAGCCCCTGCCATTCGCTTCTTCCTCTTGCGCTCCGCATACCGCAGACCGGTAGAAATCGAACCCAGCACCCTGGAGGCCGCCCGCACGGGACTGATGCGCATGGTCAAGTCCTTGGGAGAACTTGCGGAGGACAAGGAACAAGTGACTCTGGACCAAATCCAGGAGCGCGCACTAAGCGACGCCAACGCTGCACACCGGGAGAACTTCGTCGCCGCCATGGACAACGACTTCAGCAGTGGCGAAGCAATGGCTGTGCTGTTCAGTCTGGCGCAGGAAGCCCGCACCCAGTCGGCAAGTGAGAAAGAGAACAGTTTGACTTTGGTACGGGACCTGGGCCGACTGCTGGGACTCTTCCAACCAGGAGATCTGGAGCTGCTCCTTGCTGCGGGCAAGGGCTCCCAGACCGAGTTGCTGGAACAGGTAGCGGCTGCCTTGCTGGAAGTGCGCGCCCTGGCCCGGGAACAGAAGTCCTTCGACACAGCAGATGCCCTGAGGGACGCCCTATTGCAGGCGGGCATCAGCGTGGAGGACGAGGCAGGGCAGAAGAACAGCAGCGCCAACTGCCACGCCGCCCAATCGGATGCCCTGGATCAAATCCTAGAGGCAGCTCTCGCAGCACGGCTTGCCGCTCGAGCTGCCAAGGACTTCACCACCGCCGATGGCCTGCGGGATGCCCTCGCCGGGATCGGAATCAACATCATGGACAGCGCTGACGGGTCGAGTTGGATGCACTCCCCCGGTGGTGCCTGAGGCACGACGACAAATTTGGCCCGGGGCTCAGCCCTGATCCAAGCCCGCACGGGCTCTGCGCATCAGGATCCGCAGTTCGTGCAAGGCCGCAAGAACAGTCTTGTCCCGGGTCCCTTCGGGTCCCGCCTCGACCAGAGCCTGTTCACAGATCGCCGCGACCCGAGTCAGTTCGGGATAGCCATAGCCCCCTCCCGTACCCTTCAGCTGATGCACCACGGTGCGCAGATCGATAGGGTTGGCCTGCTCCAAGGCCAGATCAATTTTCTCTGCCTGCTCGATGAAGCTCCCCACATAGGACGCAAGCAGGGGCTTGAATGACTCCATACCCAGGCGCTCACTGAGCAGGGGCGAGAGATCCTGATCGGGCGAGTCTTCCGGGGATGGATTCATGGGCAGCACAAAGATGGCCAGGGCTGGGCAGCCCCGAATCTACCCTTTTGAACGGTGGGCCAACACTCCCATTCACATGCAACCACCAGACCCCGTTGACCCTGGAGCGCGCTCTCGTGAAGAATCGCTGCTGCCCGGCGTGAACGCGAGACCCAGAAAGTACAGCACCCTCGTACGCCGAAGCGACCGAGGGTACCGAGAGAGAGAGGAGATGAGCATCTGCGGGAGATGCAGCGTTGGGCCTCTATGGGAGAGAGCTCGCACGCCGCTCACAGAATTTTCCTCAAGCCATGAATCACGGCTCAGCAGCAGGATAGCAATCCCCGTGCCAATTGAGGTTTCAATCCCGTGCCCCTCGGCCAGTCCTCAATGGAAGGGAATTCCCCAGGGTGGGAATGAAGAACCAGGAAGGAATGGCCCAAAATGGGCACTGTGGCCCATAATGAGCCATACCCCCCCCCGGAACATTCCCAGCAGACCCTCCCCACGACCATGGCCAGCACTTCAAGCCCCATCAACCGCCTGCTTCTGGTCGAGGACGACCTCGCCATGGTGGCCCTGATCAAGCACTCCCTGGAGCCCCTGGGATTGCACCTGACCTCAGTTTCGACCCTGGAGGAGGCCCGGGCTTTCCTGCGCCAGGATGCCGTGGAGGGAATCCTATTGGATCTCGGTCTGCCAGATGGAAATGGCCGCGAGTTGTTGGACGACCTGGCTGGGGACCCCCTCTCGATAGTAGTGCTGACGGCCCGCTCCGACGAAAACACCCTGAACGACTGTCTCCAGAGAGGCGCCGTGGACTTTGTGCGCAAGCCCTTTGATGAGATGCGCCTGCGCGCCTCGGTGGCCAGCGCCCTGCGACAGACCCACCAGGCCCGGACCCTGTCCCGACTGGAAGCCGAAATGCGAACGCCCCGCGGCCTGGAGCGACTACTGGGCACCTCGCGGGCCATGAACGAAGTACGCAAACTCCTGAGCCGAGCAGCGCAAACCAGCATCACCGTGCTGCTCACCGGAGAGAGCGGCACTGGCAAGGAGGTAGCCGCCCGAGCCGTCCATGAAGAGAGCCCCAGGGCCTCGCAGCCTTTCGTGCCTATCAACTGCGGAGCGATTCCCTCAGCCCTGATCGAGAGCGAGTTGTTTGGACATGAAAAAGGCTCCTTCACCGGAGCCCACGCCACCCATAGGGGCTGCTTTGAACAGGCCCAGGGGGGCACACTCTTTCTGGACGAGGTGGGCGATCTGCCCCGGGAAATGCAAGTCAAGCTTCTGCGTGTGCTCCAGGAACAAGAGGTCATGCGGGTGGGCGGATCTGACCCGATCCCTGTCAACGTGCGCGTGCTGGCGGCCACCAACCTCGATCTTGAGGAAGGCCTGCGCCGAGGCGAATTTCGCAAGGACCTCTACTACCGCCTGGCGGTTTTCCCGGTGCACATGCCCCCCCTGCGCGAACGACCTGAAGATGTGATTCTGCTGGCTCAGACCCTCCTGAGCCAGTTGGCCCGCCAGCATGGTCGCAGGATCTCGAGCCTGGCCCCTGAAACTGAAAAGCGGTTGCGCCTTCACACGTGGCCCGGCAACGTCCGCGAATTGAAGAACACCCTGGAGCGAGGCGTACTGCTTGAAGACAGCACCATGCTCTCCCCCAGCGCCCTTCAGCTATCGGAGAAGTCTGCCGTCTCCTTGCCTGAGCACCAGCCAGTCCCGGAAGGCTTTCGCCCCCCTCTCACCCGCGAAGAACTGCTGCCCTTGGCCGCCATCGAGCGCATCTGGCTCGAGCGCGCCCTGACACTGTGCAACTGGAACATCCGCGAAGTCTCACGCCGCCTGGGATTGGGTCGCGCCACAATCAACCGACGCCTCAAAAGTTACGGCTGGACTGCACCTGAGGAAGAAACTTCTTCCGCATCCGACAACTGACGCCGCAGGCGCTCCACATGCACCGCCAGGAGGGCCACATCCGGGGGGCGCACACCCTCCACACGACCGGCGGCACCCAGGGTGGCGGGACGCACGAGGCTAAGTTTCTCACGGGCCTCGTGCCCCAGTCCGCTGATAGCGGAGTAGTTCAGCTCCTTGGGAATCGTAGTGTCCTCTTCTCGGGCCATGCGCTCCACCGTGTCCTGCTGACGGCGCACATAGCCTTCGTACTTGGCTTCGATTTCCAAGGCCTCTGCAACCCTTGGATCGAGGCCCACGAGTTCCTGGCAAGGATGCTCCTGCAATAGACCCTGCCAACTGATCTCCGGACGCCGGAGAGCATCGAAAAGACTACGCGAGGGACTGACAAAACGCTTCTTCAAGGTCTCAAGAGCCACTTCAAATTGACCCTCAAAAACACGCACCCGCGCGAGTTCCTCTGGTCCCACCAGACCCGCCTGATGGGCCAGTGGCACCAGTCGTCGATCGGCATTGTCCTGACGCAAGAGCAGGCGGTGCTCCGCCCGGGAGGAGAACATCCGGTAGGGCTCGCGGGGGCTGGTCAGAATCAGGTCATCCACCATCACCCCGATGTAGGCATCGTGCCGCCCCAGCACAAATGGCGCTTCCTCTTGTATCCACTTGGCCGCGTTGGTCCCGGCAACAAGGCCCTGGGCAGCAGCCTCCTCATACCCCGAGGTACCGTTGATCTGTCCAGCCAGGAACAAGCCCGAAGTCTGACGCACTGCAAGGCTGGCGTCCAATTGATGAGGCATTACAAAGTCGTACTCAACCGCATATCCGTACTGCAGAAAGCGCGCCTGCTCAAGACCGGGGATCGTGTGTACAAAGGCCTCTTGAACCCTCGCAGGCAAGCTGGTGGACACTCCGTTCACATAGATCACATCGGTGCTGAGCCCTTCGGGCTCCACGAAGACCTGATGGCGATCCTTGTCCGCGAATCGAATGACCTTGTCCTCCACCGAGGGACAGTAGCGCGGCCCTATGCCCTCGATGCGCCCGGCCGCCATGGGTGAAAGATGCGCATTGTCCCGGATGATCTGATGAGTGGCAGGGGTCGTCCAGGTCAGATGGCAGGGCACCTGGGGACAGTGGGGAAAGTCGGCGATATCCGTGCCAAAAGAAAATGGCTGCGGCGCTGAATCCCCCAGCTGTTCTTCCATGACGCCAAAGTCCAGGGTGCGCGCATCGAGGCGCGGCGGAGTTCCGGTCTTGAGCCGCCCCAGTTCCAAACCCAAAGTGGCGATGTCGGCGGCAAGTCCCTCCGCCGAGGCTTCTCCCACGCGCCCTCCCTGAGACTGTTCTTCTCCCTGATGCATGCGCGCACGCAAGAAAGTCCCGGTGGTGAGAATCACCGCCGGTGCCCGCAGTTCGGTGCCGTCAGCCAAACGTATACCGCGCACTTCTGGTTGCTGTTCCCCTTCCAAAATCAAAGCCACCACGGCTCCCTCGATCAACTCAACCCCCTCGGCCGCACGCACAAGCCGGGTCGCTTCCTCTCGATACAGATGACGGTCGGACTGGCAACGGGGCGCGCGCACGGCGGCCCCTTTGCCTGTGTTGAGCATGCGGAACTGGATGCCCGTCTGATCTGCGATGCGACCCTGAGCGCCACCCAGGGCATCAATTTCGCGCACCAACTGACCCTTGCCCAAGCCGCCGATGGCAGGGTTGCAACTCATCTCCCCCACGCGCTGCAGGTCAAAGGTCACCAGAGCAGCGCTCTGGCCCAGGCGAGCCGCCGCCAGCACCGCCTCGATGCCAGCATGGCCACCGCCCACCACAATCACACCAAAGTTGGCCCTGGGATCACGACTGGGTGTGGGGTGCGAGTGCATGGGAGTCCATCAAGGAGAAAATGGCCCCCCATTGAAACCTCTCACGAGGCCCCCAGGGAGACTGCTGCCAAGATCTTCAGTAGCTCCCCAGCCCGCGGCTAGGTACCTTGGTGTCCATGGCCGTTTCCTTCGAGACCTCGCCCCAGCGAGCACTGCTACTGTCCTGGGTGCTGATCTGCCTGACCGGGCTCGCCCCGGCGCTTCCGTTGCAGGAGGAAGCGCCCGCCGAGCACAAGACCCAGGACACCCCCGACAAGAGCGAACTGGACCGCTTGATCGCGCGAGCGCGCCGAGCAGCAGCCCTGGAAGAATCCCTCGCCCGGCGCAAGGTGACAGACCTCTTGAGTTCGACCCTGAGCAGCAGCCTCGAAGTTCGCTCCAGCCTTTTTCGGGAACAGGTGGCGCGCCTGGTGGATGTGGGCTCCGCTGGGATCCCGGCCCTGATCGACGCCCTCAGGCCCGAAGTGCTTCGACTTCCGCCCCTGGAGCCTGGCCTGGACGAAGCCGGTCTCGCTCGCCGCAAGACCCAGGAACGCGAGCAGGCGCTCCTGCGAGCCTCCTCAAAGAAACTCTCCACCTATCGGGCCAGCGTCGCGGCCCAGGCACTGCGCGAGCTGGCCAGCCCGGCGGCCACAGATGATCTGCTTCAATTGATTCAGAACGAAACGGGCACCACTCGCATCCATGCTCTCCTGGCCCTGGAATCCTGCCCCGAGCCCGAGCGCGCCGCTCCACCTCTGATCTCCCTGCTGGACACCTCCTCCGATCCCGCAGTTCAACGAGCCTTGTTGATTTCCCTGGCGCGCATGGGTGGCAAGACAGCCATCGCACGGGTGCGTCGCAGCCTGGATCCCAGCAACCCCACCCAAGCGACTATCGCCCTCTCCGCGCTCGCTGCAGCCGAGGTGGCTGAAGTGGCGCCCGAATTGCTGACGATTCTGCAGGGCAGCAAGGGTGGCGCTGCCATGACCGGAGTCCTGGCCTACTACCGGACCTTTCCGGAATTGCTCGAAGACAACGATCACCTCACCGCCCTGCTCTCCATCCTGGTGGAACGCCGAGCCACGCGCCTCCAGGTCACGGCGGCCCTCGAACTGCTACTTGAGCTGCGCATCAAGCCCCGCGCCCGCAGCCGCAACCTGGCTGACGAACTGAGCGAGTCCAGATCAAGTGGAGTGGGCGAACTGGCCCTCAAGTGGTTGGCGTCCACCGGTAACAAGCGAGCCCTGCGCACATTGCTCAAACCCCTCGACCAGAACATCGAAGAAACGCCGTCCTACTCGGCTTTTCACACTCGACGCGCGAACCTGCTCTACGAAGTGGGCGAGTACAAACAGGCCCTGGAAGGCTATGGCAAGGCCATTCTCCTGACCCGCACGGGACGCAGCGATGACGCCTACCTGGGGGCCGCGCGCTGCCATGCACGCCTGGGCAAGTTCAAGAGCGCGGCGAGCGCCCTGCGCAACTCGTCCCTCAAGCGCTCCGAACTCTCGGCCCTGACTGACGACCCGGCCTTCAAGGAAATGGCCCGCAAGGAACAATATTGGGTTGGGACGTTTTACCGCAAGATCGAGGAACTGCCAGAATGAGGCCTGCCCCGGGCCTCTTCACCCATCCCGATTGTCTGCTGCATGAGAGCGGCCCCGGCAACCCGGAACGACCCGAGCGCTTGCGAGCTCTGATCGAACACCTTGAGCAAGTTGGCCTCTGGGAAGACCTTGAGATCCTCAGGGCGGCCCCAGCCACTTCCCTCGACCTGGAAGCAGTTCATCGAAGGGACTATCTGCAGCGGGTAGAGACTCGCTTCCGAGAAGGCGCGAGTTTCGTGGACAGCGCCGATGCAAACGGCAATCACGCGACCTTCGCCGCCACACTCCTGGCATCCGGCGCCGCCATTGAGGCCACGAGAAAAGTACTGAGCGGGGACCTGCAACGCGCCTTCGTCATGCTGCGCCCCCCGGGTCACCACGCGGAGGTGGATCAAGCAATGGGTTTCTGTTTTAGCAACCATGTGGCCATCGCCGCCCGTGCGGCACAAGCAGAGCATGGCCTCGAGCGCGTGGCCATCGTGGACTTCGATGTACACCACGGGAATGGAACACAACACATCTTCGAGGAAGATGGCAGTGTATTCTACGCCAGCCTGCACCAATGGCCCCACTACCCCGGGACCGGTGCGACAGAAGAACGCGGCATCGGCGAGGGCGAGGGCACAACCCTCAACTGCCCCCTGCCTGCGGGCAGTGGCAATCGGGAGTGGCAGGCAGCTCTTGAAGAGCGCGTGATCCCGGCTATCGATCGCTTCGCGCCAGAATTGCTCTTGATCTCTGCTGGCTTCGATGCACACCAACGGGACCTGCTTTCGGAAACACGCCTCACCAGCGAGGCTTTTGGGCATATGACCCGTGCCCTCGTGAACCTGGCGAATCAGCATGGCGAAGGCCGCGTGATCTCGATTCTCGAAGGGGGCTATGACCTGGTGGGCCTCACGGAAGGAGTCCAAGCGCACCTTGAGGTACTCGCGAGCTAGACCTCTCAGGTGAGGCCAGGGCCCTGCTCCCAAAATCCAGCAGTGACAGCCCCCTGGGTCGCAGGACCACTGCCAGCAACCCCCCGCTGCCTGCGCCTAGAATGAGACCACCATGGACAAGCCGATTCACATGCTCCGCCGCCAGGCCACGGCACTCGCCCTTCTGGAAGCAGGCGCCGGGGACGACCCCCTGGCCCTCTTCGAGACCTGGGTCGCCGAGGCCCGCGAGGGCGACAAGCAAGAGGAACCCACCGCCTGCAGCCTGGCCACCGTTCGTGAAGACGGGGGGCCTGCCGTGCGCATGGTGCTGCTCAAGGCGCTCGAGGACGGGGCCTTTGTGTTCTACACCCCCACCTCCGGTCGCAAGGGCAAGGAACTCTCCCTGCGCCCCCAGGCAGCCATGTGCTTCTATTGGGCTGATCTACACCGTCAGGTGCGCGTTGAAGGGGATGTGACCCCTGTGTCCGGGCCTGTAGCCGACAAATACTTCGCAACCCGCCCCCGAGAGAGCCAGATCGGCGCCTGGGCCTCTCCACAAAGCGAGGTGATCACGGACCGCTCTGTGCTCGACGAGCGCATCAAGCAATGGACTGGGAAGTTCGAAGGAAGCGATGTCCCGCGCCCAGATGCCTGGGGCGGCTTTGCTCTGCATCCCAATAGCATCGAATTCTGGCAAGGCCGCGCGAGCCGTTTGCACGATCGCCTGCTATACGAACGCAATGGGGACGCATGGACACGGAGACGCCTGGCGCCCTAAGAACGAGCGCAAAAAATCACCGCCGAGTTGCAACGCATTTTCTCTAGTGCGGAAGGAAGTGCGGGAGTAGAATTGCACTTTGCAAATGAGAGTCCTGGACGAACTAGAAGCAATCATTCGGAAGCGCGGGGTGCGGGTCGAAGAGCGACTTGAACTACTCAATCGACTCAGAAAAAGCGACCCGTCCCAAGAGCAACTCAACCAGCGCCTGGCGGAATTCAAGACAGCCATCCAGGGTGCCGCAAGGGCGATCCAAAAGGAGATCCGATGATTGGCGCCCCCTTCCCGGTACGGCCCACTTGCCTGGAAATTGAGAACTTCCGGGGCTTCCGAGGCGCCTGCTCGCTGGACTTCGGGCAGGACCTGACCCTCCTGATGGGTGAGTGCAAGGCTGGCAAGAGCAGCATCCTCACAGCCATCGAATGGTGCCTTCTGGGAACCAAGATCGTCTCCAGCACATCGACAGGAATCGCCGAGCGCGGGGACTGGATCCTCGCCAACACAATGGCCACAGGGGAGACTCGCGTGACCCTGACTCTTGTGGTGGAGGGGGGCAAGGGAAAGCTCACGCGCACCCGGGGCCTGGATGCCAAGCGGAACGCCCCCGACCAACTGGAGCTCACACTCCCCGGGGAACAGATCCTGACTGGAAATGAAGTGGAGGAGTGGCTGGAGTGGACGGGAATGCCCAACTGGGATACCTGGAAGCAGGCTTTCGCCCAACACCAGGAGAGCGCCCGGGAGCGGATCACCGACCAGGCGGATCGTTCCTATCTGATCGCCAGCATGCTGGGACTGAGTGACTACCGCGACCTCAGTGCAATGCTCAAGAAGGTCAAGCCCAAGGACCTTGAAGAGTGCGCGCAGGAAACTCTGCAGCACCTCGCCGAAGATCAGCAACGTGCGCGCCAAACTCCCCAGCAAGAGGTCAATGGGATTCAAGCATCATTGCAGCGCTTGAACGTTTCCGCCACCCAGGCCGGAGACGCCGAGTTGGAACTGAGGCGCAAGGCCCTGATCGCTGAAGCCCTGCCCGTGGGCGAGGCCATCGGGCTGCCAGCCGAGCAACTCCCCCACCAGGACTGGTCTGCCTCCGAGGTCCACACCTGGGGCGTGGACTGGCGCAGTCAAGTGGATGCCCACCTGACACCGCTACGACAGGAACTCGGCGACCTGGAGGGCAGAATCCGTTCTCTCACTGCCTCCCACGAGGCATTGAATCCCAAGCGGGTGGCCCTGGCAGATGCCAGGCAACAGCTAGAGGGCCTGCGCAGCAAGCATGGATCCCCGCAAGACCTGCGAGCGCAACGCGAGACCATTGCAGGGGAGCTGAACACCCTGCGCGAGCAGCGGCGCGAACAAGGAGAACTGAACAATCTCTTGCAGGAGGCCCTTGGTGTGATCAAGGCCGGTGGCAGAACTGATCAATGCCCCGTATGCACCCAGGACGCCGGAGGATTGGAACAACGCCTGCAAGAACAACTCGCCAGCGGAGGGGAGGACACGATCCAAAACCAACTGGATCAGCTCGCAAGCCGAGACGGCGCCCTCAGCAGCCAGCTGCAGCAACTGGAGCAGGCGCAGGCCACCTTCCAGGGCACCGAAGACTCCCTCGCAAGCCTTGAAAAGACCCTGCGCGGTCAGCTGCCCCCGGGCACGCAGGAGGAAGCAGGCGTGACCGAGCTGCTGGCGGCTCTCTTGGCCCAGAAAGTGCGCTTGGAGAAGACAATCAATCTTGCGGACGAGAATCTGGCCGGCATGACCGGAAAGCTGGAAGTCTTCGGGCTCCTGCTCAACCTGCGCGCGGCTCGGGAACGAGCCGAGCACAGAGCCGGAGATCTCTCTGCCATGCCCCAGTTCGCAGCCCTCCAGGACAAAATCGATGAGGCAGCGGGCTTCGCTTGCGACCTGATCGCGCTTGAGAACATGGCCAGGGAATTGGAAGAGGAGCAGGCCGCCCTGCAGATCCAAGCTGTCAACCAATCCATCAACCACTACATGTCCATGATCAGCCCCGGTTTTGAGAAGGTTGTGTCGGTGCATCAAAAACACACGGCCACCAAGCTCATCTACCAGCTTGTAGACAGCGAAGGCGAGAATCTCACGGGCACGCTGAATCAGGGAGCGCTCAACTCCCTGTCCCTGGCGACCTTCTTCGCCGGTGCCCAGTTCCGTGTCAGCCAGGGCCTGCCTGAGTTCTTGGTTCTGGATGATCCGGTGCAGAGCCTGGATCAGGCACACCAGGAGGGTCTGGCCCGAGCAGTGAAGGAGTTCAGCAAGCTGGCACCGGTCATCATCGCCTGTCTTCCCTCACACTTCACCAAGGAGTTGGAGCGGCTCAAGAGCCCGGACGACAAGCTCTGCAGGGTCCACGGCTCCGATCCCATCCAAATCGAGGAAATCTGAACATGCAGCACGAGACCCACCAGCGACTTGGGGAGATCCGCGCCAGCGTAGGAATGGAGTACGGAAAGATCCTCCAGAAGATACTGGCGATTTCTTTGCTCGAAACCAAAGTCGAGAGCCTGGTAGAACGCAGCGTCCAGGGCATCGACTTGGAAATGGTGATTGGTGGAGCGACCTGCGCCTTCGAGGTCAAGACCTCTGAGGGCAACACAATCAAACTGAGCAGAAAGGACATTGAAGGCCTCGACCGGCAGGTGGAAGCAGGCAACCGGGCCTACATCGTGGTGCTGACCAACGGCCCCCTCGACGACGTGATCTTCGCCCGCTACCACCCGGGGGAAATCCCGGCGGGTAAGGAACTCAGTTCCTTTTTCTTTCGCGCCTACCAGGAGCCAGCGCTTCAGCAACGGATCAAGTCCACCTTCCCGGTGGTAGTGGACAAGTACGCCCAAACAGCCGTCGAAGGACGCCAAGGGGGGCTCGACAAGATCCTCGCACAATATGCCGAGTGGGGCCGCGCCTAGGGACCGCTAAAGCGCTTCGGTATACAGCCCACCATTCTCCTCGGCCAGCAAGCGCAAGAAACGAGACTTGCGACCCACGGATACACAGTGAATGACCACCTTGCGGGTGCGGTTCAGCCGCTCGATGCGGGCTCGAATTTCCTGAGTATCGGTCACCTCACCGGTAGAAGGCTGGCCGTCGGTGAGCAGAAAAACCGTATCCACTCGGGGATCGTCAAAAGCAAACATCAAGCCGGCCCAAACATTGGTGCCGCCCCCCATGGGAGCCCGACCCACATGCTTGAGCACACGCTTCAGATTTTTTTCATCGAGGCGCACAAGTCCATCCTCCCAAGGAAAAATGCCAGAGCCGAAGAAAGCCAGATTGACAAGGGTCTTTTCCGAGAGACTCGGCAGCACATTCAGGATCTGATCCCGGGCGACCTCAAAGCGAGTAGACGCCTCGGGCTTCTTGCGCTCTGGACTCTTTGGCAACATGGCCCGGCCGTTCATGGAACCTGATCGGTCCACAACAAAGACCACGCGCTCGCTAAGCACTTGAAGCCCGTAGAAGGTGCCACGCGTCGTACTCTTCTTCTTGCGTTTTTGCCGAGCAACTTCCGCAGCATGGGTCGCCTTGGCCTCGGGTTGCTGAAAGGTCTCACCCTCTCCCAGCCACCAGGCTCGCCAGCGGGCGCTGCGCGGGCCATGGTCGACCCCGGTCAAGAGCCTGAGGGCCTCGTGCATGTCCCGGGCAATGCGCGGAGTCTCAGCGTCTATGCGCTCGATCAGGAGTGGCACTGCACGCAGCCGATGCAGCAAGGCCACCTGCTCCACCACCTCCACCCGCACACGCCAGTCCTCGTCGTCCAACATCTCCAACAATCGATCAATGGCCGCCTCAGTGCGGATTTCAAGCAAAGCCACTGCGGCCCCCATTCGAATGGCGGTGTGCTTGCTGCGCGAATAGTCCAGCACATCCTCAAGCCAATAGGGGTCTCCATCGGTCAAGCGGGTGACGGCAATGAGGGCTTCGCGAAGGACCGCTGGGGGGCCATTACGCACCAGGGGCTCGATTTCGCGCACAAAGTGCCGATACCCGCTCTTGCCTAGAATCTCCACCGCCTTGGCGGCCAGAACCTGATCCTCGGAACGAATCATGCCTGCTATCAGTGTGCAAGCGTCCCGATCCTGCCAGCCACTGAGCACATCGAGCAGCAGGAAACGCCAGGCGCTGCTGAACTCTTGATCCTTGAGATAGCCCGAATACAGGCGCAGAATCTTGGACCCGCGCAGATTCTGCAGGGCTCGACGAATCGCCGTGGTGTTATAGCCATTGGGAATTGCGTACTCCAACACCGTCTCGGCGGAAGCCAGGTTCGCGCGCTCGGCGTAAACAGGCAAGAGCGCACGCACCGCAGTGCTTCGCGCCTCTCGATCCTCCGCACGGGCCACAATCTTGTCCAACTCAGCGACTGCGTTGGTACCCAAACGCGCCAAGGACGCGGTGGCCGCCAGCCTGTTGACACTGCGCCTGTGGCGTAGAGCCGCATCGAGCAGGAACTTGCGCGAGTTCTTCTGATCGGGTGTGCCCTCAAAAGCCCCAAAAGCCCTATAGGCTGCGGTCAGGGGCCAACGATCGCTGAGAAAAGTCACCGTCTGCTTGAGGGCCTTGAAGGCCCCCGGATCCCCAGACCCGGCGATAGCCGCAAAGACCTCCCGGTCCACGGCATCCTTTTCCTGTGAGACGCGACGCAAGAGGCCACGCACATCAACGCCCTTGCTCGGGCTCTGAGCGAGGATCGAGGCCGGGGGGCCAGGAACGCAGCGAAGCGCCAGCGCATGGCTGCACGGCAATCCTGGAACCAGGGCCAGCAAGAGGAAGAACACGCGTTTCATCAGGTCCGCTGCGAGGATACCTGATCCGGACCTAGATTGTCAGGCGCCCGTGGCCCTGTTCGGTCCAGCAACAGAACGCGTGCTTTCGTTCGTTCAACAGGGGCAGAGAAGGTTGGTCCTCTTCCGATATAGAGCAAACACGCTCCTGGGGCCCCCTGATCCCCTTTTGACCGGGGACCTGAACATTCGCATAACATGGATGAGAAGCGGGAGTCCCCTGATTTCGTGTCACCGTGAAGAGCGATTCAAGTTGATCCCCTGCGAGCCTATCCCGTTGCCCAGCCACGCAATCCCACCTCTCTCCCATGAAATACAGCCCTACTGCATGCCTTCTCGCGCTGATCTCTCTTTGCTCACTCTGCACAGCCCAGACGGCCCCCACAACCCATGCCGACCTGCCCTATCCCCATGACACGGGCAAGGTAGAAAACGACGGGAAGCGAGACGATGTCATCAGCTCTTTCACCGTGAGCGTTCCGGGTTGTAAATGGCTGCGCCTGTTCTTCTCTGATGTAGACCTTCCAGCAGGAACTGAATTGCGAGTGACTTCTTGGAAGGATGGTCAGGTACAAACCCTTGACGCCCTGACGGCGGCGCAATGGCACAATTCGACCTGCTACCTGAACGGGGATCGCGTGCAGGTCGACCTTTACGCGCAGGTCGGTGCCGCCCCCGCACGGCTTGTCTTGTCGGAAGTGGATGCGGGGCTGGCCGCACCCAGTTTCAGCATTTGCGGTCCTACTGATGACCGTGTCATCTCAACTGACGCACGCGTTGCACGCCTCCTTCCAGTTGGCTGTACGGGCTTTTTGATCGATGATTGCAGCGGATGCATGCTGACCGCAGGCCATTGCACGGATAGTGACCTACCCCTCAATGTAGCTCAGTTCAATGTCCCGCCCTCGAATGCTGACGGAAGCCTGAATCACCCGCCGCCCCAGGATCAGTACACAGTAGATGATCTCTCTGTGCAATCAAGCGGCCTTGCACCTGCAGGCGAGGACTGGGCCGTCTTTGGTTGCTTCTCCAACACCGTCACGGGGCTGCGCCCAATTCGCGCTCAAGGAGCTGGCTTCACCCTAGCAGCCGCAATGCCGCCCCTTGAAGCAGTGAGAGTCACTGGCTTTGGCACCGACCTGGGCAATTTGAACCAGGTCCAGCAAACCGATTGGGGACACCTGGCAGACATTTCCGGCACCTCTCTCGGCTATCGAGTCGACACTCAAGGTGGCAATTCGGGCTCGCCTGTCGCGCACGAGTGGCCGAAGGGTTCACCCTTGGATCTGTTGGGAATTCACACGGACGGGGGCTGCACGCCTACTGTGGGCCTCAACTGGGGTACGCAAGTGACCCATCCCGCGCTGCAGAACGCCCTGGGCAACCCGCTAGGAGTCTGCGCCTTGAATTGGAACTGCGGAGGAGTCCCGATCATTCCTTTCTGCAGCCCCGCTTATGTCAATTCCACAGGTGCACCAGTGTTCTTGAGTGGCAGCTTGACCTCAGGCTCCTTGCACATGGATGCCAGCGGAGGACCCAGCGGCGAATTCGGTTACTTCCTGGTGTCCGCAAGCCACTTCACTGGCGCGCCCGTGAGCGATGGATTGCTTTGCCTGGGCACACCGATCGGGCGCTACAACGCGAACGCCGGCACAAACATGAACTCGGTGGGCCAGTTCGGAAGCGGCGGGATCTTCCAGAACCTCGCTGGAACCTCCACGAGCGGCAGCGGCTTTGATGTTCCCTCAAACCTGCCCACCCCTCCTGGAGGCACAATCACAACTGGCTCCAGCTGGCACTTCCAGCTCTGGTACCGTGACGGTGCGGGTATTTCCAACTTCTCCGACGGCCTAGAAGTCCAATTCTAGGATCAGCCGAACCAGACGGTCTCAACACCCCTGACCTCCCTCAGGGCAAGTCCAGCTGAACCCGTCTCGTGCGCCGCCAAGGGGCGCCAGAGGTTGAGCAGTCTCCCACGAACCGAACGCTGTCCAACCCGGGGTGAGGCACCCAGATGTGTTCGGTGCTACCGATGGACGGGAGGACAGTCTCATGAACCAGCCGCCCTCCACCTCCGGTGGAACCATGGGATGACCACATGCCGCTGCCAGCGGAGGCCTGAAACAGGCGCAGTTCATCCAAGGGCCTGCCCATGACACCAAGCAACTGACCGCCGGAAGGAAACGCCGCAGGCTGAATCCAGAAGATCGGCTGCGCGCAGTCTCCCTCGCGGGTCACCGGTTCAGCATTGATGCCGCTGCCAACGAGGTGATAGAAGGTGTTCTC
This sequence comes from Planctomycetota bacterium, assembly GCA_002686945.1. Classification (GTDB taxonomy): domain Bacteria; phylum Planctomycetota; class UBA1135; order UBA1135. The sequence goes on from NYYZ01000017.1 coordinate 31,839, forward strand.
ATCTCTCTGCACTTCCCCCCGCAAGAATCCGGTAATCAAGCGAAGATGCAATCGGTGCTGGGTTGAATGGGGCAATGAACTGCCACCAAATGGGAAATCCAGAGATCCGTTGTGAGCACCGCCCTCGATCAATGCCCAGACCCTTCGCCGTGCGCTCTGGGCTTCGTTGTAGTAACGCCGGGCATTGGTGCTGAAAGGTGCCAGGGTATCCTCGCTGGAACCGATCGAGAGAAAACTCCCCTGGAACTGCCCAACCGTTGATTGACCGAACCAATTTCCTTCGGTGGAAACTACCGTTCGCACCCGCGGCTCCCAAGCCAGCAAATCAAAGATCGCGGCCGCACCATTGGAGTGACCCACCGCAGACCAGGGTCCGGGCAAGAGCATTCCTTCCAGGAAATGCCCAGGGATCAGGTTGCGCTCATCGCACCAGTGCATCAGAGCATGACCGTCATGGGCCTGGGCGATGATGCTCTGAAACAAGCCTGTCTGGGTGCTGACCGCCGCGACCACAAAACCGTAGCTGGCAATGTGTGTGATCAACTCATCGTAGAAGGAAGGGGGAGCGAAATAACCGTGCAGAAACGAACTGAAAGGATAGGGCCCGCCTGCCTGATCCGGCGGCGTGTTGTTGCCCGAACTCAAGGCCGGGTAGTAGATGTCCGCAGTGACCGTGATGGCCGAGGCCAGAGAATGTTGAAAGCTGACCGAGCGCATACCCACCGGATAAGGCCCCATATCCTCGGGCACCTGTGCACAAAGAGGTGCCACAAGCAAACTGGAAATCAGCCCCAGGGAAGACATTCGATTCGGGAGGGTCATTTCCACCGACTATACGCTGCAAAGCGCAAACAAGACCCATAGCCCCTGGAGTCGAGTCCCAAAAACCCATATTCAGACACAGAACCAGGGCCATGCGCATTCCCGGTGCCGTGCTGCTCCCTGGAGCCGAGGCCCCCCCTGCCCGTACCCTCTGCAACCCATGGAACTGGAAGATCTTGCACGCCTCTTCGTGCCCTGCCCCGGGGGCACTGAGCAACAGCGCAAGGAGCAGCGGGCCCGCCTTCTACGCGCGTCCCTTGCTCCCGTCACCGACGACCCCAGTGCCTGGCCCGACGACTGGATCGTGCTAGCGGATCGAGGTCCTGAAAATGCTGATGAAGGCAAGGCCTGGTTGGCCAGCAATGTAGCCGGTGCGTTGATCCCCGCAGGCCAGGCACTCTGGTCGCAGGGCCCCCCGGCAGTTGTGAGCTTTGACCAATCCCCGACAGTTGCTGAGTTGGAGAGTCTGGTGGGACACGCTGGAGCCGGGGTCCTGCCCTTTGTGGATGAAGACCTGCTCTTGGCCAGCGCGGGAGTACAGGAGGAATTGGTCATGCTCATGAGGGGTCTGGATCTAGCCGAGGGTATGCGTTTGGGAGCCTGCGGGGCAGTTGCTCCCGAAGCGTGGTTGGCTCCCAATCAATTCGTCGAGTGGGCACTCTCCACAGAAGAGGACCCCGATGGCGCTGTGCGCCGAGGACGACACCTGCAACGGTTGCTTGAAGGCACTTTGGAAAGCACTGCGCGACGCAATCAATGGAATGACGACCAGCGCACAGCAGCGCTGGCATTTGCCGCTGGCCGCAACCGGCTGGCGAGCGCACCACCGGTGGACATACGCGACAGCACCGCCCTGGCTGAGCTGGCAGAACGCTTCACCGAGTTGCTGCTGGCATGACCGTCCAGCTCACTCTTTCTGGGTCGCCTCCCATGCGGCCAAGGAGAGAGCAAGATGCTCCCGCGCCGGAAGCTTGATGCCAAACGCCTGCAGGCCCACGGGTCCAACCCAGCCTAGGCGGTCAAGGATGCCAAGCAAACCATCCAGGTCAAAGTCCCCACGGCCCAAGGGTTGAATCAGAGAATCCCAGGCCTCTCCATCGGAGTCCGCTCCGTTCACGGTCACGCTCAACAGATATGGCAGGGCGCTCTGGAGCAGAGGGCCAGGATCACTCGTCTCGTGGCCTGCCAGAAAGTGAGACAGGTTGAAGCAAACGCCCAGGCGCGGATGCTTGAAACGCTCGCACAGTACGAGTGCATCTTCGGTGGTGGAAATCCAAAAACCGTGATGGGGATAGAGTGCCACCTCCACGCCCGTGTCTTGCGCCAGCTGCAAAACGGGCGTGAGCAGCGTCTGGACCGCATGTTCAACATCAAATGTGTCGTGCTCTGCCTTTGGATGCTCAAGGGCCAGCCAGATCATCCCTGGCCCACCGGCCAATGAGCTCATGGCCTTGAGCAATTGGCGCATCCTTGGGGAGTCACCCTCATCCAAACGCAGAACGCAATAGATGCTCCAGAGATCCGCACCCTTTTGCTCGCAGACCATGCGCACTTCCGGTGCACGCCAAATGCCCCAACCGATACCATCAAAACCCATCTCGCAGGCCAGAGCTGCTTGTTCCTTGGGAGTTCCCGACCCCGTGCCGGTGTTCATGGCAAAGAAGGGCCGCTCCATATGCCTGGCAGACTCCAGAGAGTCATCAGGTTGGAGAGTCCGCCATCCCTCAACCGCCCAGGCACCCATGGAATCCGCGCGCAGGACCAGCTCACCCGGGAGACCCGGCGTTGGCACGGGTACTGCAGAATCCGCGAAGAGCGACAGAATAGAAAAAAACGCGGGACGGGGCATGGGCCCCGCCAGGACTGTTCCTTCAGGCCCGGCGCGCAGTTCAAGCAGAGGGCCGGGCAGATCAGGGAGCGCCCCCTTGCTAAGACCTGTGCCAGAAAGAAAGAGCTCTCGGCTCACAGGCAGGGTGTCCAGATGAATCACATCGTTCAAGAAAGGCAACAGTCCCATCTCGTCCCTGCGCGCAAGCGCGCGCAAGAAACCACGCGCAACCTCCCTTGGCTGGTGGCGGACTCCAACCTCAAGCGCGCGCTCAAAGACCAGAGCATGCTGCCAGGGGAGTTCTTCAAAAGACTCCACAAAACGCATCCCGTGGGCGGCCATCTCGCGCACCACCTGGGCCCTGTCCATACGATGCAAGGCTTTGATCGGGACCTCGGCATCCTCACCTCTGAACTCCACCAGCACCATACGGCCGTCTGGTTTGAGCGCTTCACGCAAGTGTCGCATCACCCTCACTGGATGGGACAGTTCATGGTACACATCAACCATCAGGATCATGTCCAGCTCACCAGCAGGGAGTCTTGGATCATCAAGGGTTCCCTGTATCGAAATCGTGTTATCGATGCCGGCCTCGGCCAGGCGAAGCCCAAGCAAGCGCAACATTTCCGCTTGCAGATCCACCGCGAAGACCTGCCCCGTGGAACCAACCGCCTCGGCCATGGGCAGGGTGTGATACCCGTTGCCGCACCCAAAGTCGCAGACCGACTGACCCGGCTGGATGTTCAGCCAACGCCGCAGGGTCGATGCACTCTCTTCCTGTTCGCGGCGTTCACGCACAAGCCAATTCGCACCGGAGGAGTGCATGGTGCGTGCGATGGTGCGACCCAGGAATTGTTCTCGGCCCTTTGGGGTCGCCTCCGGGTCCTGTGCAAGCGACAAGCCCCCCGACAAGGCCAGAGCAAGCAGAGCACTCAACAATCGTAGGGCAAGGTTATGAAGAGTATTCATTGCCCCCATCCTAATGCGCACGCTCCCAAGACTCCTAGAACATCGCTTCCAACTCGACAATCAGGGCCAGGGTCCCGTCGATTTGGAAATACTCGATCACCACATCATGGACCCCGGGAGACAGTTCCAGGACAGCCTCACCGGTTCGCGTGGCATGCCAGGTCCAGTCTTCATAGGCGAGCCTGCCATTGATCATGACCCGCACACCATCATCTGAGGTCACACGCAGCAGGTGATTGCCTCCCTGGGTTTCCACCCGCGTGTGGGCGATCAGGCCAAAGTGATCGAGGCCTACAGCGGTCCGAGTTGCTGCGCCTTTGGTCGTCTCCGCAGCGTTTCCATAGGGGCTGACTAGCCCCAGACAGATCGCTTGCGCGAGGGGCGTTTCTGCCAGTGCCCGCCAACCATCCAAGCTGCCTCGGGGATCACTCTCCGCTTCTGACCAGGAAAACCAGCGACAGTCGAAGCTCGCATCGGCCAGCAAGCCTCCGGGGCGGCGCTGCTCGGGACGCTCTTCGCCACTGGGAAAATCCCAAGGACCGAAGGAACCCATCGCGATCGACTCGAGACCCCCGTATTCCACTCCGCGCTCCTCGGCAATGATCACCTGGGAGCCCAACAGGACCGGCGTCTGCATCTTGAGCACGCGCCGCAACAACTCCGGCTGGCGTCCATCGTGAGGAATCAGGGAGGTCTCGCTCAGGCTGCCTCGCGGCAATTCCCCATCAGTACCTTGGAGCCAGGCACGGACTGTAGCCTGATTGAGGGTTTCGTCCAAGGCCGCGCTGACCTGCTCCAGATTCAAGTCCTCGCCATCCCCCTCAAAGTCGTTGTTGGCGAACACGATGCCACTGCTCTTTCGCAGCAGCAGGTCCTGATCATTCGACTTGAAACGATTAAGCCCAATCCAATGATCCCTGGAAGTAGTGTCGCGCTGCTCACCCAGGGGCCCGTCCATCATCTTCAGATCCTCTTCCCAAGACAGCTTGAGCGCCAGGTCATTGCGAGCCAGGTCATTGTCCGCAACGACGCAGTCCTGACCGTGTTCAATGCTGATCCCAACGCCACGGGTGTCGTGAATCTCATTACCAACCACCACCAGGGATGAACTGTAGTCTCCCCAGATCCCATACTGGTGGCTACCAGAGAGCCGGCTCTGGACGATCAGATTTCCCGTACAGAAATTCTCTTCAAAGCAATTGACAACCGCGTGACGCAGATCGTTGCCCCAAAACACATTGTTGTCGCAGCCCTTGGCGATCTCGCCCCGATCTCGCGCCAGACCGCGCGTCAGGTCATGCCCCCCATGGAGAAAGACCCCTGCCCCCCCGTGAGTCGCTGAGTTGAAGGCCACAACATTTTCGCATGAGGACTCAATGAGCAGGATCCCTGCGGAATACTGCCCACTCCAGTAGGTTCCATGACTGTGACCGCGTACGCAGAAATCAAACAAGTTGCGAGTGATGGTATTCTTGCTGGATCGCCAAAGGGCCAGCCCCCAGCCCGACATGAAACTGAAATCGTTGTCGTAGACACTGGCTCCTTCGACAGCGCTGAACAGGATTCCATTCTGACCATGCCGCCCACGGCAACGACGGATGATGGGCTGGGCTGCGCGAGTCAAGCTGATCGCGGCTCCATATCGCTGCTGCCACTGGCCCTCGTCATTCTCGTAAGGACGAAGCCAATCCGCCTCGTCCTCCGCTACGAAACTGGAAAGCAAACGCATGCCGTACCAACCGTCAAAGGTGAGATCTTCGAGCACGATGCCTGATGAATCCTCCACCAGGATGCAGGTCTTCCATCCACCCAGGGAACCACCCTTGATGGTCACATCTCTACAGTTGCGTACCAAGATGCCAATGCCCGTGAGGGCATCCAGATCCTCGCCAAGCGCCGCTCCACGCAACTCGGCCCCGGCCAGATCAAACGCAACTCCGCTCTGATTCTCAATCAACAGGCACGGCTGCCCCTCGGAAGAAGGAACCAGATGCGATCCGGGGGTCAAGCGCGTACCCCCCTGCAGAGCGTGAGGCCCCGCAGGCGTCCAATCGATCACTTGAATCGGAAGAGGCGACGGATTCTTGCTTCCAGCGCAGGCACCTAGCAGGAGCAGGATCCCCAGACAGAAGGCCCGGGGAAGCAAAAAACTGGATTTGAGACAATCGATCGACATGCAGAATCAGGGCTGTGCTGGGGACACGAAGTGCAACCGCGCCCCGAACCTCTTTTCAGCCCCAGAGAATAGGAATCCATGGACCCCTGCAAGCGGACCCCTGGACAAACAGGTCAGGCGCAAGCGGGACTCATGACAAGGCCTCCAAAAGAGGGCCTCCGAGGCCTATCCTATTCGCCCCAGGTCCCATGGCGGACCTGCCCACCTACCCATGAGTCCTGATCCTTCTTCTCCCAACCACCCACTCGAAGCCCCCACGCCCAGTGGCATCGCCCTGGCTCCTCGGGTCCCGATCTGCCAGAGCGATCTGCCCTTGGACTGGTACCAGGAGGAGTTCAAGCCCTACGCCGAGGAATACCTGGCCCTGCCCGACCGCACCCCGGAAACCGTGCTGCCTTGGCTCGACTCCTATGTAAAGCCGGCCCTCAATCACTTCGGCAACTCGCTCCTGCTGTTGGCGCACTACTACATGGGCGGCGAAATCGTGAAACTCGTAGAGCGTTACGGAGGCGGGGTTTCCGACAGCTATGTACTCGCCCTGCAAGCACGCCGGAATCCCGAGAAGAAGATCATCGTAGAGTCCGCGGTGCACTTCATGGCAGAGACCGTTGCACTGTTGGCCCGAGATGACCAAAAAGTGTTCATCACGAATCCCAAGGCGGGTTGCACCATGGAAATGCTGGCCAAAGACCACATGGTCCTGCCTGCCGTGGACCAGTTGCAGGAACGCTATGGGGAAGACCTCCTGGTGATCGCCTACATGAACACCGCCGGCCGGATCAAGGCGATTGCAGGCGCCACCGGAGGCGCGGTCTGCACCTCATCCAACGCCCACAAGGTGGTGGCCTGGGCACGCAATCAGAACAAGAAGATCCTGTTTGTGCCAGACCAGCACCTGGGTCGCAACACGGCCTGGAAGCTGGGCATGGACCTGGACAAGTTGGTGACCCTGCCGGATCCCAAGTCCAGGGGGGCTGCTTGGACCCTTGAAGAAGTGGGCCTTGAATCCCTCGATCAGGCAGAGATGTTGCTGTGGGGCTCTGCCTGCGGGGGGCACACCATCTTCAACGCCGGACAAGTCCGCTGGTGGCAAGAAAGGGGCTGGCAGACCCTGGTGCATCCCGAGTCCCCTCTGGAAGTCGTCCAGGCAGCAGATGGTGTAGGCAGCACAAAGTTCCTGTGGAACGCAGTAGCAGAGGCTCCCAAGGGTGCCAAGATCGCCATCGGCACCGAAGGCCACTTTGTCCGCAATGCCAGGGTTGAAGCCGCCAGGCGCGGAGTCGAGGTGCAACACCTTGCAGAAATCTCCGAGCCGGGTTTCAGCCATGCGGGCTGCGGCTGCGCCACCATGAGCCGCAATGACCCACCCCATCTGGCAGGGCTGTTGGATCTCCTACGGCGAGGGGAAGCCCCTGATCTTTGCGAGGTGCTCGCGGGAGATGTAGTGGACGAGGTGACCGGCTCCCGAGATCGAATGGATACGGCCGAACGGGATCAGTTGACCCGAGACGCACAACTCTCGTTGGAGCGCATGATTGAAATCACCGAGAGTTGATCAAACTCAGTAGGCAGACCCAGCTAGGCCCGCTCCACTTCCCAGACATCCGTGCCAAAGAAGTCCCAGGGCAAACGACCCTCGTCGCAGTGCTCATCCACTGAGAACTGCACATCCACAAAGTAGATTATCTGACTGGGATTCGCACTGCGCAGGTTCTTGGCCCCATGGGCAACTCCGGGGGGAATACGCACCAAGAATGAATTGCCGTCCCCCAGCACCTTGCGCTCCACCACACCTTCAGAAGGAGAGCCCTTGCGTACATCCCCCACCACCAGCAGGATCTTGTCGCCGGGGGGCACAAACCACACGTCAGTTTGACGCTTGTGCAAGTGAAAGGCCTTGATCGCCAACGGATCCATCACCGAGTAGTTGATCTGGCGTGCGCCAAAACCATCCACCAATTGATGCTGCCCCTCATCCAAACGACCGAGTTCGGTCATGGACCCCCCATCGTCATTGAAACGACGCAATTGAATGATCTCAAGACCATCGATTTGAGGGGTGGCTGAGTAATCCTGGACGCCGTACTGGGCGGCGGCCTTGTCGCTGAATTCGGTCATGGGGAAAGCTGGAGGTCGTCTGTGAACAAGTATCTTGCCACGCACCCCGCCCCTCCACCATCGGCAGTGAAAGCGCCAAGCCTGAGTCCCGATTGCGCTTCTTGGACCCAGTAAGGGTCTCGCAGTACACTCAGCGGCCCATGAGCCCCACCCGACATGACCAGCGCGCTCGCTGTCCGGCCTCCTCCCCTGAACTCATTCACCGTCCGGTCACCCAGACTCGGCACCTGGATCAACTCCTGCTGGAAAGCTTTCCGAGTTTTGGGGGGGCCTACCTCAGGCGTGTGTACCAGCTTCTGGAGGAGGCCATCGGCAAGGGCGTGCCCATGACCCTGGCAGTCAGCGGCCCCGTCACCGCCAGCGGCCAGCACCTGGCCTGGCTCAACCCCCTGCTGGACACGGGCTGGTTCTGCCTGCTGTCCACCACCGATGCGGTCTGCTATCACGATGGCCACCGGGGCCTCGACTCTGCCGGCGAGCACCCCTTTCATCAGGTTCCGATTTTTGGAGACGACGGAGCACTGCGGGATGACCGCACGATACGCATCACCGACATTGGCTTTGACGAGAAAGTATTGCTCGACCAGGACCAGATGATCTCCAAGGTCTTGATGCAGCCAGAATTTCAACGGCGCATGACCGGAACAGAAATGCGTTCCCTGCTAGGAGCCGCATTTGCTGAGCAGGAAGTACGCAACGGAGCACCCGAGGGGCTCTTGGCGCTCTGCAACAGAATGGCTTTGCCGATTCTTGTGGGGGCGCCTGGCGATGGTTCGGTGTTCTTGAACTCCATGAAACTCTGGGCGCTCGCGCAACAAGGCCAGATCGAATACAAGTTCGAACTGGATTTGCATGAAGAGGTATTGGAATCCTGCGCCTACCACTGGTGGGGTTCACACAAGACCGAGACCAAGGGCCTTGGCACTCTGGTGCTCGGAGGCGGTGTGCCCAAGAACTTCAATCTGCAGCCAGAACCCGCCCTGAGCCAGGTTCTTGGGTTCGAGGAGGTGGGCGGATATCTCTATGACATCCAAATCACCAGCGCGCCCGTGACTGACGGCTCGCTTTCCTCCTGCCCTCCGGCCGAGGCAGTCACCTGGGGCAAAGTGGACAAGGAACTCTATACAGCTACCACCGAGTCCCTGCAGGCAGACTATTCCATGGTCATGCCAATTATCGCCAAAGCTCTCTTGGACAAGCGTGCGCGATTGGAAGCTCTGCAGGAAGAACTGGGAGCCGAAGAACTCGCTCAGCGTCACCCCGAAGCGCCAGGATTTCTACGCAACCGGGACGGCTACCGGCTGATGGACCAACGAGCAGAACTGCTTGAAGCCCTGCAACAAGAATTGAAACTACGGACCGCTGGCCTGCTCGCGGACATCACGTAATGAACGGCACCGCAAAGACGCCACGAATCAGCGGCTTCGATCTGGCCCGAGGCCTCGCCATCCTTGGCATGGTGCTAGTCAACTACGATGTGGTGCTAGCCTATGGGCGCAAGGAGCCGGCCCTGATGCGCACAATCGTGGACGCCTGTACGGGACGCGCATCGGCCCTTTTTGTGACCCTGGCGGGAATCGGCATCATCTTGCTGGGCAAGCGCGAGGTGTTGTACAAGCGCGCCCTGTTTCTTCTGATAGTAGGCTATGCCTGGCAGTTGCTCTGGAGCGGGGACATCCTGCACTACTATGCATTCTATGTGGCCATAGGCGCTCTGTGCCTGTCCTTGACCCCACTTGCCCTGGGCCTGTTGGCCATTGCCAGCATTGGGGGATTCCTGTTGTTGATGGAGTACTTCAACTACGGAGCGGGCTGGAATTGGCTGGCACTGGAGTACCCCGCCTTCTGGACCCCAAAGGGACAACTGCGCAACTTGTTCTTCAATGGATTCCATCCGCTGATTCCCTGGCTTGCGTTCCTTTTCAGTGGGATGGTCCTTGGCAAGTGCAAGATTGGCCTGCCCCGGGTTCGACGCATGGCTTTGGCGGGTTCGGTGCTAGTCTTTGTCGCAGCACATTTCCTTTCCGCCCACTTTGCTTCCTTGGAAGACACCAGGGGAGTCATGAATCAGATGACTGAGTGGTACAGGGCGCCAGAAGCGCTCTACGGCCTGTCTTCCATGCCTCCTGGACCGTTCTATGTACTCTCCGCCGGAGCCAGCGCAGTCTTCGTGATCTGCCTCTGCCTGGAAGTCAGCGCCACGGAGTTTGGACAACGCTGCGCGACGCCCCTGATCGCCGCGGGACAGATGGCCTTCACGCTCTATCTTGCCCATGTTCTGGTGCTGTACTTCCTGCTCACCCCCATATTGGAAACCTGGAAGGAAGAACACGACCTCAATCAAGCAGGAGTCATGACCGTGGTTTTTAGCGGTGCAATGATCTTCAACCTTGTAGCAGTTCTCGGCTCTTGGCTCTGGAAGCAGCGCCTGGGCCGTGGACCAATAGAGACCCTCATGCGCCGACTGACAGGGTAGCATGCTCTGAAACCTATCGTTTGACCATGAAACTCAAGTCCCTGCCAATCCTCGCCACACTTCTACTACTTGGTCTCGGACAAGCGATTGAGTCCCAACCCAAACCCCGTTGGTGGAAGGGGAACACCCATACGCACACCCTTTGGAGTGACGGGAACGCGCTACCGGATCTGGCGGTGGCCTGGTACAAGGACCGTGGCTACCACTTCCTGGCCCTGACCGACCACAACATCCTGCAAGACGGCGAAACATGGTTCCCGGTGGCAACCGCTGGTGGAGCGAGGCTGCAGCCCGAGCAGGTCGAAATGGTGCTCAATGCGAAGAACTCGATCCTTGAGACGCGCACCCGCGAAGGCCAGCACGAAGCGCGCCTCAGCCGTCACGACGAGTTGGTGCAGCACTTCTCTCAGCCTGGTGAATTTCTGCTGATCCCCGGCGAGGAAATCACCTCAAACTGGCGCTCCTCTGGCCCGGAGGGTCGTGGCCATCCCGTGCACATCAATGCCATCGGCCTTGAGAAATTCATCCCACCTGCCCGTGGAAGTTCGGTCGTTGACGTGTTGAACCAGGTGTTCGACAGCATCGCCGCCCAGCAAGAGGAACAGGAGAGTCCGGTGCTGGGGCACCTGAATCACCCCAATTTTGGTTGGGGGGTCAACTGGGAGGACATGGCCCAGATTCGAAAGGGTGTCTTCTTCGAGGTCTACAACGGACACACGGGTACCGCTGACGCGGGAAATGCTCTACACCCGAGCACAGACGAAATGTGGGACCGGGCCAACATCCGGCGTCTGGCAGAGCTCAAGCTGCCTCTCTTGCTTGGGGTCTCAACCGACGACACCCACCACTACCACGGAGGCAAGGTCGCGGGACCGGGACGCGGCTGGATCGTGGTGCGTGCAGAGACCCTTACTATGGGAGCGCTTGCCGAGGCCATGCGCGCGGGAGATTTCTATTCCACATCTGGAGTGGAAATCACCGACATCTCAATCAGCGCAAGCAGCTACCAGGTGCAAGCCAAATCTCGCCCCGAAGAGACTCTGACCATCGAGTTTCTGGGTGCCCGCGAAAGCAAGGGGGAGCAAGCTCCCGAACCTCAAGTCCTGGCCACAATCCAGGCTGAGCAGGCGACCTACAAATTCCAGGGCAACGAGTTGTTCGTGCGTGCACGGATCACGTCCAACCTCGCCCACTCCGCGCCAAAAGTAAAAGGCGAACTCCAGCGGGCCTGGACGCAACCGATTCAACCAGAAAAGTAACGAGTCCCCAGCACGGCAGAAGGCTCACCAAAAAAGGCCCTTGCCCTTATCGAGCTTCCCAGGATCAAGGGCCTTGCCGAGTATCCCGTGCAAGATGCCCAGACCCTTGGCAACGACCGCACGCCCATTTCCCCGCGGCAGGGCGCAGAGCCAGACCAGGGGCAGCGCCACAACGTCCCAGAGCCAGAACCCAGCCCAGCCAGCAAAGCCACCGTGAGTCCGCAGAAAACGCACGGACCCAAGTCCCATCAGATACTTGCGCCGGGGGTTGTAGCCTCCACCGGTTGCGCTCGAAGCCCGGTGCACCGCACGGGCAACCCCAACCAGACAGTTCTCCCAGCCTCCCGCCACCGCGCGCAGGCCCAAGTCCACGTCTTCGGTATAGGCAAAATACCCCTCATCGAACAACCCAATCTGCTCAAGGCACTCACGCCGCGCGAGCAACACGCAGCCAGGAACATAGTCCACCGGGCGGGTCTGGCACCAGGCGGGCCCATCCGGTTCCCCTTGTCCGAGAAGCTTCGAGAGATTTGGATGAAAGCCCACTCGTCCCCCTGCCGCCCAAAGACGCGCGGGCTCTCCGGGCACAACGATCCGCGGCCCCAAGAGCCCGGCGGATCCCCGCTCCGACCCTCTATTGACCAGTTGCTGAACGCAATCGGGATCCAACAAGGCGTCGTTGTTGAGGAACAGCACAAAGCGCGCCCCCTGCTCCAGGGCCTGGCGTGCTCCCTGATTCGCGGCAACCCCATAGCCGAGGTTGCTCGGGTTGACCAGAACCTGCAGGTCGCCAAAGCGCGCTTGTACGAGTTCAAGTGATCCATCCTGTGAGCCGTTGTCAATGAAGAGCGTACGCTGAGCAGGAACACCTGCCTCAATGAGCGCTTGCAGACAGTCCAGGTTTGCCGGCCCGCCATTCCAATTGACTACCACGGCAAAGACATCTTCAATTTTCGCGCTCATTCGACGCCCTCGCCCTCGGGAGAATCCTGCGCTGACTCCACCAGCGAACGCACGCGGCCCGCAACGAGGATCGTCTCGATTTCTGCGCCGACCTTCGCATCGCTCGCCTTGCGCAAGGCCTGGCCCTTGGAATCACGGGTGATGGAATATCCTCGATCCAAAACCGCCAGAGGCGAGAGAGCCTTGAGCCCACGAGTAACGAGCTCCACGCGTTGCTGGCGATTCTCCAGACTCTGAGCCAGCGCGCCAGAAAGGCGGGGGCCAAGGGTCTCGATGCGCGAACGTCCCTGTTCCAGCTTCAGTGCAGGATCGCAACCGATCAGGCGATTGGCCAAGACCGCCAACACCGTGCCACCTGCCTGGATGGAGCGTCCAGTGCCATGGATCAGCTTGCTCTCCAGACTCTGAAGGCGATCCCTGGGCCCCACCAGTAGATTGTGCGCATCCCGCAAAACGGGCCGACTCGCCAGATGCGCAAGAGCCTTGACACGCTCCTCCAAGACCCTCTCAAAAGCGCGGGAGAGATGTTCGTCCCCCCGCTCGAGAGCCTCAAGAAACGCGGCTCGCTCGGGCACTGCCACCTGCGCCGCATCCGTGGGAGTGTGGGCCCGATGGTCAGCTACCAGATCAATCAATGTCGTGTCGCTTTGGTGCCCCACTCCACTGATCACGGGCACGGGACAACGAAAAACAGCCTCTGCCACGGCCAGCTCGTTGAAAGTCCAGAGGTCTTCCAGGGATCCGCCCCCGCGAATCACGCAGATCAGATCTACGCCACTGGCGGCCAGACGCTCTATGGCTCGGGCCACCAGTTCTGCACTCCCCCTGCCCTGCACTCGGGCATGGGCCAATCGCAGAGGAAACAAGGGCCAACGCTGGGCATGGGTCTTCTGAAAATCCTGCCAGCCCGCAGTATCCCGGCTGGTAACCACCCCGATCATGCACGGAAGGCGAGGCAGAGGGCGCTTGCGATCGAACCAGCCTTTGGCTTGCAGTTCCTCCTTGAGTTTTTCCAGCTGGGCCAAGAGAGCCCCAAGGCCCTGGCGCTCCACTCGATCGACTATCAAGCTGTATCTGCCCTGGGGTTGATAGACATCGATCTTGCCATGCACCACCAGCTGGTCCCCCGGCTTGATCTGTAGTTTCAAGCGCTGCACTGCGCTCTTCCAGGCGATACAGGAGAGTTTGGCGTTGGCATCCTTGACAGCGAAGTACATGTGCCCCGAATCTGCGCGCTTGACTTCCGCAACCTCGCCCTCAACTGACACACGCCCGAGATCTGCGAGTCGCCCAGCTAGCATGCGCGTGAAAGCGCTGACAGTCTGCACAGCAGGGCCCTCTGGCCTCTTGGCGGCGGCGTGTTCGAAAAGGTCCACGGCTGATCGGATTGAATCGGAGGCGCAACCCCAGGTACTCTCCCAGGTCTCGCGGCCATTCTAGGGAGTCGGTCCCTTGGGGCGAACACCTCAACCCAGACTCTTGCGTCAGCCCTGCCCGCGCCCGCTCAGTCCCCGCCCGGAGCGTTGCTGCTTTCGAACCTCTCCCGGGCCAACAGGGCAGGATGATCCACCAGTCCAGGCATGCCCCTGGCCTTCCAGATCTCAGGCTCGGCCCGTGGCAGGATCAGACGAAAGCGACCTTCCAGGAACGGCGTGCGCTCCTGCCCCACCATCTGCACCCCATCGGTGAGTTCAATCCGCAGCCCGGCTGTGGTTCCCCTTTCCAGAGAAAGCGCGTCCGCAAAGAGCCGCCTGAGCGGATGCCCCTCGGCATCGAGTTCCACTAGTTGCACATCCCGCAGGACGCCGGACACCAGGCCGCCCAGCCCCGCCAGCCTCCAACGCCCGACGCTGGGATCCGCAGCAAGAAGCCTGTTGAATTCCTGACGCACGGCCGTCAAATCCCAGAGGCCATCATCCGGCGGATCCTGGCTGGCCTGGGCCCCAAAAAGCTCCGGCATTGCTTCGATCCAGGGCACCGGATCCACCCCCGGCAATGTCACGCGCCGCATTCCACCCCTGGGCTTCTGCCCCGCCGCAGCGACTCCAGCAGCGCCGTCAAAAGGCACGCTGACCCCCGCTCTCTCTTCAAAGCCTTCTTCAAGCCGAAGGGTCACCGTGCGCCCCGCGCGACTGGCTTCGAGCCGCAAACGCTCGGCTGCAATCAACCCCGCTGGTCGGCCCCGAGAATCGATCAGCCGCAGAACCACCGGCCCCGCGTAGCCCTGCTCCAGTCGCCCAAGGGTCAGAACCTGATAACTGTACACTCCATCGGCGGCGAGCAGGCCCTGTAGAGCTGCACGTATCTCCTCCGCGCGCACTTGTGCTGGATCAGGTGGAGGCTCGCTGGACGCGTGTTCTGAATCCACGGTGGGACCTCTTGCTTCAATCGCCAGGTCAGAACCAGGAGGAGCCTGAATCATGGCCAGGGCCGCCTGAAAACGAAGCAATTCCTCCTGGCGAGAAAGCAGGAGCGCATCCTTCTGTGTCAAGAGATCTTGGAGTTGCACGATTTGCTCGAGCAGTTCCTCCTCCCTCTCAGAATTCCGCTCTGGATCAGTTGAGGGGATCGCCTGATTG
Source organism: Planctomycetota bacterium (assembly GCA_002686945.1). GTDB lineage: Bacteria > Planctomycetota > UBA1135 > UBA1135. The sequence goes on from NYYZ01000017.1 coordinate 47,029, forward strand.
GTTTCCGACTGCTGCGGCAGGTCTGCTTCCGGAACAGGTGCCTCATGCCCACACCCCAGAAGCAACAAGCTCAGCCCAAGAAAGCGTTTCATTGGGGTCCACCCAACAAGGCCCTGCTGCTGGCCCCCGCTGGCCGCTCCTTGGAGTGCATGGGATGCGGGACCCCATCGAGCACGAGCACGGGCATCTCTGGCGCAGGCCCGAAGAGCACCGGACGTCGACTGTTTCCAGTTGCGTACAGCACACTCTGGACCGGATGGGGTCCCAGAGGCACAGGACGAAGAAATTCGCCCGAACTCAATCGGATCTGGCAGGCATGTGGGACGAGGTCAGGAGGCAGGACCAGCACCCAAGGCTCACCCTCCAGATCCAGCACCCGACTGAGCGCCAGCGCGTCAAAGGCCTGGCGTTCCGGACTCGCATGCAGGCGCTCCAAGCGGACGATACTGGCCGAGGAAGAGTCCTCGCCCTCTCCTTCAGTCACCGCCAGCGCCACTTCCCAACCCATGACCGTGCGCTCCTCAGGGTCTGGTGGCAAGACACGCGGACTGTTGGATTCTGGCAGAGAACGGACCCATACAACCCCGGCGGCGAGCAGCAGCCCGAAGCACAGCAGCATCCAGGGCAGGACGCCCGGAGGGGACTTCCCTGCGCCCAGGCCAAGGTCGCCCAGATCAGGTTCTTGCATCAGTGCAGCCTAGAACGATCCAAGCTCAAACATCGTCCCATTTCTTGCGCTTATTGTCGTTCCACCAGGAGCGCCAGTCGTTGGGAGTGCGCACGGTCGCGCCCGAGAGCCCCTGCATAGTTGTGATCATGGGCGCGGCGATGACATCGTACCGCTCCTGTGCTTCACGATCTGTACTGGCCCCTTCCTTGGCGTTGTAGGCCGAGTTCAACACTTTTAGGATTTCCTCGAATATCTCCTTGCGGATTTTCTGGTCCTCCTTGCGGTAGTTACCGAGGGCTTCCGCGGCGGCGGCCTGAATCGGGGGATCCTTGTGCACCAACAGATCGGTCAACAATTTACGCCCCTTCTTGTCAATTGTCTTGCCTAGAGCGAGCACCAGATGGCGCTGAAGCAAAATGTCCTTGCGGTGCTTCTTGTGTCCGATCCACTTCATCAACTCCGGAGCGCTGTCGGGGCCCATTCGTCCCATGGCTACTGCCACCGCCACAAAGAGCATGTTGTTTGGACGCCCATCCTTGTCTGCTCGCCGCTTCTCGTTCAGGCTACGGGACAGAATGCGCACGATACTCTTGCGATCCTTGGGCCCGCAGTTGTCCCATTCGCCGAGCATCGTGTCCACGACCGCGAGAGCCTGGCGATCCTCATCACCACGCTTCTTGATGTGGTTGCCGAAGGCATCAACAAGTTGCTTGATTTCTTCACGCTTGTCGGGTTTCTCCTCCTCGTCCTGGATCAGGATTGGAGTGGGCGCAGGTATCAGGGAAGGCGAGCCAATTGAGGCTGCAGCAGGACAGACGAGAAGAACGAACAGGGTGTGCATCATGATTGCTCTGGGTCGTTGTGGGTGGCGTCTCCATCCTAATGATGGGGAGGGCACGAGTCCTGTCTGAGAAGAGTCGGCCAGGCGGAGGACTCCTTCCAACAGGGTGCAGGGAGCCTGCATCCAGTGCATACTCAGCAAAAAGGGTGCCGAGCCAGCCCGGCTGTACCATGCAGAGGCAGGCCCAGGGCCTCCTCTAGGACCGCTTCACCTGCCAGGGCCGCCGCCAGACGGGCCCCTTTGACCCTGGTCTCTCGCTCTTCGGCGGCAGGGTCCGAGGCGGCGGTGATCCCGCCACCGACCCAAAAGGTGACCTCTCGGGGGGACTTCGACACACCAGCCACCTCCTTGGATCGGACCACCAGGCTGCGGATCAGGATATTGAAGAGCCCGTTCCCAGCGCAGTCCAGGAAACCCAGGCTGCCGGTGAAGAAGCCCCGACCCTCGCCCTCCAGGGCTGCAATTGCCTCCATGGAGCGGAGCTTTGGCGCGCCACTTATCGAGCCCCCAGGAAAAAGCGCGCCCAAAGCGTCAAGAGCCGTGCGACCGGGTGCCAGCTGTGCAGTCACATCTGCCGCGAGATGCAACACCGAAGCGTGAGTCTCCAACTCGGGCAAGGGCCCCACTCGTACGCTGCCCACCTCGGCCACCCGAGAGCAATCATTGCGCACCAGATCGACGATCATGGCGAGTTCCGCCCGGTCCTTTTCGCTGGCCAACAGTTCCTTGGCGCGAATCCGGTCCTCAGCCAGAGTCCGTCCGCGAGGCAGGGTGCCCTTGATCGGGCGCGACCGCAACTTGCCAGCACTACACTCCAGCAGCATCTCGGGAGACGAAGACAACAGAGTTGTTGTCTTGGTGCCGAGATATCCCATGTAGGGCGCTGGGTTCCAGCGACGTAGAGCCAGGTAGAGATCAATGGGGTCGGCACGCATGGAACGGGTCAAGCGGTGGGCCAGATTCGCCTGGTAGTACTCTCCAGCTGCGATTTCAGCCTGAGCAATACGGATGCGTTCTTCATGGATGTGGGCCGGTGTGTGGCGCACCAGAGGTCCGGCTGGCTGCGGGGCTCTGGAAACTCGGGGACGGGCGAGGAGTTCTTGGACCTTGGCAAACCGCTCAGGCACCGACGGGCGTTCATCGCCAGGGTCATGACCCAAAACCAGGAAGCTCTTGCTGGTTGAATGATCAGTGACCACAAAATCGGTGTAGAGACCGCCGAGA
>NYYZ01000018.1 GCA_002686945.1 Planctomycetota bacterium
CGGAACCTAGTTGTTGGATTCGGGCTCTAGGGCCTGGATTCAGCACCCATGCAACAGACGCGGGAGCGTCGGCCAAGGGCCGACGCTCCCGCGTCTTTCTTGGTAATTCCTGCCCTCGACTGCATGTGAGAACAGGCGGCCTCCAAGCACGAGTGGCCGTTATCCCTCCTGGGTCTGCAAACGCAACTCGTTGCGATAGATCCCAAAGAGAGTGCTCTTGGACACCAAGCCCAGAAACCGATCCTCCTCCACCACAGGCAAGACCCAAGCGTTGGCCGCGTCGAACTGAGCTAGTGCCTCCGCTAGGGTTGAGTCGGCGCTGACGCGAGCGCCGCCCTCCTGCATCACCGTTCCCACCAGGGTCACCCGGGCGAGTTCCGGATCCAGAAGCAACTCGCGCACGCTGCTGAGTTCCAGCATGCCCACCAGGGCACCGTCCTCATCAAGCACGGGGAAATGATTGCGGGAGGTTCGGCGGGCGACGCGCACCAGGTCCGCCAGGGTCATGCCTTCGTGGATCGGCAGCACCGCATCGTCGAGGCACTCAGACACGCGCACATCTGCCAGGATCCGTTGGTCCGTGCCGGGGCGCAGCAGGTCCCCCGCCTCGGCCAGCACCCGCATGTAGATCGACCAGCGCTCAAAGCGTCGAGCCACCAGCAGCGAAGTGACCGTGGTAGCCATCAGGGCCAGGGACGCCCCGTAACCACCCGTGACCTCCATCACCAGCAGGATTCCGGTCAGGGGTGCCTGCAAGGTACCAGCCACCATGCCTCCCATGCCCGCCAGGGCGAATGACCCCACCGAAGCCAACTGATCCCCGGGAATCCAGGGCTCGATCACTCGATGGAAGAGAGCCCCGGTCAAGGCTCCCAGTACCAGACTGGGTGCGAACACGCCCCCGGGCGCGCCGGATCCCAAGGAAAGCGACGAAGCCAGCAGTTTGGCAACAAACAAACCAGCCAACAGCCAGGGCCCTGCGCTCAAATCCCCGGCGATTACTTCATGGATCAGTGAATAGCCATCCCCCAGGGCCTTGGGCACGAAGAACCCGATCAGACCCACGCCCACGCCAAACAGCGCGGGGGCTCCCAGCCGCCCCAGGTTCAAACGCCCCCCCAGGCGGTCCATCCAGCCCACCCCGCGGGTCAACAGCACCGCCCCCAGTCCACAGGCCAGGCCAAGGCACAGGCACAAGAGCAAATCCGTGCTGCTCACGGACAACTCAAGTGGTGCGGCAAAGATCGTCGAATCCCCGTGCAACGCCTGGGCCAGAGCTGCCGCAACCGCAGCAGCCAGGACAACCGGCAAGAGCGACAGGGCGCTGACCTCCGCCAGAACGATCTCCATGGAAAAGGCCAGTCCCGTCAGGGGCGCGTGAAATATGCCCGCGATGCCCGCAGCCACGCCACAGGCCACCAGGATCGCGCGCCGCCGCTCGTCCAAGTGAGCACGATCGGCGATGGTGGCCCCCACTGCTGCGCCGGAGTGCACGATGGGACCCTCCAACCCTGCGGAACCGCCCGCGCCCACATGCAATAAACTGCCCAGCCAACGGGAAACAATCGAGCGCGGGCGCATGCGTCCACCCTCACGGCACACCGCACGCACCACCTCGGGAACCCCGTGACCGGTAGGCTCTTTCATCAAGCTCACAACCACCCAGGAACCGAGCAACGCGCCACAGGCGGGAAGCACGATGCCACCCGGGCCCGCTGCCAGGGGCACGAGCCATTGGACGAGTCGCTCTGTACCAGCATGCAAGCCAAGGGCCAGACAGCCCGCCAAGAGCCCGACAACGATGGCCAGGACAAGCAGAGTACCCCAGCGCTCTTCCCTGGCTTCGAAAAGGTCGATCACCCTCTGCAAGGGCGCGCCCAAAGTCTCGCGGGCTCCGATCATCAGTCCTCGCGGTGAATCACGCGCACCCGCTCCAAGAGGGCTGCGGCATCCGGCGCCGAGCGCAGCAACTCCACCAGAGTCGAGTCGTGCAAGGCCAAGGAAACCCGCGCCAACAGTTCCAAGTGCATGGGCACACTTGGTGAAAGCAAGAGCAGCACCGTGCTCACCGGCTGGCCGTCAATGGCGGCCCAGTCGAGAGACTCCTCCAAGAAGAGCACACTGAGCCGAGGCTCCTTGATCCAACGCTCCACGGGCCGCCGGGGATGGGGTAAGGCCACGCCCCGACCGAGCCCCGTACTGGCCATGCGCTCACGCTCCATCACCGCATCGATGATTTCCAGGCGCGCCTCCTCCGGCAGATCCTTGAGCTGATTCACCGCGAAACCAATCGCCTTGGCCGCATCAGTCGGTTGTGCACTACCAACCGCTCCACGCAGGATCCCGGCCGCCAGAAGGTCATCCTGGTAGTCCACCCGGGCCGCTTGACCCGCACGTCCGCGCATGCCCGTACCCCGCGCCCAGCGTTCCAGGGCCGAACGCTCAAAGCGCAGCTCGGGGTAGCTGCCGCGACAGGGCAGGAGCCCCTGACGCGCCCAGCGCACTACGGTGCTCTCCGGGGAACCAAGCAAGCGCGCAGCCCCTGTGATGTCCATGCGTTCTCCCATGACGATTGTTCAGCGTCCCTGATAGGTCGGAGGACGCTTCTCCGCAAAAGCGGACAGGGCTTCGAGGCGATCCTGAGTGGGCAGTACCAAACCGTAGCACTCCGCCTCAATTTCGAGACCGCGGGGCAAAGGAGCCTCACCCCCCTGATCTATGGCTCTCTTGGCGGCGCGCACGGCCACCGGTCCGTTGGCTGCGATGTCCCTGGCGAGTTGACTGGCACACTCGTTCAGTTCCGCACGGGGGACACATCGATTGACGAGACCAATTTCCTTGGCTTCTGCAGCATCCAACTTGCGCCCGGTCAAGATCAGGTCCTTGGCCCGGCTCTTGCCCACAAGACGCGGCAATCGCTGGGTCCCACCCGCACCGGGAATGATCGCAAGAGTCACCTCGGTCAGACCAAAGCGCGCCTCCTCCGCCGCCACTCGCAGGTCACACGCCAACATCAATTCAGTGCCGCCCCCAAAGGCAAAACCGTTGACTACCGCAATGGTCGGCTGGGGCAGGCTCTCCACATCATCCATCAAGGCACGAATGTTTCGCACAAATTCCGGCACCAACGCAGGGTCCATGGTGCGACGCTCCTTCAGATCCGCTCCAGCACAAAAGGCCTTTTCGCCCGCTCCGGTGATCAGGATGCAACGGATCGTGAGATCCGAAGCCACCTCTTCGAGCAGGCCGCGAAAGCGGCGCAGGGTGGGGAAAGATAGACAGTTCATGACCTCCTGCCGCTCGATGCGGAAGGTCACCAGATCCCCCTCGCGCGTCATGGAGACCAACTCGGGCTGATCAGGCACCTCAGGCGGAAATTCTTCGAAGACGGTGGACATGGGGCAGGTTGGAGTTCGGAGAGCAAGAGCGCTCTTCGACGGGTCCAGAGTAGCGACAGGGACAAGCCAAGGCAGCACGCAGGGTTGGATTCTCCTTGGGAATTGCAAGGAGCTCGAATACCAGACCCCGGAAGACAACTTGGCCCAGCGCTCATGCTCCTCTGAATCCAATCGACGCTGCAACGACGCCCCCCCAACCAACGAGGCAGAGCACCTGGTGTGAGCCCCCTGTGAAACCCACGAGGCAGGGAGCAAACGCTCCCTTCTGCTATCATCTCCTGCATGCACCTCCAGCGCTTCCTCTGGATCATGCCCGGCGCAATCCTCGCGCCCTCAAGCGCATGCCTGATTCAGGAAACCGGGCCCATGGTCGATTTCGGACAGGAGATCGCGCCAATCCTTGCAGAGCACTGCTGCAGATGCCACGGCCCGGAGAAACAGAAGATGGGCCTGCGCCTGGACCAAAAAGCCGCGGCCTTTCTTGGAGGGGACTCGGGCGAACCAGGAATCGTCCCCGCAGACAGCGCACGCAGCGAGCTCTTCAGACGGATCAGCATCCCCGATGAACTCGATCGTATGCCTCCAGAAGGTGAGCCGCTTTCAAGCGAGGAGATCGCTTTGATCAGGCGCTGGATCGATGAGGGGGCTGCCTGGGAAGACGATGGCTCTGAAGAAATGGGAGAGACGACCCACTGGTCCTTCCAACCGCTCGGTTATCCGGCCCCTCCGCTTTCAGAAGATCCATGGGTTGCCTCCCCCATCGACGGCTATGTGCTGGCACGCCTCAGACAGGTGGAACTCGAGCCTTCAATCGAAGCCGATCGGGTGAGCCTGATTCGGCGCCTCTACCTCGACCTTCACGGCCTCTTGCCCACGCCCAAGCAGGTCGACGAGTTCATCCGAGACAAGAAAGAAGACGCCTGGGAGCGGCTCGTCGATAAGGCCCTCGCCAGCCCCAGGTACGGTGAACGCTGGGCTCAGCACTGGTTGGATATCGTTCAATACGCCGACTCGCACGGCTTCGAGATGAACAACCCTCGGCCCAATGCCTATCCGTACCGCGACTATGTCATCAAGGCCTTCAACAGCGATACGCCCTATAACCAATTCATCCTGGAGCAACTCGCTGGAGACTCTGTCGGAAAGGACGTTGCCACAGGCTTCCTTGTGACAGGGGCGTGGGATCAAGTCGAGAGCAAGGAGCCCGCCTACACAGCCCTGCAGCGCCAGGACGAGTTGACAGCAATGGTCAATACAACGGGGACCGCGCTTCTTGGACTGACGCTTGGCTGCGCGCGCTGCCACAACCACAAGTTTGACCCGGTACCCCAGCGCGACTTCTACGCCATGACCGCGGTGTTCGCCGGTGTCCAGCACGGCGAGCGCCCGCTCTTCTCGAAGGAGGACGCACTCAGATTGAGCAAGCAGTTGGAGATCAGTGCAGAAATCGAAACTCTTCGAAACGAGCTTCCAAGCCTCCGTCCAGCCATCAGTTCCAGCCACAATCTGGAACGCTTCAAGCCCATACGGGCTCGCGCTGTACGCATGCGAATCCACTCCACCAACAGCGCTGAACCCTGCATCGATGAGCTTGAGGTCTGGTCGAACGAAACGAATGTCGCGCTGACAGCGACCCCCTCCTCCTCTGGCGACTATGCAAACAATCCGAAGCACAAGCTTGAACACATCAACGACGGTCAACTAGGCAACCCCCGCAGCTGGATCTCCAACAAGCCTGGAAGCGGTTGGATTCAACTGGACTTGTCAGAGCCCGCGATCATCAATCGTGTGGTCTGGGGACGCGACAGGCTGCAGAGATTCGAGGACCGCACGCCCACCAACTACACCATCGAAGTCAGCGCGGTGCCTGGCCAATGGACAATAGTCTCCGGATCACAAGACAGGCTCCCCTTTGGGACGCAGGGCGGAAAGGCCACCGCCTCCTTGGATTCTCATGAGCTTACTTCGCACATCGCGGAAGCCGAAGAGCGACAGCGAGCGCTCATGGTGACTCCATCAGCCATGGTCTACGCAGGCAAGCTGAGCCAGCCTGGCCCGACCTACCGCCTCTACCGCGGGGATGTGATGAAGAAGCGCGAGATCGTGGCTCCTGACACGATCTCCGCCCTCGGCACACTGAACCTCCCATTGGACGCACCAGAGCAGGAGCGTCGCGTGGCACTGGCGCTCGGAATAGCAAGTCCAGCCAACCCCCTGACCTCGCGCGTGATGGCCAACCGAATCTGGTACCACCACTTCGGCACGGGCATCGTCTCAACCCCAGGGGACTTCGGAACCAATGGAGGCACCCCATCTCACCCCGAGTTGTTGGACTGGCTTGCTCGTCAATTCATCCAGGACGGATGGTCTGTAAAGGCGCTCCATCGAACCATCCTGCTCTCGAACACCTACCGTCAAACCAGCAGCCCCAATGCCGCGGGGCTCGCCCGTGACGCCGAAACGCGCCTCCTGTGGCGCTTCCCACCCAGGCGCCTTGAAGCCGAGGTGATCCGCGACTGCATCCTCCAACTCAGCGGTTGCCTCGACCTCTCAATGGGAGGAGCTGGCTTCAGCACCTTCAAGCCCAATGACAACTATGTCCGGGTCTACATTCCAAAGGAGTCGCTTGGTCCAGCCGAGTGGAGGCGCATGGTCTACATGCACAAGGTGAGGATGGAGCGTGCTCCCTTGTTTGGCTCCTTTGACCTGCCTGACGCCGGACAGGTCTGCCCCAAGCGCAGCCAGTCCACAACGGCAATTCAGGCGCTGAACCTCTTCAACGGCGCGTTTGTCCTCGATCAGGCGAGCCGCATGGCTTCGTTCCTGAAGAAGGACGGAGGAGACCCTGTCGAGGTGGCCTATCAGAGCGCCTACGGACGCCCACCCAATGCCGCTGAATCGAGCGTGGCACGGTCCTTCATTGCTGAGGAGAGCCTTGTCGCCTTCTGCCGCGCAATCCTGAATTCCAACGAGCTGGTGTTCCTCCCATGACGCCTATCAACAGACGCGACCTGCTTGGACACATGGGCTCTGGTCTGGGAGCAATGGCCATGGCTGAACTCTTGAATGCAGAGGGGCTCCTCAGGAACGATCAGATCAAGATCGATCCGGGCGCGCCACATGCCGCCCGCAACCCTCACTTCAAGCCTCGCGCGCGCAATGTTGTAGTGATCTTCTGCAGCGGCGCTCTGAGTCACATCGACTCATTCGACTACAAGCCCGAGCTCATCAAGCACCACGACACGCCGCTCCCCGGCAGCGATGGCCTGCTCACGTTCCAGGGAGCAAACGGCAACCTGCAACAGCCTCTCTATCCATTCCGACCTCGCGGTGAGTGCGGAAAGATGACCAGCGAGCTCTTGCCGCACATCGGCGAACTCTCCGACGACCTCTGCTACATCCACTCACTTCACACCAAGACCGCCACCCATGGTCCGGGCGAGAACTGCATGTCGACTGGTTACATCCTCGACGGCTTCCCAAGCATGGGTGCCTGGGCGACCTACGCCCTCGGTAGCGAGAACAGCAACCTCCCAGCCTTTGTAGCGATCCCTGATCCACGCGGTGTCCCACAGAGTTCCCTCAACAACTGGGGGTCGGGATTCTTGCCGGCAGCGTTCCAGGGAACGCCTTTCAACGCTGCCACCCCTGTACGCAACCTCAACCGCCCAAGCGGCATCAGTGAAAAGGAAGACCTGGCAACGCGGGCCTTTCTGCAAACACTCAACAAAGAGCACCTCAAGCGCTACGAAGGCGACACGGAAATGGCCGCGCGCATATCCAGCTATGAGATGGCGGCGCGCATGCAACTGTCCGTACCAGAGGTCACGAATTTCTCATCAGAGCCCCTGCACATCCGCAAGCTGTACGGGACCGATGACCCGAACGTGCTGAAAGCGGGCTTCGCTCGTAACTGTCTGCTCGCACGACGCCTCATTGAACGCGGAGTCCGCTTCGTTCAGCTCTTCAATGGCGCATACGCAATGGGCGAGGGAAAAGGGAATTGGGATGGCCACAAACAACTCAAGACCGACTACGACATCCACGGTCCGATCCTTGACCAGCCCGCCGCAGCACTGATCCGCGACCTCAAGCAGCGCGGACTCCTCGAAGAGACCCTGGTCGTATTGTGCACGGAGTTTGGTCGCATGCCGACATTCCAGGAGGGCGCCAAAGGTCGCGATCACAACCCGAGTGGATTCACCGCGATCCTGGCCGGAGCGGGAGTCAAGGCACCATTCACTCACGGATCCACGGATGAATTCGGTTGGAAGGCTGCCCTGGATCCCGTCAGCGTGCACGACTTCCACGCGACGATCCTCCACCTGTTGGGCTTGGACCACACCCGCCTGACCTACTACCACAACGGACTTGAGCGACGGTTGACTGACGTCCACGGGCACATTGTCGATCCGATTCTCTCCTGACAGCCCAAGCAATTCTTCCGTTCAGAGGATTCAGCAAGCTGCACCCTCCAAGCCGGCCCGAAGAGTGGGTCTGGCCGAGAGCGCAGGCTGCTAAGCTCTTGCTGACAAATCGATCCCGCCCCCCCACCCACCCACGCCATGACCATCGCCTGTCCTTTTCCCCGTACCGCACTCGCAGCACTGGCCCTCACCGCCCTGCCCCTGGCCGCCTTTCAGGACCAGAAGGTGACCTACGACGACACGCCCCAACTCCCGGGCCAACCCTACAAAGTGCACGGCGAACGCCCCTGGCCCCAGGTGGTCACTCCTGGCGAGTCCACGGCCCCGCCCTCGGACGCGATCAAGCTCTTCGATGGAACCAACCTGGATGAATGGCAGACCGGGGGCAAGCCAGCCGCCTGGGATCTGGCCGAGGACTACATGCGCGTCAACGGCACAGGCACGATCCAATCCAAAAGGGAGTTTGGCGATCTGCAACTGCACCTGGAATTCTCATGCCCGACTCCGGTCAAGGGCCATTCCCAGGGGCGTGGAAACTCCGGGATCTTCTTTATGGGCCGCTACGAGTTGCAGATCCTTGATTGCTTCGAGAACAAAACCTATCCCGATGGTCAGACCACGGCGCTCTATGGACAATGGCCGCCCCTGGTCAACGCCTGCCGTCCCCCGGGGGAATGGTCGAGCCTGGATGTAGTCTTTGAGGCTCCAGAGTTCGAAGGCAAGGAACTGAAGGCCCCCGCCCGCATCACCGTCCTGCACAACGGGGTAGTTGTGCACCACGCCAAGGAGTTCCTGGGAGCCACCAGCCACCGCAGCGTGGCCAGGTACGCCGCCCACGGAAGCAAGGGGCCCTTGAGGCTGCAAGATCATGGAAACCCGGTACGCTTCCGCAACATCTGGGTGCGCGAACTGGCGGACTACGATCAAGCCAGCCGCTAGGAAGCGATGCAACGAAAGCCAGGAAACGCTTCCTGGCTCGATCTGGTACCCGCAGCAACCAAGAAATCAGTACCGAAGAACCCTGCAGGCATCGGGAAAGTGGGGCGGCCCCCCTTCAACGCAACCTAGCGGAGGCAGCGGTGCGGCTTGAGGGGGGCCCGGATTCGTCTCCCCCCCATTAACCACATGCAGGAGAAATTGAGACCATCCTTTTGGGATTTACTTGCTTGCGGTGGGACTTGCCGCGCGCTGGCCCCCGTCACACCGAGCCCAACAATCCCAGCACAGCCGCAAGGACCTGCTGCCCGGAAATCGCTTTCCAACAACCCAGGGTGCTCTCCCCTGACTGGGAGCAGTGTTCCAGGTGACATGGCCCACAGGGCATGAGCCCCACCAGGGCGGTTTCTGGAGGGCCCGGGAGGGCTGAGTGGCGTGGATCCGTTGGACCAAACAAGGTCACGCAGGACGCCCCTGCCGCGCGCAAAAGGTGCCTGCCCCCCCCGTCGGGGGTCACCGCCACCGAGGCCATGGCACCGAGAGCACCCAGAAGGGGCAGGTCCGGAGGTGGGTCGGACAAGACCCGAGGCGGACAGGCGTCTCCCGGGGAGGCCATTGCGAGGGCCTTGAGATAGTCCTGCAGCCGGAGCTCTTCCCCCGGGCCAGCCACCCCCAGGCAGGGAAGGCCACGGTGCCACAGGTTCCGAGCAATGTCTGCTGCCAGGGCAACTGGCAGTCCCTTGGTGGAGCCCGTACGCCCCCCCAGGTTGACCAGCACCCAGGGCTCGGCGGGATCCAGGCCCTGGTCCTCAAGCGCCGCCGCGGCGCGCTTGAGCTGGGCCTCAGCAGGGATCAAGCGCGGCCTGGGATCCTGAACCAGCCCTGCGGGGCGCCCGGGCAGAAGGGCCAGCAACTCGGCAGCTGTGGACCCAAAGGGCCGCGGAGATCGGCGGGATCCCCGCAGGCGCCTGATCTGGGAAAGCGGCGCCCGTCCGCGCTCCCGGACCGGAGCCACGCCTCCGTTGAGCAGAGCCCAGCGACCTCCCCCGTTCAAACCAAGGCGCGCTCCAATCCCCGCGCACCAGGCCTGACTCACGGAGCGCAACGACCCATCGAGCAAGAGTGCCTGATCGTGCCCTCGCCAGGCGGAATCGCTCAAGGAACGAAGGCTGACCAATATGCGCGCCCGGGGGGCGGTCTCGGTCAACAGACCATGCCAGGACTTCGGAGCCACCAGGGTCAGGCTCGACCCCAAAGTCCTCTCAGCCTGCTCGATCACAGGCAGGCACATGACCACATCACCCAGCCAGTTGGGCAGGCGAATCAAGAGACGGCACGTCACGCCCCGACCCCATCTGCCATCTCAATCCACTCCCGCGCCGCCTGCAACACGGGAGCCACAGGAAGTTCGGTCAAACACCTCTGGTGCCCTAGGGGACAGGTTCGCTCCAGGCAGGGCGCACAATCCAACCCCTCCAACCGCACAACGGTGCAAGACTCCAGAGAGGTGGCCGTCAACTCCGGGAAGTTCGGGCCCATGACCGACACGCAAGGAGTGTCCAAGGCAGCGGCAATCCAGCGGGGCCCCGAATCTCCCACAAGCAACAGTTCGGCGCGCTCGACCAGGGCCATCAAACCAGCGAGGCCCAAGGGCTCGGGAAGAGCCGAGACCCCTGGCCCCGCCAGATCCACGACCTCAGCAATCAACTCCTCTTCACCGGGGCCGCCCACCACCACCGCTCGGCAGTCCGGATCTTCGAGCAAGCCGGCGAGAGTCTCTGCAAAGCACTTCGTGGGCCAGAGCTTGCCCGCTCCCTTAGCAGCGCCGGGGGAGCAGAGCACCAGGCGCTGACCCCGTCCAATTCCCAGTTCCTCCAGAGCGCGGGCCGCATTGTCCCGCGCCTCGGAAGACACGCCCAGACGCGGGTGCAGATCCTTGACAACCAACCCCGCCAGACCAGCCACATCACGCTGCAGATGGGCGCTGGGCACGGGCAGTCGCCGACCGCCCCGGGTCGGTGGCACCAGGGCATGGGTCAGAAGAGGTCCACGGCCCCCTACTGCCAGCCCAATGATCGCCGGGATGCCCGCGCGACGGGCCGCCCAGGCGGAAGAAAAGGAGTGGTTCAACAGCAGAACCGCATCCGGGCCGAGGCTCTGCATCAGGCCCCGCTCTTCCTGGGCAGACCCCCGCGAAACCACCTCGAGCCCGGGAAAGGGACCGCCATCCAGGAGCGGCGCGAGCCCCGACTTGACCAGAGCGGTCACGCGACTCCAGCGGGGCGAGGCACAGGCCTCAACGATGATCGGGGTAGCCATCACCAGACCCCCTACCCAGTTGGGCAGGCGCAGCAACAGGTGCCCAGGACGGGGGGCGCCCTCTCCATGCACCGGAATGTGCCTGGCCATGCGTGTGCGGCGGCGGGCAATGATACGCTGCAAGCGCCGAGTGCTGATGCGATCCGGACGGCCCACCTGCTCGCACCAGGCGCGCCAGAACATGACCCTTGCCCGGGGCGAGACTCCAGGCGGCGTGGAGTGCAGCAGAGCGCTCAAGTCCTTGATCTGGCGCCGACCAATCACCAAGGGCAGAGTCTCGCTGCGGTGCCTGGCACGGCCCAGATCGATCAGCACGAGACGCTGGTCGGATTCCTCGGGCCGCACGAGGAAATGCTCCAAGTAGAGGTCCCTATGAGTCCAACCCGCCCCGTGCAAGCGGCCCACCAACAGACCGAGGTCTCGAGCAAAGGCCTCCTGCTCCGGGAGTGTGCAGAGGGCCAGAACCTCTGCCAGGGTGCGCCCACCTGGGATTTCCTCCAGCAAGAGGGCACTGCGGTCTTGTCCCGTGGCAACCGCCAAAGGCTTGGGAACAGGGATTCCCAGTGACTCCAGACTCTCCAGCACCATGGCTTCCTGCTGGGCCGCAGCCCGGGCCTCGCCGCTGGAAAGCCTGCCCCCCGGCCCAAACCACTTCTGGATCAAACCGGGAACTGGAGATGTGGTGATTCTTCCAGGCAGCTTGCGAATCCAAGGACCTCCGGGCTCCCGCAGGAGACCTGCTGCCAACCCAGAATCTCCAACATCAAAACCCTCCAAACCCACAAGCTGAGCCCGTGGGCCGATAATTCTCAAGGCAGATTCAACGGGATCGGGGCTGGACAAGGCACCATGGAACCCCAAAGCACCGCCGAATTGCCAGCATCTGTTGAGCGTTCCATTTTGATCACCAGGGAAATTCTCCCTAGGATGCTTCCGACCGGACCCCTCAGATGACACCAATATAAGGGGGGAGGACTCGGCAGCGCCTCTGTCCAGCCCAGCCCCCAACCCATCATCCCATCAGCGGACCAACCAGCCGGACCCAACCATGTCTTCCGGAGCCAGCCTTTCTGACGCCCAATTGCAGGACGAATACAACCCGTTCTTGTCCATGGCCCGAGGCTTTGACGAAGCCGCTGATATTCTCGCTCTCGATGAAGGCCTGCGCGAAGTTCTGCGCCAGCCCGAAAGGGAGCTGAAGGTCGCCCTGCCGATCCTGATGGATGACGGTACGGTGAAGGTCTTCACAGGCTACCGCGTACAGCACAACTTCTTGCGCGGCCCGTGCAAAGGCGGCATCCGTTTTTCCCCGGATGTGAATCTGGATGAGGTGCGCGCCCTCTCCGCTTGGATGACCTGGAAGTGCTCGGTGGTCAACCTCCCTTTCGGTGGAGCCAAAGGTGGCGTAATCTGCGACCCCCGTGAACTCTCACTAGGAGAACTGGAACGACTGACCCGACGCTACACCGTGGCGATCATGGACATCCTGGGTCCAGATCGAGATGTCCCCGCACCGGACATGAACACAGGCGAGCAGACCATGGCTTGGATCATGGACACGTACTCCATGCATGTACGGCGCACGACCACCGCGATCGTCACAGGCAAACCATTGGCCCTGGGCGGCAGTCGTGGACGCAGAGAAGCCACCGGGCGCGGAGTGATGATCGCTGCCAATCAAGCGTTGCAACTAGTTGGTGGACGCCCCGAAGACACACGCGTGATCGTGCAGGGCGCGGGCAATGTGGGAGGCGTGGGTGCCCTCCTGATGCATCGCGAGGGCTACAAGGTCACCAGCATCTCCGACATGTACGGTGCCATCCACAACGAAAAGGGCCTCGACATGCCCGCAGTGATGGCCTGGATGCGCGACCAGGGACGCTTGACAGGGTTCCCGGACGCAGCGGCAGTTTCACACGAAGACCAGTTAGAGCTCGACTGTGATCTCTTGATCCCCGCCGCCACGGAAAATCAGATCACATCCCAGAATGCGGATCACATCAAGGCCAGCCTGATTGTCGAGGGGGCCAACGGCCCCACCACGGCAGCCGCGTCGAGCATGCTGCACGACCGGGGCGTAGTCATCGTGCCGGACATTCTGGCCAATGCGGGCGGCGTGACGGTTTCCTACTTTGAGTGGGTCCAGGACCGAATGGGCTACTTCTGGACCGAAGAGATCGTCAACTCGCGCCTGGAACAGATCATGATCGATGCCTTCAGCGAGGTTGCCTCCACGGCGGAAAAGCACAAGGTTTCCCTGCGCACGGCAGCCTACATCCTGGCCATCGACCGGGTAGCCTCGGTCTATCGCCTGCGAGGAGTCTTCGCATGACCACGAAGCGCACGGAGCGATGGGGCACCATGCCCCGCACTCCCCTGCTTGACGACGAGTCACCCTTCAAGACCATGATGAGTACCTTTGACGAGGCTGCTCTCACCATGGGACTCTCGGACAATGAATACCGGGTGCTGCGCAAGGCAGACAAGGAGATCTCGGTGGCAGTACCAGTGCGACTCAGCGGGGGTCAGCTGGAGATCTTCGATGGTTTCCGCATTCAGCACAATGCAGGACTGGGCCCCTTCATCGGCCCCCTACGCATCGAGCCGGACCTCAAGCTCGACGAGTTGCGCGCCCTGGCGGGCTGGATGACCTGGAAGTGTGCCCTTCTGGGGGTGCCCTTTGGCGGCGCCTGCGGTGGTCTGCGCCTGGACCCAAGCACGCTCTCCAATGACGAACTGGAGAGCGCTGTACGGCGTTATGCAGCCACATTGATCGCGGACATCGGCCCCGAAAGGGACGTCTTTACGCCGGACATCTATGCAGACGAGAGGGTCATGGCCTGGTTGATGGACACCATCAGCAGCCACGAGCGCGCCACCGTCGCCTCAGCAGTGACCGGCAAGCCCCTCGCTCTGGGAGGCAGCGCAGGATCCCGAAACGCGGTAGCGGAGGGCCTGCGTGCTGTGATTCGCCTGGCGCTGGCGCACTTCGGCATGCCACGCAAGGGTCTCAAGGTCAATGTGCAGGGAGCTGGAGTGGTGGGCGGAACCCTGGCTCGCATGCTGTACGAGGATGGCTTCACCATCACTGGTCTGGCGGATGTGACTGGAGGCCTCTTCAATGACGAAGGGCTCGACATTCCCGCCGCTATTGCCTGGCGCGACAAACACGGAGACCTGGGCGAGTGGCCCGGCAAGGCGGATCAGATTGACCGGGACGAGTTCGTCACCTTGCCGTGTGATCTGCTGGTGCCCTGCGCCGTGGCCAATGCGGTTCACTCGGGCAACGCAGTAAGAGTCGAAGCAAAGATGATCGTCGAAGGAGCCCACGGCCCACTCAGCCCCCGAGCCGACCGAATCCTGGCCCAGCGCAATATCAAGATCATTCCAGACATCCTGGCCAACGGCGGCGGCGTAGTGCTCTCCTATTTTGAGTGGGTCCAGAGCCGCACTGGCCTGGGCTGGGTGGAACAGGTCGTGGACAAACGACTCGGACGGTTCATGCGCGAAGCCTGGGATGCGGTCCTGGCGGTCAGTGCGGAGTTCGACTGCAGCTTGCGCAAGGCCTCCCACATCTATGCAGTGCGTCAGGTAGCCGAGGCGGATCACCAGCGCGGGATCTACGCCTGAGCGAGTGCGTCACGGCCAAAGCGCAAGGCGCTGACGATCAGTATCAGGCCCAGAAAGATCTGTCCCACCGTCCCTGACATGGGCAGATGCGCCAGCTGCACTCCGATCGAGGCGCCGATGAGAGCGCCGAACCCTAGAGGCAGGCCCCGGGAAAAATCCACTGTACCAGCACTGTTATGCATCCACAGTGCGCGCAAGGAAGTGAAGGTGGCAATCGCCAGACTCAAAGAACGGGCTCCCGCAAAGCCCACCTCCGGTACCAGAAGCAGGCAGCCCGGGACCAGGATCAACCCTCCGCCGATACCCAGCACGGGCACGACCAGGCCGGCGCCTAGACCCAGGCACAAGATGCTCAGGTATGCAGTCTTGGAAATCTCAGTCGCAGCCTCGGTCGAGACGGCGCCGGAGTCAAAAAACATGCGCAGGCCAAAGATCACGAAAGTCAAAGCAAAGAGCCCCTTGAGCTGACGCTCGGGAAGCGCCCTGGAAATGCGCATGCCGAACTGAGCCGCGAGCAGCGCCCCGGGAATTCCCGTCAGGGCCAGACTCCAGCGCAGGGCGGAATCTGGTGAGATACTCTCTGCAATCGTCGCAGAAAGCGCAGTGCAAAATACCAATACCAAGGAGGTGGAGACTGACCTGGGAAGAGGCACCTTGAAGCCGTAGTGCTGCAGGGGCGTGGCGAAAAGGCCCCCACCTATGCCGCAAACCGCACCGAGAGCTCCGATCACGATCCCGCTGGAGCCAAAAACCAGTTGGTGCCTGGTCAATCCCCCGAGCCCTCTGTCACCCCTTCTCCCCGGGCCGCGCGCTCTAACACAGAACTGGTGGACTGCCCCGCAAGCAAACTGGCCAACACCACCCGGCCCCCGTGATCTTCCACCCACTCCTGGCCCACCACGCCCTTGTCGCGCCAGTCTTCGCCCTTGACCAGGACCGCTGGGGTGACCGACTCGATCAAGTCCTTGGGCGTGTCCTCATCAAAGGCCACCACCCCATCCACCACTTCCAACGCGGCCAAAACCTCCATGCGGTCATCGAGGGAGTTGATCGGACGGGACGAGCCCTTCAGGCGCCGCACACTGGCGTCGGAATTGATCCCCACCAGGAGCAAGTCCCCCTGGCGGCGGGCAAAGCGCAGGTACTCCACATGACCCCGGTGCAAGATGTCAAAGCAGCCGTTGGTGAAAACAATGCTGCGGCCTTCCCGACGCCAGGACTCCAGGCGCTTTGCCAGAGCGGGGCTGTCCGCCAAGATCTTGCCCTCGCCCCCGGGGTCGCGGTCTTCCAATCGACTGCGCAACTCATCTGGGGTCACTGCGTGGGTGCCTAGCCGTGCCACCACGATGCCCGCCGCTTGATTGGCAAGACCCACGGCAGAGGGCAGGGACAGGCCGGACGCCAGGTGCAGGGCCAGGTGCGCGACCACTGTGTCTCCTGCACCGGTCACATCGTAAACCTGCCGCGCTTCCGCTTGCACATGTCCATCTGTTCCGTCCTGATGCCGATGATAGATACCGTCGGCGGAAAGGGTGATCACCACCGCGTCCAGCTCGTTGTTCTCGATCAGGTCCGCCGCCCCCGCTCGCACCGCATCCAGATCCGGCAGTTCACTGCCAAGCGCCTCATGAGCTTCCTGCCGATTGGGGGTGACCAGGGTGGCACCCCGATAGCGCGTCCAATCGGAACCCTTGGGATCCACCAAGCATGGAATCCCCTGGGCTCGCGCCGCTTGAATCAAGGCCTGACTGACCTCCTGAGTCAAGACGCCCTTGCCATAGTCCGACAGGATCAAGGCATCGCTCTCGGCCAGGGCTGTCTCCGCCGCAGCCAGGAGGCTCTTGGCCATCTCCTCATCGAGGGGCCGCGCATCCTCTCGATCCACCCGCAGCATCTGCTGCACGCCTGAGAGGAAACGGGTCTTTTCAATGGTGGGCCGCGAGGGATCCGCCAGGACGCCCGTCGCATCAATTTTGAGTTGCCCCAGAAGCCCTCGCACCTGGTCCTCAAGGCCATCCTTGCCTACCGCCGCCACCATGCGCACCTCGGCGCCCATGGTGGACAGGTTCGCCGCCACGTTGCCCACTCCGCCGAGGCGCAACTCTTCGCGCTGGGCGGCCAGCACGGGGATCGGAGCCTCCGGGGAAATGCGGCTGACTGCGCCAACCAGGTAGCGGTCGAGGATCAGATCCCCCACCACGCAGATGCGCGGGCTGCCGAGTTCCTCCAAATGCTTGCGCAGAGCAGGCAGGTCAAGGTCTTGAGGTTTGCTCATGAGTTCGCTCCCTCATCATCCATAGCCGAAATGACCGCCATTCGCAACAAGGGCAAGAGCAACTCGTGCTGACCGATCAAGCTCAGACCCTCCCCTGGGGGCCGACGCACCACATTGGTCTCCGCTCGGTACTGCCGAATCATGTCGAGGTTCGCGGTCACCATGTTGTCCAAGTTCTTCCCCAAGTTGATTGCCACGCTGACCGCCTTCAAGAAAATCTCCGGCAGGATCACCGCACAGCCCACATTGACCCAGACTCCGCCGTTCATATCCGCGACGCGCCCGCACACATGTTGAAAGTCCGCCATCGCCGCAGCGCCCAGGTCCGCCCCATCGCAATCGGGATGCATGTGCACAATGTCCGCGCCAATAGCCGGATGACAGGTCACCCCAAGGCCCAGCCGCACCGCTTCCGCGGGCACGGAGAACTCCACATGGGGAGCCTTGACATCGAGCAGTTCCCTTCCCAGTGCCCGACCAAAGCCCAGGACCTCGCCCTCGGGGGGATGGGCTCCGCGCTTGGCTGCCCGAGCCATGGCCTGACCAGTCTCCTCTGCAAAGCCGAACTTCCCCGCTGGCAATTGCGTGTCGACATTTTCAGAGGTGCGCCCCACGGTGGCCAGCTCGAAATCATGGATCGCCCCTGCGGAGTTCAACACCACATCAGTGATTACCCCCCGACGCATGAGGTCGATAATCAAAGGCGCCAGCCCCACCTTGAGCACATGGGCGCCCATGGCAAAAACCACCGGGCGATTGGCCCGACGCGCGGTCACAATCGCCGCGACCAACTTCTTGAAGGCCGTGCCCGCATAGATGTCCGGCAGGGAGTCCACGAAATCGCCAAACCCCTGTAAGGGATCAGGGACAGAACAAAAATCCTCGATACCCACCAGGCTCGGACGCTGGGCCAGGGGTTCAAGACATACCTCGCGCATGGGAGGAAAGGGATGGGAATCGGCACCGTTCATGGGAGTGCTGGCTGCGTGATAGGTTCGCTGACCGGCCGATCGCGGAAGCGATCGTGCAACCAGAGATACTGCTCAGGGGCCATGCGGATCAAGGATTCGATCTCCTGATTGGCCCGAGTCGTGATCTGGGAGGCGGTCAGGCCCTCAAACTCTGCGGGATCTATCACCTTGGGAGCCACGAAGCGGAAGCGCTCGGGGTCATCGGTTCCCAGGCAGGCGTACACAAGGATCGGCTGGGGCACCCGCCGGGCCAGAACCCCCAGGGTGCGATCGCAGGAGGCCCTGCGCCCAAAAAAGGGAGCCTCCACGAAGCGCCGATGAGCCCGCTGGTCCACGAGCAGCTGCACCGTGGCCCCCGCCCTCAGCAGGGCTGGCAGAGCCCTCATGGCCCCGTGCCGTGGCAGGCACAGTGCGCCCCCCATCAGAGCACGGGAGCGCACCATGTAACGGGTCAGGAAAGCGTTCTTGGGTGGTTTTGTGATGGCACAGATCGGCCCCAGGCCAAGGGGATTGATGACGTTGGCGGTGATCTCCCACCATCCCAGGTGAGCAGACAGACCCAGCACGCCCTTTCCGTTGCCTTGATTTTCAAACAGTTCACGAGCAGCAGCGCAAAACTCAAGCTCAAAGAAGTCCCCCACCCTCTTGCCGATCATCTTGCGGCGCAGACCATCCGCTCGAAGGCTCACATCCATCAAGTGCCCGTAGGCAGCCTCTACCAAAGCGCGCACCTGCTGTTCGCTGTACTCCGGGAAGGCGGTCTCAATAAAATCTCGCGCGCCACGCGCATGACGCTGGTCCAAGTTCGGCAGGAACCGCGCAAGGCCCCGGGAAAATCTCCGCGAAAAGCCCGCTGGCAGAACTCCCCAACCGGCCACCGCTGTACGCAAGGCCACATACTGTGCGCGTTCCTTCCAGCCTGCAGGCCCTTCTTTCAGGGCAGGAATTTCCACCTCTGCGAATGGCGCAGGCTGATCGCCGATGCGCGCGTCCAAGAATGGATCAGCCAACAAGCCCTCCCCGCAAGCTGGCGCGCCTGGCGGCAGCAGTGGGCTTCGGCAGGGTGGATAGCAACTCCCCGAGCCCCTCAATCCCACGGTAGATCTCAAGTGAAACTTCAACGATCCATGGTTGCGGCCCGCCCACGCTCTCGAGCTTGACCCCGTCTTTCATGGTGGTCAAGAGAGGTCTCTCGCCGAGCCCTTCAAGGTCCTTCGCGGAGTAGTCATGGTGGTCCTCAAAAATGCGGTGCTCGCAAACCTTGGCCCCCAGATCCTGCAAGGTGCGTTCGAAGGCCTCGGGGTTGCCGATGGCGCTGATCAGATCCACTTCCAGGCCCGCCAGGGTTTCCACCGGGCGACCCCCATCGGGGGTCCAGACCCTTTCCGGCCTGTGGCGGGCCAGTGCCACCGGAACACCCCCTGCCTGTTCCGCCAGCATGAGTTCGAGTTCTTCCAGTTCTTGCGGGGAGACCTGATCAGCGCGAGTGATCACCAGAAAGTCCGCCCGCTTGAGTGCATCAAAATCCTCTCGCATGAGCCCGCGGGGCAAGAATGCCTGCACGGCGTCGCCTCCCTTCCTCGGCCGCGGCAAGCCCACAGGCCGGGTGGCATCAATCAACACCAGATCCAGATTCCGGGCCAGATGCCGGTGCTGGAAACCATCGTCCATGACGATCACATCGGCGCCCCGGTCCACTAAACGCGCGGCCCCAGCGACCCGCCTGGGTTCTTGCACGTGCTCGGTCTCTGGCAAGAGACGAGCGAGTTCCAGGGCTTCGTCATTGGGAACCCCGGGCGAAGAACCATAACCCCGGGAGAGAATCGCCGGTTGATAACCCTGAGCGATCAAAGTACGCACCACAAGAGCCACCATGGGAGTCTTGCCCGTACCGCCAGCGGTGATGTTGCCAATGGAAACCACAGGCACGCCCACCTCCTGCACGCTCAGCAGGCGCCGATCATAAAGACCAGCGCGCAGGCGCGCGACACAACCGAAAAGCGCCGCTGGAACGCACAACAACTCGCGCACCCCCCCGCGCTGGGCGAGCCAATGAACAGGACCTCGTTCCTTGGATTCCAAGAGAACAATCCCGCTCAGTTCAAAGGGTCGGAGGCGGCGCTGTGGTGTCTTCGTCGGGCACGAGTTCAATCAACCCGCGCTCCATTTCGAGGAAGGCCACCTTGATTGGATTGGTCTCGCGGGTCTCTACCAGAGGCGAGGCACCATAAATCAATTCGCGAACGCGCTTTTGAAGAAGTGCGGTCTTGTGAAATGATCCTTGAACGGCCTGTTGCAGACGCTGGGGCAGGGTGAGGTCCATAGGGGTGGCGCTTGGTTTGGGGCGGGGGCAGCCCAAGA
Source organism: Planctomycetota bacterium (assembly GCA_002686945.1). Lineage (GTDB taxonomy): Bacteria > Planctomycetota > UBA1135 > UBA1135. The sequence goes on from NYYZ01000018.1 coordinate 20,318, forward strand.
AAATGGTCGCATCACGGATGGCTCTTGAGAGGTCCCCAGGGGACTGATTCTCTGGCCTCGAATCGCACAGGATAGCCCCTAGTCAGGCCCTGGGGCAAGGGCAACTCGCGGTTCCAGCGCATTCGAGAGGTCCACGGTCAGGTGCGCAAGTCGCGAGGGGGGGAAAGCTCGGGTCATGGCGAGTTCCAGAGGCCAGACCTGGCCCCGCACCCACTCCATGCCATGAGGCCCCCCGAGACTGAAAGACTCCGCCCTCAGACGCCGCTCCCGCACCTCTGGGGTCCCATCCGCCCAGATCACGCGCTCCAAACTGCTCAAGAGCGAGGGGTGCAAACCGAAGGGCAGAGCCACCACCCGCAGACTCCCCTCATCCAGGGGCGCTCTCAGGGCCAGGTCAGCCTGATTCAGATCCAGGGCCTCGCTGACCGCAACCAGGGGATCACCTGGATCCTGCTCAGCGACCTCACCAGGATCACGCAACCAGCCATATCCATCAAGAAAGTGCACCTCCCGTCCCATTGCCTTGAGCCCAAGAGCCACATCCCGGGCCAGGTCCCGCACACCTGAGCAGCGCCGCCCCAGTACTCCGATGGTGGCGGCGCCTCCGGGGACCTCCAACCTGGAAAGCACGTGATCGATGGCCCGCGCCCGTCGAACCAAGATCTCTGGCAGACAGTCGATCCCGGCAATGGTCGCCTCCGCCGACACGGACTCTCCCCACTGGGCATATCCGCGATAGAGATGCACATGGGGCAGGCCGTTGGCCCAGGCCGCATCCCGATCCCCTTGCCGATCCCCCACCATGACCGCGTGGCGCGTACCAAAAGTAAGCAAGAGATCCGCGATCATGCCCGCCTTGTTCGAGATCCCAGGGGAGTCCAGACAGCGCGCCTCACGGATCCACTTGGAAAGCCCAAGTCCCCCCAGGAGCGCATCGAGGTACCCCTGGGAACAATTGCTCGCCACGCCCATGGGAACCCCCATCCCATCCAGCTGCTTCAAGGTCTCGATCACCCCCGGCAGTAAACCTGCGCGCCCCTCATCCAGGAGCCGATGTTCTTCCTCCACGCAACAATCAAGGAGGTGCTTTCTGTCCGCTGCGGCCAGCTCGGGAAACGCCGCCTCAAAAGCCTCTTCCAATGGCTGCCCCACCATCCCCATCCAAACGCTCCCGTCCGGCAGGTCCCGATCCCAGCCCAAATCCTTGAAGGCCCGAAGTGCCCCCGCCCGGGCCGCATCCGGCCAATAGCGATCGGTGGCCACCAGTGTGCCATCGAGATCGAAGATCACCGCCTGAACCATCACGCGTTCCGCCATGGAATCACGGTAACCAGAAAGGCTCCCGGTTCAACGCCCCAGCACCTGATCCGTGGCCTGAAGCAAGCTCTCCATGTCCATATGCCAGAGGAAGACCTCACCTTGAGCGTCGCCGCTGACCAGATACCGACCGTCGCAGGAGAAACCCAAGGCGTTCACTGTGTCTTGGTGACCTAGCAAGACTTGGGGGCCAGAGTCAGACCCTGGAACCAGCAAGGAGATCACGCCGGAAATGCTGCCACAGGCGAGCGTTTCTCCACCCGGGGCGAAGGCGAATTGACTGATTGGTACGGGGAGCTCTGACGGGTAGGTGACCGGGAGTAGATCTTGGCCCTGTGGTGGCACCTCTGCCAACCAAAAGGTGCCCCGAGTAGAAAGGGGATTACTGGTGGCCACTGCGAGACGGTTGTGCGTCGGATCCAAGGCGAGGGCTGCTACTCGGATGAGGTTCGCCGAAAGATGCGGAGGAAAGTCCTCAAGGGATGAGTAGGTCGGGCCGGACACACGCCAAAGCCGGGGCCCTGCATTGGTGATGGTGGCAAGCAGGTCCTGAGTTCCGTGGGAGCTGGCCACGGCCCATGCGTTGACGCGGGTTATGGGATTGGCCTTTGGATGCCATGAGCCCCCTGACAACTGCAATTCGCGCAGACCGCTAAAGGTAGAGACCCAGCAGCGCACGCCGTCCCTGTCGACGGACATACGGGAGATGCGGCCCCAGTGCTTGGGCAATTCTATTTTCGATTCGGTAATCCACTTCGATTTCGTTCGATGCATGAAGACCAAACGGGCCAAGCCTCCCCCCCCGGTATCGCGAACAAGAACAGCAAGGCTATCCCGTTCCCCCCGCTTCCCCCGGAGGACGGCCACATCCAAAATCCAATTTTCGCGTATGCCTTCCCCAAAGGTGATCTCCTTCGTTGTCCCCTTCTGCGGATCGAAACTGAACAACCGCCCACAGGAAGTACCCAGGATCATCTCGCCATCCGGAACAGCACAAATCACTGTCACGCCACCTTCACAACCGGGTAGGAGGACTTTTCCGGCAGGGCGCAAATCCCAGGTGCGCAAGTCCTGGCCGGATGCCCCCATGACCACCATGTTCATGCCCACTACAAGCCGTGCGCGGGAAGCATTCCTCAATGGAACGATGGCTTCTTTCAATGGAACGATGGCTTCTTCCTGACCATCCATGGTAAACAGATGCGCAGTTGCGTCCCGACAGAGCACCAGCAGGCGGTCCGGGGAATCTGCGCTGGCTTTCTGTTCAAACCTGAGCCTGTGGGGTCGGACCAGCTTGCGGAACTGGTGTTCCAGTTCCGCGTCTCTATTCCAGATCCGCATGATGCCATCCTCATGAACAACAGCAATCAGATCGCTTGACGAGATAGCAGCAGCAGCCACTTGACCACGGCGAGTTCGCGTTTTCAGGTCCCCTTGATGCTGAAGTGCCTGCTTGCGCAGGGCCCAAACCTCACCCATCTTGCTCGGCTGTGAAGATGCCCCTTGACTGTTTACCTCTTGTCTGAACCGGCTGGCGGTCAGGAGTGTGCGCCCATCGGGTGAGCAGACCGCATAGATGCCAAACTCCGCTTTGAGAGTCACAGGCGGACCGTAGCGCTCGCCGGTGATCGCATCCCAGGCCCACATTTGTGCCGGACCCGTCGCATCCCTTCGCCAAGCATAGAGTTCCCGACCACCGGGAGAGATTAGAGCCCCGTGCCACTCTCCGCGAGCAAGGTGTGCCCCGGCACTCGAGGCATCCGTACCCCCTAGCAAGATCCGTGCGTGGGTGCTGCCTGATTCCCACTGACTCATCCAAAGAGAACCGTCATCATCTGCTTCGATCCACAGAACTCCGCGGTCCGTGACGCGGCCCTCAAGCAGATTGGCTTGCTCAACACACCTCTCAGGATCGGTACCCTCGAAAATCAACAGATGAGTGCGGCCTGCACTTGGCTCACCACTCTGCCAGGTCACGCATGCACCCTCGCTATCTGCCAACGACACGGCGCGACGGTTGAATGCGTTCTCCGGAATCCGAAGTACCCATGGATGGGCAGTTGGCGAACCACCTTGTGTTCTTACGCGATACAAAGCATCGCCGATCCCTGCCAGGAACTCGCCAGCCCTCCGCGTGGGCTCGAGGGACCAAAGAAGGCTCTCGCTTGCCCCCTTCACGGCCAACGACTCAACCGGATGATGGTTCGCCAGGTTCTCCCGTAGTTTCCAGATCACAGGACTATCATTCGGGAGATCACCAAGGGAGCGCTGAATGTCGCGCACCTTGGCCAGATCGCCGGGGCTCTTGCGAAGCACATCTACCAGCTGGCTCCGGACAGTAGAAATCGCGCGCTGGTTGATGAGTTCTACGGTCAGACCGGCGATGAACGCAACCGACAAGAAAAGAGTCAACAAGCCCGCAGCCAAGCGCGGCTGCTCACGGCAGAACAGCTTGAGGCGCAGCCAAGGGCCGGGCTCCCGGGCCTGGATGCTCTTGCCGGCTTCCAATGCTCCTAAGTCCTCAGCCAGGGCCCTCCCGTCCTGGTAACGACGCAGGGGATCCTTGGCCATGGCTGTGCGCACGACCAATGAGAGATCAGAAGAGATCCCAGGATTGTGCCGCCGCGGATCGGGAGTTGGCGCGTTCAAGATGCGGTGCATCAAGCCCGCTCCAGTAGCCGCTTCAAATGGCCGTCGTCCGGTCAAGGCCTCATAGAGAGTGGCACCCAAGGAATACACATCGCTGCGCTGGTCCAGTTCTTCCCCACGGACGGCTTCCGGTGCCATGTAAGCCGGAGTGCCCATCTGCACACCCTCAGCAGTCAACAGGCTGGATTCGGAGTTTGTGCTGCGAGCCAAACCAAAATCCAGCAAGACCATTTTCCCTTCCCCGTCGATCATCATGTTCTGAGGCTTCACGTCCCGGTGCACAAGCCCCTGATCATGCGCCTGGGCAAGTGCCCTTGCGATATGTTCAATTTGACCCAGGAGGATCAGCAAGTCCTCGCCCGAAGGCAAAGGGTTCTGTTCCAGATGTTGGGCCAGAGAATTGCCCTCCACGTAGCGCATGGCGATGTAAGGCACATGGTCATGTTCCCCTGTAGCAAACACCTCGCAGATCGCCTCATGCCGGATACCTCGGGCCAACACCATCTCACGTTCAAAACGCCGACGGGCCTCCGGCTGAAACTGACGCCCTGGACGTAGAATCTTGAGAGCCACCGCCTTGCCTCGGGGCTTCCACCAGGCAAGATAAACCAATCCCATTGCTCCTCCGCCCAGTGGACTCAACAAGCGAAAATCACCAAAGTCGCCACCCTGGCGCACCCTCAAGCCTTCATCCGATGCCATCCCTGTTTGAACCAAGGATGCAAAGCGCCGGCCCAGGTCCTCAGCCAGAGCAGGATGCTCGCGCCCTGCGCGCTCCACAGCATCGGCCCAGGTTTCAGGCTCACCCTCCAAGCACGCGTACATGAGTTCCTCCACCAACGGCTCGATCGACGGGGGCTTGTAGTCAGGATCAGTCATGAAGATCGTCCTCACACGCGCTGTGAGCATGCAGGCAAGAAGCGGAGCGCGCACATGGGAGACTTCATGATAGAGTACTTGAACCCGCAGCGCGGCAAGACACTGCTGCAGGCCACTGTCTCAAGGCACCGCCCGTTGATGCTGTAAGAAACCATAGCTGCGTAATTTCGTGGATTCAGACCCGAAAAACAAAGCGAACCCCTCGCGCAATCTCCTGCACGCTGCCCAAAACGGCGACAGGGACGCACAGGAAGCTCTGCTGGAACTACACCTTCCACGCTTGCGTGCATTTGTTCGCTTGCGTGCGGACCCGGCTCTACGAGCCAAGGAATCCTCGACGGACATCTTGCAGTCCACCTGCCGCGAAGTTCTGCAGCACCTCGACCAAGTCGAGTACAGGGGCGAGGCTGCCTTACGCGGCTGGCTGCACACGGTCACATTGAACAAGGTCCGGGAAAAAAGGCGCTATCACTTCGCAGAGAAGCGCCGCCCTGACTGCGAAGTTCAAGGCGCGCGAGACTCGCAACTGGGCGACGCCTACAGTTGCCTCTGTTCCCCGAGCAACGCGATGATACACGACGAATTGGTAGAACGCGTGGAACTCGCCTTCGATGAACTCAGCCCCGACCACCGGGAAGTGATCTCTCTCTCTCGCATCGCCGAGCTGCCCATCAAAGAGGTGGCCGAGCGCATGAAACGCAGCCCCGAAGGCGTGCGCAAGTTACTGGCCCGTGCGCTTGTCAAGCTCTCTGCCCTGCTCGAACCCGGTGATGCGCTTCCAGGCAGGTAACCAATTTGACTTGCCAGAAACCGCATAGGCCAGTGGGCCCTTGGAGTGCCTGACAAATAGAGTTGATTGTCTGTCTGGCAACCCCGCACTGGCTCCAAGTGGACACTTTTGGAGAAATCCGCGTCCGCTCTTGCCCGCAAAGATCTTGCAAAGGGTTCAGCCCCCTTTTCTACCCCGTATTCACCTATGACAATCGATATCGAATCGTCGGAGCCCACTCACCCTCTTCCAGAAGGACAGCCTCAAGAGCTACCGACTTCCCCTCGGCCTCAAGAACCAAACAAGACCCCTCGGGGGTTCGGGGCGACCATCAAGACCGTCGTCCTCATGACCGGCCTCTTGAGTCTCGGCTATCTGGGAATGTTCGGACTGCTCTCCTATCGACCTCAGTTCATCGCCTGGGGTTTGACCCCGTTCACGCAAGTGGTCCACCAGGCATCGCCCATAGTCACCACACGACCTGTAAGTGCCCCTGATACCGAGTACAAGGTCAAGGGAGCCACGACCGCCCACATTACCTACAAACTCCAGTCCAATGAAGATTGGCGTGGACTGAAAGGAGCCCGCAGTCTAGCGGGAACCTTCGAAGGAGAGTTTCATGTGCTCAACACATCTTCCGATGATGAGTTCCTCGCATTCAAACTCCCGTTTCCAACCAGAAGCAACAAGAATGACTGGCAACCACTCACCCAACAAGCAATCGGGGCCAAGAAGTTCGAAGTCCAGGGTGCGCCCGATGGCGAAATTCAAACCACCTCGGCTGGCTGGTTCTGGTCCGGTGTGCTTCCCGCCGGGGACGAGGCGATCTTTCACCTCATCTATGACACAGGCAATCTGAGCAAGGGAACTTACGGCCTGAGCAAAGACACTGTTGCCGCGCCCGGAGAACACCACATTGCGGTCTCTCTTGACCGCGATGTTCCCATGTCCATTCTCGGCGGGCAAGAGAATGGCAAGCGAGTGGATCAGGACAACTACACCTGGGAGCAACCTCTACGGTCGAATGGCGTCCCCCAGGGCTTCTCCCTGCGCCCGGGCTTCAGCGTGCTGGATGCCCTGACGCGCCTCCTGCAATTAGCGCCGCTTGTCACGGGAATGTATCTGGTGACGCTACTCTCCCTGCTTACTGCAAAGCGCAAGTCCAACGCTACGGAGTTAGTCCTACTGGCTCTTGTCTTTGGCTACTACTTCCCTCTGGTCACGTATCTCTGCGCAAGATACCCACTTCCACAATCGATCGGGATTGCTTTCATTGCTTCCGCGGCAATCATGCTCAACTACCTGAGATTCCTAGTGGGCAACCGACGAAGCGTAATCCATGGATTGTTGCTGCTATTGCTCTTCCAGGTCACGCCCACGGTGCTGGCTTTCCAACAGTGGGAACGAGGCTTGGTCCTTCTCATCCTGGGAGGGGTTGCTCTGCTGGCAATCGTCAACATGCAAACCGCACGACTCAAGCAATCTGGGCCGGCGGCTGCAGCCCTATTACTGGGCTTGATGACCATGCAGCCCGAAAGTCAAGCAGCGTCTATTCAAAACAGCAAAGGACAAACATGGGAGACTCTTTGGCAGGCTACCCAAACACCAACATCGCCAGCCGAGGACGCTCCGAAACCCGGCGACAAACCAGACCCCAGCTCTGAGGTGGTTGGGGAACGGCGACTGATCACATCCCTTGCCACATACGAAATGACGCTGGGGAAGTCCTACCTGGAATCCACCGTCCAAGCCAGCGTCGAGGTCTTGGGAGAGAGCCTTAGCACATGCGAAGTCATGCCCGGTGGAGCCTACATATCACGGATGGACCTGCCCAAGTTCCTACGGCCCTTGCCTGAAAAGAAGAGCCTGACCCTTCTCTTGACAGCAGCCGGTACAGGACGTTTGGCCCTGGACTATCGCTGCCCGATCGAAAAACTGGGAGAAGCGCGCAGTTGCACCTTGCCCTTGCTAAAGACGATCAGTGGCAAACTGACCATGCATTCTACCCGCGATGACCTCCTCTTCTATGGTGGCGAGGTTTGGTCCAAGAAAACCACTGGAAAGGCGACTGTATACCGAGTGGGCGTGGCCGATTCTAATTTCCTGACAATCCGTTGGGGCGGGCCACCGGTTCTCGATTCTGAAGAAGACCCACCCCACATGACTCCCGGTGCCGCTCACATCCAAGTGGTTCAATCCCAGCACCTTACTCTGATCCAGAAGGAGAGACGCGTGAGCCACTTTGCTCGCTTCGTCCTGGCTGAACGCCACCGCCTGCGCTCCCTTGATCTGCATATCCCCGCGGACTTCGAGATCGTTACTCTTGTGGCCCAGGGATTTTCCGTCACCCCTCCTGCCATCACATCGGGCCTTTGCCATATTCCTCTGGGCGCCTCCACTAACAGCCCCAGCTCCCGAGAGATCCAGCTTCACTTACGGAAGAAACTGGCCCCAATCGGATTCACCGGGAACTGGGAGTTCCTCCTGCCACGTACCTCGGAAACCGAGGGCGCGATCCAATGGACCCTCGCCGGCCCCAGCAACTTTCGCTTGGAAAACCAAAGCAGCGATCTGAATGCTTCATCCACCGATCCTCCCCTTGCATTCCCCAGCTACCGGGCGCTTCTCGCTGTCTGCGATCCCATCCACCTTGAGGGCACCGTCATCTCCCAAGGGGAACTCAAGGCACACGTGAGATATGTCCAGGAAATTCCCCATGTCACGGACGGCGTGAACTGACCAGGTGCCGATGATGCGGTGCCGGGCACTGCTTTCGGGGTAGACTGCTCGCCCCATGCTCCTCATCCCCATCATTCTGGTCTGCCTCCCGGCCGTCGGAGCTACGAGTCAAGAGGCAGCCCCGCCCCCAGCCCACCGCATCCAACGGCTCCTGCGGGAACTCTGTTCCACTGCGCGGCTGGCAGGGACTTCCGGTTCGATTCGGGCGGCGGAGATGGTGCGGCGAGAACTCTTGGGTGCGGGCTTTGATGTGGAGTGGGATGAACGACTGGTGTTGTTGTCCTTGCCACGCAAGACCGAGCTGGCGATTTTTGAAGGACCCGAAAAAAAGCAACCGAGCGTCCTGCGTCTGCGGCGCTTCGATGGGGACGCGGTGCCTCCCGGAGATGTACCGCCCTTTCACGCCTACAGCCAGAGCGCACGGGTCACCGGACCGGTGGTGGATTGCGGACATGGCCTGTACGAAGACTTCGAACGGCTTCAAGCGGCGGGCGTGGAACTGGAAGGAACGATTGCCCTCTGCCGGTATGGCCGCAGCTATCGCGGGGTCAAGGCGGCAGCGGCCGAGGCAGCAGGGTGCCTGGGCGTGTTGATGTTCACCGACCCAAAAGACTCCGGGGCAGAGCGGGGCGAGGTCTGGCCGGATGGACCCTGGCAACCGGGCTGGGCCGTTCAGCGCGGGTCGATTGCTCCCCTGGCCTCCTTCGGTGGCGATCCCTCCACGCCGGGGTATCCCTCGGGCACTCCCGAACAGCCGGGGCCGCGGCTGGATGCAGAGAGCCTGGCCCGGAACCTCCCCTCCATCGTCAGCCTGCCCATTGGGGCCGATGACGCGCAGGTGATTTTGGAACACTTGGACAGCGGCGGTCCAGGCCCCGCGCAGGTGACCCTGGAAGTCGATGCCCCGCGTACCCTGCGACGCATCGTCAATGTGATCGGGCACATGCGCGGCACCCTGCCGAGCTTTGTCCTTCTGGGCAATCACCGGGACGCCTGGGTGCGCGGCGCTCAGGACGCGGGGGGTGGAACGGTTTCGCTGCTCGAAGCCAGCTTGCGATTGGGCGCAGAGGTCAAGCAGGGACGCGTGCTGCGCAGCGGAGTCAGCGTGGCCTTTTGGGACGCGGAAGAAGCGGGCTTGATCGGCAGCAGCGAATGGGCGGAGGCCAACGCCAAGAACCTCTCCGCAAACCTCTCGGCCTATATCAATGCGGACGGCCTCGTCAGCGGCACGAACTTCAGCGCTTCGGGCAGTCCAGGCCTTGAGGGCATCTTGTCCGACGCCCTGGCCCGGATACCCGCGCCGCACGGCAAGGACAAGGACACGCTCGCAGACCTTTGGCTGCGCCGGGCCCGGGGCCAGGTGCGCTTTGGTTTGCCGGGCTCCGGCTCCGACTATTCTGTCTTCTTGCATCACCTCTGCCTGCCAGTTCTGGACCTCTCCTTCAGCGGATCCAACGGCGGCCAATACCACACGGTCTTTGATGATGTGGCCTTGATTGAGCGCTTTCTGGACCCGGGATATGTGGGACACCAATTGGCGGCCAGCACATTGAAGGCACTCATGGAAGAATTCTCCGCCGCAGGGCACTTGTGCTTGGACCAAACCCGCGCGGCCCAGGATCTGGCCTGGCATGCGCGCATGGCCACTGACTGGTTGGGAGAAGCGCAAGCCGAACACCTGGCCCAAGCCCTCGAAGCCCTGGCCCGAGCCCATGAAACCAGTTGGAGGCGCTGGGCACAGCGCATGGACTTCAAACCAGAACTCACGCCCGGACCCTTTGGCACCTGGCCTGATCTGCGAGCAGCCCTCAATCAGCACAGCCCAGCCCTGCGGGGCGACGCAATTCGTCACGCAGATCGCCCGAGTCTCTATCAGGCCCTGCGGCGGAATGAAGGTTTGCCGGGCCGCGAGTGGTACCGAAACGTTTTCTGGGCCCCCGACCCCAGCAATGGCTATGGCTCACACACCTGGCCCAGCCTGCGCAAGGTCAAGGACAATCCCGAGGCCCTGGCCGCAGAACTCTCTTCCATCAAAGCGGCAGTCCAAGCCTTGACCCAACAGTGGTCAAGTCAGGGCTAGCGCAGGAGCCAACCCTTGAAACTCCTGCGTGCCTACTTCAAGCGCTTCCTGCGCCACAAACCCCGCCTGTTGGCTGGGGTGGTTGCGATTCCCCTGTCACAGATGGCAGATGTGGCGGTCACGATCCTTGTGGGCCAGTCGATTGAAAAGGTGCGCCTGAGCGGAACCCATGAGTGGCTGACTCATACGCTGCTGCTGATGGCGGGCGCAGCAATCGCCCACGCCTTCTTTCGATTCTGGCAGCGCTGGCTGGTGGTGGTGGTCTCAAGACGCTTCGAGGTGGAACTCAAGCAAGAGCTCTTCGATCATCTGGTGCGACTGGACCTATCCTTCCACGACAAGAGTCGCTCCGGAGACCTGGTCAGCAGGCTGACTGCCGATGTGGAGTCCATACGCATGTTCCTGGGGCCGGGCCTGATGTACACCCTGGGCGCAGCTGTAATTGTGCCGATCAGCTTGGGATGGCTCTTCTCCCTCAATCCCCTCTTGAGCATGTCCATGCTGCTGCCCTTGCTGGCGGTGGGCGTGATCATGCAGCGACTTACCCCCAGGCTGCACGTGCACTCCACCGCAGTGCAGGAAAGTCTGGCGGACATCAGCCACCGGGCCCATGAGGATTTTGGAGGCGTCAGGGTGGTACAGGGCTACCACCGTCAGGACTCCCAGGCCAAACGCTTTGAGCGTTCGAGCAAAACAAACCGGGACCATCAAGTCGCCCTGGGCCGCGCGAGAGGCTTGACCCATGCAAGCATTCATGGGTCCTTTGATCTTACCTTTGCAGTCATCCTGATCCTCGGAGGTCTGGCCGCGATTGATCGCAGCCTGCCCATCGGCGAATTGTTCCAGTTCGTGGACCTGACCATCAAGGTCTTCTGGCCGCTGATCGCCGTAGGTTGGATCGCGGGCATGTATCCCCGAGCGGTGGCCAGCGCGGAACGGGTGCAGGCCCTGCTTGATACGCGCTCCGCCTTGACATCCGTTCCTGAGGAACATACCTCGACACAAGCAGGAGCAGTGCCTCCGAAGGGATCGCAGCAGAACTCCACCCAGACCATTGCCCCCTGCCTCAACTTCGCCCACGTCAGCTACAGCTACCCAGACGCCGACTCTGCCACCCTCCAAGATCTGTCCTTCGACCTGCCAGCAGGCACCTCCCTCGGCATCGTTGGCCCCACCGGCGCAGGCAAGACCACGCTCCTCTTGCTTATGGGGCGCCTGATCGACCCCACCATTGGAGCCATCACCAGCAACGAAGTGGACCTCCGCGCTGTGCCCCTCGCCCAGGTACGCCGAGCGCTCGGATATGTGCCCCAGGACTCATTCCTTTTCTCGGTCACCTATGCCGACAACATCCGATTCGGCACCGACAAGGACATCGGACCCGAGCGCCTCACGGACCTGATCGCACAGGTTGCCATGACGAGCGAGGTCAAACAGTTCCCCAAAGGAGTCGAGACCCTGGTGGGAGAACGCGGCGTAACCCTCTCCGGAGGCCAACGCCAACGGACCTGCATCGCCCGGGCCCTGGCGCGAGAACCACAGATCCTGATCCTGGACGATTGCCTCTCGGCAGTCGACACCGACACGGAAAGAACCCTGCTTCAAAGCCTGCGGGAGGCGGGGCAGGGACGCAGTGTTGTCCTCGCCGCTCATCGCCTCTCAAGCGTAGCGGGCTGCGATCAGATCCTGGTGCTCGATGAAGCAGGGGCCCAAGCAGACATGGGCACCCACGAAGAACTCATCAAGAGATCGGGCTGGTACACGCAGACCTGGGATCACCAGCAACGACGGGCCGCCCTGGGAGACGACACATGAGTTGGGAAGCGGACGAAGTTGTGGCGGGCAAGGCTTGGGACGGACGCCTGTTTCGGCGGCTGCTTCGATATGCACGCCCCCATATCAAACTGTTCATCAAGTGCTTTGCGGTTCTGAGCAGTCTCTTCGTCCTCGACCTGATCGGACCCTGGATCTGGCAGCAGAGCCTGGACGGCCCGGTAACAGACGCCCTCTCGGCCCCTACGAATGCGGACCCGAGCCCTTTCATCCATCATCTCCTGCTGCTGGTTGCGGCCTACATCGGCATCCTCTCCCTCCAGACCTGGCTACGCTACTTTGAGGTGGCCACCCTGATACGCACGGGACAGGCGGTGATCCACGATCTGCGGCGGCACCTCTATCGGCACATCTCCTCCTTGGATCTGGCCTGGTTCGATTCGCGCCCCACCGGAGCGCTGGTCACGCGTGTTTCCAGCGATGTGGAGAATCTGGCGGAGCTCTTCACCGCCGGCGTTGTGACCCTGGCATTCGACATGCTGCGCGTGGTGGTTGTGCTGGCACTCCTGTTCACAATCCACGCGCCCCTGGCTCTGCTGGTCACCCTGATGACCCCCATACTGATCCTGATCAGTCTCGCTTTTCGGGGTGGAGCACGCCGCGCCCACCGCACCGTGCGTGCGGAACTGGCGCGCCTGAACGGATATCTGCAGGAGACTCTGCAGGGCATCAGCGTTGTGCAACTATTTGGACGAGAAGCCCATGTGGGTGCGCGCTTTGGTGAACACCTCAGCCGGTACTATGCCGCCAACAAGCGCACGATCCTGCTCTTTGCCCTGTTCTTCCCGATCATGAGCCTTGCGGTCTACCTGATCCAAGGAGCTACTCTGCGCCAAGGAGTGATCTCAATAGCCGGGGACGAACTGACCATCGGCGCCTTCCTGCGCTTTTGGCTCTATCTGACCCTGGTGGTGCAGCCGATCCGCAACCTGGGCGAGCGCTACAATATTCTGCAGTCGGCCTTTGCTTCCGCCGAACGCGTCTTTGAGGTGCTGGACACCGACTCCGCCCTGCCCACCCCAGCGCAGCCCGCCAGTCTCGGGCCCAGAGGCAGCGCGCCAAGAATTCGCTTCGAAGACACGAGCTTCAGCTACTTGACTGACCACCCGGTGCTCGCGGACATCAACTTCGAGATCCTGCCCGGACAAACGGTCGCTCTTGTCGGCGCTACCGGCTCGGGCAAGAGCACGATTGTCAACCTGCTGCTACGCTTCTACGACCCCGGTACTGGCCGCATCCAAATCGCAGAGCACGACCTCAACCAACTGGACCTGGCTGACTGGCGGAAGCGCATCGGACTGGTTCTGCAAGACGATTTCCTCTTCGCTGGCAGCGTTGAAGAAAACATCTTGATGGATCGGGAGGGCATCGACGAAGCAGCTCTCTCGCAGGCCCTTGAAGCCAGCGGCGCCGACCGGATGATCGAGAACCTGCCCGCCGGCATCCAATCCGAAGTGGCCGAACGGGGCGCAACCTTCTCCACCGGCGAACGTCAGCTCCTGGCAATCGCCCGAGCCCTCGCCGGCCAGCCGGATCTTGTGATCCTCGACGAAGCCACAGCCAGCATTGACTCGGGCACCGAAGCGCGCATCGAGAAAGCCACCGCCAGCTTGCTCCAAGGACGCAGCGCCCTGGTGGTCGCCCACCGCCTATCCACCATCCAACGGGCAGACATGATTCTGGTCCTCGATCAAGGCCGCATCATCGAGCGGGGCAACCACGAGGAGTTGCTGGCGGCCAACGGTGCCTACGCAAGGCTGCACACTCTGCAGTTTGTGTTGGAGGAGTAGGGGCTTCAGTCCCGCGACCCCAACGCCCGCTCCAAGAGCCAGCCGATCGCAAACAGGGCTCCGCCGGCGGCAAGGCCATAGGTTTCCGCGCGCATGGAGGACAGGCCCTCATCGCGCATGCCCATCTCGACGCTCATCATCAAGCCCACAAGGATGACCAGGAGGCCGAGGCCTTCAAGGAATTTGGCGAGCCGCTGGAGGAACTGAGGGGACATGATCGGGAATCTTGGAAGACTGGTTCAGGAGAGTTGGCGCAGCACCGCAGCAGCCACCCGCTCTCCGGTAATGGTGCTGTTGTCCGTATCGCTGGCATAGTTGCCGGCATCGGGGGCGCTGGAGACTACTTTTTCACCCAGGCCATAGAGTTCGATCTCAAAGGGTGAAGTGGGCGCGAAGAAAGCGACGGTTTTGCGTTCCTGGGCCACTGCCAGATGCAGGGCCAGGCTGTCGGAAGTAACCAACAGGTCCAGCCCTCCCACCAGGGCGGCAAAAGTACCAATGGAATGCTCGCAGCCCGCATCAATCAGGCTTGCAGCGGGGATGGCGCTGCGACTCAGGCTGAGCAGTCCTTGATTGCGCTCGATTTCCTCTGGGCCTCCCAGGAACAGGAACTGTACCCCGGGGAGTGCGGCGGCCCCCAGTTTCTCGTGCAACAGCGCCACGAGGTTGGTCACTTCCTCAGGCCGCATGGCCTTGGTGCGCCAGCGGCCGCCGGCTCCCGTGTTGAGCCCAATGCGCAGGCCAGCACTGGTGGGGGCAAGCTCATCAAGCAGGCTCGCGGCGGTCTCCAGGTCAGCCGCCGACAAGTTCAGGGCAGGGCGGCCGGGCTCGACGCCGATGACCTCGGCCAACAGATCCGGATGTGTGCGTCGGTTGGCCAGCTTGCGCTCGTCAGCCTTCTTGAGACCCTCCCTGGACAAGAGCCCCATGCCAAACCAGCACTCCGCATCCGGAGTGTACGCGGGCTCCCCCGCATCATTCAGGCAAGCCCCCACCAAGTTGGCCCCGCTCTCCTCTTGCAAGGCAGCAGCCAAAGCGCAGAGTTCCGGATCATCATCCAGGGAGAAGATGCGATCAGGGGTGCAGGCAGTCAGACTCGGAAGCGAATCGGCACATTCTTCGGGGTCGATCGCGATCACCCGCTCCACCATCTTGTGACCCTGCAGCAGGGGCTCGGCCCCGTGTGCGGTTACCCAGGAAACCTCTGCCCCGGGCCAGCGCTTGTGGATCCCCGGCAACAGCGAGGTGCTACGCAGCACATCGCCCAGAGCGCCGGTCTTGATGATCAGAATGCGTTCCACTGTTGGTTGACGGAGTTGTTTGAAAGCTAGGTGGCTGAGTACAGGCTGAGTCAGTTCGCTGACAGGCGCAGAGGATAGACGCTCAGAGGCTCGGCTTCACTTGGCAGGCCCCAAAACCAGGAACTCAAGCCTTCGAATCCCCTAGCCACCTGGAATCACCAGCACCAGGTCGAGTTGGTCGCCGCTGAACACCAGACTCCTCGGGCCCAGAGGAACTCCCGCCCGCCAGATGGCGGGCAGCGAAATCCCGGCCCGATCGCGCAGGAGCCAGGCCGCACGTTGATATTCAAGGGCCAGGGCAGCAATCACGGCGTTTGGGAATGCGGGCAGATCCAACTGGATGCGACAAGTCGATCCCAGGTGCTCAGCGAGCAGGCCGCAGCTGTTGAACTCCACCCAGCCCGATTCTGTTTCAGAGCTTCTCTGAGCAGGCTGCGCGCCCCTCGGAATCGGAGACTGGGCCTGATCTGAACTTTGACTTTGCGCCCTTTGCCTCCGTTTGGGCAGGACCGGCTCACAAGTGGGCCTGCCGCGCTCATCAAGCCCGCGCCAGGAGCGGTACTCTTCCAGCAAGGCAGCAAGTGGCGTACCGTCTCCCCCATTCACCGCCACCGCCGGCGCATCCCAATGGGCCAGAAGCATGTGCGCCGCTCGGGCGATCTCACCTCCCAACTCACGCAGGGCCACGCCGGGATGCTCTTTGGATTCAAACTCGGGCACCAAAGCCAGGGCCAAGGCATCAAGACTCATGACCCCATCCGCCAGCAGACCTGCTGCGGAAAAAGTGCAGAAGCCGAGGGCATCCAAGGCGGCCACCAGGTCCTCGTGCCAGGCGGCCAGAGAACCCTTGCCCAAACTCTCATCTGGATCCAGGAGGCTCTCCCCCCAGTCGATGTCCGGAGCAAGTGCTGCGAGGCGTGCGGAATCAGAGTTCCCCTCCCCGAGGAACGGAAAACTGCGCATGGGGTCAGCGCCCCGAGCGCTGGCCAGGGGACCGGCCTGGCCCAGCAGACCGTCAACTGATCGCACGCTGGCAGGTCGCATGGGACCCTCGCCATCTCGCACCAGTTGTTCGAGAGCCGCAGTTGCCTGGGTATGATCTTCGAAGGGGCTGCCAACTTCCAGATCTCGCGCAGCCTCACGCACATCGAGGCCCAGACGATTGCAGACCTCGAGCACACCGAGGGCCTCCGCGCTGTCCTGGGCCAGACTTCCGAGCAGAGGCTGCAAGGCGGAGAAACGCATGGTCCCCACGCCAGGTCCGGCTCCATCCCGCAGCACGATACCGCAGGGTGTGGGGCAGCCCCTGCAACCATGGCGCTGGGAATCCGAGACCGTGGGGGCATCGACCATCTCGCCTGAAGCAACCCCTGCCTCGTCAAACAACTCCAACGTTCCTCCCAGGGACCGCTCCAGCAAGCGCGGAGACTCCAGCAGCGCCCGGCTCAAGCCCGCAGCGGGCTTGCTGGCCACGGGTTGTGCCTGTGCAAACACCCCCAGCAGACCGTGCTGGGCCAAAGCCCGACCAAGTCCTCCGCGACCCACGAAGCTGGGTGGATCATGGCCCGCCGCCAGATGAGCATGCCGCACTCCTGCTTGAGCTGCAGGCCCAGCGCTCAACCCGGCGCCCTGTCCGAAATCCCGCACCATTCTTGCGTTGCGTTCACCCGCCGACAGTCCCAGCCAATTCGGCCGGCGATACACAATTCCTGTGCCCTCTCCATCCAGGACCAAGACCCCATCCCCCTCTGCAAAGACCCCGAGCAGGACAAGCGCGTCGCAGATACTGGCCATTCGCCGCCCAAAATCACTGCCCACCTGGCCCTCGGCCAGACTTCCGGTGAGCGGCGAACGCGCGGACACGGTGGTGCGCGCGGCTGTGGGCAGACCACGCACCACAGCAGATCCCACGCTCAAGATGAAGGGATCCTTGTCAGAATCGAGGGCCAGCATCAGGCCCTGGGCCAAGGCAGCGCCTCCGAGAGCGAGGGCATCGGGAAACAGTCCTGCAAACCCGGGCGAGGGTTTCCCACAAAGATGACTTGCCCCTTCGGAGTCAAGGGCTTCCTCAGAACCCAAACCCTCCCCCAGGTCAAAGCACTGCACCCGGGGTTGGTAGGAGTTCACGCTAGACATGGCCTAAGATCCCATAGCCTACCCAATCGGCAATCACCGGCCCCCGGACCTCTGCCCCATCGCTTATAACCAGCCCCCTCACGCCATGACCATCGGCTTCTTCAATGGCCCCGGGCGACCCTGGATGCTGGGCCGCGTGCGCGGCATCCCCATTCGCCTGCAGCCCTTCCTGCTGGTGTTGATGGGGCTGTTGGCCCTCCTGCAGCTGGACACGGGCGGCTGGCAAGCGGCCCTGATGACTTTCTTTGCCATGGGGTTGGTGATGGGTTCGGTCCTCCTGCATGAACTCGGCCACGCCCTGATGGCCCAACGACTCGGCGTGCGGGTAATCGACATCACCCTTTGGCCCTTGGGCGGCATCGCCATGTTGGAGAACATGCCCGAGGACTCTTCCACGGAAGGCGCCATCGCCATCGCTGGACCTCTGGTCAACTTTATGATCGCCGGCGCCGCCTCCCTGGCGCTGATGTTGATGGGCCTCTTGGGGCAACTGATCCCCATGGCCACCATCACACAACTGGGCTTCGCCCAGATTCTCGCCCTATTGGTGATGGTCAATGTGATCATGGGCACCTTCAACCTGCTGCCCGCCTTCCCCATGGACGGAGGCAAGTTACTGCGCTCGTTCCTGGCGCGCAAGGACGGCTGGGTCCGGGGCACAGAGCGAGCAGCAAGGGTCGGCCGCATCTTTGCCTGGATCATGATCTTGTTTGGCTGGCAATGGACCTTGATGTTGCCTTTTCTGGGTTTCTATCTGCTCTTCGCGGGCAAGCGCGAATTACTGATGGTGCAACTGAAGCACGCGGGCCGAGGTGCTGGCGGCATCTTCGGGGGCGACCTTGGAGAGATGCTGCGCCGGGCTGCCCAGACACGCGCCGCAGGAGATTTTGGCGGGGCCGAAGCGGGTCAAACCCAGGACAACTGGCAGAAATCGCCCAGCCAGGCTCCAGCCAACGAGGTTCACATAGAATCTCCCTCAAGACCAGAACAGGGATTCAGCGCGGAGGACATTCGTCGTCTGGAAGCTCAGCGCGGGCGCCTGCGGCGCGACTGAAGTCAGCGCCCTGCAGAGGGACAAGGGGCTGCACAGGAGGCGCTTGCAGGTTTTCCCCAGCGCCTTGGGCCAATCCTCATCTGCAGGTCAGCCCAATCCCAGAGTCAGGCCCTTTCCTCACCCGGCCAGATTTGGGCCCTACAGATTCCCCAGACGAATCGCCTGAGTGGGGCAATTGCGAGCGCAGGCGTGATCCCGTGTGCACTCATAGTTGTGCACCTTGCGCACTTGAGCCGTGTCTCCAGCCATCTTGAAGCCCTGGGTCTCGCAGACCGATTCGCATAGTCCACAACCCACACAACGGGCAGGATCGATGGACAACTGAACATAGTCCGCGGGAGTCACCGGACAGGACAAGCGGTCCTCCAATTTGCAGGTCACCAGGTCCCGGGTCGCGGCATGGGAGAGCAGGACCCTCAATGCCTCCTCTTCTCCGGCTTTGATCACATCTGGAACCTCGTCGAAGTCGAAACGATGCAGGTGCCCGACCTTGGGCTGGATCAGCACCACATTTTCGTCTGCGTGCATGTGCAATACATGCTCAACAACCACTTCTTGAGCAATCTCAAAGGAACGAAAGAGGGTCGAGATCGCCCGATCCTTGTAGTTTGGCGCGCGATAGGTGCCCTTGACCGTCAAATCCACAGCGATCACCATCTCAGGACGCAGAGCCTTGGCAAAACGCAAGGGAGTGGGATCAGCAATTCCCCCATCAATGTAGTGGCGCCCCTCATGTTCAAGGGGCTCGAAGACTGCGGGCAGGGCGCAGGAACTGTAGACCGCATCACTCAGGGACATGCCAGCGAATCCTGGGGTGCCCCAAAAAACGCTGCCGCCGCTCTCAAGACAGATCGCATTGCAGAAGAACGGAATCTTGGTGTTGCCCATCTCCTGGTCGGGCAAGAGGCGCTCCAAACTGCGGCGAAAGTTGCGCCCCTGGTACATGGAGGTAACCCGCGGACCACGCAGCAACATCTTGATCGCGTTGAGCCGGAAATAGTCCTCCTTCTTGAGGGAGCGCACTCGCGCTTCCAGGTCGTCCACATCGCGGCCAATGGCCACCATGGCTCCGACCAGGGCGCCGATGGATGTGCCAACCACAACGTCGATCTCGATGCCCAGGGTCTTTAGGGCACGGAGCACACCAATGTGCGCCATGCCGCGCATGCCGCCACCCCCCAAAACCAGTACCCGACGGGGCCTCTCGCTGAGAAGCCCCGAACGCGGACCCAGGTTGGATTGGGAAGAGTTGTGCATCGAATCGGGCAGGAATCAAAATGGGGGAGAAACCCCATCAAGAGCTCATGAGAGGGCCAGGCGCAGGGATCAGACCTTGAGCCTGGGAGCATCAGGGGCCTCCCCCCCCGCGCTTACATCGTCCCCATGGCCGCCCCAACTTGAGACACTTGGGGCCATGTCCATCCCCCGCTCCTTCCAAGCCCTCTGCGATCTGCCCCCCAAGCAGCGGACCTCCATGGGGCAGAAACTGCTCTTGCGCACGATTCGCGAGGAGTGGCCCCTGGTGGCGCACCTACGGCGGCGCATGAGCGCGGCGGGGCTGGATCATTCAAGGGCAATTGACCTGGACGGTTTTCGCTCACTAACCCCAGAAACCCTCGCCAAGTCCCTCGCTCAGGCCCCTCGCGACCTCTGCCCCCAGCCGGATCCCGGCCGCATCCGCCAGAATTGGGGCTGGTCGCGCAAACTCGGGCTGATTCTGGCACGGGGCAAGGGGGGCCCTCTGCTCCAACGCGGTTATCAGGCGACTCTAGCGGATCCCCTGGAGGACGCGCTTTCCGGAGGCCGCAACAAGCGGGTTCAGTCCAGCGAATTTGATGAGGAATTACTAGCGGAGCAGGGTTCACGCTGCCTTGAGTTGCTGGGGATCAAGGCCGGGCCGCTGGTGCTTGACCCTCGGGCTCAATTCGAGACTCTGACCCGCCGCGCTCTGGTAGGCGGCGCACGCCTGCAGGGTCTTGAACTGCGCGAGTCTGCACCGCCATCAGATCAACTCCAAGGGGTGCACTTCACAACCCGCAAGGCCCTCACTGCTGGAGCTCTGAACCCCGAAGGAATGCAACAACCCAAGCTAGTGCTGCTCGACCCAATCAATGCAGACCAGCAGGGCCTCTTGACCTTGACCGCCGCCCGGCTGGTTCTGCCGGTGCTCGGGGACGGCTCGGGCGCGGTGCTCTGGGATGATCTGGTCTGGGTCGAAGAGGTCTGGTGTGAAGAGGGCGGAGTAGAGCAAGGCCGAGGCAAACTCGCCTTCACCCACCTGGCCCAGCACGGCACAATGCTGGCGCGCACGGTGCTCGATCTACCCAAAGCCTGGGGACGTCTGGTACCCCCGACAGATACGACTCCCAGTTTTCCGCGCCTGACCCAACTCGACTGAGTCGGAAGATCTGAGTCCCTTGCGCACTTGATTCGGCCAACAAGCGCGCGCGATGAAGTCGCTAAAAAAAGGTGGAGGTCGACCTAGGAAAGTGGGTCGACCTCCGGTGTCCCGCAGGTATCACAAGGTGGGCTCGCAAACCACCAAGGACGCGGAGACGGGCCCCTTAGCTTTCCAGGACAGCCACGCTCGCAAATATGACTGCCCCATCCAGGGCCAACTGCAATATAGGGGATTACCCGGGGGGTTGCAAGCGAAGTGGTTTGAAAGGGCCTCTGGTACCCGCCCCAAATGACTGTGACAAGCCTGCCAAAACCTGCGATCTCAAGACCTCAAGGCCTCTTCCAGAGCAGTAGCAGCATCCGTGGAAGAAGTCCGATACTTCACAATCAACGCACAGGCCTGTGAGAGCCCGATTCGGCGCGCATATCCACCCGCTGCAGGTCGCATTCCTGGCACCACCACGGCCCCAGGAGGAACTTCGAGGGGCTCTTCGCGACTGCCTCGCACTTCACATTCGTTCACCAGGTCGTACAACACGGTATTGGCAGCAAGAGCAACTCCCGCGGCCAGCACGGCGCGACTGCCCACCCGGACTCCTTCCAGCACCAAGACCCCGGCCCCCACGAACGCTCGATCTTCAATGATCACAGGTCTCGCACCCGCCGGTTCCAGCACACCACCCAATTGGGCTGCGGCGGAGAGATGCACCTCACAGCCCACCTGGGCACAGGAACCCACCAAGGCGTGCGAGTCGATCATCGAACCTGCCCCCACGTAGGCCCCCACATTCACGTACATGGGCGGCATACAGACCACTCCGGGTCCCATGTGAGCTCCCCGGCGCACGGCGGAGCCACCAGGCACGAGGCGCACCCCGGAGCCCTCGTCGAACTCTCGCAGAGGAAAGGCCGCCTTGTCCCGAAAGGCCCCCATGGGAACCACAGGACTTGAATGGAACAGATCAAGGATGCCCTGCTTGACCCAGGGCACAACCCGCCAACAGCCATCCCCTTGGGGCTCGGCTGCCCGAACAGTGCCCGCTTCGAGGGCGGCGAGGAGTTCTTCTCCTTGGAGTTCTGTTTGCATGGGTGGTTCTCTCGTCAGTTGGAACGACCGTGAAGGGCTTGTCATGTGGCCGACGCATCAAGACTGCTTAGCAATTCCTCGGCAACGCTGACCAAACGAGCCGAAGCTGCGGCCATCTCCGAGCGGGAGACCTTCTCGTGATCGGTATGGGCGTCGATGATCGCGCCAGGCCCAAACAAGAGCGGCTGCCCCCACTTGGGAAGGTGCGGAGCGTCGGTGCCAAAGGCGACCACCACGCCCTCTTCACCCTCAGGCACATGAAAGCGCACGGGACCGTATGGACCAGCATTCACCCGCAAATCGACATGCTCGCCGAGCAGATCCAGGAGCCGGTCCTGGACCACTGCGGGGTCCTCAACCGAGCGCAATAAGAACGACGCCTTGGCGAACTCAGCGACCACATTGGACGCTACACCGCCTTCGATGCAACCCAGGTTGACCGTGCCGGAGCCAATGCCCTCCGCGCGCCCCCACTCGGCCGCGAGAATACGCTCGAGAGCCTGCACCAACTCATGCACGGCGCTTGGTCCAATGTCCTGACTCGAATGGCCCGCCACCCCGTGAGCGGTGAGTTGCGCGTGGAAGACACCCTTGTGCGCCTTGACGAACCTGCTGCCCGTGGGCTCCCCCACTACGATGAAATTCGGGGCCCAAGGATCCGCCAGACTGGCGTTGGCGTGCATAGCTCCATCGCCGAGCACCTCTTCGCCCACGGTGAACAAGAGGCCCACCCGGTCTTCGCCCGCCTTGAGCAGGTTCTCCACCGCCGACAGCATGGACACGGCCTGACCCTTGGCATCGCAGGAGCCGCGGCCATGAACAAAGTCCGCGTCCACGCGGGATCCAAAAAAGGGCGGCACCGTGTCCAGGTGAGTGCAGAAAACCACTTCCGGTTGCCCGGCGCGGGCGAGCAGATTGAAACGACCCGGCTCCACCTCCTGGCGTTCCACCGCAAGGCCCCGTTGCTCAAGAGAACGTGCAAGGGCGTTGCCGTAGTCCTCCTCATTCCCCGTCACCGAAGGGATCTCGATGTAGTCCACCAACAAAGAGGTCAGGGGGTCCAGACTTGCGCTCATGCCGGGCATCATAGCCCTCAAGCCAAGCGCAACGGGCAGCCTGTTTACATCAAGGCTCGACGGAGAATCCCACCGGGCCCAGAACCTCGCTCCCCTGGCCCATGTCCGCAAGCAACACACAGAAATCAAAGCTTTGACCAACAAAGGCCCAGGCCCAGCTCGAATCCATGGCAAAGCGCCCCAGACTGCGTGCAGCCCCATCCAGATTGCCTTCAAAACCTTGGAAGACCGGGGGCAAGAGGCCTCCCGCCAGCGTCAAGCCAAACAACCGATCACTATTGAGGGGCACCAAGACGCCTCCGACCATGGTGCCCGGCTGAGTGCCCGCCGTGCTGCCAAGAATCTGATAGACGCGGTTTGCATCAACCAGGGGACGCTGGACGCGCAGGGTCGCTGTGCCTCCCTGGGACGCGCTGATTGTGCTACGAGAACAATGCAGGTCCGGCGTGGCAACAGTGTTCAAGGTGACTGGGGGCCAGAGCAGCACAGGCTTGATGCCATCGTCTACGCGCACGCCCCATTCCCCCTCGCCTGGGATCGTGGAGGCAGTCAAATCGAAAGAATAGCTACCGTTGCCATGGTCGCTGACCGCGCTGGCCAGAGCCGGGTCAGGCCCCGTGTGACGCGTCTCGACGGTCACGGTAGCACCTCCCGCAGTCAAGGGGACTCCCTCCAGATCCACCAACTGCACAACCACGTGAGTCACAGACTGCCCATCCGCAGGCAGTTCCTGGTCGGGCACCTGAACTACAGAAGTGATCCCATCGGGACGGCCCGCGTTCACAGAGCGCCAGATGTCATAGTTGGCTTGCAGGCCCTCCACCGCATCCACATCGGACACGTCACCAGCAAAATTCCGGCGCAGATAGTAGGTCCCGTTGGCGCAACCCAAGCTGACATTGCAAACCCCGTCGATGTCTCCCATGCGCGCAATCACGATGGTGGCAGCGTGAGCACTATGGACGAAGGAGGGAGGTGGTGCACCGCAACTTGTGGGCTGTGTAGGGCTGCAGGAACAACGGCCATCGCCCCCCGCGTAGCGCGCGGCCTGCATGGCGGCCATCACCCGCTGGGAAAGATCCCCCGGCGAATTCAAAAGAGCGAGTTCTGCCTCCAGCACCGGCAAGGCCCCCACCAGCACATTGCCCTGGATCGCATAGGAGAGCTCTCCTACCTGACCCGTGACGCCAACAGCATGGGCACCGTTGAAGTACCCACTGAAAGTGCGTGCGTCTCCGCTGAAGCCCACAATGCCGTACTGCCTCTCTTGGGGACTGCTGCCCACGCTGGTCAATCTCTCAAGGATGCGATCGGGAGGTGCATCCAGACCGAAGGCCGACCACATGATATTGCGGTTGTAGGCACTGGAGTCGATCATGCTCTGGGCCGCGCCCGCGCCCTTGCCCACGCGAATCACAGGCACATACTTCCTGATGTTGATGTTGGGAATACAGGTAGCGGTGGCCACACAGACCTCGCCTGTCACATGATTGAGCACGACAATGCTCCAGGTAGCCAGGGCGGGCGAGTTCAGGCCAAGAAGACCGAAAAGTCCCAGAATGAAAGTGCGTGGCAGCTTGAGTCCCATGACACAAGGATACCCGCTCACAGCCAAATCAGCGAGCTACTCCAAGGTCAGGAACACATCGCCCGCCTTGACCGCCTGTCCAGGGGCCACTGCGATGCTCTGCACCACGCCCGAGGCCGGGGCGCTGATTTCATTTTGCATCTTCATTGCCTCCAAGACCAAAAGGGGCGCCCCCGCTTCCACGGTTTCACCGGCGGTCACCAGCAGTTCCGCCACAAAACCAGGCATCACCGCCCGCAAGGGACCGCGCCCCCGGTCTGCAGCTCTTACCGCATCATGAGCAGCGCGCTCGCGCTCATCTTCCAGGGTCAGGGAATAGACATGACCCGCCAGGGTCACGCGCACCTGCTCAGTGTTGCCTTCCATGGAAAGGGCAAAGGTCTCCCCGTCCTTTTGCACGGCAACCTGACCCAAGGAGTCGATCTCGGAATAGGAGAGTTCAAAGTGCTCGCCGTTGACGCGCACCAAACGCTGACCCAGATGCTCTTCGACCTCCACCTGGACCTCGTGGTCCCCACAAACGACAAAGTACTTCATGCACTGCCTCGCTGAGGGTGGTCAGGGCGGCCGGCCCGGTTGCAACGCTCTCTATCCTGTCGCCGTCCTTGTGCGACCCAGCCCGCGCGGTCGGCGACGGGCCCTGCCAGGGCCCGCCGGCGAGCTAGATCATGACGGTGAATCGCCGCTGCCGCTGCAGCCAGTTCCAGCCACTTGGCAGGAGGCTCGATGGTCAGGCTCTCCAGGAAATGTGTGTCATAATCCCCGGATCGGAAGCGCTCATGCTCCAGCACCAACAAGGCCGCGGGCAATGAGGTGCTGACCCCGCCTACATTCATCTCTTGAATGGCACGGATCATTCGCTCGATCGCCTGGGCACGATCTTGTCCCCAAACCACCAGCTTGCCCAGCATCGGATCGTAGGCTGGGCCCACTTCCATGCCCCGGTACATGCCGGTGTCGAGCCGCACCCAGGGACCGCCCGGAGCACGCAGGTTCTGCAGCACGCCAGTGCTGGGTTGGAAGTTCTTGCTGGGGTCTTCGGCGTTGATGCGCACTTCGATCGCGTGCCCCTTGGCTGCCAGGTCGGATTGAGCGAATTCCAGGGGCTCTCCTGCTGCCACCAACAGTTGCTGGCGAACCAGGTCCACTCCGGTGATCATCTCGGTGATCGGGTGCTCCACTTGAAGGCGAGTGTTCATTTCGAGGAAGTAGAACTCTCCCCCGGCCCAAAGGAACTCAACGGTGCCCGCCCCCTGATACTGCACATGGGCTGCGGCCTGAAGTGCAGCGGTGCCCATGGCTTCGCGGGTAGCCGCGTCGATCACAGTGCTGGGTGTTTCTTCCACTAGTTTTTGATGGCGCCGCTGAATCGAACACTCGCGCTCGAACAGATGCACCCCGTTTCCCTGCTGGTCAAAGAGCACTTGGATCTCGATATGGCGAGGCTGATCCAGGTAGCGCTCAAGATAGAGACGATCGTCCCCAAAGGCCGAGAGGGCCTCCCCGGATGCGGCCCTGAAAGCGGATTCCAATTCCCCCTCCTCGCGCACAATACGGATGCCTTTGCCGCCACCGCCCGCAGCGGCCTTGATTGCCACGGGAAAGCCAATTTCCGCCACAACACTCAGGGCTTGGGCGGGGTCCGCAATGGGATCGGTCATGCCCGGCACACAAGCGACTCCGGCTGCAGTCATGGCCCGGCGGCTCTCAATCTTGTCCCCCATCACGGCAATAGCCTCCGGAGGTGGACCGATCCAGGTCAGTCCCGCGGCGACCACGGCCCGGGCAAAGTCCGCGTTCTCGGACAAGAACCCGTAGCCCGGGTGAATCGCCTCGGCGCCGCTGACCCGCGCAGCCTCCAGGATTGCTTCGGCGCAAAGGTAGGTCTCCGATGGAATGGTTCCCGGCAGGGCAACTGCCTGGTGAGCCATGCGCACATG
The DNA here is from genome assembly GCA_002686945.1 of Planctomycetota bacterium. Taxonomy (GTDB): domain Bacteria; phylum Planctomycetota; class UBA1135; order UBA1135. Next base: position 46,956 of record NYYZ01000018.1, read on the forward strand.
CAGAGCCTTCTGGTCGTCTGGAGAATAGACCGCCACGCACTCGATGCCCATCTCGCGGGCCGTGCGAATCACACGCAGAGCGATCTCGCCCCGGTTGGCAATCAGAATGCGTTGGAACATGACTAAGATTCTTCCGCAATCAGAGCGGAATGTTCCCGTGCTTGCGGGTGGGGCCAGCCTCGTGCTTGCTGGCCAGAACACCCAAGGCGCGAATCAGGTAGGGTCGGGTCATGCGTGCCTCGATCACATCATCGATGAAGCCACGAGCGGCGGCACGATAAGGATTGTTGAAGGTCTCTTCGTACTCGTCGGCTTTTTTCTTCAACACAGACTCGGGATCGTCCGCAGCACCGATCTCACGGCGATGAATGATATTGGCGGCCCCGGCGGCGCCCATCACGGCGATCATCGATCCCGGCCAGGCCACGTTCATATCCGCGCGCACATGCTTCGAACCCATCACATCGTAGGCGCCCCCATAGGCCTTGCGAGTGATCACAGTCAGCTTGGGGACCGTGGCTTCGCAGTAGGCATAGAGCAGCTTGGCTCCGTGACGAATAATGCCCGCGTATTCCTGAGAGGTGCCCGGCAAGAACCCCGGCACATCTTCAAAGGTCACAATTGGAATATTGAAGGCATCACAAAACCGAATGAAGCGCGCGCCCTTCTCGCTGGACTCAATGTCGAGACATCCCGCCAGCACCGCTGGTTGGTTGGCCACGATACCCACCGCTCGACCACCCAGGCGGGCATAGCCCACCAAGATGTTGCGAGCATAATCGGCTTGCACTTCCATGAAGGATCCGGAATCCACCACCCGCTCGATCACCCCGTGCATGTCATAGGGTTTTTGCGGGTCGCTGGGAACCAGAGTATCCAACTCCACATCGCAACGATCAGCGGGATCATCGCACTCGACCATGGGCGGACCTTCCGCGTTGTTCAGTGGCAGATATGAAAGCAGTCGCCGGATCGAATTCAAGCAGCTCTTGTCATCGGCAGAAGTGAAATGCGAGACCCCGGACTTCTCCGCGTGGACCGCGGCTCCGCCGAGTTCTTCCGAGGTGACAATCTCGTGAGTCACCGTCTTGACCACATCGGGTCCGGTGATGTGCATGTAGGAGGTGCCCTCCACCATGAACACAAAGTCCGTCAGGGCAGGACTATAGACCGCTCCTCCGGCACAGGGCCCCATGATGGCCGAGATCTGGGGCACGACCCCCGAAGCCTGGGTGTTGCGCCAAAAAATCTCCGCATAGCCGCCCATGCTGGAGACGCCCTCTTGAATGCGCGCGCCGCCCGAGTCTTTGAGCCCGATCACTGGCACTCCCGCCTTGATAGCCAAATCCATCACCTTGCAGATTTTCTCCGCGTGGGTTTCGGAGAGACTGCCCCCAAACACGGTGAAGTCCTGGGAAAACAAATACACTGGCCGACCATCGATCAAGGCGTGACCAGTCACTACGCCGTCCCCCAAGATCTTCTGTTCCCCCATTCCAAAGTCCGTGCAACGGTGGGTCACATACCGATCGAGTTCCACAAATGACCCCTCATCCACCAGGAAGTCGATGCGCTCACGGGCGGTGAGCTTGCCTTTCTTGTGCTGTATATCGATGCGTTTTTGCCCGCCACCCGCTTGGGCTTCGGCTCGCATCCGCAAGAGGCGCTCGGTCTTGGTTTCGCTGGACATGGGGATCAGAAGTGGTTTCTGGAATGAAGAATGAGATTATGTAGGAAGACACTGGCTCGAATCAGGCGGAAGAATCCTCAACGAGTTCCATTAGCACTCCACCTGTGGCCGCCGGATGCAAGAAGGCGATCCTGGTCTTGTGGGCACCGCTCCGCGGCTGCTCGTCTATCAAGCGCACCCCACGCCCTTTCA
>NYYZ01000019.1 GCA_002686945.1 Planctomycetota bacterium
CCCGCCATGAGGGCTCCCAGCGCAAATCGCCTGCCCCCCTTGGTGAGCTTGCCGTTCAACTTCAACTGCACATTGCCCAGTTTCACCGCAGGTCTTTGCACAAGCCTCAGGCTCAAGACGCCCACCCAAGCGGTCATGGCACCGATTCCAAGGGAAAGCAGAAACGGCACAAGCCCATACAATCCACGCGAGATTCCCAATCCCAGAAAAAAGAGCAGCAGCGCAACGACCTCTTCCCAAGGGGAAAGGTGAAACCTCACCCTAGGCCGTTGCGCCCAGTAGTTTCGATTCCAAAAGCGCACCACAGGGGGAGCTGCCCAGCCAAACCGCACTGCCCCATCGGGGCACGCACTCACGCAGTCCAGATCCCTCAAGCAAGCACTGTTCACCACCGTGCCAAACCGCTGCAATTCCTCGTGTACGGCAATCCCTGATTGGCAGGCTGCTGTGCAGAGGCCGCATGCGGTGCAACTTTTGGAGGCCACAATCCGCCCCGGTGCCATCCGATCCGCGAGGGCAAACAGGGCTCCATAGGGACAGCCATAGCGACAAAAGGAACGCGAGCCCAGAAAATAGACCATCACCAATCCCACCACCACAAAGGTCACCAGCGCCATCCCAGGCCCGGGGAGATTGCGTGCGAAGTCACTGGTCACAAACGACGCCCAGCCTTCTCCATCCGCCAACACGTGCAGTTTCGGGGCTTCCCTGCCCTCCAACACACGCTTCACCTGGGGCCAAACAAACATGTAAAGCAAGGCCCCAAAGGGGACCCAGGCCAACACCCGTGATCGCACGGGCCGAGCCTTGATCCCGGCCCTGTTCAACAACCAAGCAGACCCGTCTTCCAGCGCCAATATATGGCAGCCCCAGGAGCAAAAGAAGCGCCCAAACACAAGCACCGAACCCAGCACCAGCAGCATGAACAAAAAGCCCGCAGTCACAACCCCCAGTTCCAGGGTGTGCATCACCTCGTTCAGCTCCAAAGGAGCCAAGGTGCGCCCGGCCAGTTTCCAGTGAACCACATGCGCGGCCATCAATAGCCAGACCACCAAAAGCAAAATCGCTCGGCGGCGGCTGTAGTCGGGCTTCATATTGAAACCCTAGACACTCTCGCTCAAGGCGTCTATACGGCGGTGTTCGGAGGTTCGGCCGCCCGATGCATGGCCCGCTCCGGATCCACCAAAGCGCATCCCGGATGGTTTTTTCCCGAGGCTGGATTGATTGGCCTCCCCAGACTTCTTGGAAGGTCTTCCTCGGCGGCTTCCGGGAGATGGTTCCGACTGGTACACGTTGGACTTCCCACGGGACAGGGCAATCTGCCGCCTCCCCTGGAGCGCAGCCTCGCGTCCGCCGCTCATCATGTCGCGCACCTTGATGCGCGGGATGGTCATCTTGAGCTTGCGCTCGATGGCTTTGACCCCGCTCATGTCTTCGCGGGTCACAAATGTGCAAGCCTTGCCGGCTTGCTCTGAGCGACCGGTGCGTCCAATGCGGTGGGTGTAGGCGTCAGGGGTCCCAGGGAGATCGAAATTGATCACATGACTCACATTGGCCACATCGATTCCACGAGCAGCAATGTCTGTGGCAACAAGCACATCAAACTTACCTTCCCGAAAGCCCTGCATGGCTCGTTGCCGCGCACCTTGGCTCATGTTGCCCTGCAATGCGATCGCCTGGTGCCCGGCTTTGACCAAGTCCTGGGCGAGGCGCTTGGCTCGATGCTTCGTCCTTAGAAAGACAATCGCCGAACGAAAATCATCTGCGTCCAAAAGATGCTTCAGCAGAGTGAACTTGCGTGGCTGATCCACAGGATAGAGTGCGTGCTCGATGGTGTCCGCGGGCTTGGAGTGCTCAAGTTCCACTTCGTGAGGATTCCGCAGCAGATTGTCGGTCAGCTTGCGAATCTCCCGGGGCATGGTGGCAGAAAACAAGAGGTTTTGACGGTTGCGAGGACAGAGCTTGATGATTCGTCGCACATCCGGCAAAAACCCCATGTCCAGCATGTGATCGGCTTCATCCAGCACCAGGATCTCTACGCTGTCGAGGCGTACTCTACGCCCGTTGGCCAAATCCAGCAATCGTCCAGGACAAGCCACCACAATGTCGGGACCGCGGCCCAAATCACGAATCTGAGGCCCGGCTCCCACGCCGCCAAAAACCGTCATGGAGCGCACGTTTGTGTACTTGGCCAGCAACTCGATCTCGGCGTTGATCTGAATCGCCAACTCGCGGGTGGGCGCGACGATCAAGGCTCGGGTGTCACCTTGCCCTCACCATCCTTCGCCGCTCGTTCTGAGGCTTCCTGGGCCGACCTCGCCAGCCCACAGGCGCCCGAGGAGCCAATCGGGCTTGCTACAGGTTGCCACTCGGATTCCGGGTCACTTCCAAGGCACAGTCGCTGGGAAACTAGTGGTGGAGCCTCGCACAAACAGGTGTGGCAGCACATAGGCCCCTGCGCGTAAGTTGGATGACAAGGAGCTTTGTCATGTCCCAACACACCCCAATGAATCGTCGCCAACTCGTCGCTGCCGCCGCGGCAACCCCAGCCCTGTGGACAGGACCCCTGGGCAGAACGCGATTCTCCCCCCAGGACCAAGTCCGCCTGGGCGTGATCGGCATAGGCATCCGAGGCCGCAACCTGATGAACGGAGCCTTTCTGGCCCAGGACGGGTTTCGGGTCGTAGCCGTCTGTGACGTCGACACGAACAGGCGGGAGGACGGCAAACGCCGGGTGGATGAGCGCTATGGCGGCAGCGACTGCGCCATGTTCCCGGACCACCGTGAGCTTCTGCAGATGCCTGGGCTCGACGCAGTCGTCATCGCCACTCCCGACCACTGGCACGCGAATCAGATCATTGACGCCGCCGTGGCAGGCAAGGACATCTACTGCGAGAAACCTCTGACCAACTCATTGCGTGAAGCACAGGTCGTCATCGAGGTGGTGCGCAAGCACGGGGTCGTCTTTCAGACCGGCAGTCAACAGCGCACCGAATACGGCAAGCGATTCGTCGATGCTTGCGAGCACGTACGCAATGGACATGTCGGACGGGTGCTGACCATCAACGTCGGGGTCGGGGACCCATCGCGGGCCTGCGACCTGGCAACGGAAGAGCCCGAACCAGGGCTGGACTGGGACCAATGGCAGGGGCCTGTACCTGAGCGCGGCTACAGCAGCGTGCTCAGCCCGCGCGGCCTGCACAGTCACTACCCTCAATGGCGTTCCTATCAGGAGTACGCGGGCGGGGGCGTAGCAGACATGGGCGCGCACCACATCGATATCGGGCATTGGGGCATCAAACGAGATGGATCGGGCCCTGTACACATCCTCCCACCCAGTGATCCCGATGCGCTACGTGGCGCCTCAGTGGTCTACGATGACGGCACGCGCCTCATCCACGGCGGCCCCAACGGGACCACATTCATCGGAGATGGCGGAATGCTGCACGTAGACCGCGGTCGCATCTCCAGCGTCCCCGACGACATCCTCAAGCGCGAGTTCAGTGAGGACGATGAGCGCCTGCCCCGGCCCGCCAACCACGCCGCGAACTGGCTGGAGTGCATCCACTCTCGTGCCAGGCCCATTTGTGACGTCGACGTGGGTGCGGGCAGCGCAGCCGTATGCCACCTCCTGAACCTGGCCTACCGCCACAGGTGTGAACTGCACTGGAACCCCAAGACCTGGCGCTTTGTGGACTCCGATGGGACAGGCGACAACATCCTCCAGAATGCATGGCTCGATGGGGAAAGGCGAGAGGGATATGCGCTGCCACAAATTTGAGACTCCACGCGGGAGGCCTCACCAGCCCGCCAGGCACCAGAGGAACCAATTGGGCCTGCTACAGGTTGCCACCCGGATCCCGGGTCACTTCCATGGCACAGTCGTAGAGAAATTGGTGAAGACCTTGCCGTCGTAGCGGCATGCGCCCGCGCCGGCACTGGCGAACCAGATCCTTCCATCCTTGTCTTCAAGCATGCCGTAGACATTATTGAAGGGGAGGCCTTCCTTCTGCGTGAACTGCTTGAAGGATTTGCCGTCGTAGCGGGTCGCGCCGCCTCCCACAAAGCTGGGAAACCCGCCGGGGTGCCCGAACCAGATGTTTCCAGCCTTATCGACGATCATCGAGCCGACGAAGTCTGACTGCAGACCTTCCTTGGCAGTGAACGTCGTCAGCGTATTGCCGTCCCAGCGAAAGGCACCCTCTTGGCCGCCGAACCAAATATTTCCTGATCCGTCCACTAGGATCGATCGGACGTTCACGAAGGCCCTTCCGGCCTGGTCGGCGAGATTCGAAAAGGTCTTGCCGTCGTAGGAACAGACACCACCCTGCGTTCCAAACCACATGCGCCCCGCTGTGTCCTGAGTGATGGCGTAGACCGAGTTGCTGACGAGTCCGTCCTTTCTTGTGAAGTTGGTCATCGACTTGCCGTCGTAACGACTGACCCCGCCTTCCGTCCCAATCCATATTTTCGCGTCGCGATCCTCGAAGATCCAGGCCACCATGTTGCTTGCCAGGCCTTCCTTCTCGGTGAACTGCGTGGCTTTCTTCCCGTCGAAACGCGTCAGCCCGGCGATAACAGAGCCGAACCACAGTCTGCCCGCTCGATCTTCCATGAGCGCAAAGACGCGCATCTTCGCCAGACCCACCTCTTCGCCGAAATTCGTGAAGTCTTTTCCGTCGTAGCGAATCGGTCCGCCAAACGTGGCGAACCAGATATGCCCCGAGCGATCCTCAATCATGTTGCGGATGATCACCCGCGGCATGTATGAGGTCGACTTGGCCCCGATTGGCGTGAAGTAGGGATCTCTTGTTGGCTCTTGGGCGAGGGCATGTCCGCTTGACATGAGCATAGAGCTCAGAATCAGGGCCAGAAAGTCTCCGCTGCAAATGCGGCCTGAAGGGGGTTTCAAAAACATGAGGCACTCCATCCTAGGGACCCGCGCGGGGAAACACCGCCCATTGGAATGACTGTGGTCCGCCCCACACTCAGCTTGTACAAGGGAGGTTCCTGATGCCCAGACCACCCAGCACCATCAGCACAGCAAGAGCACAAGACGTGACTCCCAGGAAGGGCTGGGCTCGTGCTCTAGAGAACAGACCCCAAGAGGCACTCCACCGGATTGGGAAAATGGCCAGTAGCGTCTATGAGAGCTCAGGCAATAGGCGCAGAAACCAGCCCCAGTGCGCCGAAGAAAAGGGAACCCCTGCGGCTCCATGTCCCCCCCTCCCAGCACCCCAGACCAGCCCATCAGCGCCCTGGTCCTTTCCAGCGTCTATCCCAGCGCGACGAGGCCCCAGCATGGACTTTTTGTGGAGGAGCGGATTCGGCATCTGGCCGAGTTGGCCCGGGTACGAGTTGTGGCACCGGTAGCCTGGCATCAGGGACTCGTGGGTGGACCACCCCGAAGGGAAGACCGACGCGGAATCAGCGTGCATCATCCGATCTTCTGGTACCTGCCGAGTGTATGCAAGAGCTGGGACGGCGCGTTGATGGCATGCTCGCTGCGACGCACGCTGGGGCGACTGCAAGAAGAAGAGCCCATCGATCTGATCGACGCACACTTCGTCTGGCCGGAAGGGTTTGCGGCCCTGCGCTTGGGCAAAGACATCGGGGTACCGGTTTGCGTGACCCTGCGTGGAACTCTCGAGTGGCTGGCCCAGGACCCGGCGCGCGAAAAAAAAATGGCGCAGGTGGTGCGAGAGGCTGATCAATTGATCGCGGTGTCGCAGCCACTGGCTCAACGGGCCATTGACCTGGGCGCGGACCCCAGCCGGGTAACGGTAGTGACCAATGGGGTTGATCTCGAACGCTTTGATCTGGCACACCGCGATGATGCGCGCAAGGCTCTGGGCCTGAAGGTCAACGCCCAGTGGATCGTCTCTGTAGGGCATCTCTCCCCGCGCAAGGGCTTTCAGGACTTGATCGGAGTGCTCAGTCAACTGCAGGCGACCCATCCAGAGGCGCACTTGTGCATCGTCGGAGGCGGTGGCGCCGAGGGCGACAACACTGAGCAGCTCAAGGCTCAGGCCAAACAAGCCGGGGTCGAGGACAGGGTGCACTTCCTGGGACCGCGCAGCCCGGACGAAGTGGCCCAGGCCCTGGCGGCCGCGGACGTCTTCGCCCTGGCCAGCCGTTACGAGGGCTGCCCCAATGTGCTTCTCGAAGCCCTTGCCAGCGGGCGGCCCGTGGTGGCTTCGAGTGTGGGAGAGATCCCACGTCTGGTGACCGAGGCTGGCGGGGTGGTCTATGGACGGCCTAACGACCAATTGGCTTTGCTGCAAGCTCTCCGCCGGGTCTTGAGCGCCGAATGGAGCCCACATTCAGTACGCGCCAGCGTGGCCGAGCGCACCTGGCAGAGGACCGCAAACGAGGTGCTGGAGATTTGGTCCCGAGCCTTGCACTATGCCCACTCCCGGGCGTCCACATAGATGCCCTGGAGACACACGACGCCCCTATGAAGCCCCGCCTGGTCGAACTCCTTTGCTGCCCCGCTTGCGGTGCCGGCCTCACCTGCCACTCTTTTGAAGACCGGCCAGACCCAAAGGGTTTGGCCCTTGGCGGCGAGGCCTACGGCACTGAGGTCGTCTGTGGACTCCTGGCCTGCCAGACCTGCGATCTGGCCTTCCCCATCATCGAAGAAGTGCCCCGGGTGATCCGCAATGCCTTTGAGGAATACGCGAACTGGTTCTCGGACCAGGCTGCACGCATCTCGGCCATCGAAGGCCTCGGCGCGGTCTCACAAAAGATCGGCAGTGTGGACAGCTCGCGCTTCGACAAACGATCCAACGAGTCCTTCAGCCTGCAATGGGAGAAGTACCAATACGGGGACAAGACCTGGTTCAAGAGCGACCTGGACCAGCGCCGGGACGAGTTCTTGGACGCCATGCAACTGACAGCCGAGCAACTGGACGGCAAACTGGTGCTGGACGCGGGTTGTGGCAACGGCCGGCTGACAGCGTCGGTCACGCGCTACGGAGCCGAGGTGGTCGGCATGGACCTTTCACGCAGCGTGGTACGCGCCCAAGAGATGCGCGAAGAGCACGCGGGAGAAAACGCTCACTACCTGCACTTTGTCCAGGGCAACGTGATGGAACCTCCCTTCCCGCCCAATACCTTTGACCACGAACACACGTCCGGCGTGTTGCACCATACCCCCAGTACGGAACGCTCCCTGGACAGTTTCTTGACTCTGGTCAAGCCCGGGGGCCGAGTGTATGTGCAGCTCTACCGTACCAGGGAACCCTGGATAGGCATCCCCAACGCCATCATCCGGGCGTTCACCAGTCGGCTCCCCCTCAGACTCCTGTTTGGCATCTGCTACACCGTCGCGCCCCTTCACCGTCTGCTGGTTCTGATGGTTGCCAAGCTACGCGGCGAGTCCTCACCCATAGAAGAAACCACCCGCCGCGAACAAGCCGTCAGCCTCTTCGACAACTACTCCCCACGCTACCAGTACCGCTACACCCCTTCGGAGATGCAGGCTCTCTTCGAGAATCGCGATCTCAAGAATGTGCGCGATGTGACCTTCGACAACGAAGCCCGTCATATGGTCGCCTTCGCGGGCGACAAGTAACCATGTGTGGCATCGCTGGGATCTTCTTGGGCGACAATCAGGGCTGCGTGGACTCAATCCTGCTTGAGCGCATGACCGCCAGCATGCGGCACCGGGGCCCGAATGGCAGTGGCACCTGGAGTGACGGGCGCTTTGGTCTAGGCCATCGACGACTTTCAATCATCGATCTCTCTGAAAAGGGCGCACAGCCCATGAGCGATCCAACGAGAAAGATCTGGGTCAGCTTCAATGGAGAAATCTACAACTGGCTGGCTGTGCGCGACGAGCTCAAGGCTCTGGGGCATGTCTTCTCCAGCGAGTGCGACACAGAAGTTCTGGCTGCGGGCTGGCAGGAATGGGGACCGGACCTACCCCACAAACTGCACGGCATGTTCGCCTTCGCCATCGTGGACCTGCGACGAAAGAGCCTGTTCTTGGTGCGCGACCGGCTAGGCATCAAGCCCCTCTATTGGGCCAAGGTGGGCGCTGACCTTCTCTTCGCCTCGGAAATCCGTGCCCTGCTCGAACATCCGAGGCTGGTGGCAGAGCCCAATCCCGAGCGAGTGGATGCGTATCTGACCCTGGGCTATGTGCCCGGTGAACAGACGTTTTTCAAGGGTATCGAGAAGCTCCGGCCGGGACATTCCCTGCTGATTGAAGCGGGGCAACAAACCGTCCGGCGTTGGTATGACCCGAGCCAGATCGATCCCCTCCAGATCGACTTCGAGAGCGCCAAGGAGCAACTGGACGAGTTGCTCACCCGTTCCATCGAAGAGCGCCTGATGAGCGATGTGCCCCTGGGCTGCTTCCTTTCGGGGGGAGTGGACTCCTCCGGCCTGGTGGCATACCTGACCAAGAAACTCGGCCAGAGGGTCCAGACTTTCACCGTGGGCTACCCTGAGGACAAGAGCGAATTGGGCCACGCGGCGCGGGTCGCAGAGTTGTTCGGCACCGAACACCATGCCCTGGAGTTGACCCACGGAGACTTCTTCAGGGGAGTCGACCGCCAACTGGAACATGCGGAAGAGCCCCTGCTCGAAAGCGCGGCAGTTGCCCTGCTGGAACTCTCCCATTTTGCCAGTTCCCACGCCACGGTGCTGCTCTCTGGCGAAGGCGCGGACGAAGCCCTCGCGGGCTATCCCCTCTATGAGCGCAACCTCAAGCTCGACCGACTGCGCCAGATCTTCTTCCCCCTGCGAAACTCCTCCGTTCGCTCCGTAGCCCGCCGGGTCCTGCCCGGAGAGCGCATGGCCAAGTACCTTGACTGGCTGGCGGAGCCCACAACCGCCCGCCACCAGGGAAACTCCTGTGATGTGACCCCGGCTGTGCGAGACCTGCTCTATGGCCCCGGAGGAGATGATGGCCATTGGATCCAGGATCACTTCACCGAGCTGTTCGGCAGAACCCGAGGCCAGGACCTGGTGGCACGCATGCAGGCGGCGGACCTGGAGACCTGGCTGGTGGATGATCTGCTCTTGAAAGCAGACAAGATGACCATGGCCGCCTCGATCGAATTGCGCGTGCCTTTTCTTGATCACCGGCTGGTGGAGTTCGGACTGGCCCTGCCTCGCTCCCACAAGATCCGCGGCAGTGTGGGCAAGTACATCCTCAAGGATCTGTTCAGCGAATGCCTGCCGAAAGATCTTCTGTTCCGCACCAAACAAGGCTTCCCCGTTCCTATTTCACAGTGGTTCCGAGAAGGCCTGTTCGAACGGGTGCAACGGCTCCTCACGGACGAACGCACGACCGCACGCGGGTACGTGGCTCCGGGCTATGTGCAAAACGCCCTTGCGCGACACAGGAGTGGCAAAGAGGACCTGGGCCGGCGGCTGTTCTCGCTGGTGGTGCTGGAGCTCTGGCACCGGCGTTGGGTCGAGGGCGAGTCCAATCCAGCAGCGGCCCTGGGCGAATAAGCCTGAGCCCCTTTCAGGCCACGGGCACCCAGCCTCGCCGCTCCAGCCGCTCCAATGCGTGCCGGTACTCCCGCTCGATCCCATCGATCAAGGCCCCGGTACCTCGCGCTGCTTCGGGCAGCAGACCCCAGGTGTAGGTTTCCAACTCAAGGTGCAGTTCCCCAGAGGGCCAGGCTTCAGGATGATCCAAGGCCGCATCCAAGACCCCCTCCAACTCCGCCCGGGTGGTGCCGAGCCCCTGCATGGAAGCAAGGTTCACGGGCACATGAAAGTGACAGCGCCATTCGTCGCAGGCCAGCCAAGGATCGAGGTCCTTGACGAGTTCCCCAAGATCGCTGGCACGCTCAAATCCGCCGCTCTTGCGCCCCGTTACCTGGTGCAGGTAGCGAGGCTCATCCAACCCCAAGAAGGCTCCCCTCGCTTGCTCATGCTGGGCAGGGTCGCGCAGCACCAAGGCACTGGAAAGCTGAACCTTCGACGCCCCGCCCCCCAGGTTCGCATTCCGCCAGGCCACGGAAGGCAACTCGAACTCTACAGCCGCGTGGCAGGTGTCCAAACAGGTAGAGAGCAGGTCCCCCGCAACCCGCTCCGCCGTAACTCCATCCAAGCCCCGTTCTTCACGCAGAACGGCAGCCGCCCGCACACGCGCCACCGTCAGAAACTCCACCAGTGCAGAAGTATCCCCAGCCGAGGCCCGGGGCTCCGCCTCAAGCCCCAGGGACAGGCGCGGCCCGGAATCCTGTGCCTGCAGGTCCCAAAGCCCGAGCACCGCCCGCGCCAGAAGCTGGCTATAAGCGTGCAACGTCATCGGCCCCTCAACCCACTCACCATAACCACCGGGATGGGTGCTGACAGAAACCCGGCCTGGAACCTGCGCTGCTCCTTGAGCCAGACGCCGAGTCACCTCAGCCACGGCGAGCGTGAACTCCAGCCGCGACTCCTGATCCCAGGCCGGGGTGTAGACATCGGCCTTCAATCCGTCCACGTGAAAGTTCCCAAAGGGGAACGAATTCGCGGTAAAGGGCACCAACTGATTTCCATGCAACAGGTTCGCCAGACTGGCAAACGCCCCAGCGTCCTGGACTACTTCACTCGCCACAGAGGCTGGTAGATAAAGCCCCACCCCAAAAGGCGCCTGGGGAGCCAGACGCTTCCGCAGGGGGAGAGTGATGGACTCGATCCCCTCAAGAACCGCGGGCAGATCTTCCCCCGGATGCAAGTTCAGACAGTAGCCCAGCCAAACCGTGCGGCCGAAGAATTCCGGGTGCGCCAGGCGCACTAACCGGCGCTCGCCACCAAAATGCCCTCGTCGATAAGCAGCACGGGAATGCCGTCGCGGATCGGATAGACCACCTTGCCGTCCTCACGCACAAGGCCCGCTTCCAAAGCCTCTTGCACCGCCTCACCGCCTATGTTCTGCACGCTACCCCCTGCGATGGCGCCGTTGACCTGATCCAATACAGCGGAGCTGGCCTCGCTCAAGGGCTGATGGGTTTTGGGGCAGGCCAGGATCTTGAGCAACTCGGGGTCGACGGGACACATGGACTCACTATGGCGTTTTTTGGGGCCCGCGCCAAGGGACGGGCTGGACGAAGCCCCCGCTGGGGAGGGAAACTGGCGAGCGTGTTGCGAATTCTGCCCTCCCCGCTGCTTGGTATCCCGCTGCTTTGCATCCTGATGCCGGTGAATGGCACCTGCCCAGCCCTGGGTCAGGATACTGAGGCCAGGGGCAACTCCCCGGGTCTGATCCTGCACCTGCCCCCCAGCGCCGCCGCCCGAGCCTGGTCCCTGGTGGGTCCCGACACCAAACCACGATCCCTGCCCAATGAGTGGATCGAGCATCTGACCCCAGATCCCTGGTCCCGCCCCGAGACCTTCGCCCTCTGGGCCAAGACTGTCCGAGCGACCAACACCGAGGGCTCGCGAGGCCAGCAGGCACGCGCGCTTCTGACCCTCCTGAGCGCAGCCCACCATCGCCCCAAGAGTGCCTGGAATCATGTGGCCAGCCTCAGCGAGAATCCCGAATGGGTCGCGGCCCTTGTTCCGCGCCTCATCCCAGGCGTACCCCTGACAACACAGATCAAGAACGGTGGAACTCCCGCGCCTTTGATCCGCGGGACCCGACTGAGTCCCATCGCGCCTCCGCGGGATCCTCTGGTTCCCGCCTGGGCACAGGCCCCGCGCAAGGCCAAGGTCGAGAACCTCGCCTTCGAAGACTCCGCTATCGACCTGGAGATCGATATCAGCGGCGGAGGGATCGAATTGCTGCTCTCCCTGCGTTCCGGCCCCAGCACCGCCGTGGCCTGCAGTACGCCCTTCATGCCCGGCTTCAGGGTCAACACCGAGTACCTGGATTTCGAGCGCCAGGAACCCGTGGGATCCGTGCACTTGCTCATGCTCACCCCCGAGGATGAAGAAGCCCGCAGCCTCTACTCACGCTTGAGGAAAGCCGAACTGATGATGCCCACGGCGCCCCCCGCCGACTCACTTCTCAGCCAAAGCATGCGCGAGTTGGGAATGGTACTGGTGATCGACTCAGAACCGAGCCCACGATTGCTAGCGGCGGCCCAAGCCTTCCAGGAGTTGCTGCGGGTTCCAGTGGATCTGGCCCAAGCGAACGAGATTCCCCATAACGGGCGCACGCGAATTGATCTGACCGACCCTACCAAGAGCGAAAACCTCCTGCGCGCCCTCTGCGATTCCATTGAAGAGAGGGTCTTGCTGCACTGATTGCAGCCAGAATCCTCTCTAGGGGGATGCGCAACCCGGATCCAATCGCGTACCTTCTTGCCGCGCGGATCCCAACCCAGCGCCCACACGACCCCATGTACACCGACCACCGCCAACATTTCCTGGCTCAACTCCAGGGCATAGGCGCCTGCGCCCTGATTCCCACCAACCCAACGCGCACCCGCAGCGCGGACACGGAGTTCCGATTCCGACCCAGCAGCGATTTCTGGTACCTGACCGGTTTCGCCGAGCCCGACTCCTGGCTGCTGTTGCTTCCGGCGCCAAAGGGCTCCGACGAGCCCCATCGCAGCATTTTGTTTCTAAGGGAAAAGGACAAGACCATGGAGATCTGGAACGGCTTGCGCCTGGGCGTCACGGACGCTCCCAGTAAACTCGGTGTGGACGAAGCCTATGACGTGGAAGATCTTTGGTCGCGTCTTCCCGAGCATCTGGAGGGCCACAAGCGCCTGGTCTTCGCCACCGGCCTTTGCAACGATAATGACGCTGCTCTGCTCAAGACCCTTTCCGGCCTACGGGATCGTGTACGCAGTGGCGTGCAGGCCCCAATGGAAATCCTTGACCCAGGCCCGCTGCTGCACGAATTGCGCCTCTTCAAGACCCCAGGAGAGATCGAGGTCATGCGCAAGGCCGCCGCCATCACTGACGAAGCCCACCGGGAGGTCATGGCCACCACCAGACCGGGCACCAATGAGTGCGAACTGGACGCCCTTCTGGAATACACCTTTCGCCGCAAAGGTGGAACCGGTGCTGCCTACGGCAACATAGTCGCTGGCGGAGCCAACGCCTGCATCCTGCACTATGTGGAGAACAACGCCACCTTGCAGGACGGTGACATCTGCCTGGTTGACGCGGGCTGTGAGTTTGACTTCTACGCTTCCGATGTGACCCGCTCCTTCCCGATCAGTGGCCAATTCACCGAAGCCCAGAAGTCGGTCTATACGGTGGTACTCAACGCTCAACTGGCCGCCATCGACCAGTGCCAACCCGGTAACACCTTTCTCTCGGTGCACGAAGTAGCCCTTGGTGTACTTGTGCGCGGATTGATCGAACTCGGCCTCTGCAAGGGCACCCCCGACGAAGTGCTCGAAGACGAGTCCTATCGCGAATGGTACATGCACCGCACGGGTCACTGGATGGGCCTCGATGTGCACGACTGCGGCAGCTATCACACAGGTGACAAATCCCGTTCCCTTGAGCCCGGTATGGTCCTGACCGTGGAGCCAGGCATCTACATCGCCGCCGACGCCCAAAATGCCCCCAGCGCCCTACGCGGCATCGGCATCCGCATCGAAGACGACATTCTGATCACGGCCGATGGCCACGAGAACCTGAGCGCGGCCATCCCCAAGACGATTGAAGACGTGGAAGCCGCCTGCGCCCTGGTCACCCAGGGCTGAACGGTCTGACCTGGCTCTCCCACGAACAGCCCGTCGAGCATGACGGGCAGACTCAAGAAACCAAGGATGGTGAGCGCGCCAGGTCTTGAACCTGGGACCTACTGGTTAAAAGCCAGTTGCTCTACCAACTGAGCTACGCGCCCACCCGTGGTTTGTCTTGGATCCGAAGAGCATGAGCCCTGAACCTTTGACTTGAGGGCGCAAAGTCTAGGTCGCAGGACGGCCCGAGGCAAGTGCCCCCTTTGGAAAGATGGAGGCTGAAGGGTCGCGCCAAAGCCAGACCCCGATCCTCCCCTAGACCTCTAGGATCTCCTTGGACTTCTTGTCGAAGAGCTCCGCGACATGGCCTTCAAATTCCTTGAGCAGCTCTTGGACATCGTCATGCAGGTCATGACACACATCCTCGGTGATATCCTTGGCCTTCAACTGGTGGTCCGCGTCTTTGTTGGCGTCTCGACGGAGATTGCGCAGGGTCACGCGACCCTCTTCGCAGATTTCCTTGGCTTTGGCCACGTATTTCTCACGCTGATCACCTGAGAGAGGCGGCAGATTGAGTATCACCACCTTGCCATCGTTGCTGGGCGCGATTCCCAGCTCAGATTTCTGCAGAGCCTTCTCAATGTCTTTGATGGCATTCATATCAAAGGGTTTGATCACCAAGGTGCGAGGTTCCGGCACAGAGACCTGGGCCACCTGATTGAGGGGCGTGGGTGTGCCGTAATAGTCCACACGGATGTTGTCCACCAGCGCCGAAGAAGCCCGCGAGGTCCGGATCCCACGCAGCATATCAGTCGTGTGAGCCAGGGCTTTCTTCATGCGCTCCCTCGCGCTCTTAATGGTGTCGTTGGTCATGCTTCGCTCCGAATTGTGGTGCCCAGGTCTTCGCCACGTACAACGCGCTCAAGGTTGCCAACCTCAAAAGCGTCAAAGATCACCACGGGCACGTGGTTTTCCTGGCAGAGGGTGATTGCTGTGCGGTCCATGACACGCAGGTTTTTTTCCAGCACCTGGTTGTAGGAAAGGCTCCTGAACCTCTTGGCCTCGGGGTCGGATTTCGGGTCCGCGCTGTAGACCCCGTCAACCTTGGTGGCCTTGAGCAAGACTTCACACTCAAGCTCCGAAGCGCGCAGGGCAGCTGCGGTGTCGGTTGTAAAGTAGGGGTTGCCCGTACCCGCTGCCAGGATTACGACGCGACCCTTGGCGAGATGTGATTCCGCCCGTCGGCGTACGAAGCCCTCGGCCACGGCGCTGATTTCCAGTGCGGTCATCACCCGAGTCTCTACGCCTGTCTGTTCAATGGCATCCGAAAGGGCCAACGCATTGATCACGGTACCAAGCATGCCCATGTAATCCGCATTGGCGCGGTGACCACCCAGACGCGAAAACTCAGCCCCACGCAGAAGATTGCCGCCACCGCAGACAATGGCCACCTGAACGCCCAGGCCAGTCACGCGCGCAATCTGCCGTGCCAGAGCCTGGACAGACTCAGGGTCAATTCCATGGCCGGCCTCGGGATCACCCAGGGCCTCACCGGACAACTTGAGCAGGATGCGCTTGTACATCGAAGTGGGTGCCTTCTGCGGGGACAGGATAGCGCCTCGGGAGATCCCCACGCCACCCCTGCCTGAAATTGAAGAATGAATGGGACCCTAAGGCAGCCGATAACAGGCGTAACCCGTCAGGGACCAGGGTGCCCCGAGCAGTCGTTCCATCTCCGCCTGCACGGTGGTACGCGCATCCCGTGACCAGGGCCTGTCCACCACGGTGAGGGGGTCAAATACTTCCGATATGCCGTCTTCTCCCAGTTCCACATCCCAAACACACTCGCCGCGTATCTGCTCCGCCAGCTGGGAAAGCGCCAGGGAGGCCCGGGGTGTGGTTCCCTCTGAACGAACCGCCAAGAGCACGCCATCACCATTGGGGGCGCGCCAGGGATGCACCCAGCCCGTCTCAACTTCGAGTCGCACCATGCGACTGACGGCCAGGCCGGCATCGAGTTGGTCAGCAAATCGGCGCTGCACATGAGCAACGCTGGGGCCACCGGCTATCCAGTCCTGGGCCGCCAACTCATGTACATCCTTGGGCGCCCGACGCAGGACGTGGTCCGCAAGAGTCTTCACGTACTCCATAAGAAGAGACGACCGAGCAGCCTTTGAACTCGTGCAGGTCACCAGCACCATGGCAGCGCTACGCCCATCCTCAGCGGATGAGAATTCAACGCGACCAAAAGGCCTCTGAGCTGGGCGGTGAGAGGAAGACAAGGTCCCAGCCTACACCAGGATTGCGCAGGACGGGGAAATTGCACCCAAGACTCTCTCCCGAGGCCTCGGGCGGGGCCTGCCGCTTCCTGTCAGCCTCGCAGGACGAACTCCACGCAAAACGCGGCGGTCACCATCAGATCAAGGACACCGAGTGGGGCAAACCCAGAAACCAGAATCGAGAAAGCTCAGGCGCCTACTTCAAAGCGGGTGAAGCCGGTCAATCGGGCGCCTTCTCCCATGCTCGCTTGCAGGACCTTCTGAACGGTCTGCTTGTCATCCTTGACCCAGGGCTGCTCGGTAATGACCTGACCGGCGTAGAACTTCTCCAGACGGCCACCCATGATCTTCTCCTGGATCTCCGCAGGCTTACCGCTGAGTTCTTCCATGATGATTGCTTTCTCGCGTTCCACCAGGCTCTCATCGATCTCAGAGCGATCAAGGGAAGCCGGATTGAATACCACGATGTGCATGCAAAGGTCGCGCATCACCTCCAGGTCGGGCTTGTCGCTGGTGACCTGCACCAAGGCGCCCTTCTTGTTGTCGTGATGCACATAGGCCTGCACCGCTCCGTCGGCAACTTCATAGCAGGCGACCTGGGCGATCTGGATGTTCTCCCCGAGCTTGCCTACCAGGTCCTTGAGGGCAGAGTCCACGGTCCCGTCACCTCTCCAAGGCTGTGCGAGGCACTCTTCCAAGTCTTTCGGCTTGTGCTCAAGCACATGCTCCGCGAGGCCACGTAGGAACTCCTCGAAGTTTGGGGTCTTGGCCACAAAGTCGGTCTCGCAAGAGATACCAATCATGGCTCCACTCTTCTTGTCGTCTGACAGACAAGACCACAGACGGCCTTCGCCAGTACTGCGGCCAGCTTTCTTGGCAGCGGTTTTCAGACCGGACTTGCGCAACTCATCAAAGGCTGCGTCCAAATCACCGGAGGTTGCTTCGAGCGCTTTCTTGCACTCCATCATTCCGGCGCCAGATTTTTCGCGCAGATTGCGCACAAGGGAGGCGGTGATTTCAGACATCGCTCGTTCTCAATATTGGTTGATTGCTCGTAGGAAAAGGACGGTCGCAGATCAGCCGTTGGCTGAACTGTCGGAAACAGGTGCATCCGGGGCCTCGGGCTCCTCAGGATCGGGCTCCGCAGCCGGAGCTTCAGTTGCTACAGGTGACTCGGTGGCAACCGCCGTGGGGGCTGCCTCCTCGCTGGGAGCTGCCGCCTCAGGAGCAGATTGGTCCAGTTCCTGCATGGTAGGCATGGGGCGCGAAGGACGTGTGGGACGGGGCTCGCCACCGCCCTCGCCATCGGTCGCCGAAGCCTCTGACTCCTGATCGCTGCGCTCTGCAGGACTTACGGCCTTCAATTGCTCATCGTGCTGTCGCCAGCCCTCTTCCACTGCGCCTGCGAGTTGCTCCACTAGCAGCCGCACACTCTTGAGGGCATCATCATTACCGGGAATTACGATGTCCACGTCCTTGGGATTGCAGTCCGTATCCAGGATACCGATTACCACCACGCCCATCTTGCGTGCTTCGCGCACCGCGTTGGATTCTCGCGAAGGGTCCACCACGATCATCGCTGTGGGAACACTCTTCATCTCGCGGATGCCCCCGAGGTTGCGGGTAATCTTGCGTTGCTCACGGGCCATGAAGGAGAGCTCCTTCTTGTTGAGCTTCTGCTCGAGGATCGCCTTCTCGTCGATTGCCTCTAGTTGTTCAAGGCGCTTGAGTCGTGAGCGAATAACCGAAAAGTTGGTCAGGGTGCCGCCGATCCAGCGTTCGGTCACAACCGGCATCCCCGTACGCTCGCCGGCTTCGATGACCACGCCCTTGATCTGCCGCTTGGTGCCAACCCAGAGGACCGATTTGCCCTCCGACGCGACTCGGAACAGCAGGTTCTGAGCTCGAATGAGACCTCGCAATGTCTCGCGCAAATTGATCACATGCACGGCGCCATTCTTGCCGTGAATGTACTCACGCATGCGCGGGTTCCAGCGAGAGGCGCGGCAACCGTAGTGCACGCCAGCGTCGATCAAGGCCTGGACGGAGGGGGTCTCCATGGGGATCTTTCTAAGTTGGGTCTGAGGGGTTTGTGGAGGTTGGTCCGCAACAGCGCAGACAACCCTGCACCGGCTGTACGGACCCTGCCCCATCCTTCCACGAAGCATGCTGGTCACAAGCTGCGCGAGCTCCCCTTCCCTGACCCCGCTGGGGTCTCGAGGGGGGCCTCGAAGGATGCGGCGGAACGTCCATCCGGCGCATTAGAGCGGGAGAGTGTAGGGATGTGAGAGGCACCCGTCCACGATGTTCTCAGGGTTCGGAACGGGGCGCTCCAACAGGGAGGCGAGGAAGGCAGCGGGGAGGGCACCTGCTTGGGGGTCCCCTGGGTATCGCGTCCGCCCCCTGGTCGCAAAATGGCCCTCCAGGCAGTGCCCGAGCATGCCGAACTCCACGATCGGCTGAGAGAGGTACTCTTAGGCTGCCTCCTGGTCTACAGGTCATCCTCCACAAGCACCCCGTCAGCCCCCCCCGCAATGTGCGGGGCCCAGTCATGTCCACTCAACTTGCAGTCTTGATCAGCGACCACCGTGGCGAAGGCCTCGCGGAGTCCCTCGAGAAACTGACAGAAGCTAGCCTGGACCTTCATCAAGCGAGCAACCTGAAGGCCAGCAAGAGAGCCCTGACGAAGCTCCGACCCCAGGTCATCATCCTCGATCCCTTGGCAAGCGGCGGCACCAAGGAAATTGAAGTCCTCTGGGCTGCCGCAGGCGACCACGTGCCGGCGCTCTTGCTGGTCACCGATCCTTCGCGGGTGGACTCCGCGGCCACGGCACAGGCCAGCCTGCGGAACATCCCCATGGACCTGATTCGCCGAGACGCCCCTCTGGACGAATTCCGAGTACGCCTGCGCGCTCTGCGCGCCAGATACCAAGGCGAATCAGAGATCACAGACCTGCGCTATCAAGCCTCCCACGATGACCGCACAGGCCTCTTGCGGCCGATCCCATTCGCCGACCGCTTGGAGGAGCACTTCTCCGCCGCCGCACGTCACGACCTGCCCCTGGCCTTGATCCTGATGGACCTGGACCGATTCGGCCAGATCAACAAGGAATTTGATCACACGGTAGGCGATCGAGTGATTGAGAGCGTCGGCGAATTGGTGCGTCACAATCTACGGGCAGAAGACATCGGCGGAAGACTGGGAGGCGATGAGTTCGGTCTCCTCTTGCCCTACACCACCGCTCTGGATGCCGCCCGGGTTGTACGCCGTGTACGCGACCGAATGCGTGCCATGGTGACCAAGGTGGACCGCCCGGAGCCAATCGTGGTCACCGCCAGCCTGGGCTTTGAGTCCTTCAATGGAAAAGACCTCAAAAGTGCGGATGAACTACGCCTGAGGGCGGAACGGGCCCTGCGAGCCGCGAAACTCGCGAGAGGTGACCGGGGCATATACTTCCGCAGTCTTGGAGAGGACATGGAGAGCGCCTGAGGCAGACCCAAGCTCCTCGCACAACGAATCGAATGCTCACTCCTTGAGCAGAATTGGTCGCAACCAATCCGCCCGGTCCAACACCCAATCCTCCAGAGGATCCACTTCGAGAAGCAACTCCTGGGCACCTACCAGGTCTATGGGCGGTACAACGAAGGCAGCGTTGCCCACGCGCAACTCGTCGCTCTCAAATCGCAGTTCGCCGTCGACCAACACGCGAAAACGAACGCTGCCCCCATGGGCCCCACGGCCAGCGGAATCATCCACCCCGATGCGGGTGCGCAGATGACTCCAGCCCCCGTCCAGCTTCCAGGTCACGCGGCTCGGAGCATGCACTCCAAGACCCCTGAAGAACAACCTGCCTCCTACCCTCAAGGGGCCACCACCCACAGCGCGGTTGGAACGCATGGGCCAGGACTGACCCATGACCACTTCGGAGTCAAAGGGGTTGAGGGGGCCCAGGTCGGCGGGCTCCAGATTGGAGAGAAAAGCATAGGAGGAATCACGCACGGCCAACTCGGCCACATCCTGGGGCAGCAAGAGCCACTCCTCTCCCGCCAGACGCAATCGCACGCCGGCGCCGGTGATGCCCAGAAGCTGGGCACTGAAAGCACCGCCCCCCTGGGTAGTGATCTCCGCAGTTGGCACTTCGCTGCCAGCATTGGACTGCGAGTCTTCAAGTGCAGGTAGTGGCTCGATAAACAGGGCGGCCACCTCAGCCCAGGGATGCAGGCGCTCCCCCAAGGGGCCCTCGAAGAGAATGCCCTGGACGGAGAAGCCCAGCGTCAGACCCTCCAACCGATCAAGCCCCCCACCGCGCACCAGATACAACCGATCACCCTCGTCGGAGGCTACAGGCAGGCCATCCCGCCCCTCCAGAGCTTGGGGGACATGCAGACTGGTGAGGCTCTCGACTCCCAAAGAGCATCGACTGCCCCCGGCCAGCACCAATTCCAGATGCTCCTCCGTTCCCCCCTCCAGAAAAGCCGCCAGGCGTCCACCCGTGCCAAGGCGCAGGTCCAAGGCCAGCCCCGTGGCCTCTTCTGTTGGAGCCGGCAGGCCCAAGAACCTCAAGAACACCGCCCCCTTGTCTCGTGGGTCCGCCAACTCAAGACCCTCCAGGGGCAGGTGCTGGATACTGCCAAAGGCGGACTCCAGTTCCACCTGGGGAGCCGGGGGATCCTGGCCTGGCGCAAGCAGACAGAGGGCGAGGACGAAGAGCCACATGGCGGGCAGAGTACCCCATGGGACTTCTGGGGCAAGCGCCGATCCTGACTGGAGAAGCAGGGAACCGGGAGCGGGGCGATTCATGGCCTGCCCCGGTCTATCCTGCAGGGCTTGCTGCCAAAAGGGCAGATCCCACCCCCAAGCCCAATGGCCTCTGCCGATTCGGCAGCCCGGCCCAAGTGCCCAACAGACGCAACTCCCTACAGGGCAACGGCTTGCGGCCGGCATCCTTTTCGGCACCCTTCTTGCATCTAGCGCCCCATGCTTCACCCCAGCGCGCAGGTCGACCGCGACCCGCAGTTGGGGCTGCCTCTATTCACCCCCTTCCTCAGAGCCCCAGAGCACACACATACACATGGCCAAGCAGATGATCTTCCAAAGCGATGCCCGGGACGCAATGCGTCAGGGCGTCGAAAAGCTC
The DNA here is from genome assembly GCA_002686945.1 of Planctomycetota bacterium. Taxonomy (GTDB): domain Bacteria; phylum Planctomycetota; class UBA1135; order UBA1135. Next base: position 21,013 of record NYYZ01000019.1, read on the forward strand.
GCCAAGGCGGTCACCACCACCTTGGGTCCCCGCGGCCGCAACGCAGTCCTGGACAAGGGCTGGGGCGCTCCAACAGTCACCAAGGATGGAGTCAGCGTGGCCGAGGAGATCAAACTCCAAGACCCCTACGAGCAAATGGGCGCTTCCCTGGTCAAAGAAGTGGCCAGCAAGACCAGTGATGTGGCCGGTGACGGCACAACCACGGCGACCCTGCTCACCGCCTCAATCTTCGACGGAGGCCTGCGCGCACTGACAGCTGGGGCCGCCCCGGGACGATTGGGTGCAGCCCTGCACGATGGTTCCCGTGCCGTGATCGACCAACTGGACAAGATGTCCAGTCCGGTTGAGGGCGCCACAGGCATCCGTCAGATTGCCACCATCAGCGCCAACAACGACGCCGCAGTGGGCAAACTGATCGCCGATGCCATGAAGAAAGTTGGCCGCGATGGGGTCATCACGGTCGAGGACGGCAAAAGCACCGAGACCGCAGTGGACATCGTGGAAGGCATGCAGTTCGACCGAGGCTTCTTGTCCCCGCACTTTGCCCTCAACACCGATCGCATGGAGTGTTCCTATGAGAACCCCCTGATCCTGGTGCATGAAGGCAAGATCTCCAACATCCAAGCTCTCCTGCCCCTGCTTGAAAAAGTAAAGAGCGCCAAAACCGAATTGATCATCATCGCCGAGGACGTGGACTCCGAGCCCTTGGCCACCCTGGTGGTCAACAAGCTGCGCGGCGTGGTCACCACCTGTGCGGTCAAAGCCCCGGGCTACGGTGATCGCCGCAAGCAAATGCTACTGGACATCGCCTCGCTCACCGGCGCCACGGCGATCATGAAGGACATTGGCTTCGAGCTTGACACTGTGGAACTCAGCCACCTGGGCAGCGCCAAGCGTGTCAACATCACCTCCGACAACACGACGATTGTCGATGGCAAAGGCAAGCGCAAGGATGTTGAAGGTCGCGTGACCCAGATTCGCCGCGAGATTGAAACCACCACCAGCGACTACGACCGGGAGAAGCTCCAGGAGCGCCTGGCCAAACTCACGGGCGGCATCGCCCAGATCAATGTGGGCGGTGCAACCGACACCGAGGTCAAGGAGCGCAAGGCCCTGATCGAAGACGCCCTGCACGCGACCCGCGCGGCGGTTGCCGAGGGCACCCTGCCCGGCGGCGGGTGCGCACTGCTGCGAGCCCGTAAGGCGCTCACAGGTCTGCGCCTCAAGGACGATGTGGACTACAACCTCGGCCTCGATGTGCTCTTCGAAGCCCTGGCCATGCCAATCCAGACCATCGCCAACAACGCTGGACACGAGGGACCCGTAGTGGCCCATCGGGTCCTGCGCGAGAAGAGCAACAGCTTCGGGTTCGACGCTCTCAAGGGCGAGTTCAAGGACATTCTCGCGGCTGGCATCATCGACCCGACCAAGGTCACCAAGAGCGCCCTGCAAAACGCAGTCAGCGTGGCGGCCCTGCTACTGACCACCGATTGCCTGATCGCGAACAAGCCCGAGCCTGTCGCCGCCGGCCCTCCTGAAGGCATGGACGGCATGGACGGCATGGATCCCATGGGCGGCATGGGCGGCATGGGCGGAATGGGTGGCATGGGCGGTATGGGAGGAATGCCCGGAATGGGCATGTAGTGCAAACCAAGCCCCCCACAACCAATCCTCAAGCAATTCAACTTCAATCAACCCCACGCGAACACCCCCAGTAAATCACCATGGCTAAGCAAATTATGTTTGACGATGCGGCCCGCATGAAAATGCGCACCGGCATCGAGAAGCTCTCAAAGACCGTACGCGTCACCCTCGGCCCCGCCGGACGCAACGTCATCCTCCAAAAGTCCTTCGGTGGCCCCCATGTCACCAAGGACGGTGTCTCGGTCGCCAAAGAGATCGAACTCGACGACCCATTCGAGAACATGGGCGCCAAACTCGTGCTTGAGGTGGCCAACAAGACCAATGACATCGCTGGCGATGGCACCACCACCGCCACGGTGCTGGCTGCCGCGATTTTCTCCGAAGGCCTCAAGTACGTCACCACTGGCGTCAGCACAATCGCCCTGCGCAAGGGCATCGATGAAGCTGTGGCACTAGCCAACGAAGCCGTCCTGAGTCAAGCCCGCAAGGTCAAGACCAGGGCCGACAAGCTGGCCGTGGCTTCCATCAGCGCCAACAATGACCCGGAAATCGGCAAGTTCATCGCCGATGGCTTTGAGGCCGTGGGCGACGATGGAGTCATCACGGTGGAGGAAAACTCCGCAGTGGAAACCGAACTCGAAGTAGTCGAAGGCATGGAGTTCGACAAGGGCTACCTGTCTCCCTACTTCGCTACGGACCTCTCCAAGCTGGTCTGCCAGTTTGAGGACGCAAACATCCTGATCTGCAACAAGAAGATCAGCAGCATGAGTGAGTTCGTGCCAGTGCTTGAGGCCGCCGCACAATCCGGCCGCCCCCTGCTGGTGATTGCCGAGGATGTGGAAGGAGAAGCCCTGACCGCTCTGGTGCTCAATCGCCTGAGGGGTGTGCTGAATGTCTGTGCCGTCAAGGCCCCGGGCTTTGGCGAGCGGCGCAAAGCCATGCTGGAGGACATAGCAGTCCTGACCGGCGGCACAGCCATCACCGACGATACGGGGCTCTCTCTGGAAAACGCCACGGCCGAGCACCTGGGCCGCGCCGGCCGCGTGCTAGTGAGCAAGGACGCCACCACCATCATCAAGGGCGCAGGTACCAAGAAGGCCATCACCGAACGTTGTAACCAGATACGCGCTGCGATCGAACGTACCTCCAGCGAGTACGACCGGGAGAAGCTCGAAGAGCGCCTGGCCAAACTCTCTGGCGGCGTAGCTCTGATCAGGGTCGGCGGCCAGACAGAAGCCGAGATGAAGCAGACCAAGGACCGCGTGGAGGACGCCCTCAACGCGACCCGCGCTGGCCTCGCCGAGGGCATTGTCCCTGGTGGCGGCGTGGCTCTGCTGCGTGCGGCTGAAGCCGTGGCCAAGGGAAAATACCGTGGCGACGAAAAGTACGGTGCGGAAATTGTCTCCAAGGCCCTCGAAGCTCCTCTGCGCCAAATCGCCATGAACGCCGGCGAAGATGGCTCAGTGGTAGCCGAGACCGTGCGTGAAAAGGGCAAGAACTACGGCTTCAACGCACTGACCGGAGCCTACGGAGACATGTTCAAGGCGGGGGTCATCGACCCGGCCAAGGTCGTGCGCACGGCACTCGCCAACGCGGGTTCCATCGCCGGCCTGCTCTTGACAACTGACTCCATGATCACCGACCTCGATGATGACGAGAAGGCGATCGAGGGCACGACTGCCTGATCGGGCCCCACTTCGATGGCCGGGCTGACTCCAAGAGCGGAGGTGCCCGGCCATCAGTCCACCTCCAGCAGCGCTACCCAGCCCCTTAGCCATGGAAGAAAAAAGCGACTACTACCAGGTCCTTGGAGTGGACAAGAGCGCAGACGCTCAAACGATCAAGAAGGCATACCGCAAGCTCGCCCTGAAGTACCACCCGGACCAGAATCCGGGTGACAAGCAGGGCGAAACAAAATTCAAGGAAGCCGCCGAGGCCTACGATGTGCTCTCGGACGAAAACAAGCGGGCCCAATACGATCGCTTCGGACACGCAGCCTTCGCCCAGGGCGGCCAGTACAGTGGTCCCCAGTTCAATAACCTTGAAGACATCTTCTCGGCCTTTGGCGACATCTTTGGCGGCCACAGTAGTGGCGGATTCTTCGGCGACATGTTCGGGGGCGGACGCCGCCAGCGCGGACCAGCCAAGGGCCGCGACCTCAAGATCCAACTCGACCTGACTCTTGAGGAAATCGACTCGGGTCTCAAGCGCACCATCAACCTCAGGCGGCGCGAACATTGCGTGACCTGCTCTGGCTCTGGCGCCAAGAAGGGCACGGGCAAGTCCACCTGCAAGACCTGCGGCGGTCGTGGTCAGGTGGCACGCAACGCTGGCTTCTTTCAGGTAGCCTCCGCCTGCCCCACCTGCAGCGGTGCTGGTCAGGTGATCGAGGACCCCTGCAAGGACTGCAAGGGCTCTGGCGGCAATCAGGAATCTGCCGAAATCGAAGTCGAGATCCCCGCAGGCATCGAAGACGGCATGCGGTTGGTGGTACGTAGCGAGGGCGACGCAGGCCCCAAAGGCGGAGAGCGAGGAGACCTCTATGTGTTGGTGCACGAGCACGAGCACAAGGTCTTCCAACGTAGTGGCCCGGACCTGGTCACCGAACTTCCCTTCAGCTTCGGCCAACTCTCCCTGGGTACCAAGGTGGAAATCCCAACTCTGCGGGGAAAAGTCGAGATGAGCATTCCTCCTGGAACCCAAACCGGCAAGGTCTTTCGCCTACGTGCTCAGGGCTTGCCCCGCTTGGAAGGCTCTGGCCGCGGCGACCAACTGGTACGAGTCTACGTGGAGATCCCCACGAAGCTCTCCAGCGAACAAAAACGCCTGCTCGAAGAGTTCGAACTCTTGGAGCAAGAATCCCATGGCAAGAAGAATTTCTTTGAACGCATAGCGGACCACTTCTCGTGAGAACCAACCCCTTCCAGAGCATGAAGAAGAAACGAAAGCAAGAAGCTGAGTCTGATGAAGAGTCGGTCCAGCAAGAGGGCACAGGCCAAGAGCCACAAGAGGAAGGCACGACTGTGGAAGCCACCGAAGAGCCCCCCGCGGAACTCACGCCCCAAGAGCGCATCGCCGAACTAGAAGGCTTGCTGCAACGGTCCCGCGCCGACTTCGCCAATTTGCGCCGTCGCTCCCTGGCAGACAGCGACGCGGCCGTGGCCCGAGCAGAAACCGCCCTGCTGCGAGAGATGCTGACCCTTGCAGACTGGCTCGAAATGGCCCTGACTGCTGAGGTCACCAGCCCAGACGCGATCACGCTCCAGGAAGGAGTGCGCCTTACTCGCGATCAACTTACTGGCCTACTGGCTAACCTGGGCGTCAAAGAAATCTCAACCACAGGCACCTTCAACCCCGATGAGCACCAGGCAGTGTCCACCGTGGACGACGCGGACCAAGACCCCGGAACCATAGCCGCTGTAATCCGCAAGGGTTTCCTCCGCCGCAGCGAAGTCCTCCGTCACGCCCAGGTCAAAGTAGTGGCCGAGCCAGAGACGCCTGACACGGATGAGGATCTCCAGGAGCAAGACTCAGCACTCGACAACGCAGACAAAGCGTCCCACGACGAGCCTAGCAGCAAAGATTCCGCCTGATGCCCACCTACGACTACCGGTGCAAGGCCTGCGCCCACGAGTTGGAACTCTTCCAATCGATGAGCGACCGCCCCAAGCGCAAGTGCCCCGCCTGCGGCAAGAACCAACTGGAACGCCTGATTGGCGGAGGCGGAGGTCTGCTCTTCAAGGGATCGGGCTACTACCAAACCGACTACCGCTCTGCCTCCTACACGGAAGGCGCCAAAGCCGATGCGGATGCCCAGAAGAAGTCGGAGGAAACCACAAAGCCCTCCAAGGAATCGGGCAAGACCGACAAGCCCAAGAGTTCAGACCCCAAGGACTGAACATGCAAGTGCCAGACCTGGTTCGACATTTTCATGCGCGCTGACTACAGGGTCAGTTGCGCCGCGAGCCAATCAAGCGGCGGCCCATCCAGCCAACTCTGCGCACGGCCGGGGAATCGCCCCTGCAAGAAGCCCACATGCCCGCCTCTTGCACTGATCATCTGCTCGACGAGAGGACCACATTCTTCCGGCTTGGGCACGACCCTGGGCAATAGGAAGGGATCATCGATAGCGTGCACCAGGAGGGTAGCTTTGGTGATCGCTGGCATGAACTGACGACTGGAGCAACGTTGATAGTAGTCCTCCGGACTCTTGAAACCGTGCAAGGGGGCAGTCAAGAACTCGTCCAGCTCACGCAGAGTCTTGGCCCCGATCACGCGCTTCACATCAATGCCAGCCTGCGCGAGAATTTTCTCCTTGGCCAGCACGTCGCGCCGAATCTTGCCCAGCAACCATCTGCGATAGAGACGTGAGAGCCCTCGGTCCAAGCGCCCAGAACAGGCAGACAACTCATATGGAACGCTGACCGCCAGGGCTGCGCCGATGGGCGAGCCCGCTCCCTGCTCTCCCAAGTGCTTGAGCAGGACATTGCCGCCAAGAGAGAAGCCGAGAGCCCCCAACTGAGTGTTGGGCTCGCGCTGCACCAAAGCCCTCAAGAACTCGCCCAAGTCCTCGGTCTCGCCGGAGTGATACCCACGGGCAAGGCGATTGGGTTCGCCACCGCAGCCCCTGAAGTGCATCACCACTGCTCTCAGGCCACGCTTCTTGAGAGCCGCAAGAGCGCCGCGCATGTAAGGCGATTGAGCCGAACCTGCAAGGCCGTGCAAGAGCACGATCAAAGGCTCCCCCTTGGGTCCATCCAACCAATCCAGGTCGAGAAAATCTCCGTCCTGCAACTCAAAGCGCTCCCTCTCAAGGCCAACCCTGGCAGGGGAACGGAGCAATCCACCCCAGAGAGTCTGCAGATGCGCTCCCGGCAACCACCATGCGGGGCGAAAAGGGGTCAGAAGCTGAGAGTCTGAACTCCTGGAGTCCCCGGACAACTTCACAATCAAACCCCGCCGGACCGGAGGCTCAGCAAGTCCTCGCCCCGCACCATGGCCACGATCATGCGCGCGAGGTCGCCGGAGTCCAGATCACCCAGAACCAGGTCAGCTTCCTGCTGCACATCGGCCCCAGCATTGCCCATGGCAACTGCCAGGCCCGCGGCCCGGAACATAGGCAGGTCATTGTCCGCGTCCCCTACCGCCACCACGCGAGAGGGGTCAATCTCGAACTGCTCCTGCAAGACCCGCAAAGCCTCAGCTTTCCCGCGACAGGGAGGGTGCACATCCACGGCCACAAATTGGCTGGCCCGGTGGCGCGCCAGAATTGAAAGCGGAAAGTGGGTCATATAAACCGGCTGGGCCAGGTGGTCTTCAATGGCTCCTGCATAGGCCCCCGAATCCTCCCTTCGGTCAGCGAGGAAGGTCACGCGCACCACATACTCTTCTGCCATCAGAGTTGCCTCATCCACATACTGCACGCCGATCAACCCCGCAAGCGAACGTTCTTCTGCCTTGCTGCGAGGCTGCAAGCACAACTTGCGCCGAGCCCCCATCAAGATCATCAGATCGCCGTGCTCACTGCGAAAAGCGTGTAGCTTGCCCATGATGCGATTGGAGAGCACGCGCTCTTCGATCAAGCGCTCGCCTTTGGCATCACAAACCGCCGCACCGTTGAACAACAGGGCTGGCGTCCCAAGATCGAGCTCTTTCAGAATGGGTTCGGCCGAAAGCCACGAGCGTCCGGTGACCACCATAACCTTGATCCCGGCTTCGCGCGCTTCAGCGATTGCAAGGCGAGTCGCGGACGGAACAGTCTCCTGGGAATCCAAGAGAGTGCCGTCAAGGTCCAGCAGCAAGGCGTCGTGGGTTCTGGTCATTGGCCTTGAGGATAAAGGCTCGGTCGCCTGAGGGCGAGCTTCACGGCAACTCGACTTGGACGCCCACTCCAGGCACCGGATAGTCAGTCCAGCGAAATCTGCCCCTCTTCGCCCGGCCGCAATTCCACATCCCGTGGCTCGATCAGCGGTTCCGAATCTGAGCTTCCAGGATCCTCCAGGAAGATTCGCCACGGGCCCGGGGTCAGGCCATCAAAACGGCAGGTCCCCTCAAACATGATTTCGCGCTCATCTTGCACGGGGCCCGAATCGGGCTCGGAACCTAGAAACTCAAGTCGCACCATGCTGAAATCCTGATCCTCGATTGGGGTTCGGGTCAGGACCAGACTCGCCCCGACCTTCAACATGAGGTCGATGTCTTGCTTCAACTGCCCAGGCACAAGAGCTTCCAGGGTGCGACTGGCTGGTTTCAGCCCCTCACCCGTGGCCTTGATTTCCAGTGCCATCCCTGAGCGCACTCCCCGCAGGATGTAGCTGCCATCATCGGCACTGAGCACGGAGTCGGCCCCACCAAAGGTCGAAACGGCCTGGCCGCTGCCTTCAGCTGATGCCGTAATCATGATCATGCGGCCCATGACCTGTTCGCCACCCCCTCCCACGCTGACCTTGATGCCAGCCAGTCCTCTTCCATCAGGCCCAGTTACACGCCCGCTGATTGTGGTCAGGACCAGGTCCACATCCACCACCTGCTCTCCGCGGGTACAGGTGTGCTCCTGCTCGTGACGCATGACCAGATCCGGATGCCTGAAAGTGAGGCGTCCCTGACCCGGATCAAGTCCTTCGATTTCGAAACTCCCATCCGCCGCAGTCAAGTCCCCCGGACCTCCAGCGCCCATGAAGAACATCTCTTTGCCTTCCGTTTGAAAGGTGACCTTGCACTGGGCTAGGGGTTCCCCATCCAGGAATACACGGCCTCGTATAAGTGCCTTGGGTTCTTCACGAAGGACAAGGGTACGGGTCTCCCCAGCTACAAGACTGACTTCGGTCCAGGAGGCCTGCTCGGGTTCTTCACCTTTGATGACCATGATCATGCCCATGGCGGGATCTTTCCCAGCTGCTCGAAAAAGGTGGGTTCCTGGCTTGAGATCCCCAAAGATCGCAAGCCCCTTCGAATCCGTTCGGCGGGGCCCTGTTTCCCTGGAGTCGAAGGCGATGCCACTACCTGGATGCCTTTCCTTGAGCCTATGCTCCACGCGCCCGGCAGCTTTCGGCTTGCCCTGAGAGTCAAGCAGCGTGACCTCCACGGTGCAAGGGCGCAAGAGGCGCGCTTCGTGCAGAACATTCACGACGGTGGCTTGTAGGGTCTTGGCCAGATCAGAGTAGCCCTCGTGCTGGATAGAGACCCTGTATTTCTCCCCCGGAGTAGCGGCGATCTGTACCTCCCCTTCCTTGTTCGTACGCGCTACCACCAGAGCCCTGTTCCCCATAGAAAGGAGAGCACCATCCTCCCCAGCCAACTCCAAGAGCCCGAGGGCAGTCGATCCCTGCTCGCCCGACTCTTCCTTCGCAGTGACGCGCACGCCCGCCAGTGGCTTACCTGTCCGGTCATCCAGCACCCGTATTCGCAAACCAGGCGCACGAACCAACCTGATAGTGCCCAGGTCCAGGACTCCGTTCACGGGGGCCGCAATGTTCCCACGCAAGAAGGGTGCAAAACCAGGGGAATTGACCTGCACGGTCAAGAGTTCCTTAGGCGAGCTCAACCGGAGATCGGGGTATGTCAATCGTCCTCGGGGATGATAGCGCAATATCTGACCATCCCCATCCTCAAGTGGCTCGAGCGTACGAAACCCCGCCCAAGCCACAAAGGAAGTGATCTTCTCGCTGTCTGACGCGGACACAACCGTCAGATTGAGGTCGAAGCTGGGGAAGATCTCCAGGACCACATCGCTCGCGTCGGACTCTGCTTCGGCAATCGGTCCAAGGGGGACCAACGATTTGCCTGCCGAGAGTGCGGCCACTTTCACCTCCGTGTCGTGGGGCAACCCCCGCACGACGAATGATCCGTCGGAAAGGACCTGGCCCTCGCGCTGCTGATCAAATGGAGTGGGGCCGCCCATGCCACCGGAGATCTTCACCTGAGGCATGGACGAGGATTGAGACCAGGCGATCACCTTGACCTCTTCGAGAGGGAGCTTGTTCTCCTTGAGGATGCCCCTCAATACCGCGCCATACTCCGCGCGGATCTCCAAGACCTCGTTACCAACTCCGCGCAAGACCCCACCTTGAGTTGCGCGAAGCAGGTCGTCCCGAGTGGCCGCCAATTCAAAGGGGCCCAGAGGCAGACAGCTCACGGCAAAATTTCCTTCTGCGTCTGTACTTGCAACCTCAACTCCAGGGCGCGCGCCAAACGAGAAAGTCATCCGCCCGGGCGTAGCCGGTGGCAGCAGGGAAACGGAGACCCCCTCAAGGGGCTCACCGTCCATGCTCAAGACCCGGCCACGAAGGCCGAAGCCAGCCTTGAGAACCAGATCCCCGATGTTGAAATCTCTCGTCGCCCCCAGATAAACCCTCTCCGTGAGGAACTGGAAGCCATCACGCTTCACCGTGATCTCGCGCATGCCCCGACCTGCGGTGGGAATCGAAAACCGACCCGCCAGGTTCGTGTGGGTCGTGCTGACCGGCGGTGAATCTGATTGAGATGTGAAGATCATTTCTCCCCCCCGAGACTGACTCACCGTGATCAGAGCGCCCTGCACCGGCTTGGAGTGCTCGTCCACAATACGCCCGGTCAGGTGCACCGGGACCACACTCGCCACGGGGTTCTGATCCTTCTCCGAGCCCGCCTCATTAAGCGAACTGCGTCCCGCAGCTTGTCCCGCAATACCACTCTCTCCACTGAGTTCCACCGGGCCGGTCTGTGCCGGGACCTGCAGTGAGCCTTCGGAGTTGCTCGAGCCCGCGGCATCACTGAGAGCAGGGCCCTCTCCAGGTCTGATCAGTTGGGAAACGGCGAACACAAGGGCCAGCAAGGCCAGGAGGGGCAATAAGAAGTGTTTCATTGGGGGGGCGGAGGGAAAGCAGGTTACGGCCTGCGCGGCTGCCCCATGAGGGCCGATACACAAATCAAATGCTCTCGGGAAGAAAGGCCCGTCGACTCTCTCGCCCTGCTCCTGACCTGTTTTCCGCTCCCGTTGGCCCCGTCCTGACACCCCACCCAGCTTGCCCATGGGATCCCACCCCCAGAGGCGCTACCCTTGTGGCCATGCACACCAGCACCCTGCAATGGACGGTCCTGCCGCTCTTGATCCTCGCCTCCTGCACAGGCACCAAGCGCCTCTCCGACCCGACGGTTCTGATCCGCGGAGGCGGAGGCACTGAACTCGGCGTCAGCACCGAGTATGGCGTACTGTTCCTGGGGTCTTCCCATTCCGCTGGACGAATCGAAATCGAGAGTTGGTTCGGTGACGGACCCAACATCGAACCAAGCGTGGTGGAACCTGTTGGCGACACCCTGTATACGGCAGAGACTGAAATCAGACTGGCAACTGTCCCCCTCACATTCCAGATTCCTGAACCAGGAACCATGGTGGTGGTACGCGGCCGCACCCCCGCAGGATCCTGGCAGGTGACAACACCCTTGCGAAGTGATCCAGATGTTGATGGCATCTTGATCGATGTGCTGCCGGAGTTGCTCGCTAGCACGGACCAGACTGGAGCCGGAGTATTTCTTCCAGTGGAGTCAGAAGGCAGCAACATGCGGCTGTTGGGATTGGTCAGTGGCGTAATTGAACTAGGGGTCGCTGGAGATCAACGAGTGTATGCGGCAGTGGTCGGCCCGCGTGATCTGTGGAAGTTGGTTGCGCATCGCAAGGATCAAGGGAGACGCAAGCCTTGGGTGTATCGCGAGGACACGCTCTAAGACACCTTCCTCGGGGACCTGGATTCGAAAGGAATCAGGACCCCGCTATTGGCGCCAGAAACTAGGCACACACAAGGCTGCCACGGCATAGAACTCAAGCCGCCCAACAATCATGAATAGTGCCAGGACGATCTTCGGCAAATCCGGCAGAGCCGAGAAGTTCTCCCACGGCCCGACAGCCGCCAAACCGGGGCCGATGTTGTTCAAGGTTGCCAACACCGCAGTGCCGGCACTGGTGAGGTCCAGACCATAGGCCGACAGGAACAAGGTGCCGAACAAGAAAACCACCGTCCACAAGCAGAAGTAGGCGGTGATCGAGGCGACGACGCCATCTTCAAGGGCCTGCCCATCCATATGCACCGTATGCACGGCCCGGGGACGAATGAACCGCCTGACGCCGACGATCGCAGCCTTGACTACGATCATGCAGCGGACCACCTTGATTCCGCCGCCTGTTGACCCGGCGCAGGCACCGACCACCGCCAGCATCATCAGCACGATCCGGGCGATTTGGGGCCAAAGGTCAAAGTTCGCGCTACCAAAGCCAGTGGAGGTGCCCAAGCTGACCACCAGGAAAGAACTGTCGCGCACGCAAGTGGTCAAAGATGAGTAGTCCTGCCAACCGGGTCGGGCATCCAGAGGGGGGCCTCCATTGGTGCCCCCGTCAAACCACAGGATCATGGTCAACAACAGTGTGGCCCCAACCATGATGCCTATGTAGGCGCGGGCCTCGGAGGACGCCCAGAGTTTGCGCATGAAAGCCCCTGGTCCGGCAGTCATCAGAGTTTCATAGAGTCCGAAGTTGAAACCGCAAATAAACATGAAAAGGGTCAGCACAACCTCGATCGAGGCAGACTGAAAAGCCATCACGCTTGAACCATGGTTTGAAAAACCGCCGGTCGGGATCGTGCCGAAGGCATGAATCATCCCATCGAAAGCATCCATCCCGGCGAACTGCAACAGCAAGAACTCGAGTATTGTCAGGAACACATAGAGCTTCAGCAGGATGCGCGCCGAGTCTTGAACTCGGCGATGTGAAGCTTCCCGCGCCACCCCGGGGATTTCAGATCGAAACAGACTGCGGCCGCCAGTTGGAAAGAACACCACAAAGACCATCACAATTCCAAACCCACCGAGCCAGTGGCAGAAGGATCGCCAAAAAGCAATCGCATGGTCCAGACCATCGATCTGCTCGGGAGTCATGACTGTGGAGCCAGTGGTGGTCAGCCCACTGATAGCTTCAAAGCAAGCGTCCACCGGGGACACCAAGGTACCTGTAAAGAGAAAGGGCAATGCCGCGGCCAGGCCGCCGATCAGCCAAGAGAGACCAACAACCGCCAGGCCCTCGCGCCGATGGATGGTCTGCTTGTCCTCCAGCGCCGCCTTGAAGTGATGCATCAGGCCCCAGCCTGCAAGAACGACCACGACACAGGCTGCCAGGCAGCCCAGGGCCGCACGGTTTTCTCCATAGCCGATGCCCACCACCGCTGGCAGAATCATCATGGCCCCGAGCAAGAGCAACACCTTGCCCAAGAGTCCCCAAACGGCGCGGAAATTCATTAGGTCTGCTCGCTAGTGAGGATTGCCTGCACCTCGTCCAGAGCATTCGAGAGGGCCAGCACAATCACCCGATCCCCGCTCTGCAAGGTCTCGCCTCCGCCGGGAACCGATACCGAGTCCCCTCGCATGCGGGCGCCAATCTTGGCATCGACGGGCAACTTCAAGTCTTCAATGCGCGTGGGCTCTTTCAGTTGCACTTCAAGCTCTAGAACCTCCGCCTTACCCTCCGCCAGGATGGAAACCGCCTGGGGAGAAGATGCCCGCACAAAGCGCAAGATGCGTTTGGCGCACAAAAGCCGCGGACTGATCGCCAGATCGACGCCCATCAGGTCATAGACACCTCCGTAGCTGGCCTTGTTGACGATTGCCACGGTGCGACCCACGCCCATGACACGAGCGATCTGGCAGGCCACGAGATTATCCTCATCATCCTTGGTGGTGGCCACGAATACATCGGTCTTGCCAATGTGCTCTTCTCGCAACAACTCAAGGTCAGTCGCATTGCCGGTCAATACAAGGAGCCCGTCCCCCATCTGTTCAAGAGCTCGTGCACGACTGGCATCGTGCTCGATGACCTTCACAGAAACCCCATGGATGTCGGTTAGCTTGGTGGCAACCGTACGACCAATGCGTCCAGCACCCATGATAATCACCTCACGCTTGAGCGCACTGGGCTCGCCTACTTCACGCTCAAAGGCATCCAGGTCATTGGCCTCCCCCATGACAAAAATCTGATCCCCGGTTTGGAGGGAATCGTCGCCTCCGGGCACAATGAACGGCCGACTCGAATCGGTGCTGCGCTGGATGCCCACCATGACAATTTTTCCCGACAAGCGCATTTCCTTAAGAGGCACGCCCAGCAGGTCCCCTTCGGGAAGACGCAACCGGCGCAATTGGATCTTGCCATCGCAGTAGGTCTCGACCTCGAGAGCATGGCGCTCCTTGACCGTCTCAATCACCTCGCGCGCGGCGAGTTCAGAAGTGCTGAGCACAATGTCATAGCCAAGCGTGTCCTGGTAGAAGTGGTGGTAACCTTCCAGGATGCGGGTATCACGAACCCGCAAGATGCGGCGTTTGGCTCCCAACTGCCGACCCAACAGACAGGCCAACATATTCACATGATCGTTGTTGGTGACTGCCACCAACAGGGAGGCTTTGACCACCCCGGCATGAGTCAGCACATCAGCCCTGGTGCCATCCCCCACCAGAGCCTGCACATCCATGGACTCATTCAACAGACGGATCTTCTGGGGATCCGAATCCACCACGGTCACGCCGTGGGAGCCCTTCGAGAGGATGCGAGCCAGATGCTGTCCGACTTCACCCGCTCCGACTACAACAATCTGTTGAGACACCGCCATGGGGCGTTACCCTAGTCCAAGCTTGTCGACGGTTCCACGCCGACTCCCATGATCTTCCTCCTGGACAATCGAGACTCCTTCACCTTCAACCTTGAACACGCGCTGCGTGCCCTTGGGGCCGAGGTCGAGGTGCAAAGATCGACCGAAATCGACTTGGATGGGGTGCTCGAGAGGGGCCCTCGGGGCGTTCTGGTGGGCCCCGGCCCGGGTGAACCCGCCGATGGAGGCTGCTCCGAAGCTGTGGTGCGGGAAATGCCAAGGCACTGTCCGGTCCTTGGGATATGCCTCGGCATGCAGGCCATGGCCACGGCATTCGGTGGGCACCTGGCCCCGGCTCGGGAACTTGTCCACGGTCGCACTCGCCCACTCGTGCATGACGGCCGGGGCATTTTTGAGGGCCTGCCAAGCCCCCTCGAATTGGCCTGCTACAACTCTCTGGTGGTAGCCCATGACGATCTGCCGAAAGTCCTCGAAATCAGCGCAACGGGAACCGGCGAAGAAATCGGGGCCTTGCGCCATCGAACCCTCCCCCTGGAAGGGCTGCAAGTCCATCCCGAGTCCATCCTCTGCCTGGAGGCGGGAGGGCGCGATATCCTACGCAACTTCTTGATCAGTACTGGGGAGATCGAAGCCCATGACCGCATCAGCACAGCCCCCCAAACAGAAGCCTGAGCCTAGTCCGGGCCGAGGGGTTCTTGCCAGGCCGGCCAGGGACCACTAGAGGGTCGGCGTTGCTCCCCATCCCTGGTATGCAAGACTTTGCGCGTTACAAAGTTGTAGAGCGGTTTCCCCGTACGCCTCCAAACCAGTGAGAGCGGCCTGCGCTTGAGTCCGTGCCCCTTCCCTCGGCTCTGTTCACTCGATCCGCGGCCATCGCGCGTATACCTCCGGCGGTGTTTCTGCAGATGCCGCAAGTCCTCTTCGCAACGACTCTCAAAAGCACGGCCAAGGCCTGTGTGCACGCTGGCTAATTGAAAATCCAAGAGAGCCGGGCGGCCATCCGGCAGCACCAGAATGTTCTGTTCCTTATGCAAATCGTTGTGACAGACCCCGCGAGCATGGACCTTCTCCACCAGTGCATCGAGATGATCGAAGTAGTCCCGGGGCAAGAAAATGGTCTGTGAGAGAGGCGCACCGGGCAGATGATTGCGCAGCAATTCTCTCCCACTGCCCGAGTCTTCTGGGTCCAGGTGGGGAACGCCGGCAAGCCCTTCAAGTTTCAACAGGGCACGACGCTCACGCCTGCATAAGAACCGGGCGACCCAGCCTGTGAAGGGCACCCAAGACCCACAGGCTTCCCTCAGGATGCGATCGGAACCCTCAGCCCGCAGACGTAGCACGCGCCCGAGCGAATCCTCTTTCAGAATCTCCCGTCGACTGTGGTCCTCCATATCACTAGGGTACCCATCCAGGGAATTTTTCCTCGCCCTGACCAGCAGTTTTCCACCATGCCCTCGAGTGCCAACATCTCCTCACGTGGCCTCAGCCGCAGCTTTGGAAGCACACAGGCCCTGCACCCCATCGATCTCGATGTGCACACCGGCATCACTGGGCTTCTGGGACCCAACGGAAGCGGCAAGAGCACTTTCATGCGATGCCTGGTGGGACTCGTCCGACCAGACTCGGGCACTGCTGTCGTCGCAGGAATTGATCTCGAAGGGGACGGAGTCGCCATCCGTCAGCGGGTAACCTACGCCCCAGGAGAATTGGCCCTTTATGGGGAACTGCGCGCGAGTGACCACCTCGATTTCCTCCTGCGCGGCCGTAATCACAAGGCTCTGGATCGTTCGCGCTCACTGGCCAAGGCACTGGGTCTGCCCCTGGACAATAAGGTACGAAGCTACAGCCACGGTATGAAACGCCAACTGGTGTTTGCTGCCGCCATGGCTCCCGATGTGAGCGTGCGAATCCTGGATGAACCCACCGAGGGGCTCGACCCGACCAAGCGCGCTCAAGTCCTGGAGATGATGGCCGATGATGCCCGAGGCGGCCGCACGATCCTCTTGTCCTCGCACCACCTGGGCGAAGTTGACGCGGTCTGCGAAAACCTCGCCTTCCTGGACGGCGGCCGATTGGTCTCCATCGAAAATGCCAAGCAGGTTGCTGAACGTACCAGTCGCATTGTGCGTCTTTGGTGGACAGCAGGAGTCCCCGCGGACGCGTGTCAGGTGCTCTCCGCTGCTGGTGAAGAGCAGGTAAGGGCTCTTGAGGATCACCTGCTGGTTCACCTTTCAAGCAGCGACCCACGGCCATTCCTCAAGCGCCTGGCCGATGCCCCCCTGCCTGCCCCCTGCGCGGTAGAGCACGGTCGCATCTCACTGGCCCTGCTCTACCGGGAAATCTATGGCGTCGATGGAGTCTGACATATGAATCGATCTCTAAGAAGCTGGTGTGCGGTGCTCCTGGGATACACCCTGGTGCTTGAGCTGATGTTGGTCGCCGCCATCCTCTACTGGCCCAACTTTCGTGACCATTTGGGAGCAGTCAAGCTCCTTTCAAAACCCCTGCCAGTGCTAGGCGAGATCATCGACAACGTCGAGAACATAGGCGTCGCCGCGTACGTGGTGGGTCAGCACTTCTTCAAGGGCTGCAATGTACTGGGGGCTGCCGCGGCTGGCCTGATTGGAGCCGCAGCCGTAGCAGGCGAAGCTCAACGCGGCACCCTCGAAATATGGCTCGCCCGCCCGGTCACCCGCTTGCGCCTCGCCAGCGAGCGATTCCTCTCAGGCCAGTCGGTGATCTGGCTTGGCACCTTCCTGACCACCCTCACGATCCCACTGCTGCTGTCCCAGGTCGATGAGAGCATGCGCCTGGACCGCCTGTTGCTCTGCGCCACACACCAGTGCCTGTTTCTCGGAGCGCTTTTCTCGGTTACATTTCTGATCTCCTGCGCATCCAGCGAACCCACCCGGATTTCCATGGCCGTGCTGTTCTTCCTTATCTTCGAATTCGGCATCTACCTGGTGAAGACGGTTACGCACTGGAGCATCTACCGGCTGGCGGACATCGAGGTGTATCACAAGGTGCTGGTAAGTGGAGCCTTGGACTGGAGTATCGCCGGCCCCTTGCTGGGTGTGAATGTGTTGGGGTTCTGGGGAGGATATGCCCTCTTGCAACGTCGCTGCCCCTAGAGGCACTGACTCTAGGCCGAGAACCGCGCCTTGACCGCCCAAACAAGGTCCTGCGTCTTCCTGCGTCCAGGCGCGTTCGAGACCAAGCCGCGCACCTCAGCAAATGCCACCTGGGCCTCCTCGCGGCGCCCCAACACCGCCAACGCACGCCCGCGACGATAGGCGCTTTCGGGAGAAGGACCATGCTCCCGCTCGCAAACGGCGACGCATTCCAAAGCCCGCTCACCATTGCCCAACTCCTGAGCACAAGCTGCAGCACCCAAGGCCGCCGCCCCGTATCCAGCGGCCTTGTCAATGGCAAGGGCTGCCTCGAAGGCTTCTTGGGCACCCACAGCATTCCCCAGATCCCGGCGGGCGCGACCAAGCCCCAACTGCCACTCAACTCGATCCGGTTCCCCCTCGACCGCCTCCTCGAAGAGAGGAAGAGCCCGACGAGTCCGCCCCTGACTGAGCAGCATTGCTGCAAGCTTGCCCTTGGCATAGGGAGTGCTTGCCACGCCCAGAGAACGCAACAAGGCCCGCTCTCGGCGGCGATCCAAACTCCAGGCCGCTGCCTTGGATGCCAGCACGGAGATCAGTATGGCCACGAGCCAAAAAGAAATCAGAGGGATGTGCAGCAGAGGGCCAATAATCGGGACATCCCCCAGCACATTGCGCAGGACGCCGAGGGCGATAAATGTCGCCAAGAAAAAGAGAATCAGTCGTGCCACCGGTCTCCCAGCCTATCCTCTGGCTACCTTGAAGCTGCCGATTCTCTTTCCCCAGCCCAGCGCCTTGCGGGGTGCCCCTCGCACGGGCAGGCGACTCAGTCCCCGTTGGGCCGTGCGCAAGGAACTAGTGAGAGCGGCCTGGGGATTGCTGCGCGGACTCGGGGCCCTGCCCGGATTCTGGATTGAGGGCCAGGGCATCCGGCAACAGGTGCGGGAAGATGTTCTCGGCACCCCCGCTACTCCGGAGAATCGCCCAAACAGCGCACCGCCCATCGAGCGCCCCCTGACCCTCTTCCTGGCATCGGCTGAGCCTAGCGGAGAAATTCATGCCTGCTCCCTGGCACGAGCCCTGCAGGAGGAACTGCGCGTGCTGGGAGCGCCACAGCCACGGCTCTTTGGCTTTGGCGGGCCGGCTTTGACCGCTGCGGGAGTAACGGTCTTGGGAGATCCCGGGGCGCGAGCAACCATGGATGCGGGAGAAGCTGCAAGGGGCATTGGATTCTACAGCAACCTGCTTGAATGCCTCGCCGAGTGTTGCGACGAGAAAACTCTCGACGCCTTCGTTGCCGTCGACTCACCAGCCCTGCACGTACCCATGGCTAGCCTGGCCAGGGAGCGGGGCGTGCCCACAATCCACTTTGTGGCACCCCAGTATTGGGCCTGGGCGCCATGGCGTGTCACGCGCTACAAGAGGGTATTCGATCTGGCGCTCACGATCCTGCCCTTCGAGCCCCGCTGGTACCGACGCCACGAGGTCAACTACGTGCATGTGGGACACCCGATTCTCGACACCTTCAAGAACCTGCAGGAGGTAGCGCCTGAGGAGTCACGCAGGGCCCTGGCTCTCCTGCCCGGTTCGAGAGCAGGTGAAATCGAGGACAACCTGCCCTGGATGTTGGCTCGGATTCGGGAGTGCATGCCGAAGCTTGAATCGAGAGAAGTTCTGATCTGCCAGTCATCTCCGCGTCACCGCAAACGCATCGAAGCAATTCTGGCGCGGGAAGGAGTGCAGGCCAGCCTGGCTGTTGCAGATCTGCACAGTTGTCTGGACCAGGCCCGTACAGCCTTTGCGGTCTCAGGAACCGTCCTGATGGAGGTCATGCGCCACGGCATCCCCACGGTGGTGATCTATCGCGTCGATCGCGGCTGGAAGAGGTACCTCTCCTGGCTCCTGACTTCCCCCTGGTTCGGCAAGCCGAACCTGGTGGCAGCAGGCGAGGTCTATCCGGAATTTGCGTTCAAGGGGGAAGGCGATCCCCAGGCAGTGGTTGAGCAGCTGATCAGCCTGGACCGTGACCCGGAACGCCGGCGAGCAGTGTCTTGGGGTATCAAGAGGGCTTTTTCACGCTTGGGTGGCCCCGGTGCAACCGGGCGGGCAGCGCGTGCCATCCTGCATCAAATAGCGCCTGAACCAGGGACAGCCACAGGCCCAGACCCGGGGAGGAGGCCCTAACCAATAAAAATGAATAGGCACGATCAAGCTGCGTATCGTTCCCCCGTGGGTCCTCAAGCAACAGAGTTGATGGCGCGAACGCGCGCTGGTGATCAGTCAGCCTTTGACGAACTCGTGCCCCTGGTGCGGGGGCGCGCCTACCAGCTCGCCCACTCATGGGTCGGGAACCATCACGATGCAATGGAGCTGAGCCAGGATGCTCTCATGCGGGTCTACAAGGCGCGCCAGAAGTACGACCCCACGAGCCCTTTTCTGCCCTGGTTCCACCGCATTCTGCGCAACACCTGCATCTCCTTTCTCCGCAAGCGAAGGCCACGCATCAGCATTCAACAAATTGGTCGCACAGATGAAGACCAGGACTTTGAGTTGATCGATGAGAATGCGGATCCTGTCAAAGATGCTCAGCGCTCGGAGCGCGCGCAACTCTACGCCCAGGCCGTGCAATCCCTCTCCCAGAACGACCAGGAGATTCTCGCCCTGCGCCACAACCAGGGGCTCTCCTACTCTGAGATCGCCGAGAGCCTGGGGATCAAGGAAGGTACTGTCATGTCTCGACTCTTCCACGCCCGTCGACGCCTGCGGTCTATCCTCGCTCCCGTTCTTGAAGAGGACCTATCCCCTGAATCCACCTAGAGGTTGGCTCTGCTTGCAACCACCACCCCTTTGACCATGAACGAGTCCCAACCCAACCAAGACCAGTTGGCCGTCATGCGCTATGCAGACGGGGAACTACCCACCCACGAAGCGCAGCTCATGGAAGAGCGCCTGGCCCAGGAACCTGCCCTTCGAAAAGAGCTCGCCGCCTATCAGACCCTGGAGGTCCTCGCCCGAAACACGGCACCGCCCGAACCCACAGACCTGGAGTGGCAGGAACTTCGCCAGGGCCTGGGGCACCGGAGCCTCGGAGCCCTGGGCTGGCTTCTGATCGGATCAGCCTGCCTGGCCTACTGCGTCTGGGCGCTGGGCGCGCTCCTGGGCTGGTTCGATGAACCCCATCCAACGATTTTTGTTGCAGGCGGAATGGGACTCCTCTTGCTTACCCTCCTGGTTCTGCGTGAGCGCCTGGCCGCCCTTCCCCTCGACCCCTACCGAAAAGTCAAACGATGATCACTTCCACCATTGAGACGGTTCCCGGCCGTACTATCGCAGAGAACCTGGGCGTGGTGCGAGGCACTACCGTACGCTCCCGCCATCTGGGCCGCGACATACTGGCAGGCCTGAAAGGCATAGTCGGAGGCGAGGTCTCGGAATACACCAAGCTGGTGGCAGAATCCCGCGAACAAGCTCTCGACCGCATGAAGGCCGAAGCCAAGGCCCTGGGCGCGGACGCAGTCATCGGTGTCCGATTTGGCACTAGCATGGTAGCCCAGGGCGCAGCAGAGCTCTTGGCCTACGGAACTGCAGTTCGCTTTGCCGACTCAGAAGAGTAGAGTGCAGGGGCTGCCCCAGCACCCAGCCCCAATCCCATCCGCGTGCAACGCTTCTTCCTCCTGCTCTCGTTGATTCCAGCCCTACCGGCTTGCAACCGTCCGGTGCAAGCCGAAGGCCAGAGTCCTTATCGCTACGCCCCCCCCATAGAAGTGGTGGGCAGCAAGCCGGCCCTGCCCGAGCCGCAAGAGGTGGCAACATGGGAGCTGGGACGCCTGATCCCAGACGGGTGGGCGGCCAGAGGCACAGCCCAGGTCCGCATGGTGAACGATGCGAGCCAAACCGAGGCCTTGATCATTGATCCGGGGGCCGCCGGCGCCGTCGATGTGCGCAATCTGCCGGATTCGAAGTCAGACCGCATACGCCTGCGAGTGCGGGGGGGGCCTTGCCGTATCAAGGTCGAGTTTCTTGACGGTCGTCGCAGCTTGGGCACGACCAGGACAGCAATCCTCAACTCGCCTGCATCCTTCACAGATCTGGACTTGGATGCACCCTTCCTAGGGCGAGCAATAAACCCGCCCAATCGGCTGGTCCTTCGCATCTCGGGTGCAGACCAGGCGGTGCAACTCAGCAGTCTGACCTTGCTCAAGGTGGCCCCGGCGGCATGGCTGCCACGGCCCGGCGCAACTCCTTGGGTATCCATTCGGGAAGACCAAAGACGAGCCACGGGTCTGTTGTCAAGCACGCCATTGCGAGTGCGCTTTCGTGGGGTGGGTAATGCACGCCTGGAGTTCAGCTTTGGTATTCCCCCAGAAGCTGCGGGGGAAGTAGATGCACGCCTGGAAGTCAAACTCTGGCCTGAACGAGGCGCACCCCGTGAGTCCTCCTATTCGGTCATCGCACATCAAAACGGAGTCACATGGCAAAGCGTGCACATGGACATTCCGAGCGAACTGGACGGACAGCAGATCACGGCGAGCTTTCGCCTGATCCCAAAGAGCCTGTCCCGGGCAGCTCTGGCGTTGACGCCTCCCCAGTTGGTCCGCGCCGCAGGACACCCCTCGATCCTCTTGCTGACCGTGGACGGTCTGCGCGCTGATGCTGTCACCACGCCTGGAGGAGCACCCCTGATTGAGGAGGCGCAACGCAACGAACTGGTGCGCGTGCTTCAGACCCCCAGCACATCCCCACGAGTAGCGGCAGCCGCGATCATGACTGGTCTGTCCCCAACCGAGAATGGAGCCCTGCTGGAAACAGATCGCCTCGCCAAGAACACTCGGACTCTCGCAGGCCAACTATCCAGGGCTGGCTACCTGACCCTTGCCCTGGTGGATGACCCAAACCTGGGACATGGCTCGGGTCTGCTTGAGAACTTTGATCGGGTCTATGCACCGGCCAAGAATGCCACAGTGGAAGAACTGGGGGCCCAGGCTGCGGCGTGGATGGCAGACCTGCCTCCCCAACCGGTCTTCCTCTGGCTGCACGCCAGCGACGCCCTGCCACCCTTTGACCCCAGGCCGCGCTTCATCCGCCGCTTCCCGGATCAGGTGGGAGACTTGGAATTCCTGCCCCCAGAATTCCGTCCTCCTGGAAGCTCCGGCGTTGAAGACGCACGCGTGATACGTGTTCACTACAGGGCGGAAGTAGCCGAAATCGAGCGAGAACTCTCGCGCCTGATCGCACGCGGCCGGATGCGCTCTTCCATTTGGGCCATGGTAGGACTGCGCGGCCAAGGTCATGGAGAGAGAGACACCTGGTGGCGCTCGGACCGCCTGACCCCTGAGATTCTGCAAGTACCTGTACTCTCCCTGGGAAACCAGTCCGAGCGGTTGCTCGAAGACCTCGGCGAAGGAGTCTCCTCCCTGGGCCGAGTTCTGCTGGATTCAGCCGGACTGAAGCGGGTTGAGTTTCCATCAGGCGCAATGGGTACTCCCCTATCCTTCCTGGGAAACGGTTCCAGAGTGGCCCTGACCGGGGAAGAGGGCCTTGGAGTCTTGACTCTCATGGACAACTCAGAAGATCCCGCCGCCCACAGGAAGCACGCCTTCCACTGGATCGGTTCACAACGCACTCCCCAAGAAATCGACACCCTGCACAAGTCCCTGCTATTGCGCCTGGGAGCACTCAATGTCCAGGGCATCCAGAACTGTTCCTGCCCTTCTTGTGCAGGGATCAGAGACTGAGCGGCAGGGGCGAGAGCGCTCAGCCTTCCAGGTCCTGACTCATGACCGTGTCCAGGGGCTTGCGCTGCAGATCCGGCACGCGGCAGTCTTCCACGGGATAGCCCACCGGAATCAAGAGAAATGCCTTCATGCGCTCGGGTTGCTCCAGCAGGGTTCCCAAGAATCCCATGGGACTGGGGGTATGGGTCAGGGTCGCCAACCCGGCCAAGTGCAACGCACCCAACAAGAACCCTGCAGCGATTCCCACAGATTCCTGTGTGTAATAGTGCTGCCGCCGCTGCCCCTCTTCATCTTCGCCCCAGGCTTCGCGAAAGACCACGATCAGACAAGGAGCGTCCTCAAGAAACGGCTTGTCGTGATCGGTCCCCAAGGGCTCCAGATCTTCAATCCACTGCGGATTCATGCGCCCCTGATAGTTCTCCCGCTCCTCGACCTCAGCGGCCAGGCGAATTTCCCGTTTGAGGGTCGGATCAGTGACCAACACAAAGTGCCAGGGCTGCTTATGGGCCCCTGACGGCGCGCTGGCAGCAACTTGAATACAGGAGCGCACCGCGTCTAGAGGAATCGGGTCCGCAGAGAAGTTGCGCACACTGCGTCGCTCGGCGAGCGCCTGGGCGTGAAGCAGCGCACGTCGACACATCTCCTCCTCGGGCAAGCGCAGGAACTCCAGGGGAATCGTCTGATGGGAATCCATAGGGGCACTACCGTAGCGGACGCCAACAGGGGGTTGAAAGCAACCTGACACAGCCCAGCCAGCGCCACAGAACCCCTTGAGGCCTCCGAAGAGCGTCCCAGGCCCCTGCGATCGCCTTGAACCTTCGCCTCTTTCCCGCCGTTGCCCCCACCAGCACGGCATGCTTGTGCCGAGCCCACCCGACCCCATGTCCGCTTCAGCCCCTCTTTCCTTGCTGCACCCGATTTTTCCTCTGGCCCTTTTTCTGCTCGCCCTGCTCCCGACCCAGGCCAGCAATCAAGCACCCACCACCCAGGAGCTCGACCTCAAGGAAGCCATCGACCCTTCAATCCGTTGGATGCGCGGCCAGCAGAATCGAGAGACCGGCAGCTATGGAGACCTGGAGACCACCACCTGGGTACTGCACGCCATGGCCAGCAGCCCGCGAAAGTACCGGCGCACGGATGGGAGCTTTGTGCGCGAAGGAGTGCGCTGGCTAGTCGAACAACAAGAGGAGGACGGGGCCTATGGGGCGGTGGGTCTGCCCTCCGATCAGCGCCTGAGAAACACCTCTCTGGCCACAGTGACCCTTTATCACTTCTTGGACGAGACGACCATACCTGGATATTCCAAGGCGCTGATGTTCCTGGCGTCTCGTGGAGTCGATAATCCCCATGGGGTTCTGCCGACCTACAAGCAAGACAAAGAACAGGCGCGCAAGCGAGCGGTGCGTCTGCTGGCCGCACGTGAAGCAGACTTCTCATGGCAGGGCTCCCTCAAGGTCACTGCCCAACATGTGGCGGAACTCTCCGCCTACTACAACCTGCTGAAGCCCACCGCTGGCCCTGGTCGGGACGCCCAAGCCCTGCCCCGATGGAGTCCAAAGGATGCGGAACGCACAGACCAAGCTATTGCCAGGGGCGCATCCTATCTCTTGTCCCAACAGGTGGAGCCAGGACAGTGGGGCAGTCCACGAGGTGCGGATGCTGGTATCAGCGCCATGGTATTGGGAGCCCTTGCGGCAGTTCCCGAGCCCCGGCCCAAGGATGTGCAAGAGTCCCTTGCAACTGGCCTCAAGTGGCTTGCGTCTCTGCAACATGAAGATGGCTCGATTCACCAGGGACAGTTGGCAAACTACGTGACTTCGGCCTCGATCATG
The DNA here is from genome assembly GCA_002686945.1 of Planctomycetota bacterium. Taxonomy (GTDB): domain Bacteria; phylum Planctomycetota; class UBA1135; order UBA1135. The sequence goes on from NYYZ01000019.1 coordinate 45,957, forward strand.
GCCCTCTCGCGGTCAAGTGATCCGCAGTTCACCCCGGTCATAGAAAGGGCCCGCAGCTACATTGTCCAACTGCAAGCGGACGAAGGCGAAGGGTACTCCGCGGGAGACCGCTACTATGGGGGCATCGGCTACGGAGGCGATGAGCGTCCAGACCTCTCCAACCTGCAGATGGCCCTTGATGCACTCTCCGCTTCGGGGCTCAAGCAAGACCACGAAGCCTACGCTCGGGCGATCAAGTTCCTGGAACGCTGCCAGAACCGTTCCGAGTCAAATGACATCCAAATCCTGGAAGAGGGCGTGATCATCCAGTCCGGCGAGGACGGGGGCGCGGGCTATGCCCCGGGAAGTTCCAAGGCGGAGTACGAGATCACCACCCGGGACGGCAAGCGCGTCAAGGTGCCGCGCTCCTATGGTTCCATGACCTACGCGCTGTTCAAGTGCTACCTGCTGGCTGGCCTCGATCGGGAAGACCCGCGGGTGCAAGCGGCCTGGCACTGGTTGGGCCAACACTGGACCCTGGACCAGAACCCCGGCTTCGAAGCCTCCCGAGATCCCAGTGCCGCCTACCAGGGACTGTTCTATTACTACCAGGGCATGGCCCGAGCGCTGGCCCTGTCAGGCAACGAAGAGATCACCGATGCAGAAGGGGTGGTCCACCCCTGGCGCACGGAACTGAGCGCCCGCATCGTCACACTGCAAAGCCGCATCGACGGTTCCTGGGTCAACCAAAACGCTCCCCGCTGGTGGGAAGGCAATCCGGTGCTGGCCACCAGCTACGCACTTTCGACCCTGGACGCTTGTCGAGTGCGCTAGGTTCCGGAGCAGCAAAGTGGGTGCGCCAGAAGCTATGCTGCCCCCATGGACACTCCCCGACCGAACATCCCACGCATCTATGCGGCACCTGCGGGCGGGCTGCTGCTTGAGTTTGGCGGGCAATGGTATGACTTGAGTGCCTGGGCTGCGGCGGCGGGGCATCCGGCGGACCTCTTGGGACTCATCTCTGCGGGTCACCTCCACTCCGATCAGTTCAAAGCCTGCTTGCCCGGATCTGAGGGCAGCAACTGGACCGAGGTGGAGACTCCGGACAACA
>NYYZ01000020.1 GCA_002686945.1 Planctomycetota bacterium
GATACCTGACCGGACTCTGAAGCAATCCCGGGGCCGATCCCAGGCCCTGGTCCCCAGCAAGCCAACCCAAGTTCCTGATCCGCGGCAGCCTGCGCCAGTTCGGGTTGAAAAGTGCATCCAATCCAGGAACCGATGAAGCGTTTTAGCTAGTATCCAGCAAGATGATCACCGCATTGCTCATTACGGCACCGCTTCTCCTGGTGGACCCTCTTCCCTGGACGGATCCATGGTTTCCCGCCCAGGACGAGGCTGCGCCTCCGATCCCCATGTGACCTGGCTGACCCGGTGAGGGCGCTCCCGTGTGGGGTGCAGGACAAATCCAATCTGGCTCGTGGAGTCTGACGGGGCGTTTCATCCTGGTCGACTCGGACCGCTCGCCCATCGAGTTCTCACTCGTCCATCGGCTTCGCGGGGATCTTCAGGTCGGTCTTGAATACGACCAGGAGGAGCAGCAGCTCTTCCCCCTGGTGAACTGGCGTTTCATGGATGCCACTGATGAACACCCTGCCTTGGCCCTAGGGACGAGTTCGGCCTGGCCCTCCACCGAAGTGGACGGCAACGCACTGTACGTCACAGCGGCCCAGAACCTCGGGGCTGGGTTCAGCGGCAGCGCCAGCTTGTCCTATGGAATTGAAGACGAGAGGTTTCGAGTACCGGCCAGCCTGAATTACGCCTTGGACGAAGCGTGGACAGGAAGGCTCATCTACGACGGAGACAACCTGCACCCGATCCTCACTCTCCGTCGCTCACCTATGAGCTACTCGCTGATCCTCCTCAATGGCGAAGAGCCGACCATCTCCGTCTCCTGGGGATTCTGAGAAGCGCACCTTCCAAAACACCTTGTACCCGGGCTCCATGGTCCGCGCCCTGGCCTTCGGCATCCACCATCATGAGCCTGCCCCCTGCGCGCAGGAGCTGAGCCTGCTCCCTCTCGGCGGTTTTACTCTAGTCGATGAGCTCAACCAGCGCCTGGCCCAGTGCATTGCCGATGCGAAGGTAGCTCTCCGCGTTGCCGAACCAGTGGTGTCCGTGCCCCGTGTTGGGTGAGTCCTCGGGCTTGCGCAAGAAAGAGCGGGTTGGCACATAGCCCGCCCGACCTGCAAATGCAGGCCACTTTGTGGCCTGCTCCTGCGCCGCCCAGAGGCCCTCGTTGTCCGCGTTCCCGGTCTGGCCGACAATGAAAGGCAGGTTTGGCTCGGAAAAATGGTCGCTCAGGTCCCGGACCAGGTTCACGAGGTTCTCTGAGTAGGACTTCAGAGCCCCTTCAACGAACATGTCGTTCCAGCCCTGGAACCAGACGAACCCCGACAACTGTGCCTCGCATCCCGCCAGCTCAGGAAAGCGCTTCTCAAAGCCCGCGATCGCCGCGGCGTATTCGCTCAGCATCTGCTCGTAGCAGGGACCGACCGCTCCACCCGAACGCGGCGGCCGAAAGTCTTTCATCAGGCTCTTCCCCCCCCAGGCCGTCTTGATCAGGAGTACCGGCTCCTCGAAGTGCTCACCCAGTACCCAGCCCAGTTCCATCTCTGGCCCGAAATGGTGGAGGTCCTCATAGACCGCATAGCCGATGGACAGAGGTCCCGCTTTGAGGGGTCCCCGCGCGGGTTGATACCACACAAAGACGTCGTCGCGTTTGATCCAATTCCCATCGTCCCCGCGCCAGTGGCCGAACTCCCGCGCGATGTCCGGGTCCTCAAGCACGCGCGTCAGAATCCCCCGGCCGCCGTTGTAGTACTCCTCATGATCGAGATCAACGACGCCCTGGCCCTCCATGTTGGATTGTCCGGCAAGCAGGAAGACCTTGAGCACGGGCTTGTCCTGAACCCCAACCGATTGGAGCGGGGAACAGGCAAACAGCAGAGTGAGAGCAGTGAGGCTGATCATCATCATGTCATGATAGGCGAATGGTCAGCTGACTTAGTCACCCAGGAGCCGCTCAATCGATTTCATCCTCTCTCAGAAGCCGAGGGCGCGAGGAACATATTGGTCCCCCCGGGGTGATCGGCTACGAATGTCTTAGCTCGGATCGGTGACGAAGACGCACGCGCCCAACGAAGACCGAAACCCAGCATCGCGACCAGCGTGAAGGCCCATCCACCGAACCAGACAAGAAAAAAGTACGGCACGAAGGGCCAGAGCCTCGGAGTCCCAGCAAGATACATCGCAGATGTCCTCCAGCGCGCAGAATCGTTGCAAGAGAGATCCGGATACTCGTGGGCGAGGTCAAGGTTGAACCCATTCCAGCGACCCCGCACCTGGAACAACTCGATGACTCTCTGTGGCAGGTAGACGCTGAAGGTTGCCTTCTCGACCACTACCATCTGATCCGACCCGAAATGAAGGCGCACATACTTGTCGTCGGCTCCTATTTGAGCCGGGAATTGGGACCAGAGTCGTCGCCCTGACTCATTGACTGCGTAGAACCCCACTCCTGGGACCTGCTCACGGATGTAGGGCAGTTGTGACCAAAGGTAGCCGTAGTGGCGCGCCACGATCCCTTTGCAATCGGCTATGCGTATCCTCGGTGCCGTGAGCAGGGGAGTTTGAACGGAAGTGAGCGCGTCGATGGTACGGCGGATTGCGTCAACAGATAGCGTAATGTCAGCATCAAGATAGAGACGTGGAAACACTGTCGCGACTTCGTCGCCTAAATTCAGCGCGGTTGCCTTCGAAGGGGTCGCAATCTCGACGACCTCAAGACGGTGACCCTTATCCCGAAACGGGGTAACGTAAGTCCTCGCTGCGTCCGCAGTCGTATCGATCGAGCCATTGAGCACCACGACCACGTGCAACCGATTCCCGCCGAGTTCCTGGTTCAGCAACGAGGCGAGTTGGCGGGGAAGAGCAACCTCCTCATTATGCGCAGGGATAACGATGGAAGCAGAAAAACCTGACACCGTGGCCGTCCCACACATCGATCCGTCTGCTACAGCGCTCTGACCGGGAACTGGATCTATTCTGAGCAGAAAAGCCATTACAACATGGTAATAATGTCCAGCAAAATAGGGACTTTTCAGTGCTTTCTGGCAGTACCGCTGGCCCGGGATGGCGTCTTTCCTTCAGAACGAGCAACACGCCCCCTACGCAGGTGGATGCTCTAGCATGGTCCCCATGCAGCAGTCGTTTCTCATGGGGCCGATGGTCCTTCTCTGCCTGGGTATCGCCTTGTCCGCACAGGACCCTGAGCCCGTAGGCGGCGTGTACTTCGCCAACGGCGTGAAGGTAGGAGAGGTGACTTCATCGTCGGCGATCATCTGGACGCGGCTCACCGCAACACCCGAGCGCAACATCGTAGGGAGCCCCTGGCCCGACGGCGCCGACGCCGTTCCCACGGGCCATACCCTCGGGGACATGCAGGACAGCGTGATGGGAGTCGCCGGGGAAGTGCGCGTCCAGTGGTGGCCCAAAGGCGCTGTCGGTGTGCGCAGCTCCAGCGGTTGGGCGGCGGTCGACCCGCAGGCAGACTTCACCCACGCCTTCGACCTGAGCGACCAACTGCGTTCAGCGACGGTCTACGAGATGATCGTCGAGGGTCGGGCCAGCGGTTCGCCGCAGGCCCAGTGTTCCCTGCCCGTCTCCTTCCGCACGGCGCCCGCGGTCCAGCAGTCGGCCCCGGGCACCTTCACCGTGATTACGGGGCAGGACTTCACTCGGCGTGATGACCCCAGGGATGGGCACCGGCTCTACGCTTCCATGGGCGAGCTGGACCCGGATTTCTTCGTGCACACCGGCGACGTGGTCTACCACGACAAGCCCGGTCCTCTGGCGAGGTCCCAGGAACTCGCGCGCTACAAATGGAACCGCATGTACGCCCTGCCCCTGCAGCGCGCATTCCACGCCCGGGTTCCGGCCTGGTTCCTGCGCGACGATCACGACGTACTCAAGAACGACTGCTGGCCAGGCCAGTCCTACGGCGACCTGACCTGGGAACAGGGCCTGGCCGTATTCCGCGAGCAGGTGCCCACGGGGCCGAGACCCTATCGGCGCCTGCGCTGGGGCAAGGACCTGGAGGTCTGGTTCGTGGAGGGACGCGAGTTCCGTAGTCCCAACACGCTTGCCGATGGCCCTGACAAGACCATCTGGGGGAGCGAACAAAAGGCCTGGTTTCGGCGCACCTTCGCCGCATCCGATGCCACCTTTCGTGTGCTCGTCTCTCCGACCCCGATCCTCGGTCCCGACCGCTCGAGCAAGCGCGACAATCACGCCAACAAGGCCTTCCGCCACGAGGGCGATGAGTTGCGGACCTTCCTGGCCCAGCAGGAAAACGCGTTCGTCATCTGCGGCGATCGTCACTGGCAGTACGCGTCACAGGATCCCGACACCGGCTTGCGTGAGTACTCGTGCGGGCCCACTACCGACAAGCACGCGGGGGGATTCTCGAAGAAGAACCGATCGGACGTGCACCGCTTCCTGCGGGTGGCGGGCGGGTTCCTGTCAGTAAGCCTCGAGTACCCCGAGGACCTGCCCCGACTTGTCATGCGCCACCACGATGTCACCGGGCGGGTCGTGCATGAGGATGCTCACGAGGCGCGCTAGGATCTGACCATGAGGATCGTGTGGTATCTCCTTCTTCTGTCCCTGTGTCCCGTGGGCGCTGGCCTGTCCCCTGCCCAGGATGACCCCGTCAACTACGACGAGGCGAAGGTGCCAACCTACGACCTGCCCGATCCCCTGGTCATGGAGGATGGCACCCGCGTCGAGACCCCCGATCAGTGGTACAAGCATCGGCGCCCGGAGCTTGTGCGGCTCTTTGAAGAGCACGTTTACGGGCGTACGCCCAAACAGTCACTCGAGATCCGGGCCGTGGTGATGAATGAGTGCACGGCCTTCGCGGGCCGGGCCCTGCTGCGGGAGGTCGACCTCATCGTGCCTAGGAAGCCGGATGGTCCCATTCGTCTTCTGATCTACAGTCCCGTAGGGGCGCAGAATCCGTCACCGGCGTTCCTGGCCCTCAACTTCATGGGCAACCACTCGATCCAACCCGACACACAGATCAAACTCTCCACCCAGTGGATTCGAGACCGGGCCGGGCATGGCATCGAGGAGAATCGGGCGACGGAGGCCTCGCGGGGCAAGCTTTCTTCGCGCTGGCCCGTGGAACAGATCCTGACGCGCGGCTACGCCCTGGTGACGGCCTACTACGGTGACATCGATCCGGACTTCGACGACGGGTTCGCCAATGGTGTCCACCCTGCTCTGGGCTCAGCGTCCGGTGCTGATCGGAAGCCGAACGAGTGGGGTTCCATCGGGGCCTGGGCCTGGGGCCTGTCGCGTGCCCTCGACTTCCTCGAGGGCGATGCACTGCTGGACGCCGGCCGTGTGGCCCTCTTGGGTCACTCGCGTCTCGGCAAGACCGCGCTCTGGGCGGGTGCCACTGATAAGCGCTTCGCTCTGGTGATCTCCAACAACTCCGGTTGCGGAGGGGCCGCTCTCAGCCGGCGCTGCTTCGGTGAAACAGTGGCGCGCATCAATCACGTCTTCCCGCACTGGTTCTGCGAGCGCTTCCGCGCCTACAACGGGCGCGAGTCCGACCTGCCCGTGGACCAGCACCAACTGATCGCCCTGATCGCTCCGCGGCCCGTACTGATCTGCAGCGCCGAAGAGGACCACTGGGCCGATCCCCAAGGCGAACTCCTGGCCACCCGCGCCGCCGCCCCGGTCTTCCGTTTCCTGGAAGCCGCGCCCCCCGTTCACCGCCTGCGCGCCGGCAAGCACGACGTGACGGCCGAGGACTGGACGGCCTACATGGACTTCGCGGACCGTGAGCTGTGAGCTGCGTCAGCGCTTTCAACTCCCGCCGGACCGTCAGGAGACAGCACACGGACGCAGCAATGGTCAAGGCAGCCGAGGGCTGAAGCGTGCTGGAGGTCGATCGCTTCAGCGGCAAGCGCAACCAGCGGGACGATCGATTCACAGAGGTGATGTGTTCATCACCCCAAGCTTCCGCAGTCCCCCTCTGACCCCGTTGAACAAGGTAGAGCAGGCGCAAGCGGACAATAAGCCCGACGCCCCTCGGACCCCCGAGGCAAACTTGAGGCAAAGCTCAGAGCCTACCCCCGGTCAATTCATCACAATTCTTCAATCATGAATACGAGAAGAGCGCTCCTGATCATCGGTCTGATATTCGTAGCCCTGATTGCTGCGGCCAAGGTCACCTCCTCCAACGGTCTAGATCAACTGGAACAGCACCTGGCCAAGCAGGGGTGGGAGAAAGGTCAGTTGACCCTTTTGAATGGAGGCTACTCAAGCAACCTCTTCTCCCAGACCGCCCATGGGAGGTACGAATCGTCAGACCCCGCACGCCTCGGCAAGGTGACCATCAAGATTCAACGGGGCACCCCACTCCAAGCATGGAGCGTCGCCAACTACGGCTACCTACCGATCAGCAAATGACCGGGATTCGCCCGGCTTGGCCACGCAAAGATCATCCATGACCGATCCCAACACTCAACAACCGCCACATCAAGGCCCGACCTCGATCATTAGACCTATCCAGACCGTCCTTCTTGTTGTGGCACTCAGTTCTGCCGGTGCGTTCTCAATCAACGCTTGCCAGGAAGAGCAACTAGGCGATGAGCCGATAGCAATGCTCCTGTTCGGTTGGTGCCTGGCATTCACTCTGGGGTTGGCTCGCTCGCGATATCCAGCTGCATGCGGAAGGAGAATATTTTCGGTCCCCTTCCTCGCCGCAAGCACGGCAACAATGTCTGGTTTCTTCATCACCGCGAGCGTAGACATGTACCTCCATGGCGGACACAACATGTTTCCCTTTGAGTTCGCTATCTATCTGGTCTACACAGGAACAGGTGTCGCCACCGCCATGACCACTTCGGTCATTGGTTCGGTCTTTTTCAAGAAGCGGTGATACCACCTGCCAGTTGGGGTGCCCCAGCTCTCAACCGTTCCTTGTCATTGACTACCTGATCGGACTCTGAGGCAAACCGAGGCAAATCTTGGAGCCTGATTCCAGCCAGGCTCTCATAAGTTCATTCGTCCCTCGGGCTTGCACCACGTCAGGTTGAAGAGTGAATCGAATTTCTGACCCGATGCACCGCAAGCAGGTAGCCCTAGGAATCAGGAGCCGGGCTCCAGCCAGACAAAGACCGCGCGCCCATCCGCGTCCCTGAAAGAGCCGAGCGCGATCATGATCAGGTCGATCAGATACCAGATGCCTAGACCGCCAATGGTGAAGATCATTAGGACACCCGTGCCTATCTTGCCAACGTAGAAGCGGTGAACTCCCAAGTACCCCACAAGGAAACAGAGCAGAAGAGCAACAAGGCGCGATTTTCCAGAGTATCGTTCAGTCATGCTTAGAGACTATAGAGAAAAGCAACACCGTCAACAACCGATCCTGTCAGCCTCCAACCAGAGGGGAAGATACAGCGCTGAAGGGGCTCCTTCAGAGCTAAGTGGGAGCTAGTTGGAGGGAGTCCTACTTAGCCTTCTTCTTGTTCTCCTCAATCTGCTTGAGAAGTTCTTTGAAGAGTTCTTGCGCTTCAGCGATTTGTTCTGGGGTCATTTTTCTAGCGGTCCTGTCTCTGCCCCACTCGCCCTTTTCATCGCCATTGAATGCACTAATGCTGTACCAAGCACAAGCTGCCACGTAGTTCTTGTGTACGTCTATTCCATTTTCGTACTTCACCCCAAGCCTCCACTCAGCAGATAAGCGATGCAACTTCATCGTTTCCTCTTCCTTCTCAATATCAGCCGCTGTGCGAGAGCACTCCACCGTTTTCTTTTCCCCCTTAATGCCCCATCCTTCGAGTTTATTTACAAGCCATTCTGAGAAGGGCTCTACTAAGGCTAAAAACACTGCTGACCATAAGATGCCGCCAGCATAAAAGGAATTTTCGCTTTGGCCTATTGAAGAGAATAAGCTCCCTACAATCATGGTGCCGATAAACCACACAAGTATTTGCAGGCCAGACAAAGTCGAAATATCCACTCCTAAACAATACCAACCTCCAACCCCAGCGGAGGATTTAGCGTTCTTGGGACTCCTTCAGAGCTA
>NYYZ01000021.1 GCA_002686945.1 Planctomycetota bacterium
CGCAGATAGCCCCGATGGTGACGGTGAGCATACCCAACATTGCCTTTGTTGCACATCGTGGTGTGCTGCTACTTCGTGGCGCCCCCCGCCCTCCCACGCCCTCCTGGGGCGCCGGGGGAGCCCAGGGAGGGCGTGGAGGGGCGGGGGCGCCGGGGGTGGCCCCCGAGTTTCTGGGGAACAGTCTGCCGCCCGGTCGGGCTGCTGCAAGGGGCAGCAGGGTGAATCTTGGCGGGGCTTTGGGCCGGGTGGCGTTGGCGTCCGACCTGCTCGGACCGTAGCCTAGGGGGACCGCCATGGATCGATCTTCCGGGCTGGCACCCCATTCCATGGCACTCGAACTCGACACTCCTGCCCTGCAAGCACACCTGCGCGATCTGGCGCAGGAGGCCCGCGACCATCGCTTCGATGTGGCCCCCAATCCCTGCGTCGGGGCCGGGGTGCTGTCGAATGGCAAACTGATCGCGCGCGGGGTGCATGCACACTGGGGCGGGCCCCATGCGGAGGTGATGGCCCTCGCCGCAGCGGCATCCTCCGGTGTTCCCAGGGCCGCTTGGGATGCCCTGCTTGTGACCCTGGAACCCTGTTCGAGTTTCGGCAAGACCGGGCCCTGCAGCGAGGCGATCATCGCAGCGGGGATATCACGGGTGGTGGTGGGGGCGCTCGACCCCGACCCGCGTCACCGCGGTCGGGGAATCGAGGCCCTCGTCAAGGCCGGCATTGAAGTGATCAATCTGGACGGCAGCGTCCTGCTGAAAGATCAGGCGCCCCATTTCCTGCGATGGCTCTCTATCGATCGGCTGCGCCAGCCCAGTCCCTGGACCGTGGCCAAGTGGGCCCAGACCCTGACCGGACAGCTGACGCCTCCCAAGACGAGCGAAGATGGACAGTGGATCAGCGGACCCGAGGCCCTGGCAGAGGTCCACGTCCTGCGCGGCCGCGTGGACGGGATCATGACCGGCTTCGGCACCGTGCGTGCCGATAATCCGCGCCTGACCGTGCGCTCACCGGGACAGCGTGATGATCCTCCCGTGCGCATTGTTCTGGATAGCGACCTGCGCACCCCGCCAGAGGCACGCCTGTTTGAGCAGCCTGGCGAGGACGAGGCGGGCGGGCCGGTGCTGATCGTCTGCCGCATCGGTCCTGACGCGGGACGTGCGCGGGCTCTTGAGGAGGCCGGGGCCGAACTGCTGGAGGTGCGCTCTGTCAATCGCACCAGCCTCGATCTCAAGGCCGTTTCCCAGCGTCTGCACGAGCGCGGGATTCAACGCCTGCTGCTTGAAGCCGGGCCGCGACTGACCGCTGCCATGTTGGAGGAGGGACTGGTGGATCAGGTCTGCATCTACACCGGAGACATGCGCGGAGGCGAGGGGCCGACTCTGGGAAATACCCTGCTCGCTGTGCGTCTTGGGGAGCGCCGTGATCTGGAGGTGGGCAACTGTTCGCGCATGGATGCATTTGTGACCCTGCCCCCCGGATCCCATTGATGGGCCCGGTCCTCTTCAGGCCGAGCCATCTGACTCTTCTGATTGGTTGCCTGCTGGCCGGTTGCGCCAGTACGCCGTTGCTGGCTCCAAGGCCAGTGCCCGCTTCGGCCCTGGCCCTGGCGGAGGAGGCTCGCACCCAGGAGCACATGGGGGACCCGGATCGGGCCCGGGAACTCTGGCAGGCCGCTTCGGACCTCGACCCCAGTTGGCTTCTGCCCCGCCGCAGCATGCAGTTGCTGGACCTGGCAGATGCAAAGGGGCCCGCGGTCCTGGAACAGGCTCATCTGGCCAGCGCACGCGGCACTCCGGGCAGTGCCTACCTGCTTGCGCGTCTGGCCAGCGACGATGTCAAGGCCTACCTGCTCGCCCTGCACTCGGAACCCGAGGACGCCTGGTTGCACCACGGACTGGCGGTGACGCTTTCAAGAGAGGGGCGCCTGACAGAGAGCCTTGCGGAGTCAAGGCTCGCCGTGCAACAGGCACGCAGCAGTTCCGAGCGCGTCTTCTTTCTGGCGCGCCTCGCAACGGGCCTCTATATCCAGGACACAAAAGAAGGTCCGGCGCGGGCCTTCGACCGCATGCTGAAACTCTGGCAGACCCTGGAGTCCGACCAATGGGCCTGGGTTGATCTGTCCGGACAGCTCCTGAACCTGAACGTGCGCGGGGACCGGGCGGCCTGGCAGCGCAGTCTGGCGTCGAGCATGCAGGGGGACGCGCGGCTCAGTTCTGCTCAGCGCAGAAAAGTGGCCTCGTTGCTTGTGAAGGATTCCTACGCGAGAAAACTTCTGGCCCGCAAGCCCAAGGCGGGCCAGTCCCTTGAAGAGGGCCTCTCGATTTCCTTCGCGCTGGACTTTAGCGATGGCGATGATGTGGAACGGGCACGGGTTCTGTGGCGCAAGGATCTGCCGCCCCAGGCCACCGATTCAGAGGGCCGACCCAGGGATGAGCGCCTGCTTGCGGTCGACATCGCCCTGGGGGAACTGCAGCGCGAAGGTGGCGTCGAGCAACTGCGTACCCTGGGCGAGACCCTGTTGAGTGCGGGCCGTCCCGACTGGGCCCAGCGGGTTGCGGATGCTCTGCACCGTGCGGGAGCAGAGGGTGATGAGCAGCTTCTTGTGCGGGCGCGCTTGCTGGAGAGCCGGCAGACCGCCCTCCGAGATGCACTCGATGATCTTGGCAGGGGACGGCTGGAGCGGGTGCTTGAGTTGGACTCGGCACCCAAGAAGGGCGGGCGGAGAGGGCTTGGTTCTTTCCGCGTGAAAAAGAACAGCGGGGACATGGACCAGGTCCTCTCGGCCCTGGAGGCACGGCTGGGACCCTATTCCCGGGCGGAGTCGGGGGACGGGCGTGAGCCTCGTGAGGGGTATGACCTCAAGCAGAGCACCAGAATCGATCTGTGGCCCATCCTGACCGGGATCGCCGGGGCGGACGGGGCCGGAATCACCCAGCCGGGGCTGGGAACCCTGGCCCGCGACCTGGGTTTCTATGTGCAGATCGTGGCGCCCACCGGGCAGGACACGCAGACACGACTGGCGCGGCTTGTGTTGCAGGAAGCAGCCCAAGGGGAACTGCTCGGCCGGCCCTGGCAGGGGACCCGGATCCTGCTCGGGGATGTTCAAAGCAGGTACCCGGACTGGAAGATTTCGGGCGCGGCCCTGCCGGATCAGTACTGGGTCCTGCTGCCAGAAATCGTGCGCGGCCAGAACAATTGGCGAAGCCTTGCGGCGCGCTTCGAGGGGCGACCCGAAGCCGTGCAAGCGGCCCTGGCCCAGACCGGTCTTCTGCCCGCAAGCGGGGTGCGGACCTGTGACACCCGGCCCGGGCTGGGAGAAGCCGAGCGTTTGGCTCTGGCGGTGATGGTTTCCCTGGGTGAGGAAAGCGCGCAGCAGCTTGTCGTTCCCAGCCTGGAGGACCTGCTCGATCTGACCATGCGCCATGAGGAAGGGCACATGGCGGACTACGAGGAATGGCTGCCACCCAGTGAGGCCCTCTTCAAGGTCCTGCGTCTGTTCTGGCAGGGGGGCCTCAGTGTGCGCGGAATCTGGGCCCATGTGGAGGCCCGGGCCCAGCTCACTGCCATGGCAGTGGCTCAGGATCCGCGCCTGGGCCTGGCGCAGATCCTGCGCATGGTGGAAGCCAGGGAGCGGACCCGGGGACCGACTGTCCATCCCCACGCGGAGGGCTATGAGTGGCTCCTGAAGAAAATCCTGTTGGAGCTGAAACGCAATCCCCGTGGACTCGATCCGAGTCGCAGCCTGTTGCATCAACTGCACCTGCTTGCTCCCCAAGAGCTTGCGGCCGTCTGCCTGCTGCTGGCCGAAGAAGAAGGCCTGGTGCAGCACTAAGGCTGCGCGATCACCTTGTCCGCCGCAGCGAGCAGTTCTTCCAGCTCCTGCAGGGTGTGGTCGCCCATGTGACCGATGCGAAAGGTCTTGCCCTTCAGGTCGCCGTAGCCATTCGATATGGAATAACCCGCCTGCCCCAGACCGGCCACCAGGGCGGCCACGTCCAGCTCCCCGGCCTGCACACAGGCAACCGCCGGAGCGGCGTGTTGCGGGGCGGGCAGGAGGCTGAGACCATGGCCCTCAGCCCAGGCCGCGGTGCGGGCGCGCATCCTGGAGTGTTCGGCATAGCGCGCAGCCCAGGCGGCCGGGCCCTCGCAGGGTTCGTGCCCCGCGGGCAGGGTCACGCCGTTGGTGATGTCCTCCAGTTGCTGGGCCAGGGCAAAGTAGTGCGGCACGGCGGGAGTGGCCGGGGTTTTCTGGGCCGCGTGGCCCTCGATGATGCGCACGGGGTCCAGGTACCAACTGGGGCGCGAGCGCTGGCGCGCCGCGGCCAGGTATTTTTCTGAGCAGCACATGACCGCGATGCCGGGGGGCAGGGCCAGGGCCTTTTGCACTCCCGCCAGGGCGAAGTCGAGGCGGTGGGTGTCGAAGTCGATCGGGCCGGCGGCGATCATCGAGACCACATCCACCAGGAAGCTCACCCCTGGATGATTCTTGAGCACTTCGGCCAGGGGACCCAGGGGCGTGGCGGTGCCCGTGGAGGTTTCGCTCGCCACCACGGTCAAGGCGTCGAAGGGACCCTCTTCTTCCAGGGCGCGGGCCACATCCGAGGGGTCGACCACCTGTCCCATGGGGACTTCCAGACGCAGCACTTTTTTGCCGATGCTCTCCGCCACTGCGGCAAAGCGTTTGGAGAAGGCGCCGTTGACCAGAGAAAGGATTTTTGGCCCCACGCCCAAAAGGGCAGCTTCCATCATGGCCGTGCCGCTGGCGGAATGCACCGCAACCTGGGACGAAGAATCCGGGGCGAGGCCAAAGGCCAGGGCCAGGGGACCGTCGATGCGCAGGTGCAGCTCCTTCATCTGGGCTGAACGATGGCCGATGGGAGGGCGCGCGAGCTGGGCCAGGATCGAAGGGCGTACCTCGGTGGGGCCGGGAATCCAAAGGGTCATGGCAAGGGGGCTGGGGTCAGGGTTGCAGTTCCCGGGCGCGGGCCACCAGGGCTCCGTGCTCGGCGTGTTGTTCGAGGGTGGCGAGTTCGTCCTTGGATACCAGCAGGGGCAAGAGTGCTGCCATGTCCGCTTCGTTGCAGACCCGGTCCGCGGCCTGGGCCACCGCGTCACGCTGCGCAACACCCATGAAGGCCACAAAGCGCGCGCACACGGGGGCGGCTTCCAGATCCGTGGCTCCGTCGCCGACCAGGGCCAGGGGGGCGGCCCCCGCGGCGTGCCATGCACCCAGCATCTCCAGCTTGCCTCCGCTGCGGGCCAGGGGGCTTTCCTGATCAAAACCGAGCCACTGGCCCTGGTCGGCGCAGCGGGTTTCCACCGCGTGGATGTTTTCTTCCAGGAACCCAAGGCGCAGGGCGAAGGGCTGCACACAGGGCAACAATCCACCGGACACAACGCGCAGGTCCTTGCCCAGGAACAAGAGCGCTTGGATGAGATCTCTTGTGCGCGGCAGGCGTTCTTCCCAGTAGAGCTGCGCCACCCGGGCCATGGACGCGGCGCTGGGGCGCATGCTTTGCAGCCGTTGTCCATAGACCTCTTCCAGGGGGATCTCCCCAGCCATGGCGGCTCTTGTCAGTTCCTGGATCCTGGGGCTCCAGTCACTGGCCAGTTCCCGGGCCAGCTCTTCGATGCCCTCGATCCTTGAGAGGGTCGAGTCGCAGTCGAAGACGATGGTCTGGTAGGGGGGCGCTGCGCTGATGCGGGGGCTGGTCATGGGGTGGACCGGAGAGTGGCTGCTTTGATGGGAAGGGGTCAGAGGCTGAGTTGATGCACCTGGACCACCATCTCGAGTTCTCCGATCGCTGCCACCGTCTTTGGATCCGGCGCGTCATAGAGCGCCATGAAAGCAGCCGCCAGTTCGTCCTGGCCGTGGGGCGGAGCCAGCTCCACCCGGCGGATGTTGACCCCCGCCGTGCCAAGCAGGGAACCGATCAGGCCGATCACCCCGGGCCGGTCCCGGTGGCGCGTGACCAGCAGGTGTCCCCGCGGGGCAAAATCTACGCGCGCGCCTTCCGCTTCCACGATGCGCGGCTCTCCGCCGAACACCGTGCCGCAGACCGTGTGGGATTCACTGCCGTCGGCGTTGGAAACTCTTGCCCGCAGGAGACTGCGGTAGCCAAGCGAATCGCTCTCGCGTCCTCGCAGGCAACGGATGCCACGGTCTGCTGCCAGCAGCGGGGCGTTGACCAGATTGACGCCGATGTCGAGGGACTGGCCCAGGGTTGCGGCAAGCAGGGAGTACTCCAGGAAGGGACCCTCGTCCAGCTCGGCGATCTCGCCTGCCGTTGTCAGGTCGATCTGCGCGATGGGCGTGGCTGAGAGTTGAGCCAGGAGGGCGCCCATGCGCCCCGCCAGAAGACCATAGGGACCCAGGACGCGCATGCTTGCGGCGGAAAGCACCGGAGCGTTGACCGCGTTGTGGGCCACACCTTCCAGGAAGAAGGCCATGGTCTGTTCGGCGATGCCCACGCTCACCGCGCGCTGGGCTTCATGGGATGAAGCCCCCAGGTGCGGGGTCAGGATCACATCGTCCCTCTGCAGCAGGGGGTGGTCGGAAGAGGGTGGTTCCTCCGCCAGCACATCCAGGGCGGCCCCCTTCAGATGCCCGGACTCCAGGGCGTCGGCCAGGGCCGTGTCATCCACCAGACCGCCGCGGGCCGCATTGATCAGGCGCGCACCTGGTTTCATCAGGGCGAGGCGCTCGCGGGAAATCAGATTGCGCGTGCTGTCGGTCAAGGGAACGTGCAGGGAAACAAAATCGCTGCGGCTGAGCAGGTCATCGAGTTCCAGCAACTCCACTCCGTCCATGGGCGACGCGCCGCTGGTCAGGAAAGGGTCATGGGCCAGCACTTTCATGGAGAGACCCAGGGCGCGATCCGCCACCACCCGACCGATGCGCCCAAGGCCCACGATGCCGAGGGTCTTGCCCGCCAGCTCTGTGCCCAAAAGGCCCTTCTTGTTCCAGGTCCCCGCGCGCACACGGCGGTCGGCCTGAGTCAGGTTGCGGGCCAGGGCGCAGAGCAGACTGATCGCCAGTTCGCCGGTGGTGACCGTGTTGCCGGTGGGGGTATTCATGACCACCACGCCCTTGGACGAGGCCGCTGCAAGGTCCACATTGTCCACGCCCACTCCGGCCCGTCCCACCAGGGTCAGATCAGGAGCGGCTTGCAGGACTTTGGATGTGACCTTGGTTGCGGAGCGCACCAGGAGCGCCTCGATTCCAGGGAGCCTCTGGATCAGGTCCTCTTCTGAAAGGCCTACGGCAAGCTCGGGCTCGAAGCCGCGCGAGCGCAGGAGTTCAATGCCATCGGGGTGCAGCTCGTCGGCCACCAAGATGCGGACACTGGCGGGATTGCGCTGGGTCATGGGGGCGGCGTTGTAGGGGGCCTTCTTTCCGGTGAACAGGGAGGAGCCAAAGCTAGCGGCGGATGGCGGCCCGTACAAGTTCTTCCAGGTCATCAGAACCGTACTTCTCAGCGGCGGCTTCCACTCGCTTGCGGGCGTCTTTCTCGGCGTAGCCGATGGAAACCAGGGCCGAGGTGGCGTCCAGTACGCATCGGTCGATCGGTCCCCTGGTGCTGGGCTTGAGCACGCCCGGCTCGAGTTCGCAGCCAGCCGCGAATTCCTCCGCCCGGTCGGCCAGATCGAGCACGATCTGTTCGGCGGTCTTGCGGCCCACGCCCTTGGCCCGGGTGAAGGGCGCTGCATCCCGGTTCAACAGGGCCTGCACGATTTCCGTGCGGTTCAGGGCAGAGAGCAGAGCCAGACCCATGGAAGGCCCGATGCCACGAACCTTGAGCAGCAGCCGGAACAGATCGCGCTCTTCCCGGGAGCCGAAACCAAACAGGACATGCGCGTCATCGCGCACCACCAGGTGCACATGCACGCGCGCTGTAGTGCCCACATCCGGCAGTCGTGAACCGAGCGGCGTTGCCAGTGAGTAGCCCACACCGCCGACCTCAAGGACCAGGCCAGTGGCCTTGCGGGTGACGATCAGCCCCTCTAGAAATTCATACACAGGTCAGTCCGAAAGCAAATCAGTCGTCGCCCTTCAAGTGCAGGCCGATTTCGGTCAGTTTGCCCTTCAACTCAAGCAGGCTGGTGACGCCAAAATTGGGCATGCTCAACAGCTCGTCTTCGGAGTGGACAATCACTTCGCCCAGGGTCAGGCAGCCCAGGTTCTCCACCGTGCGCCGGGCGCGGATCGAGAGCTTGAGTTCCGAGATCGGACGGTTGCGGGGATCGTTGGGATCGCCCGTGACCGGACTGGCGCCCCCGCGGTCCACCGCGTGCACCGCCTCTTCGCGCTGCATTCCAAGGCGCAGGCCCTTGGAGGTCAGGATCTCCTTGATCTCCTGCAGGCTGGTCTCGCCGAAGTTCTTGTAGGTCAGGAGCTCGTTCTCGGTCTTGCGCACCAGATCGCCCAGGGTGATGATGTCCATCTTGGCCAGGCAGTTGCGTGCGCGCACACTGAGTTCGAAGTCGGTGATCGGAGTGCGAAGGATCTGGTTGAGGCGATCCTCCTTGCGCTCAAGATCCTCGTCGTAGTACATGGTTGTGGCGGCAATCGCGTCGCGCAGGTAGAGCCGCCCGCGTTCGTCCATGGGATGGCTGTCACAGATGGACTGGTAGCAGGCCACCGCGTCTTCGTCGCGACCCAGGTCCTCGTAGAGGATGCCCAGATTGTTCAGCACGCTTGAGTCCACGGGCAAGAGACGGGAGAGGGTCTCGTATGCGTCGAGAGCAACTTCGTCCAGGCCGCTCCGCTCGGCCAGCCAGGCCATGCGGTGAAGGTTGCGTCTGTGGGTGGGGTCCACTTCCCGGGCGAGGGTGTAACCTTCGAGGGCTCCGTCTGCATCACCCTTGAGTTCTTTCAGACGACCGGACAGGTAGCGACCTTCCGCCGAGGGATGGAAGGGCGCAGGAGCCGCTTCCAGTGCTTGCTGCAGGACCGCCGCGGCGGCTTCGGTCGCATCGTTTCCGTTGCCGGGCTGGGCCAGGGTTTCCTCCACCAGGGAATCGAGCCATCCACCCCGGGGGCGCGGCTCGTCGGGATACTTCGAGGTCAAGCGCTCAAAGATCTCGCGCGCTTCGGAGAAGCGTTCCAGGGACATCAGCGAACTTGCCCGCGTGAAGGCGGCGACATCATCGTCGCCGAAAGGTGCAAGCGCTTTCTCGGCCTCATCGAACTGGGCCACCATCCAAAAGCCAAGGCCCTTGCGACGGCCCGTGTCGCCCTGGTCTTCAAGACGAGTGACCGTGCGCCGGAAGGACTCGAAGTCCTCTTTGCGTTCGTAGAGGCTGGCTCGTTCCTGGAGCAGGGCGCCAAAGCTCTGAATGGGGTCTAAAGCGATGTCGAAGGGTGCCATGTTGCTGGTGTTGGGAAAGGTCCGGTGGGGGGCTTCGGAAGGAGCTCGAAGCCGGTGGGGAAGCCCAAGATCATAGTGCCCGCTGCCCGCAGTCGTCAAATCCTCGTCCTGGCTATCCGATTGCGCAGCATTCCCTCTTGGCGAGGGCTGGGATCGGCAGTCCGGCGTTGCTACGGTTGGGCGGCACTCTTGAGGGGATATACGCTTGAAGAAACTGATCATTGAAGGGGGCCGGCCCCTGGCGGGCACGATCCAGACCGCCGGGGCCAAGAACGCTGTTCTGCCCATGATGGCCGCAGGCCTGTTGAGCCGTGGGACTCTCAAACTGAGGGGCGCCCCGCGGCTGAAGGATGTGCGCTACATGACCCGCGTCCTGCGGGATCTTGGTGCTGAGGCCGAGCAGGCCCAGAACGGCGACATGGAGATCAACGCATCCGGTGACATCAAGGGTGAGGCATCCTGGGAACTGGTGCGCCGTATGAGGGGTTCCTTGTGCGTAATGGGGCCCATGCTGGCCCGCCTGGGCCGGGCCAAGGTCAGCATGCCCGGGGGCTGCGTGTTTGGGGTGCGCCCCATCGACGTGCACCTCAAGGGGTTTGAGGCCCTGGGGGCCAAGATCCATCTGGAGAACGGCTACATCGTGGCGCAGGCTCCCGAGGGCGGGCTGCGGGGAGCATCCATGTTCCTTGGCTCGGCCTTTGGGTCCTCCGTTCTGGGCACCGCCAATGTGATGATGGCTGCCACCCTCGCCAAGGGCACAACCGTGATTCAGGGAGCGGCCTGTGAGCCGGAGATCGTGGCCCTGGCCGAAACCCTCAACCTCATGGGTGCCCGTGTCAGCGGCATGGGTTCGCCGATCGTGGAGATCGAAGGGGTGGACGAACTGGGGGACTGTGAGATCGATGTGATTCCCGATCGCATCGAGGCCGGCACGTACATTCTGCTGGGGGCCATGACCGGGGGCGCCGTGCGGGTCACTGGCTGTCGACCGGATCATCTCCTGGTGCTCTTGAATCTGATGAAGAGCGCGCAGCTCTCCTTTGAAGTGGGTCCTGATTGGGTCGAGACCAAGCCTTCGGATCCCAAAGATGTGCGCCCCCGTTCGACCGATGTCTCCACCAATGTCTATCCGGGCTTCCCCACGGATTTGCAGGCCCAGTGGATGGCACTGATGACCCTTGGGGATGGCATCAGCATTGTCACCGAGCGCATCTACCACGACCGTTGGACCCACATTCCCGAGTTGCAACGATTGGGAGCGGACATTCGGCGCCAGTCCGAAGCTTCGGTGGTGCGCGGGGTGGGTGTGCTGTCGGGAGCACCGGTGACCGCTTCGGACCTGCGGGCTTCGGCGGCCCTGGTGATGGCGGGGCTTGTGGCCGAGGGCACCACCGAGGTGCATCGCATGTACCACCTGGATCGTGGCTATGAAGCCATGGAGGAGAGGCTTGAGAGCCTCGGCGCTGCGGTGATTCAAGACGAAGAGGACGATTGAGAGCGTGAGTGACGAGCAGGACCAAACGGATCCTCCGCGCTTTGGATTTGCTCAACAGCAGATGCTTCCGATCGGGTAGATTGGTTGCCAAAGAACCATGTTCGAGTCCCTGACCAAGCGCCTGACCGGCTCCTTTTCCCTGCTGCGCGGTCGCCGCGAGCTGACCCAGGACAACATCCAGGATGGTCTCAAGGAGGTGCGCACGGCCCTCTTGGAGGCGGATGTGCACTTCCAGGTGGCCCGCGATTTCACCTCTCGTGTGGAGACCAGGGCGCTAGGGGACCAGCGCATGCAGGGGGTCGAGGCCTCCGAGCAGTTCATCCACGCGGTGCACCAGGAACTGGTGCAGTTGATGGGGCCCGAGGACGCATCGATCACCTTTGCCAAACCTGGCCCCACGGTGATCCTGATGGCCGGATTGCAGGGTGCGGGTAAAACCACCACCTGCGCCAAGCTGGCGGTGCACTTGCGTGAGACCCGGCAATCCAGGGTCCTCTTGGTGGCGGCAGATGTGAAGCGTCCCGCAGCTGTGGAGCAGCTGCGCGTGCTCGGCCGCCAGATCGACACGCCGGTATTTCATGCGGAAGGAGAAAACCCACCTGAGGTCTGCCGTCTGGGCGTGGCCGAAGCCCGCCGCACAGGCGCTGATCTGGTGATCCTTGACACCGCCGGTCGTTTGCATGTGGACGATGAGATGATGGCGGAAGTGGCGGAGATCGCTGCTTTGACTCAACCCGACGCACAGATCCTGGTAGCAGACGCCATGACCGGTCAGGACGCGGTGCGTTCGGCGGAGGCCTTCAATCAGAGACTCGCCCTGACCGGCGTGATCTTGACCAAGCTTGACGGGGACGCCAGGGGAGGCGCCGCTCTTTCGATCAAGCATGTCACGGGTGCCCCGATCCTGTTCGTCGGTACCGGCGAAAAAGTCGCTGACCTGGATGCCTTCAGCGCGGACCGCATGGCGGGACGGATTCTGGGCATGGGCGATGTGGTCGGTCTGGTGGATCAGGCCCAGAAGAACATCGACGAAGGGGAGGCCCAGGCGAGTTTCGAGAAGCTTGTCATGGGCACCTTCACCCTGCAGGACATGTTCTCCATGCTGGGCATGGTGCGCAAACTCGGCCCCATGAAGAAGGTCATGGGCATGATGCCCGGCATGGGGCAATTGGCGGACATGGATGTGGACGAGCGCCAGTTCGACCGGCTCGAAGCGCTCTTCCATTCCATGACTCCTCGCGAGCGCCTGCGGCCCCAGATCCTGGATGTTGCCCGGCGTCGGCGGGTGGCCAGGGGTGCGGGCCAGCCCCTGGGAGCGGTCAACGACCTGATGAAACGCTACCAGCAGATGGGCAAGGCCATGAAAAAGCTCGGCAAGCTGGGGCTGGGCTCGAAGATCGGGGGCAAGGACAAGCGCGCTGCCCTGGCGGGGTTGTCGGCCGGCGGCCAGATGATGGACCCCTCCCTTGGCAAGGGCGGCGGTCTGATGGGCGGCCTGGGTGGCCTGATGGGTGGCGCAGGAGCAGCGCCAGGTGGTGCAATGCCCCCTGGAATGGGGGACATGGATCCCGCTTCCCTGGCGGGGGGAGCCAATCCCAGGGGTTCCTCTGCCACGCGTCAGAGCGGCAAGGACGCTGCCAAGAAGCGCAAGGAAAAAGCCAAGGCCAAGGCCAGACGCAAGAACAGGCGCAAGAAGTAGGCCCTGGGAGTGGACATTTGGGGGGGGCGCTGGCACTCTGTCCGGCCCACTTTTTGGGAGGAGGACCCTTTTGGCCTCCGATTCGGCCAATCTTCTGGCCTTTCCCCCTGCTCATCTATCGATCGCCCATGGCCGTCGTCATCCGTCTCAAGCGCACAGGCCGGCGCAATCGCGCCTGCTACCGAATCTCTGTCGCCGACTCCCGTGCCCCGCGGGATGGTCTGGTTCTGGAACACCTGGGTCTCTACGACCCCGTGCACCCGGACAAGGAAAATCAGAGCACCCTCAACATCGAGCGTGCCCGTCATTGGTTGGAGCATGGCGCCCAGCCCTCCGAAACCGTGCGTTCGCTCTTCAAGCGCCACGGTGTGTTTGAGGATTGGGGCAAGCCCCGCAGCATCCGCAAGCGTCCCGGTCGCAAGAAGGTGACTGCCAGGAGCACCACCCGCAACTTGTCCAAGTCCGCTCGTCTGACCGCCAAGGGAGTTCGTCGCGATGAGCGGCTAGCCGCTCGTCGGTCCGCTGCCAAGGCCGAGGCCGCAGCAGAAGCCGCGGAAGCAGCTGAGTGATTCGCGCCCGCCAAACGCTTCTCCCCGAGTCGATGTCTCCCAAGTTCGATCGGTTTGAAGCCCTGGCGTCCCGGATCTCCTGTTTGATTTCATCCGCCGCGACAGGGTCCCTCCGATCCAGTTGCGGCGCTTTCTGAGAAGCCTGTGGGCTTCAGCGCCCGGCACTCCTCCAACGGATTCACCCCTCCCCGAACATCGTGCCCCCCAAGACCGTGGTCAAGAAAACTGAAATGGTGGCCCAGGTGGTCAAGGCGGTCAAGCCGCGCCATCCCTTCCTTTCCGCTCCCATCGAGGGCCTTACTCTGCTGGAGCAAGGCCTCGTGCTGGTGCTCCTGCGCACCCTGACGCGCAAGCAGGCAGAGCAAAGTGTGCGTTCCCTCAAGAACGATTTTGAGGACTGGAACGAAGTGCGCGTGAGCCAGTCCCAGGAGATCGCCCTCTCGATTCACACCTCTTCTCGCAAGAAGGGCCTTGCTCTTTTGAATGATCGCAAGGACTCGGCCATGCTGGTGCGGGCCTATTTGCAGGATGTCTTTCAGGAAGTGCATTCCCTTGACCTGGAGTTCTTGCGCGAGGACACCAACGCGGGCATGGAAGCCCTGCGGGATCTCAAGGTCCTGGGTCTGGCTGGTGGCGCCTGGCTGGTATGGGCGAGTTCCGAGGGCCAGGTTCCGGTGCATTCGTCCCTGATGAAGCTGCTGGACAAATTGGGTTGGATCAGTCGCACAACCTCGGTTGCCAAGGCCAGCGAGATGATTGGGGGACTGGTTCCCGAGGGAGGCGAGTTGGACTTCACCCTGGCGGTCTACGAGATGGTGGACCGTTGGAACGACTTGGAGAATCCGGTTTTTGCCGAGGTCGAGATCCTGCGAAAGAATCCCTACGGGAAGAAGGCCTACGAAGACTGGGTGAGGTCTCGGGAGCGTGCTGCCGAGCAGGCCCGCAAGGAGGAAACCCGTCGCCTGGTAGCTGAGAAGCGGGAAGCCGAGCGCATCGCCAAGGAGCAAGAAAAAGAGCAAAAGCGTATTGCCGCTGCCGAACTGCGCAGGGATCGCGAAAAGCAGCGTCAGCGCAAGGCCAAGGAGCGGCGCCTGGCCGCCGAGCAGAAGAAGGCCCAGGCACGCAGGGATGCTGCCAAGAAGATCGCCGACAAACAGCGTGAGGTCGAGCGCAAGGCCCAGGCCAAGAAGAAGGCCGCCGAAGCCAAGAAGATTGCGGCCAAGAAGGCTGCTGCCAAGAAGATTGCAGACCAGAAGGCGGCCGTCAAGAAGGAGGCGGCCCGCAAGGTTGCGGCCAAGAAAGAGGCTGCCCGCAAAGCTGCAGTCGCCAAGAAAGTTGCTGCTGCCAAGAAACTAGCAGCGAAGAAGGCCGCCGCGAAGAAGGCCGCTGCGAAGAAGGCCGCTGCGAAGAAGGCCGCTGCGAAGAAGGCCGCTGCGAAGAAGGCCGCTGCGAAGAAGGCC
>NYYZ01000022.1 GCA_002686945.1 Planctomycetota bacterium
AAGAGCACCAGCATGGAAACCAAGCCCACGGCGGATCCGAACCAGTGACTCAATACCCCGGCCCCCTGAGCGGCCACATCCCCTTCACGACCGGCACCGAATTCAAGCCACAATTGCTGAGCGAGCAACGCCAGGGTCGAACCCTCCCCGAGCCCGACCACCCGTGCACTTCCGTCTGCATCGTCAAACAGCCAGCCCAACCAGGCCGAGTCGCGATGAGCCTCGACAAGACTGCCCAGACGAGCGTCCAGCGTGGGAATCAGGCCCAACTCCGGGTCCAGCACGCGCTCCGCCAACAGGCTGCCTTGACTCCAGGCGATCAACCCCACCAGGACAGAAAAGATCGCAAACAAGAAGTAGATTGTGTTGACCGCCCGCAAGCGGCTCCAGCCACGGCCTTCCAACTTGAGCACCAGCGGTTGAGCAATGTATGCCAGTACATAGCCCGCTACCAGGGGATTCAGAATGTCTCGCACCTGCCAGGCCGCCAAGACCGCCAACAAAGTCAATACCGCTAGGGCCGTATTGCGCCGTTGAGGAGACAATCGATCCAACATCAGTCCCTTTGTCCTCCCCTCCCGAAGAGGTCTCCCTCCCGGGGCAACTGAGGTTCCCAAGCCAGTTGAAGCCCCTCCTCGAAATCAAAAACCCTCTCGAAGTCCGCAAGCGAGTCGCTCTCCTGGCGTGAGAAGAGTTTGCATTCAATCAGAACATAAACAATCTCTCCCCAATCCCGAGTGGTCTTCAAACCCCAGGAGTTCCAAACCTCTTTCGCCAGAGGGCCATAAATCTCCAAGGCCAGCAAACGCAAGGCCTCCACAAGTTCTTGACCGCTCACATGTCGATCAGGGACTTCCGCTTCCGAACGCCCGGTCATCTTCACAGCCTGATCGAGACCTGACAGCAAGAAGTGATAGGCCTCCACGGCAAAGCGTCCATCTTCTTTGGCTGCGCGGCGAATTGTGTCCATGGTCAAATGAGAGTTGAGTTGCTCAGGCCTGCTGGTGTTCAAGCAGCAGACTATTGGTAGAGTCAAGAACGCGCTCCAATACGCCTCCAGGATTGAGATTGAGGTCTACGTCTCGGCGTCCCTCAAGCCAGACCTCAAGTCGCCGCGCCCTGGCCGCATCACTTGGGCAGGGGCAATCCTGCAGCCTTGCCGCATGCATGACATCTTCCCCGGCGAGCCCAGCGGCCAAGCGCTCCTGATCGCGCAACACCTCAAGGCCCAGTTCCAAGAGAAACCGCACCCTGTTGCGCTCCTCAGCCTTGGGGGTACGCCCCTTGAACTCGCCGGGCAGTTCCAACAACTCGGCCGTCAGGGATGGCGCCTGAATTGGCTCCCGGAACGCCCGTATCAGAAGCGACAAACCCTCACGGGCACCGCGCCGCCAGAGACTGAGCAGCCGACCTGGGGAGCCTCCTGCCAGCCGCAGCCATTCCGGATCCGCCGAACACTCCGGCACCTCCCGGGCCAGGGCTTGACTGACTTCTGCCGTGGTCAAGCTCGAAACAGTGTGCTGCACCAGGCGGCTGCGCACCGTGTCAAGCAGGGCCTCGGGTCGCGAGGTCTCAAGTGCCAGCAGCACCTGGTCCCCGGGCTCCTCCAGTGTCTTCAGGAAGGCATTCTGTGTCTCCTCGTTCATACGATCCGCATCGCGGATCAATACCACGCGCCAACCAGCTTCCCCCGCCACCAGACGCAGGAAGGTCTCAATTGATTCCCCCGCCCAGGCATTCTGAGGACGCACTTCCCGCTGAGCCACAAAATGAATAGTCAACTCCTCGAATCCATGACTCAGGGCATCCACACGCAAGAGATCCGGATGGGAGCCCGCTGCTACTCGGCGACAGGCGGGGCATTCCCTGCAGGGTTCGCCCGGGCCATTCTGACACAAGAGCCCCTCTGCCAGGCGCTCAAGGGCCAGGAACTTGCCCACCCCAGAAGGCCCGGTCAGGAGCAGCGCATGACCAAGGCGACCGGCTTCAGCCGCAGCCCAAAGACCATGCAAAAGAGTTCCATGCCCCTTGATATCGGGAACCTGTATGTCAGAGGACACCAAGCACCGCCTCGGCAACCCGGGCCGCCACCTGGTCCTCGTCCCCGTCCGCGTCAACAACAACTGTGGTCTTGAAACACAGCTCTGCATAACGCTTCATGCCCAATGCAACCTGCTGCTGAAAGTCCACCCCCCGGTCTTCAATACGATCCGTTGATACCCCGCGCCGTTGCGCCGCACTACTCACCGGCAGATCCAAGATCAAGGTCAGATCCGGTTCGGGGGATCCGGCCCAGCCATGGAGCAACTCAAGCACATGCTCCTCGGGCAGACCACAAGCAAACGCCTGGTAGGCAAAGGTAGAAGGATGGAAGCGCTCGCAGACCACACTGGTCCCCGCCTCCAAGCAGGGCCCGATTCGTTTCTCCAACAACTGGCGTCTGGCCGCGCAAAACAGGAGCGCCTCCACTCCTGGGGACAAATCCGAATCCCGATCGAGTAGCAAGTCTCGCAGGAGTTCTCCCTCCGTGGTGCCCCCGGGTTCGCGCACATGCTCCACCTGCCGCCCCAGACCAGAGAGGTATGCCACGAGCCGCACAGCCTGGGTGGACTTGCCACAGCCGTCCACCCCGTCCAGGACAATCAATCGAGCAGGGCCGGCGCTGGACTGTTCAGGAGGAGGATTCACAACGGCCAGGATAGGGTTCCAGGCGTCCCAGTTGAACCCCTACCCGGGTTTCCAGGAAGGGCCGGCGCTCAGCGGTCCCGATCTCCTCCCCCATACCCCAGGGCATCGAGACGGGCCTTCTCCGCGGCACCCAGATCGGCGCCCAGGCGTTTGCCCGTGCTGACCCGTTCGACCCAGTTCTTCACATCCCGCTCCAGGCGAGCGGCTTGCGCGGAGTTTTCACTGGCGAGATCGTGCAGAAACGCCGGATCCTGATCAGGGGCGAAAAGCATGCTTTGACCCACGGTGAGTTCGCGACCAGGGCCCAGTTGATTGGAATCTGCCAGGGTGTGGATGAAGTGCAGGTTGGTCTCACAGCAGCCCGCCTGCAAAAGAGCGCTGTGCACAAAACGCACCCTGCGGGAAGCGCTCAGCTTGCCCGCGGCGGCTCGAAGAAGATCATCCCCAGGTAATCGTGCAGGCATTTCGAGGCCCAGCCAGTGACCGAGGGTCGGAGCCAGATCCAGGCTCGAGACGCGTTGTTCAACCACTCCCTGGGGACCTCCGGGCAGCGACAAGATCATGGGCACCCGCAGCACAGCGGGGTAACAGAACAAGTGATTGAACCACACATCCTGCTCACCAAGCGCCTCCCCGTGATCGCTGAGTACAGCCAGAGCATAGGACTTGCGTCCGCGGGATCGGTCGAGAGTCTCAACCAGCGAACCGAACAGACTGTCGGTATATTCCACGCCCGCGTGATAGAGGTGCTGGGCGTAGGCCTGATTGGTCACACCCTCCAAGAATTCTCCGGGCTTGGTGTACATGCTGCGACCGATAGTGGGTGGATCGGCTTCTCGCGCGGGGGGAGGGTGCTCTGCTTCGTAGGCAGCCAAGAAATCCCCAGGCGGACCATAGGGGGTGTGGGGATCGAAGAGGTGCACCCAAAGGAACAAGGGCGCTTGTGAGGACTCCTTCCCCAGCCAGTCCTCTACCACTTCCAAGGTCAGGGCCCCGTCCACCACCGCCCCCCGGCGCACCCGGTGGAACAGATCAAAACCCCTGCCCAAGCCCGAATAAGCAGGCTCCAGATGATGCACGCTGACTGCAGCAGCAGTGCGATAGCCCTTCTCGGCAAAACTCTGGGCCAGGGTCCGGATGGCGGGATCGAGGCGCGAACGATTGTCCAGCACGCCATGGCGAGGCACGCTGAGGCCCGTCAGGATCGAAGCGTGACTGGGAAGAGTCGAGTTGCATGCACTCCAGGCGTTGCTGAAGAGCAACCCGCCCGCCGCCAGAGCATCAAGGTTTGGGGTGGCGGGGGTTCCTCCCAGGCAACCCAGCGCGTCCCAGCGCAGGGTGTCCAGAGTCACCAGGATCACATCCGGCCGGCCATCCTTCAGGCGCTGGCCCAGCACATGGGGCGCGCCCCACCAGAGGCCCGGGTGCTCCTGATCAACGTCTCCTCCGCTGACAAGCGCAGCGGTACAACGAAGTTCTACCTCCTGGCCCTGATAGTCCACAAGGTCCGCCTCCAACCGTAGCCAGCCTTGAGTGCTTTGAGATCGAAGGACCTTGGCCAGGGGCACGAACTCCCCAGCGCCGCGCACCGCCACCTGAAAACTCCAATCCCCGGCAGCATCCAAGCGCGCATCCGTGCCCACATCGAGCACCAGACGCCCACCCCTGGGAACCCTGCAGCGGGCAACAAGAGCGCGCCCGGGTGTGCACACGAAGGTGCGCCTCAAATCCCCACCGGTGCCGAGCAATCCCGCGTCCAAGCCAGACGCATCAGGCCCGTCGCGGTAACCGCTGTGCACCAGTTCAATGCTCTCAAGACCATAGGACTGGGGACCGCCTCCCACGGGGTAGAGCGATAGCCGCGTAACCCGTCCACTCCAATCCGGTGAAAGGACCAGATCAAAACGCGCAACCTGAGTGCTCGTGTCCACCGGAACTCCCAGGCGAAAGACCTCATCGCCACCAGCTTCAGTTTGCCAGAAAAGCACAGCTTCGGTGCCCGCATGCCACTTGCCACGCAACAGAAGCGCATCGAAACCACTGGCCAACTGGTCCTCTGCCCAAACCCAATAGGCGTGGTCCACTCCACGTTGAGGAGCGTAGTCCTGAGCCCGCACGCGCACACCCAACGCGCCGTCATCCCTGGCCAACAAGCCCGCGTTGACCGCTTCCCAAGGAGCAAGGGCAGCCAAGCCGTTCTCGGCGCTCGTGGGTTGCCAGGACCGGAGCAGCGTGTCTTCCCGAGACAAGACCTGTCCGACGGTGCGGCCATCTTCGAGGTGCAGATCCAGGCGCACGATCCCATCGATCTCGCGTACATCGGAAGAGCAAGCAGCCAGCAACCCCAGTAAGACCAGGGGCCGGACAGTCTCACTTGTTCCCATCGGGAACCAACGCATCCACGGCCTCCAGGTATTTCTGCGCGCGCTCATCTGCCCCCTGGGCCTTGGCGCACTCCGCGCTCAAGCTGAGCAAGCGCGCTCGCTCCGCATCGGACAAAGGCGTCAACTGCCATTGCTTTGCACCGCCAAGTCGCTCGCGCTCCGCTGCGGGAAGAGTACCCAGAGTCGCCCCGGGCCGTATTTCTCGGGAGTCTCCCTGAAAAACACAATAGTCCGGGTCAAGGTCCACAGGCACCGCGAGGGCCATGGCAAATTCCACCTCCGCCCTTGCGTACCGCTTCTGAGCCAACAGACTCTTGCCCCACGCGTCGTGCAGATCCCGACGGAAGGGATCCACTTCATTGGCTTCCTCGAACAAACGCGCGGCCTGCTCATAGCGTTCCCCTGCGTGATGCCAGCGAGCGATCTTCACACGCAGATCGTACTCCCCCGGGTTCCAGGCCAACCAACGGTCCAGGGCCTCCATCGCCTCTTCTGTCCGCCCGGCCTGTTCATGCAATTTCGCCAGCGAGCGCTCAGCGGAGAAAGCAGGGTCGTCATAGCCCGGGAAGCACAGTTCGGCCTCCTGATACCACAGCAAGGCCTCTTCAGATTCCCCGTCCCGTTCCAGCAATCGAGCGAGGGTCATCAGGGCCCGATATTCGCGGCCTCCCACGGAGGCCCCATCCAAGAACAACTCCAAGGCCACGATTTGGTCCCCTGCGTCCAGCGCCATCTCCGCCTTCAGAAACATGGCCCGAGGCGACTCGAGGCCTGCAAGGGAAGCAACCCGCAGAGCCGCCTCCGCGTCCACACGAGACCCCTGCTGCCAATGACCCCAGGCCATGGAGAGCCAGGACCTGCCCCACTCCTCCAATTCGGCGGGATCCTCCGGCGGTTCCTGCCCCACTGAAAGAAGCAGACGGCCCATGCGCCGAGGATCCTGACGGGGCTCCAGCGCCAGCTTCTTCACCAGCCTGGTCGCATAGACTTCGAAGTCCCGGTCCACCTCCTCGGGGGTCAAACCCAACTCACGCTCAAAGGCCTGATCCAGATCAAGGCCCTCGTCAAAGGCCTGCAGCAACCCCACCATGGGTGCAAAGCCGTGTTCCTCGATCAGCATGGAGCACAACAGCCCGCCCTGGTAGTAACCGAACAGAATACGTGGGCCGCGAAAGGCGCGGTTCAGGTCGCGCACCAGGATCAGATTGCCCGTGCCGACGCTGTCGAGCAACTCTCTGCGCATGTTGCGGGTCCAGCCCGGGTTGCGCTCGGTCTCTTCCCAGGTGGCGAGCCCCTCGGTGATCCAGCGCGGGCAACGGTTGTGGGAGAGACCGAGATGCACCACATGGCTGAACTCATGCCAGGCAGTGCGCGCCCAGGAAAAAGATCCACGGATCTCTGCCAGGGGCGAGACGCTGGTGACCACCGGACCAAAACAGACCCCCAGGGCGGGAAACCCCTCGAAACCAACCGAACGCACGCTGAAATCAGAAAAGCGCCGAAAAACCTCTATACGCGTGTGCCCCGGAGTGTGTCCGTACCGTGCGGCAAAAGTCTCCCGGGCCTCGGAGTAGAAAGGAACGAGATAGGTCTCAAAGACCTCAGCTGCGTCAGGCATCCAGGTAAAGGTCAACTCTCCGCGCCGATCCTCCACGGTCTCCGCTTGCAAGCGTGACAGCACCATCGCCAGGTTGTGACGCTTCGCGTCCTGACGGCCCTGGGCTGCGGTCTTGGCCTTTCCGAGCGCCTCCAACGCAGCGCGCTCATCGCCGCTATTGGCCAGGGCCAGTCCCAACAGGGCCCAAGCACGGTGGTCCGTGGGGTCGCGTTCAACAGCTGTCTGCAGGAACGGCCGGGCCTCCTGAAAACGATAGAGTTGCAGAAGAGTGCTGCCCACCAAACGCTCCGGACGCGAATCATTGGGACCTCGCTCTTCAAGAACCTTGAGCAGATCCATGCAGTCCCCCCTGCGATGTTCGATCCAGGCCATGGCAGCCTGCAGAGAACGCACATCCCTGCGGTCGGGAGCCAAATCTTCCAAACGACTCAAGTGGCGGCGAGCACGCACCAATTGTCCGTCCGCCAGATCACTGCTGGACGCAGCCACCAAACCCAAGATCGAGTCTGGACGAAGGTTGAGGAGTTGCGCCAGGATCTCCTCAGGCGACTGACTCTGACGCATGCGATTCAAGCGGTGCAGCTCAGCCTGAGCCAGGAGCGCACCCTGATGTCCGGGACATAGTTGCAGAGCCTCGCGCAGGAGAAGTCCCACCGAGCGCTTGCCTTGGGCATCCACCTCCTGCTCACTCTCAAAGTAGACCCCGGCCAAGGCAACCAGGACACTTGCCTCTTGGCCTCGAGCCAGGCGGTCCGCTTCCACGAGTGCCACCGATGCCCCAACCAGGCCTCCCTCGTACTGATGACACAACCCGCGGGCCAACTCCTGTTGCCAATCTCCCGGGGGCGCACCGATTCCCACTTGAGCGCTGGCGTGGGCTGCCCTCAGGTTTCCCGACCGATCCTGGGCCTGCACCCAAGCCCAGGCATCCAAGGCATTGCTTCCTGGATCGTGAATTCCATGACGACCATCACGACCGGAGAGCAAAGCAAGAGCCTCGTTGGTCTGCCCAAGAGTCAGGTGCTGTGCCACCAGGGTTCGTCCACATGTAGCGATCAGCGCCCGCCGCCGGGCAGGGTTCGAGTCCATGGAACCCACAGCATCCTGGTATGCACGCCTGGCTTCCCGCAAGGCCAGAAGCGCCTTGCCCTGATCAGCACGGACCAGAGCCAGCAGGTTGCGCGCCGCAGCATCCGCGGGCTCGTCATTGAGGTGCGTCTGAACCAAGGCAAGGGCGGCCCCGTGCTGACCCGAGCTCAACAGCCGACGAGCCTCAGCCCGTTCCTCTCTCAGAAGGGCCTCGAGTTCCGGGTCCAGATCCTGGGCCCAACACTCCTGGCCCCCCCAGGGCAAGGGCGCCACGACCGTCAGGACGGTCAGCCACACAGCAGTCTTCAGCCAGCGCATGGCCCCAGCTTGGCACCTTGGGACCAATCCTCCAAGGTCTGACTTTCCCTCCCTGGCAACTCCTGCCCAAAAATTCACCTCAAGACAACCCTTGGATCGGGCGCTTGGGAAAGGGAGACTGTGGGGAATGGACTCACCGACCCGCCAGCTTCGCCGTTCCCGAGCCTCCCTGCCCAACCTCTTGTTGCCCGGCTTGGTGGTCCTCTTGGGCGCCTGCATTACCCCGACCCACACGACCCCAAACCCCAAGCCCCAACCCGACCAAGTCAACACCCACGCCCTGCCTCCCTGGTATGGCCTGAGGGGCTGGGCCCGCCTGGACCAGATCGAGGGTTGGATGAAGTCCAGCGGTCCGGTGAAGGACCCGGCCTGGGTCAATCAAGCGCGCCTGGCCCTGGCAGATGGCCTCTTGAATATCGACCCCGGCGCCGGAGACCACCTGCAATCAAAGCGCCGCAGCCGAGCACTCGCCCTCTACGCCGCCGTGCTGTCCACACCGGACGCATCGGAACAGGAGAAGACCCATGCCACCTACGGCCTGCGCCGCGCCAACGGCAACCGTGTGCCACGCAGCCCCGCAAACGCAATGCTCAGCAATGTGCTGCCCCGGTCTGCGTGGAGTGCGCGCCCCGTCCAGCCGAGCAAGTTGACCCCTGCAACCGGTCCCTGGGAATGGATTACCGTGCACCACAGCGCCCTGAGTGCATCGGATGGCACCGCCCAAGCCCAGGCGGCAAGGGACGTGCGGACGGTGCAGAACGGCCACATGGAAGAGGGTCGCGGCTACGGCGATGTGGGCTATCACTTCCTGATCGACGCAGGAGGCCGCGTTTGGCAAGGACGCGAGATGCGCTGGCAGGGGGCCCATGCCGGTGGCTCCAACAATGAGGGCAACATCGGAATCTGTCTGCTGGGAAATTTTGACAAGGTCCGCCCGACCCAAGCCGCCTTGAGCGCACTGAGGCGCTTGGTCAGCGACCTGCACCGGGTAGCAGACGTGCCTCTTGGGCGCGTCGCTGGCCACAAACATTGGAAGTCCACCAACTGCCCGGGCAGGTACCTGGAGGATCACGTGGCGCGCCTGCGCTAGCGCCCGAAACCTGAGGGTGGACGCCCAAGAAGCACTCGCCCCAGAAGAGAACCTGCGGGACATGACCCTACGGGCATGCCCAGTTCCCAGGGAGCGCTCAACGACTGCGAGCCACAGGGCGGGTGCTGCCAACAGACCCTTCAATTTCCAGGTCGGCCGCCACCATTTCCTCGATCAAGGCGTCAAAGCCAGTCTGTGGCTGCCAGCCCAGCAATTCCTGAGCCAGGCTCGTGTCCGCCACCAGCTCCTGCACCTCAGCAGGACGCAGGAATTTCGGATCCGTGCGCACAAATTCCTGCCAGTCCAAGCCCACCACCGCAAATGCGCGAGCCACCAGATCGCGCACGGAACAGGTTTGGCCGCTGCCTATCACAAGGTCCCGAGGCGCATCCAACTGCAACATGGCCCACATGGCCCAAACATAATCACGCGCATGGCCCCAGTCCCGGCGGGCTTCCAGGTTGCCCAGGACCAACTCTTGATCGAGGCCCAGATGAATGCGCGCAACTCCCCTGCTGACCTTGCGGGTCACGAACTCCGGTCCGCGCCGGGGGGACTCATGATTGAACAAGATGCCAGAAACCGCCCAGGTGTCATAGGCCTCGCGATTGTTGATGGTCGACCAATGGGCATACAACTTGGCGACCCCGTAAGGCGAGCGCGGATGGAAGGACGTGGTCTCCGATTGGGGGCCCGGGGCGGCGCCAAACATTTCAGAACTGGAGGCCTGATAGAAGCGCGCCTCAGGAGCCACTTGCCGCAAGGCCTCCAGCAAGCGAGCCGCCCCCAGTCCGGTGACTTCTGCGGTGGCCACCGGCTCCGAGAACGAGGTCTGGACGAAGGACTGGGCTGCCAGGTTGTAGACCTCAGTCGGTCTTGCCTCTTGCAGGGCACGCACCAGAGAACTCTGATCCAGGAGGTCCCCTGTGATCAGATGCAAACGCGGCAGGAGCTTGGTGATGCGCTCATAGCTCGGCCTGGATGTGCGCCGCACGAGCCCAAAGACCTGATAGCCCTTGTCGAGCAGCAGTTCCGCCAGATAGCTGCCGTCCTGACCGGTGATGCCAGTGATCAAGGCTCTGGGCACTGGAGATCGGGTCTGGATATCTTGCATGTCTGCTTGACGCCCTGGGGCATCGTTTCATTCCCCCAGACTCTAACTCATGAGGATCAACAGCCCCAGACAACCGGTATAGATCACAAAGGGGAGCAGGCTGCGCCTATCCAGGAAGAGCAGCAGCAAGCGCAAGGAAAACAAACCCACCAGGCCCGACACCGCCACTCCGAGCAGCATCCCGGAGTTCGAGACCGAGCCGAAGCCCAGTTCTATGGCATCTGGCAACTTGAGCAGGGCCGCCCCCCCCACCGCAATCAGGCTCATCAGAAACGACAGGCGCGCCGCCTGGGTGCCCGCCAGCCCAAGCATCAGGCCAGCGGCAATGGTGCTACCGGATCGGGAGACGCCGGGAACCAACGCCGCTGCTTGGGCCACTCCGATGACAAGGGCCATCCAAAGGGGAGGCACATCAGCCAGCCCCTCATCACTGGGTTGCCCGTGCCGCCGCCTGCCCCTCTCCCCAAGGGCAAGGAGGCACGCGGTCCCTAGCAGGCCCCAGCCCGCGACCCGCACGTTTGCGCTGGCCTGCTCAAAAAGGTCGTCAGCGCATATCCCAAGCAGCGCCGCAGGGACAGAGGCAACAGCCAGCCAAATGGGCAAACGCCACTCGCCGCGCAAGAGTCCGCGCAACAGGGCGATCACATCGACCCGGTAGGCAACCAGCACGGCCGCCAAAGTGCCAACATGCAAAGCCACATCAAATGCCAGACCCACATCCTTCAGCCCCAGGAAACTGCGATATATCACCAAATGCCCAGACGAACTGATCGGTAAGAACTCTGCCACCCCCTGCAAGACAGCCAACACAAGCACTGCCAGCAGATTGGATGCTTCGGGATCGGTGATGGAGTCCATGGAGCTAGGGTCAGACCAACTGGCCAGCGGCCTCTGCCACCGGGGTCCATTCGATCCCTAGATCGCGACCCACAGGCTCGCAGGTCAAGGTACCACCCAGGGCGTTGGCCGCCTGGGCCAGGGCTGAGCTGCCTTGAATGGCACCCTTGGTTCCCTCGGACGCCAGCTTGCGTACCCATGGCAAGGTCGCGCTGGTCAGGGCAAGAGTCGAGGTACGAGGCACCGCCCCAGGCATGTTGGCCACGCAGTAGTGCACCACCTGATCCACCACATAGGTGGGCTCGTCATGGGTTGTGGGCTTGGCGGTTTCAAAACAGCCGCCCTGATCGATGGCCACATCAACGATCACACTGCCGGGTTTCATCACCTTGAGGTCGTCCCGACTGACCAATTTGGGAGCCGCTGCCCCGGGGATCAGCACCGCGCCCACGACCAGGTCGGAGTGAGCGAGTTCCTCGCGGATTGCACGACGACTGGACCACAGAGTGGTGCAGTTGGCTGGCAGGATCTCGTCCAGGTAGGCCATACGCCCGTGGTTCACATCGGCAACAACAACGTCAGCACCGAGGCCTGCAGCCATGCGAGCCGAGTTCGTACCAACGGTACCACCACCCAGGACCAGGACCCGTGCCGGGCGCACACCAGGAACACCGCCCAACAAAACCCCAAGGCCGCCAATGGGCTTCTCCAAGCAACGTGCGCCAGCCTGAATCGCCAGCCGACCAGCCACTTCGCTCATGGGTTCGAGCAGAGGCAACCGGCCATTGACCACAAGCGTTTCGTAGGCGATACAGTGGGAACCTGTGGCCAGCACCCCACGCGTCAATTCTTCGTCAGCCGCCAGATGAAAGTAAGTGAAGAGGGTCTGGCCCGGGCGCATTCGGGACCACTCCACATTCTGGGGTTCCTTGACCTTGAGCATCAGATCCGCCTGGGCCCAAACTCCATCAGGGCCCGAAACTATTTGCGCTCCCGCATCAGAGTAGAGTTCATCGCCAAGGCCAGAGCCATCCCCTGCGCCACTCTCCACTAGGATCTGGTGCCCATCAGCGACCAACTCTTCGACCCCAGCTGGGGTCAGGCCAACCCTGTACTCATGGGTCTTGATTTCACGAACGCAGCCGATTTTCACAGGGAACTCTCAGGAAGAAGGCAATGGCCAGGACAAGGGACTAACGAAAATACCGAGGCCAAGAAGTCTAGCGAGCAAACGCCTGGGATGGGCACATCGCCTGGCCTGGGTGGTGGGTTTTGAACGTCGATTCGAGCCCCCTGGGCCTCTCCCTCTTCCCCAAGGCTACCCTCACAAGCCCAAAGTAGTGAAAACTGTTGGCAGCGGCAGTCCCCCGCGCTAATCTCCCCCCGCTGATTGCTTAGGACCGCTAGCTCAGTTGGTTAGAGCGCTACGTTGACATCGTAGAGGTCACTGGTTCAACTCCAGTGCGGTCCACCAGCAACTCCTGCCAAACCTGGACCTGGAGCGCCCTCGCAGGCACATCTCGGCCCCTGCTGACAGATTTAGGCTCCAACTCGTCCCCCCCAGGCCGTACAAGAGGGCATGCACAGCATTCTCCTCCTATCCGCCCTCGCCCTGGCCCAGACTCCCACCGACAACACCCCCGTCCAGCCCAGGAACCCCGACGAGATCCTCGCAGCGCAGCATGCAGCTTATGACGCCATTGCGAATGTGCCCCGAGAGACCCCTACCACCCGGGTTGCCCGAGCGGTGCAACCGAGCGTAGTTTTCATCGAAACCGAAGGATCACGCATGGTCAGGCGCGGTCCCTTTGGCAGCACCACGATCCCTGTCCAAGGTGCGGGCACGGGAGTTGTGGTTCACGAGGACGGCTATGTGATCACGAACTATCACGTGGTGCGCGGAGCGCGAAGGATTCAGGTCTCATTTGCAGGGGAACCCGTGCGCCACCTGGCAGAATTGCTTTCCTATCGAGAGGCCGAAGACCTGGCTCTTCTGCGCATCACCAACAAGGGCAGCCTGGATCCAGCTCATTCCGCCAATACCTCCGAAGAACAGCCCCTGGGCCTGACCTCTGCTGGCATTGTGCGGCGCGCTCCCAAGGTGATCGACATCCCTCCCCGTCCCTACCCGGCAGTGCGTATGGGCACCAGTTCGGATCTGATGGTGGGCGAAGTAGTGGTGGCCGTGGGCAATCCCCATGGCCAACAACACACGGTCTCCAATGGCATCGTCTCCGGGTTGCACCGGGACATTCAGGCCCAGAATCTGCTCTTTCGAGATCTGATCCAAACAGACGCCTCCATCAATCTGGGCAACAGCGGCGGCCCCCTGCTCAATATTCGTGGCGAACTGATCGGCATCAACACGGTAATGAATGTCTCAGCTGAGAACATCGGCTTTGCGATCCCGGTAGACCGGGTGCGAGATGTGCTTGAGGACGAACTATTCCCCAGCGCTCACCGGGCCTGGATAGGTATCGATCTTGGGGAAGGCCAAACAGTCACCTCCGTGGTAGCGGGCAGCCCTGCTGCCCAGGCGGGCCTCTGCGCCGGAGATCGCATCCTCTCCATCGCCGATCGTCCTGCAGCTTCGCCAGTGGATTGGACCCACGCATCCCTGCAGCTGACTCCAGGAGCTCCCTCGATCCTGATGGTGCAGCGGGGCCCACAAGAGGTGCGCATGACCCTGATCCCCTGGAGCAAGTCCAGCGGAATACTCTGGAAGCATCTGGGCCTCAGGGTGCGCGAGGTGGCTTCTGGCCGCACACCCTATATCGTGGTCACGGCAGTACGGGAAGGTGGGCCGGCGGCAGATATAGGAGCGCAAATCGGCGACCTGATTCCGGCAGTGCGCCCCATGGAAGCGGGCAGCCGTCCCGCCTCCCTGGTGCGAAATCGCCGGGATCTGGCAGCCATCGTGGAATCCATGACCACGGGCACCATGCTTGAGATCGACATCTACCGGGATGACGACAGGAACCAGGAATACGGCTACGAGGAACTCTACAAGGGCGCGCTCCTGAAACACTAGGGCTCCCCGCAGCCAAGAGACGCAGGCTGGGACCCCCGGCCCCTGTCCCGCTCCTGGTCAGGCGCCATTAGGGGTCCACAATCGTGCTTGTTTGGCCGATCAAGAACCTTACTCTTGCGTTCTCATACCCCTCCCCATGGAATCCGACCCCAGCCTGCTCAAGACTCTGCTGACCTTC
The DNA here is from genome assembly GCA_002686945.1 of Planctomycetota bacterium. Lineage (GTDB taxonomy): Bacteria > Planctomycetota > UBA1135 > UBA1135. The sequence continues at coordinate 14,348 of NYYZ01000022.1, forward strand.
AGTGAGCGCTTCGGGCAGATGCTCTCTCGCATCCTCCTGACCGTGCTCTACTACGGTCTGTTGGGCCCCGTGGCCCTGTTCTATCAGCGCTGCGCCGACCCCCTGCACCTGCGCAAGCGGCCATCGGGCAACTGGACAGCCTGGGACGACCACGGCGTCGGCTTCAAGGCCGCTCGCCGACAGGACTGAGCGCTCGATCGACCAGCAGCCTCCAATGAACGTTCTCGGCCTCTCATTCGATTACCACGATTCCTCTGCCGCCCTCATCAAAGATGGCGTACTGGTGGCAGCTGCTTCGGAAGAACGCTTCAGTCGCGTCAAACACGACTCAAGCCTGCCCAAACTGGCGGTGGAGTTCGCCATCCAAAAGGGCGGCATCACCCGTGACGAATTGGACTGGGTGGTTTTTTACGAGAAGCCCTTCGTCAAGTTCGAACGCATGCTGCTCACGGGCCTGGCCACCTTCCCTCGTTCAGCCGGAGTCTTTCGAGAATCCATGCAGCGCTGGGTCAGCGACAAGCTGTGGGTCAAGTCCCACATGGCACGCAAGCTCGGAGTGCCCAAGAAAAAACTGCTCTTTGCGGAACACCACATGTCTCACGCAGCGGCGAGCTTCTTCACCTCACCCTTCGCCGACTCCGCCATTCTGACTGTGGACGGAGCCGGCGAATGGACCACCGCCACCATGGGCATTGGCAGGGGCAACAAGATCGAGTTGCTGAAGGAAATGCGCTTCCCCCACTCCTTGGGGCTTCTCTACTCGGCCTTCACCGCCTATTGCGGTTTCGAGATCAACGAGGGCGAGTACAAGTTGATGGGCATGCACCCCTACGGCACACCGCGTTACACGGACAAGATCAAGCAACTGATCGAGGTAGGCGAGGACGGAAGCCTGTGGCACGACATGCGCTACTTCAGCTACCACTTCTCACGAAACGACACCTTGTCCACTGCCTTTGAGGAACACTTTGGTCGTCCCCGACGAGACCCCAAAGAGAGCGACAAGAGTCTCGATCCCTACTACTGCGACATGGCCGCTTCGATCCAGGCGGTAACTGAAGAAGTGCTGCTCAAGATGCTGCCCCACCTGCACGAAGTCTCTGGCGGCATGAAGTCCGTCTGCCTCTCCGGCGGAGTGGCCCTCAACTCCGTGGCCAACTACAAACTCATGCGCGATGGACCCTTCGAAGAGGTCTACATCCACCCGGCCCCAGGGGACGACGGGGGCGCGGCAGGGGCTGCTTATTGGGCCTACAACCAGATCTGCGACCAACCCCGGGGCCCGGCCCTGGACCATGCATTCTTGGGCTCTGAGTATTCCGACGAACAAATCGAGGCCTTCTTGCGGGAGAACGACATCCCCTACGAACACATCGCTGATGATCAGGCCTTCTACCAGTTCGTAGCCAAGGCCCTCGAAGAGGGCCAGGTCTGCGGCTGGTTCCGGGGGCGCTTTGAGTGGGGCCCGCGGGCACTCGGCGCTCGCTCGATTATCGCCGATCCACGCCGAGCGGAAATGAAGGAGAAACTCAACTCCACCATCAAGTTCCGCGAAGCCTTCCGCCCCTTCGCACCCAGTGTCTTGGAAGAACGGGCCGATGAATTCTTCGAGATCCCGAACGCAGAAAAGCACTTCCCAGCGCGCTTCATGCTTTATGTGGCTCCCGTCCGCGCGGAGAAACGGGATGTACTGCCCGCCATCACCCATGAGGACGGGTCAGGCCGCTTGCAGACGGTTTTCAAGGACACGAACCCTGGATACCACCAGATGATCAAGGCCTTCGGCGACTTGACCGGCGTACCAGTTGTGATGAATACCTCTTTCAACCTCAAGGGTGAGCCGATCGTCGAGTCCCCGGCCCACGCCTTCAACACCTTCAGCCTGAGCGGAATGGACCTCCTGCTGTTGCACAATTTCATCATCCGCGCTGACGCCAAGAAGAAAATCGCCGAGACTCGCTTCCACCTGCGGCATGAAGGGGATTCAGTCCTGCAAATGGTCAGCTAAGCCCATGCGCCTCTTCAATTCCATACTGGCCGCCGTGGTGGCCATCCTGCTCTTCGGTGGAGCCATGGAGGGCGGCTTGCGTCTGCTGGGTTTTGGCCCCCCCAAGACCCTCAATCGCTTTGATGCGGTCACGGGCTGGAGCAAGACCCCAGGTCTGAGGACTCACCGCTCCAGCAGGGAGTATGCAGTCGACTTTTCCTTCAACGACGCGGGCCTGCGCGAGGACCAGGATGTGCAGCCGGGTAGCAAGGATCCGGAGCGCCTGCGAGTGCTGATCCTTGGGGATTCCTTTGTGCTGGGGTACTCCGTGCAGCGCGAAAACCTGTTCGTTGACATTCTGGACGCCCGCTGGGGAGACGAAGCCGAAGCGATCAATGTGGGCACGGAGGGCTGGGCCACGGACCAGGCGGTGGCCTGGCTGGAATCCGAAGGGAGCAAGTGGCAACCCGATGTGGTGCTGCTGATGCCCTACGAGAACGATCTCTACTGGAACACCCAGGAGCAATACACGCGCTATCCCAAACCGCGCTATTCGGAATTGGGAGAGCGCAGTCAAGGAGAACTGACAGACCCTGGTGCTGCGCCCCTGCGCGACCGCAGCGCCCTGGCGCGCCTGATCCTGCCGAAGTCCTCCTCCCTGCCGCGTATCGAAAGCAAGGGCCACAGCCTCCTGGCGGAACATGGAGTCCTGCTGGCGGGAGGCGGCCCCAACGGAGACGCAATTCGTCGTCATACCCAAGGTTGTCTCAAGGCCTTGGCCAATTGGGCTGCAAAGACCGACACCAAGGTGCTCGTCTGTCCAATCCCTGCTCACTCCGCTGTTGACGAAACCTACGCCCGGGAAGTCTTTGGTCCCCGGGTCTTGGGCGGTATGCCCAGAGATTCCTGGGATGCAAACCGACCCGTGGACCTCTTCCTGGAACTCGCAGCTGCCGAGGGCCTTGCCACCGTGGATCCGCGCCAGGCGCTGATCACCAGCCTGGAGAATGGCGAGCAGCCCTACTTCTCCATCGACTGGCACCTGAATCCGGTTGGAAACAAGGTGCTGGCGGGGGTCCTGCACGACGAGTTGGCGCGCCTTGATTGGGCACCTGAAGGAACCCATGGGGCTACGACCCTGCCCGCGCCCGAAAAATCACCGCTCTCAACTCCAGCCCTGCTCTACCTCCTGCTGGTGACGGTACTGGGAACCATCTACTGCCGTCTGTACCCCCAGGAGAAACCCCTGCGCGCCTACGGACTTGTGGGCGCACTCCTGGGCCTGGTGTTTGGTTTGGTCCTGGGGTCGGCGGCCCTGCTGGACATCCTGCCGCCGGACCTGGGAAGAGTGCTGTCTACTGTTGTGGTACTGGCCCTGCTTGGCTTCATCGCCTGGAAACTGGGCGACCGGGTGACGATCATCGCGGGCGTGATGGGAGCCTTCATCCGCCGGGGGCATTGGTACCTGATGCCGCTCCTCGTGATCCTTCTCACGGTGGGATCGCTCCTGGTGGTGGCGGCCTCCTCACCACTGGTGGCACCTTTCATCTACACTCTGTTCTGATTTCACACGCCCCTTATTGATTCCCATGCAGCGCTTCCTCAAGGACAATTGGGTTTGGATCCTGGCCCCCATCGTGCTGGTCGTCCTCGCCGTGATCATCATCAGCATGATGAACTCCAACGCCGAACCGGCGGGCTTTGATTACCCGCTTTAGGTCCTGCGCCGCATGAGCAGAAACCCACCCGCAGCCTGGGCCACCAGCATGTGAAGTTGGGTGCTGTCGTCGATCATGAAGCGGGGCAAGGCGTAGAGGTCCGAATCCTGGGTCACAACCCCAGGCATGGTGGTCAGAGCTGCTTCGTACCCAGCCGCGCGCACGGCTGCCTTGGAGTCGGGGTTGAAATCCCACGCCCGCCCAAAGGGATAGGCAAAGGTGGCACCGCAGGCCCCGGGAAACAGTTCCTCGAGGTCCCGGCGCCCACCTCCGATTTCTAGGGCCTGGTCTTCGGCCGAGAGACTGGAGAGCACCTCGTGGGTGCGGGTGTGACCACCGGCTTCGATGGAAGCGCCACCCACATCGCGGCCCAGCATCTCCTTCACCCCTTCCGAATCGAGATGAATGCGCCGACAGAGAGCCGCTCCATCTCCCCCCTGCGCCTCAAAGCGTTGGCGCACAAAAGCGTCCCTCTGTTTCGGCTCGCAATGGTACTTGAGCACCTTCTTGATGCTGTACTCATCTGCCGCGCCCCTAGAGAGCAGGTCTTGAAAGAGCAGGCCCGCTTCGCTGCTGTCGTCCATCTCCACCCAGGCCCGCGCAAAAGCCTCGCAGGAATCCCTTCCGCGACCCAGAAGCCAAAAGAACTCGTGTCCCCAGTTGGTGCGGCCATCGGTCAGGACGCGACTCTCCAGGTAGACAGTGCATCCCGCATTGGCTGCGGCCAGCACCTGGGGCAAGGCAGTCAGGTTGTCCCGGTAGCCATCATCCATGGAGAGAGCCACAACTCCGCGCGGCCCCTTGGGATCAGCGAGCGCCCTGAGCCCCCCCGCCACAGTACGGACGGGATACCGTCCTCCAAGGGCGCGCAACAAGAACTCTAGATGGTGAGGCTGAATGCGTAAGTGTGCGGGCAGGTCCCCATTGACCAAGGGGTCATCCACACAGTGCCCCGCCAAGATCAACAACCGCCGGGGGGCCAGTCGATCCACCAGCCGCCAGGCACCCGTGTGATACAAGAACCGCGCCCATACCTGGATCAAGAACTGCTTGAGGAGGTGCTTGTTCATGGGATGGCGCGCTCAGGAGCAGGTCTCGTCATCCCGATCCGCATCAGTAAAATACCAGGAGCTGGGATCCTGGGCCACTGCAGCCAAAGGAGAGGAGGGATCGAGCAAGTGCACGATGATCTGCTTGCGGTCATTGTCATGAGGCGCCCGGAACCCGCAGAACTTGAGTTGCTTCTGCCACCAGGAGCCCTCCACCGCCGTTGCACGGGCCACGCTGGCTCCCATCTTGTGCAAGTGCCCAAGGGCCGCTTCCATGGCCGCCGCCAGGGCCACATCATCCAGGGCCAGCAGGTCCACCACATAGCCCACCGCCGCACCACGCTCGGGGAGTTGCACCACCGCATAGCCCACCAGATCTCCTTCGGGAGCAAAGACCCCATGGGCGCGAAAACGATTGGAGGGCGCGTCGATGAAACGCCAGTTCAAGAACTCCGCACTGCGCTCCTGCAGCCAGGCCCACTTGGGTGCAACCTGAGCCAACAAGTCATCTACAGCAGAGGTAAAACGAGGCAGAGCCACTACGTTGACCTTCTCAAAGAAACTCTTGCGCAGCGCCCCTCGCCGCATGCTGCCACGCCAGGCAGCCCAGCCAGTTCCCATGGCAGCCCGTCGCCCAGCCCGCTGACGTTCCTGCCTCGCGGCTTCATCCGCGTGCAAAACAAAGGTCCAGGGGCGCACAGCCCCGACCCCAAGCCAGCCGAGCTTGCTGGTGAAAATCCCCGCAGACTTGGAGTTGGGCAGGCCGATCACCAGGGGCCACTTCCGCTCCCGGGCCAACTCCATCGCCCGCCGATCCAGATCAAGAAAGTACCCCTTGCCGCGATGATCTGAATGGGTCATCACATCCCCTGTTTCTCCTACGACCCCCGCAAATTTCCCGTGGGACAGAACCCGTCGCCCATTGCAGGCATAGCCCCCCACCGCCTGCCCGCCTGTGTCCCTGGTCAAAAGGGTAATCGAAGCCCCGTGGGGCGAGTCCTGGTAGCGCCAGGGGAGCACCCGCTCCCCATCGGTCTTGCCGAAAGCAAGGGCGTAGAGTTCCACCTGCTCACCGATCTGGCCAGCGGAAACCTCTTGAGGGACAAGGGACATAGGAAGCATCCTGACCTCCCCCGCGCCAGTTTCAAGCCTCCAGCCCCGTGAAGCCACAAGAAGATGCTTTTGACCCGGGTTCTGCCCTGACAGATTGGTGGAGAGGGTAAAGTGCCCCCCCACCCAGCCCCCTCATCAAGCACTGTCCCCCCTGCCATGCAACAACTGATCGAATGCGTGCCCAACTTCAGTGAAGGCCAAAACCAGACCACCATTGATCGTATTTCCGATGCAGTGGGCGGCACCGAAGGGGTCTGGCTATTGGATGTGGATCCAGGGCGCGCAACCAATCGAACCGTGTTCACCTTCGTGGGCGCTCCAGCAGCTGTGATCGAAGCAGCCCTGGCGGCAGCCAAGGTTGGCGCGGAGTGCATCGACATGACCCAGCACAAGGGAGAACATCCACGCTTTGGAGCACTGGATGTATGCCCCTTGATTCCCATCAGCGGCGTGACTCTGGATGAGTGCGCCGAGTTTGCACGTGAATTGGGTCGGCGGCTGGGAACTGAACAGGGACGCTCGGTCTATCTCTATGAATCCGCCGCGCGCACTCCTGAACGCAGGAACCTGGCCCAGGTGCGGGCTGGTGAGTACGAGGGATTGGCCAATCGACTGGCGAGCGGAGATCACGTACCTGATCACGGTCCCGCGACCTTTGATCCACGTTACGGGGCAACCGCCGTGGGTGCACGACCCTTCCTGATCGCCTACAACGTGAACCTCAACACCACCAGTTCCCGGCGGGCAAACGCGATTGCCTTCGATGTGCGCGAGAAGGGCCGCATTCGCAGAGAGCCAGATCCGCTGACTGGGGAGATCGTGCGCGACGAGAACGGCGACCCAATTTGGATTCCGGGTGCCCTGCCCTGCGTCAAGGGCATTGGCTGGTTCATCGAAGAGTATGGTGTGGCCCAGGTTTCCATGAACCTGACCGACCTGGAGACCACACCCCTGCATAAGGCCTTCGACACCTGCTGCGAAAAGGCCGCTGCCCGGGGTATCCGGGTCACAGGATCTGAGGCAGTAGGGCTCGTGCCCTTGCAAGCCATGTTGGACGCAGGGCGCCATTATCTACGCCTGCAGAAACGCTCCACTGGAGTCAGCGACCGGGAGCTGGTGCGTCTGGCGGTCAAGTCCATGGGTCTCGACGAACTCAGCGCCTTCGATCCAGACGAAAAAGTGATCGAATACGCGATTGAGGCCAAGACAGCTGTCCCGCGCCTGGTGAACAAGACCCTGCGGGGCTTCATCGAAGAGACCGCCTCAGAATCACCGGCCCCCGGGGGTGGTTCGGTCGCTGCTGCTGTGGGAGCTCTCGGAGCAGCCCTGGGCACAATGGTGGCCAATCTCTCCAGCCACAAGCGGGGCTGGGATGACCGCTGGGAATCCCTCTCGGACGTGGCCGAGCGCGGTAAGCGCTGTCACGCGGAACTGACTCTGCTGATTGACAAGGACACGGACGCTTTCAATTCAATCATGGCCGCCTGGAAACTCTCAGGCGACGAACGCGAAGTGGCGATCCAGAACGCCACGCGCCTGGCAATCGAAGTTCCCCTGGCTGTCATGCGCGCTGGAGTCGAAGCCATCGAGATCTGCGCCAATATGGCAGAGAATGGCATGAGCGCTTCCCTCTCCGATGCAGGAGTCGGCGCGCTCTGTGGCCGACTGGCTGTACGCGGCGCGGCACTCAATGTGCGTACCAACGCGTCCGACTTCAAAGACGAGGCCCAGCGAAACCTGTGGCTGCAAGAAACCGCCGAGCTAGAGCAGAGCGCCCAGATCATGGAAGAAAAAGTGCTTGCCGCGGTGACCAAAGCGTTGAGCTAGTCCCCTGGCCGTTGTCCTAGATCAACGACGGCCGCGCACCCAATCGCCCCAGCAGGCCATCTAGGTGATTCTCAAAGGACGGCAGCCGCTTCTGCTCACGCCAGTAGTCCCGCAGGATTGAGCCTTCTCGCAGACCACGCACAGTGCGCATGGCCAGGGCCAATAACTCCGCTGGCAGGGCCGGAGAATGTCCAAACGAGAAAGGGACCAGGGTCAATGGCAGGTCCGCCGGTGGTTGTCCACGCCAGGAGGCCACTACCTCTGCTGCCACCAGGGCCCGCTGACAGGCGCCGATTTCCTCGGCTCCTTCTGCCTCCTTCAAAGCCTCGTCGATCTTGTCAGGTTGCGGGTCGGCCACAAATTCCTCAAACCAGTCGCTACCCGCCTGATTGTCGAAGCTCGCTTCGCCCCACATGTCCCCGGTCATCGCAGCACGCTCCGCATGCTCCCATCATGGGCAAATGCACAGCCCAGGTCCAGTCCAGCTGAACAGCGACCCAGCAAAGGGACTTTCTGGACGCCTAGTGGTGACTGGTGACCACATGCCGCTGGGGCGGAGGCACCAAACCAAGCATGCGACCCACGCGCTTGCGGCCGTAGACCGGGTTCTCGGAGTAGTACATGGCCCGCTCCCAGACTCGGCGCAGGCGCTGAGGCATGGCGTAGTACCAGCGCTCATAGGAACGCACCATGTTCTTGCGCAGTTCCTCCAGCTCAATCTGGCTGAAATTCTCGTGGCGGTAACCCGAACGATTCGAGCTGACATAGTTTTCCGAAAGATCCGAAAGGTCCAGGTTGGCCTCATAGGCATCCCAGGATTCCGTTCCGATCAGGGGATTGAAGACAGATATACGGATGAGGTCCGGCCCAGCAAGACGCAGTACCTTTTCGGTTTCAGCCACATCCTCTTTGGTTTCCCCTGGGGAACCAACAATCAAGTAGACCTTGGCCCAGATCCCCGCGCGACGAGTCATGCGGGCGGCATTGATGATCACTTCAGGAGTCAAATCCTTCTTGAGCACATCGAGCATGCGCTGGCTACCAGATTCCCAGCCGTAGTAGATGCGTCGACAACCGGCCCGGTGCATGTGCTTCAGCAACGGGTAGTCCACGCAGTCAGCACGGGTGTTGGCAACCCATTCGAACTTGAGACCACGGCGCAGAATCTCGTCACACATCTCGTGGATGCGCTTCTTGCGCAAGGTCAGAATCTCGTCCACGAACAGGATCACACCAGGATCGTAGGTCTTGATGATATGTTCGAGCTCGTCAACAATTGCCTCAGTGGAACGCACCCGGAAGCCACGACCTGTGAGTTCCTTCTGGCAGAAGATGCACTTGAAAGGGCAACCGCGGGTGGTGAAGATGTAGATCAGATGCTCAGGGTTGTTCTGGAAATAGGACTCCATTGGCAACAGGTGCCGTGCTGGAGCCGCCAACTCGTCTAGCTTCTTGATCAGCGGTGGTGCCGGGTTGTCAACCCACAGTTCCCTATCGCGCATACTGGCCACGCCGGGGATCTCCATGATCGCCGCCTCATCATTGCCTTCAATGGCCCTGAGCAACTGAGGCAGGGTGTACTCCGCTTCGCCCTTGAGCACGTAGTCAAAGTGACCCGTATCCAAGAAGACGCCCTGGTCCACTGAGGCGTGGGGACCGCCCATGATCGTGATCTTGCCTTTTTCCTTGGCGTACTTTGCCCAGGCAATTGCGCGCCTGATGTTCGGGGTCAAAGCAGAAAAACCAATCACATCATTGCGCTCAATGGCGGCTTTCATGTCCGCATCGGTACCGATTCTCTCATCATGCAGTTCCACGGGAATCTTCTCCCGCTCGAGCATTGCTCCGAGATACCCGATTCCCAAAATCATGGAGAGTGGGTCCTCTTGAACGTGAGGCTTGATGTAAGTCAGGAGAGTCTTTCGCATCGCTTGAAGGTCATTTACCGGTCAATCATGAAGAGCGCAGGAGACGGGTGCCGATTCGCGGCGGGGTCCTTGGTGTCTCATTGCTCCAATCGGATTTTTTGGGGCAGATCATCCAATCATTCGGGAAGGAATCTCGATACCCCTCTCCCCACTAAACTCTACCCCCAGGGGGAGATTTGGGGGCTGCCTTGTCCGAAGATGGTCACTTACCCCGCTGCAGGCCCTGAAACCGGGTTCATATCGGATTGGAGGCCTCTGCAAGGGCCTCATTGTACTGCTCCAAATAAGCCTCAGCCATGGAGGCAATTGTGAACTCATCCTCCAGCCGGAGGCGCCCGGCGGCCCCCATCTGCTGGGCCCGGGCGGGGTCCCCGAGCAATTCGGCAATGCGCCCAGCGAACCCCGGCACATCGAAGGGATTAGCGATGAAGCCAGTCTCCCCATCAAGCACCACTTCCTGGGAGCCTCCAAGAGAAGTGGCGATCACGGGTTTGGAATGTTCCATAGCTTCCAAGTTGACCATGCCAAAGGTGTCGAAGCAGATCGAAGGAGTGACAAAAATATCCACGGCTGCGTAGGCATGCTGCAACTCTGCGCCGCTCAGCCAACCGCTTGTGCGAACCCGATCGGCCACCCCCAGTTTCTCGGCCTGGGGCAAGAACTCCTGATTGTAGACCTCGGCATTGCCCATCACCAGGAGGCATAGATTTGGATGTTTTGGCACAAGGAGCGCGAGCATCTCAATCAATTTGCCCACTCCCTTTTGGGTATGCAGGCGCCCGCCAATGGCCAGCACCTGGCGGTCTTGCAGATCATGCTTCCTCCGAAAGGCTGCCACTTCATCAGCGGTTGGCAAGGACTCTTGCAAGGCCAGGCCATTGTGCACCGTAGCGTGTACATGAATCTGATTCATCCGCAGCACTTCTCCCAATGCATCGGACACTACGGTCAAGCGATCTACATCTCGTTCCAGCACCTGAAGGATGCGCCTGTTGCGGCCCGGGCGAAAGCGAAATCGCTGACAGGGGATGCACTTCGAAAGCCGCGCAACGACATCGAAGTCCTGCCCCCCATGCTCTTCACCACCATGAAAACAGGTCAGCTTTTGATAACAGAAGGTCATCACATCGTGGGCTGTGAAGACCACCGCCATACCGAGGCGCTTGGCCTGAGTCAGGGCGTGGTATCCGATGTGGGTGTGAATCAAGTGCGCGTGCACCAGATCCGGCTGCCAGTCCCTCAAAATCTCTTCCAGTGGCTGGTCCACAAAGGAGTTATGCAAGCTGCGCCAGGCCCGGAAACGCACGGGGTAATCCGAGTAGAGGCGAAAAACGGAGATACCCTGCACCTCGGTGGGTGTGGCCTCACCCCCCTCCTGCACGGCTCCGACCACGGCGCACTGATGACCCTGGGCCTCGAGCGTTCGGGCCAGCTGAAAGGTCAAACGCGAGGAGGACCCCACGCCCGGGTCGGCGATTTCAGTCAAGAACAGAATGCGCATCAGGACCGTTCCTCAAGGACCTGATCATAGAGTTCCAGCACCGCCCGGGCGTTGTGCTCCCAGGTATTGGCCCCAGCGTGCAGCCGACCCGCCGCGCCAAATTGTTGGCGCAGGCCAGAATCATCCATCAAGCGTCCCAGGGCCGTTTGCACCGCGCCCTCAGATTGCTGCACCAAGAACCCAGTGACAGAATCGCGTATCGCGTCTTCTGCGCCACAGTCCAGGGTGCCGATCACCGCTGTGCCAGCGGCGGAAGCCTCCAGGTAGACAATGCCAAAGCCCTCAAAACCCCCGTCCTCTGCGGTAACCGGCGTGTGCAAGAAAATCTCGGCGCGCTGGAGCAAGTCGATCTTTTCCGCTTCCGAAATGTTGCCCAGCACATGCACCCGATCGGTCATACCCGCTTCTTCGATGCTGCGGCGCAGACCCCGCTCGTAGTCATCCCCAGAGCACCTGCCCACGATCACATGATGCCACTCCGGCCGGGTTCGTGCCGCAGCCAGCCATGCGCCAAGCCCCAAGTGGTGACCCTTTCTTTGCTTGACCTCACCGATGGTCAGACTGAAAGGAAAGTGATGCCAGGGCCGCTCGCCGATCTCGGGCACATCGATGTACCGTTCCGCATCCACACAGTTGGGTACCACTCTTGGCTGGTCGGGCGCAAGGGTCCCCTCAGGCAAGGCCTCAATCCAACGGGAACAGGTATAGTTCGAAACGCTGATGAGGCCAGCCATACGCCTGCTGGTGGCAAGGGCGCGACCCCCATGACGAGGCGACAACAAAGGCTGGATCGTATAGGTCCCATGCCCCGTGGCCACACAGGGCACCCCCGCCAGCCCGGCCCCGTCAACCCCGATCAAGGAGTGGGGGTAGTCCTTGATCGCATGCACCAAGTCCACCCCACGGGCCGAACGCCAGACCTGCCAGGTTCCAAGCGCGCGCCAGGCGGCAAAGCGCAGAGGACTCATGTAGTAGAAGTAGTCCGGAGGCAGGGCCACGCGAACCGGCCAGTCGGAGGGGACCAAGTCCGAAGTGGGCCGGTGCTTACGCGCCAGGAGAATCTCAGGCTTGAGTTCTGGCCGAAGTTCTTGGCAAGCCTTGATCAAGCACATGGCATAACGACCAACCCCGTCGAGTTCCGAAAGGGAATCAGTCAGGTAAAGCACCTTCATGCCTGCTCCCCCATCCAATCCAGTATGCGCTGGGCACGAGCGTCCCAGGTGTGCTCCGGCGCCCTGGCGTGCAAGGCCTCCCCATGGGCGCGCATTCGGGAGTCATCCCCCAAGAGATCGCGCAGAACCTCTGCCAGCGCAGCTGAATCCCCAGGCGGCACAAACATGGCCGTGCTGTCATCCAAGACGTCGCGCATGCTGGGCAAGTCAGAACAAACCAATGGCACCCCCAGGGCCATGGCCTCAAAGATCTTCAAGGGCGAGGTGTAGCGAGCGCTGATCGCAGGGGCGGCAAGGTTGGGAACAACCGAGATATCCGCAGCACGAAGAGCAATGGCCGCTCGCCGTGGCTCCACAAAGCCGGTTATCTCCACCTGCCTAAGGCCTTCGGCTGCCTTGCGTAAGCGAGCCACATCCCGATCCATTCCGCCCACAATCAAAAACTGCACTTCTGGCAGGCGGCGAGCCGCGTCCACCAGCACATCCACCCCCTTCCAGGCCAGAAGACCACCCACATAGACCACCACTGGGCGCTCGAGATCGAGGCCCATGGCCTCGCGGGCTGCACTCTTGTCAGGCAGGGATTCAAAGCGACTGCTCTCGTAGCCATCGTGCTCCACGCAAATCGATTCGGCGGACAAACCAAGCGCCAACAGGTCCTCACGCACACCGCCACTGATAGCGATCACCCTTGCCCCCGCCTCCACCGCTCGGATCAAGGCCCGGCGGCGTAGGGCATGCCCGGGCACTCGGTGCATTTCAATGAACAAACCCGGCCGACCGCGCAGCATCCCTGCAACTTCGGTTTCCCGGGTCAGCACCCTGGTCACCTCTGAAGCACGACGAGCTCTCCTGGCAGCGTTGTAAGCGAAGGAGAACTCCTGGCAACGGGCAGGCACGAACTGCAATGAACGGGGCACAAGATCAATCCAATCGAGACTGGAAATCGCCTCAACTGCTGGCCGCTCTCCGCGGGGCACCGCGTAGTGATCGAAGAGGGCCTCGCTGGAAAGCTCCTGAGTGTCCCGCCGTCGCGCGTGCCACAGAGTCGTGGGAGCACCAGCCCTTGCCAAAGCGGCCGAGGCCTGAGCCACCTGCAGGGACTGTGCCCGTTGACTGGGCATGCGCGCGTTGGCGATCAACAGCAGGGGCGAGTGCATGGCGCGGCTAGCCGTCGATGCCTCCACCATAGCCCAAGGCCTCAAAGAGCTCGTTCTCGCCATCCCGTGCGCTTCCTTGGAGCATGTCTCGACGAATCGGCATGCGCTTTTCCAAATCCACAAGCGCCTGCCAAAGGCGATCTGCCTCGGCTCGAAATGAATTGCTGGGGGGAGCCTCGCCCTTACGAAGCATGGCCGCCAGATCCAGCTTTTCTGCCGGATCGATTTCCAGATCAAACAATCGCACATCAAGCGCATCTGCGAGGCTGGGTTGAGCCTCCCACCAGGCTTGCCAGGGTTGAGACTCCAAGAGACTGATGTCCAACGCGCCGGGGACCATTCGCCGCTGACGCACAATCAACTTCCAGCGACCGTCGTTCACGCTTTGGTAACGCCCGTTTTCAGAAAAACTCAACCGTTCAGGACCAGGCCCTGTGCCCTCCATCAGGGGCAGCAGCGAAATCCCGTCCACCGCCGCCTTCACCCGCTCAAGATCCTCCCCCTGCACGGTCTGGGGCTCAAGCTCTCCAGGCAGTTGACTGGCATGTTCGAGGGGTTCCAAGCCCATCAGATCGAGCACCGTTGGCAGGAGGTCGATGGAATCCACGGGACGCTCAATTTCCAGCCCCTTGGGCACACGCCCGGGCCAGGCGAACACAAGGGGGATGCGCAAGTTGTCTTCATACATCCAGTTGTGCTCCCAGCGGCCGTGCTCGCCGAGAGACTCGCCATGATCGCTGGTCACAACCACCAGCGTGTTGCGCCCGACACCCGAAGCAGCCAACTGATCCAACAGCACTCCTATGTCCCGGTCCGCCTGGGTCACCCCACCGCGGTACAGGTCTGCGATCTGCTGCTTGTCCGCGGGAGTCGCCTGATAGCTGCCCTTCTCGATCAGCACCCGGTGCTGGGCGTTGAACAGTTGTTCAAAAGGCCCTTGGTAGGCCGGATCCACGTAGGGCGCACGACAGTCCATGTCCGGGTTGTAATCCGTATGGGTCGAGTAGAGATGCACCAAGGCCATGAACCGTTGGTGGCGATGTTCGTGAATCCAGCGGGCAGCAGAATCCACCACATAGGTACTGGCATTGTGCTGGGAAAACTTGGCACCAATCAACCAGGGCAAGAGGCGCGAGCGAAAGCGACTCCATGGATTGTGCAGATCCACCTGCCCGTGGCCGACCATCGCTTCAAGGTACACATCAAACCCATCCAGCAAGCCCGAGCCATGACTCACGGTGCCGGTCATAAAGGCCCCGCGCACAAAGTCCCCCTCCTGCAGCGCCACTCCATCCTTGCGCGGGCGTTCCTCCAGACAACGAGCCAAAGTGCGGTTCTGCCCCCAGCGCAGACCAGGCCGCATAGAGACCAGTCCATGCCGCCGGGGAAGCTTGCCCGTCAACAAGGATCCGAAGCTGGTCCAGGTGAAAGGGGCCTGGGCGTGCGCTGCGCGAAAGACGGTGCCCTCTCCAGCCAGTTGATCCAAACGTGGAGTCTGCATTCCCGGCGCACCACTGAAGCCAAACATGTCATGGCGCAGGGCGTCCACAACCACCAGCAGGACATTGGGCATATCCCGGTTACGGTCGTTGATGCGGCCCCGAGAACTCTTGGCAACATAGCTGCCAAGCAACAGTCCGCCCCCAGCCATCAGAGCCAGCATGAGGAATGGAATCAGCATGCGCACCATGCGCGGAGTCCGGCGGCGCAGACGCACGGAACGGCGCCCAAGAAAAATACCCACAACCATCAGCACGGCGAACAGGACCAGCCGGCGTGGATCGCTGAAGGGGAGGCTGGAAAAAGCCAATTGGCGTGACCACCAGATCAACCAGATCCCAAGCCAGCATCCTCCCATCCAACCCAACAACAACTCATAACGACCTGTCAGGGTAGGGTGCCGCAAGCGAGAATGGAGCAAGGAGCCCGCCAATGCTCCCACCAACATGCCTCCACCGCAGTAGAACAGGTAGGTCACAACCCAAGCGCCGAGCAGGCCGGGCAGTTCAGTCAAACCCGGCAGGTTTTGGATGATCGCCCCCAGACCAAACTTCTGCAGCTGATAGACGAACACGCTCGGATCCACTCCCAGCACATTCAACCCGCCCTCCACGCTGGCTGCCACCAGACCGCTCAAGGCCCCCGCGTTGATCCCAGCCCGCACGCTGGTCAAGCGGCCGGGTCTGGCCGCCGCAGATTGAGGAGTGTCGCCCATGGTGAGAGCAATCCTAGCAGGCCCCCGAACGAGTCCCAACCTTTGGCTTGGGGCGGATTCTGAACTCCGCCGGGACCACCCTCAACCAGGACTCAGCGCAATCGATCACCTCGACGAAAAAGAGCGCGCAGCTTGCTCCTTTGCTCAGCCAACAGGAAGCGCCGCAGGTCGGGACTCACCAGCCGCTCAGGCCGCTTGATTCCGGCCCACAGATACCCAGCCGCCTGACAGATCCCACCAAGAATCACCGGAGCCTGGAGACTGCGGTAGGCGATAGCTACCCAAGCAAAAAAGGGGTCGTAGCCAAAGCGCCAGTTCAAGTAACCCCGTCGAAAGCGCAGGGCCAGTTGCCCACCGGAGCCGCTGATGACCTGACCCTGGTGGGTCACTGCCAACTCGCGCACGGTGCGGGTCTGCCAGCCTGCGGCTCGCACTTCCAGCTCCATCAAGGTGTCCTCGCCTCCATCCTTGAGAGGCCTAAAACCGCCAGTCTTTTCGAAAGCCTCACGGCGAAAAAGATGCACAGCGCCGGCCACCGCATCGCGGGAGATATCCTGCTCAAGCTGCTTGCCGTCGTACTCCTCAAAGATCTGGCCCCCGGCCAGACCCAGCTCTGGTTCACCATCAAAGACTTGCAAGAGCTGAGCGAAGTACCCCGGCGCCAAGCGCAGGTCCCCGTCGAGCACTCCGAGAAAGTCCTCCCGCAGTTTTCCTTTTTGCGGATCTGGTTGAAAGAGATAATCAGGCAGTCTTAGTTCTAAGAGCCCACGCTGGAGGGCATATGCCTTGGAAGCAAAATCCCGCTGCTGCCCCCCTTCGATGCGCACAAGGGTGATCCAGGGCTCGTTGATAATCAACTCCTCGACGATCTCTTCAGTGCGATCACGTGAGCCATCACTGACGATCACCCAACGATCCGGCCGCACGGTTTGGGCCAGCACCGATTGCACAAGAGCGCCAATAGCGTCTTCTTCA
>NYYZ01000023.1 GCA_002686945.1 Planctomycetota bacterium
GGACCAGGCCATGAGTCAGGCCGATCTGGTGGACCTGGCGGCTCGTCCTCTACCAGAGCTCTCCGGCGGCCAGCGCCAGCGTTGCCTGGTGGCTCGCGCCCTCGCACAGCAAGCCGACCTACTCCTCATCGATGAGCCGACCAATGCACTGGACCCCGAGCATCAGATCGCCGTAGTCGAGCTGATCGAGAGCTTGGCTCATGAAGAACGCGCCGTGGCTGTCGTTACCCACGACTTGAATCTTGCCAGCCAATTCGCCTCGCGCATTGTGCTCATGGATGGGGGCCGGAAGGTGGCGGACGGAACCGTGAATGAAGTACTTCAACGATCAGTACTTGAACCTGTCTATGGTTCGGGCCTGCGATACTCCTCGTGGAGGGTTGAGGAGGGAGCGGAAGGTAAGAACGGTGAGCGACCGATCGTCCTACCTTGGAGGAGTTCGGATTAGTCAGCGCTTTCCGGGCCGGTGGACGGTGGCGGGGCGTGAGGATTCCGCCCGCACTTGTCTGGGAACCCATGTGCAGCTTCGAACGCCCTGCTTCCAGGCTGGCCATCTGCTCCACGAATCCGCACGGTAAGAGGGCTCAAGCCGGAGTGACCGCCACCTTCGTCGTGAAAATTGCTTGGCTCGGACTCGCGGGTGTCCGCTAGAAGGTCGTCCAAGACTGGCCGCGGCGGCAGAAGACACAGAGGGATCCGGCCTCGGCGATCAACTCGAGATCGTCCGATTGATGTTCCAAGATCATCGCGCGCAGGTTGTAGAGATCCGAACGGGAGGTCGCGTGCGGGCGGGCGCGCCCCATGTCGTGATGTATGATCAAGCCCCCGGGTCGGACCCGTGAGCCCCACTGGAGATGATCGCGGCGGGCACCCTCGTAGGTGTGGTCCCCATCGATGAACACGAAATCAAGCACCGACTCCTCAGGCCACTCCACTTGGCCCGAATGACCTTTCACCAGCTCGACTCGCTCGAAGAGGTCCAGGTGGGTGAGTACGTTCCGGAGGACGTCGTCTGCCACGGGAGCCGCATCGATTGAGGTCAACAGGGCTTCTGGCGACTGTAAAGCTGCGGCGATCAGAACCGTGCTGCCACCGGAGTAGCGCCCGATCTCTACTCCCCGTTTGGGACCTAGATTGCGCAAGGTCCGGTACAGCAGAGCCGCTTCATCGAAGTCCTGGCGCAGGATGCCGCGATTCATTGGTGTCAGCCAGAACAAGAAGGCCAGATCGACAAAGCCCTCTATACGCGGAGGAAGACGCCGTCGATCGAACCCGCGTTCATAGGTTGTGATCGTGTGGATCAGGGTGTCGCCGCGATGGCGGGCCATTGACAGGGCCAGCGAACGTAAGGCGGCCCGTGGCATCAGCCGCACGAGGGCGTCCGTCAGTACGAGACCCGTGCGCTGGAGAAACGAGGATTCGAAGGTCTCAGGAGTGGACGGCATTGAGAGGGCGGCTAGGAAAGGGAGGAACTCTCGGTGGCGTGGATGTGCTCATCATGCAGGACAATGTTTGATACATGAGTCCCGTAGCGTTTGAGAAGGGCGTAGCGAGCGGTAGAGACCGGATGGAAGTGGTTCATTGAATCTGGCTGGGCCAGAGCATGGGCGAGGCCCGCTGTTGATGAATAGGTGTGGGTTTCCCTCGGCTTCAGGACATGCATGATCAACTCGCTTGGAAGGGACGCGCGTAGCACATGTGCTCGCGGTAAGCAGGTGTACTTGTCCTCATCCGGACGCTCGTTGGGGTGAGGTAGAACAAGGACCTGGCGGTCGCCCAGGATGGAGCGCAGGAGGTCCTGTTCCTCCGGGACGGTCAGCACCTTGTCCATTCCCGAAAGGGGTTGGCCCAGGAAGACACATTCAAAGGGGGGTAGTCCTTCAAGGCCGAAGCCCTCGGTAAGTTGAGCCACATAGCGAGCGAATGCGGGGCTGTTGGAGATTGCGGGGTATTCCGCGAGCTTGGAGAAGTGCGGTGAGTCGCTGTAGATCTCCTTGCAGGGCAGGAAGAAGCGTTCGTAGTCATGTTGGTATTCGAATGCACGGTGCATGAACCGTCTGGCGATCCGCCGCCATGTCTGTGTGTCCGACTCGCGGGCAAAATATCTATCCGTGGCAAGGCTCTCGGCATAGACGTGGACCCTGCCGCCGAAGGCGCGAGTACGTCGCACGAGAAACTTTTGCGCAGGTGAGCGCAAGCCGAACAGAACGAGGTCCGTTCCAGGACTGATTTGACGCCGCAGCGTGAAAAACGGGCGTAGGTAGGTTGAGAGGAACTGATCCGAGTGCGAGTAACGCTTCAGGCCCATGTGGAGGTCATGCACACCATCGAACACCTCACGGGCTTCGTCCAGGAGGGGTTCGTAGCGGTATCCGTACTGGCGCAGCAGGATGACGTGCTTTTCGCATTCACCGTAGTGCTCTCGGGCCAGGACGAGGCTTGTCAGCAGGCGCGGCAATCCGTTGACGTAGAAGACGACTCGCTCGGACACGTGTGGAAGAGGGGCTGGGAGGCGTGGGAGGAGGCCCGGAGGAAGCTATCCTCGACTTCTCGCAGGCTTGGCCCTAGGAAAAAGGACGAGAAGTGGCACTTCCGGGACCGCCTCGGGGCGGCTAGGCCTCATCGAAAACGCGCGTTCAGCCAATCCGGTTGGTCACATCGACGGTGCCCCCGGTTGGGTCACAGTGAGTTGAACCTACGATTATTGCTGTTGACGCAATGCCCAGCCTCGAATTGCGTCCAGGATCTTACGGGGGATGTGAACCCGTGCGAAATCTTCCGCCCAAGTCCATAGCTGCGGGTTCGCGTGACGCTCATGAATGACGTTCACACCGAGCTCCTGCATGCGCTGAACAAGTTCGTCCTGCGGGAATTCAGGGAAACTCTCTACGACGAGCGCATGGCGCGCGGGAGCCACCTGGAGGTCCGACATCTGGATGCCGCCCAGGTCGCCAAGGAGCGATCCCGGCATGGCGTAACCGAGCAACTCCTTACGCGTGCGACGTTCGGGGTCCATGTCGGGGCGAACATGGGCGCGAGCGAGCATGTTCTCGTGTTGGGCGAGTGCGTCGTCAATATATGCGTGACCGTCGACCACTGCATCCCAAGCCACGAGCGCGTGGACGTCTCCACGCAAGGCGGCAGCCTTGAGGGCGACGTGACCGCCGAGCCTTAGCCCAACAAGCCCCAGAGAGGAGACTCCAGACCGTTCCTTCAAGGAGTCCAGTGCAAGACCTACGTCGGTTGTCCAGTTTTCCAGCGACCAGTCGTCATGGTCGCCGGCTGAATCTCCGCAACCCCGGAAGTCGAAACGCAGGGTTGGGTGGCCCTGCTCTGAGAGGAGGGTCGCAAGCACGCGCAGGGAGCGATGGAATTGCATCGCCTCTTGCCCATGGGGAGGGCACAGGACGAACCCCAGGTCCCTCGGTGTCCCGAGGGGTTGGTGGTAGCATGCAAACAACTGCTCGGCATCGCTTCCGATGAAGAAGGCCTCGGCGTTCCGTTGCGCAGAGCGGATTCCGTCGCTCACGAGCTTGGGGCCCACATACCCTTGAGACCGTCGATACGAGCTCGATTATTCGGCATGGATCGGTTTCCGATGCTCACCCCATAAGTGGCGGGGAAGGCTTCAACGGACTCGTGGTGGCCATCGGGAGAGTCACTCATCGTCAGCCTACTCTAGCCTTGGAGTGGAACGATGTCCCATCCAAGTTGACTCGCAGGGTCACCCGAGCACTTTGGGAGGCGGCCCCTTTGTGCCCTTCAGGTCTTCGGGAACTGCGCGAAGAGCTATGAGCCCCAACCCGTAGGCGATGACGCCCACGGGTATCGTCAGAGCGAGGGAGCGTTCTGCCCCAACGAAGCCAACAACGGCACCCATCATCAGTGCCGCGAGGAGGGGTCGAAAGACGGCGCTCATTCCCACCAGGATCCCCGCCCGTTTCAGGACGACGCCTGCACCCAGCAGCCCGCAGGCTTCCGCGGTGAGTGTTGCCCAAGCGGCACCCATAAGGCCGTGGCGTGGAATCAAGAACAGGTTGAGGCCCACGTTCAGGAGTGCCGCGAGGCCATGAATCCTGGTCTCCGCCGCCAATTGACCAGAGGCGAGAAACAGGTTGTGCATGACGCCTCCAAGGAACAGCAAACCAGCACTGGCCAAGATGACTCGAAAAGGGGCTGCGCCGTCCACGTATTCTGCTCCCATCACGAAGCCGATCAGTGGTCCAGCCACCATTGCGCCGCCGACCACGATGGGGGCCCCTACCGCGGCAGAGGCCGCCAGAGATCCTCGACAGGCTGCATGCAAGCTCTCCTTGCCTTCACGGAAGGCACGCACGATGGCGGGCCGGTAGCTGTCGTGCAGTGCGGATGAGACGGCGAGCGCCATGAACACAATGCTGTAGGGCACCGTGTACAGACCCATGGCACGGTTTCCCGCTTCGCCTGTCAGGAAGATTCCGATCAGGATCACATCGGCGGTCATGATCGTGTGGCGGAACAGTCCTGTTCCCACTACGGGTACGGAGTCCTTCAGGAGACCCCATCCTGGATTCAAGCTCAGGTTTGGTTTGGCTCCTCGTAGAAGCGACCGCAGGAGGTAGGAGGAGACCGTGAGGTCGGCAGCGAACAAGCACGCAGGGACGATGATGAAATCCGTAGGTTCACTTACGAGCGTGTATACGAGCACCACGTATATGGACTGCTTGACGACCAGAGCCCGTCCAACTTGACGGTTGCGTTCGAGTCCCTTGAAGACCCACGTGGGATCGAGGGCCAAGGAGAATAGAGAGAGAGCGGTCACCACGATCACAGGTCCCGTGGCTGGAAGTCCGGAGCCCACCACAAAAATCAGGGAAAAGGCCAGGGCCGCTACGATCAACCGTACGAGCGTGCCGCTCGCAGCGATCCTCGGCGCTTGGCCGGGACTCTCTGCCACGGCCTTGGTGCCCACGTGGCGAAAGCCCGCCTGGACCGCCAGACTCATGAAGGTGCAGATGGCCGCGGCAAATCCGATCATTCCCATCTTGACCGGCCCCAGAGTCCGGGTGAGGTGGACCAGTGCGGCCAGGGCCACCAGACGGCTTAGGATCTCTCCGCTGGCCAGGGCCTTGAAGCTCCCCGCAACATGCTGTGAGTGGTTCGGTTCTCGGAGAGGGGCCATGGGTGAGGAGCGTGGGTTGGAGGGGGCGTCCACGGGGTCACGAGTGGGTCGCTCCGACCAAGTAGGCTGTCGGCGGTGAGGTTAAGGACCTGGGTGGCTCAATCATCAAAACCTACCTCTCCCTAACCGCTTTCACCTCTCCTGGGGCAGGTTTTGACCAGATCTGGGAATCGGATGCCTCCGGTTTGTTCGACAAACCCGTGGAAGTGGGGGATGCTTGGGTGAATCCTTGGCCCAGGTCAAGCCCCTGACCGTGCACGGGGCCCTGTGGCCGAACACGTGGAGGCACCCCAGGAATCTCAGCACCATGACAGTGACAGAAGATCGATCCCAGGGGCGATGCGACCATCCGCTCTTGCTCTACGTCAGCGCGCATTCGAACCGGCGTGCACAGGCCATGAGGTGCGCAACGAGTAGGGCATCGATCATATGAGCGTCCCCATTGCCCGTGAGCGTCAAGAGGTTGTCCCCACGGTCTTGCAAGAAGTCTGCTGTGGGGCTTTCAGTGGATGGAGCGAGCACCACGACCGAGGCGCAAACGCGGAATGACCACACCGGCAGGAGGGGAGGATCCGGACCGAACGACCCCGTTCGTTTCGGTCATCGTGTACGCACGCGAGGCTCGCTCCGCCATCCGGACCGTCTTGGAATCACTTCGGTGTCAAGAGGGAATCGAAGCTGCGGAGGTGCTCGTCGCCGACGCCTCAGATGACGGGACCACGGAGATCATCCAACGTGAGCACCCGTGGGTTCGGCACATCACCGTCGCGGGTGCCACCATGCCGGAAGGCAAGGGGCAGGCCATTGCGCAAGCGCGCGGGTCGTTGATCGCTTTCATCGACGCTTTTGACCGTGCCGAGCCCGGGTGGTTGCAGTCAATCCAAGAGACTTTCTCCGGGTTGGCTCCTGACGTCTTCGGGATTGGTGGTGAGGTGGTCATTGAGGGGCCCGAGGTATGGGGCAACCTCGCTGGATACCTGTTCGAATACGGGGCCTTTGCGCCGGAAATTCGCGAAGGGCAAACCCTCGGCGATCTACCGGGCAACAACATGGCCTATCGGCGCGAGGTCTTCGATGAGATCTGCCCGGACCTGCTGCCGGGCGGGTTCTACAAGCCCTTCTTTCACCGCCGTATCCACGCTCAGGGTGGGCACCTTCACCTCACCCGCTCCATGCGCGTGCATCACCACATCCGCATGGGGATCTGGGCCTTTTGTCGACGACGCTATCACTACGGCCGTTGCTTTGGTGCCATGCGACGGACCCGGGCCGCACCCCTTGAGAAGTTCAAGTTGGCGCTTCTCATCCCCGTAGTGCCGGCCCTGCTCTCCGTTCGCCACCTGCGCCGTGCCAGATCCAACCCGGCTACGCGACACCTGACGGTGGGCGCCTCGCTTCCCCTCGTGATCCTGTGTGTGGCTTGGGGCTGGGGGGAGATCCTCGGCACGTGGTTTGGAGCAGGGCGATCGTGCAGAATGGTGTATTGAGTGACAAGTCCATTCGAGTCGAGCGTGGTTGTGGTGGTGGGCAAGCGCCAGGCGAGGGCCCGGGGCGGCTGGCTGAATGAGTGGGCCGAATTCGCACGGGCCTCGCCCACTGCGGAGGTCCTCCTCGTGCATGGGAATCTCACCGGCATGCCTGACGAGGGGGGCAATCTGCGCCTCGTCGCCGGCGACGAAGGGGCGACCATTCCTCAACTGCGACTGCGAGGGCTGCAGGCTGCTAGCGCTTCTCGCGTGATCCTCACCGAAGGGTTTGGTCGGCCAGCACCGGGCCTGCTTGCCGGACACTGCGCCCTCGAAGGCCGCGGCCCTATCGATCCGGCAAGTGGGTCGGTAATGCGTGCCTCGGGCGGGGCTTCCCACTGGGCCCTGACGATGGTCGAGTACGGCAGGCTTCTGGAGCGAGAGACCGGTGAGGTCCAGCTGCCCCCCCTCGTGAACGCCAGCTTCAATCGGCAGGCCCTGCTTGCACTCCTTGAGGAGCACTCCGCCGAGCTTATTCAACCCCAACTGCAAGCCACTCTCCTCATGGCTGGAGAGGCGTTTCGTTCGACGGGGTCCGTGCTGATCGATGACAATCGCCTGCCCCTCAGGGAGGCGTGTCGGGACCTCTACCACCAGGGCCGTCTCGTGGGTGGGCAGCGCATGAAGGACAAGGGCCTGCCCCTGCGGCTGCTCTGGATGCTCGGAGCCACGCTCGTTCCGGCAGTTCTGGGCTGGCGCATCATCCGGGCCACCGCTGCCGCGGGGCTTCTGGGGCAGTTTCTACGTTCCTTTGTGCAAGTGAAGTTGATGCTCTTGGCCATAGGTGTCGGGGAGGGGATGGGTGCCCTGAGCGGCCCGGGCAAGAGCGGAGAGCGATGGTCATGAGCCCCTCCCGGAGCGTCAGCGTCGTTATCGCCCATCACGGGCTGGGCGGGCACCTTCTCGAGTGTCTCCGCGCCCACCTGGCGGAACTCGAAGAAGATGACGAGTGTGTTGCCGTGATCGCAGGTGCACCCTCGGACGACCTGGGTGAGGAGTTCGCAGCCGTCACTCTCGTGCACCAGCCAGCGGACTGCCTCACCCCGGAGCTATGGAGCGCGGGCCTCCGGCTTGTCCACGCAGAATTCGTTCGGGTTACGATCGGTTCATTCCTCCCTGAGCAAGGTTGGAGAGCCGCAATGATCTCGGCCCATGGAAAGGGCGCTGCTGGCGTGAGCGGCCCGATCCGGCCCGCCACCGGGTTACGCGGCCAAGACCTGGCGATCTTCTTCCAGCGCTACCGACAGTACGGCTCCGCCCCGCCTGGCGACTCACGGGTGCACGACATCCCCGCCGATCACGCCAGCTACTCATCTGCATGCCTGAAGACTTCGCGTCCCCTCTGGGAGCAGGGTTTCTGGGAGCTCGAGGTCAACGCCTTCTTGGTTCAATCGGGGGCCCACCTCGCCAGGGATCCCGGGTTCATAGCTCACTACCTCGGTGGAGAGTCGGCGGGCAGTTTCATGCGTCAGAGGTTTCGCCACGGCCTGCGGCATGGGAGCGAGCGCATGGTGCACAGGAGTTTTCTATATCGGGCAGCCTTCGTAGCGACTCTCTTCTTGCCCGGCACCGTATTCGGGTTGAAAATCGTGCGCGACGTATGGGCTGGGGGAGATTACCTCAAGCTCTTGCGCGCCTTGCCCTGGCTGCCCCTGTTCGTGGGCGCCTGGGCCATTGGGGAGTGGCAAGGCGCATGCCGCGCCTTGCTCACCCGTCGAGATTGATGACTCGCCCCTCTTCAGCTGCGCGATAGGCGGCTTCCACCACGCGCACAACTTGCACCGCATCGCGTGCATCCCAGCGAGGTTGCTCGCCCTGGGCCACGGCCTTGATCACCTGGGAGAGATGCAGGCCCGTGGAATGCATAAAAACCTCGTCGGGGTTACGGGCGAGGACCTGCCTCCCCGCGGCTTCCTCGATCCAGGCCATTCCTCCTCTCGCAAGATCCACTTCCAATCGCGGTGTCTTCTTACCGGGCGAGATGGAGACACTCGCACGAGCCCGTCCACCGATGGAGGAGCGCAGAGAGCGTTCCGGCGTGTCCAACCGAAGATCCAAGTAGCGGTGCCGGCCACTGCAGACTCGATTCAAGACCAGATTGGCGACTCCACCGCATGGAAATTCGAGGGTGACGATGTCGACCAGGTCCCCCGGTCCCAGAGCGCTCTTGGGCATTCGCGCAGCCACGCTCCGCGGCCAGCTGCCAAAAACCTCGTGGGCGAGGCTGACCACGTGCGTGCCGAACTCCTGCATCGACTTGCCCTCCCCACGCCAGGTCTGCGCCTCCTCGGGAGGCATGCGCATGGTCTGCCAGGCTGACAAGAGGAGTGGGGGACCGTGGACCTGGGTGCGTGCCGCTTCGATCAGCGCGGCGTGGATTGGCATGGAGGGGAATTCAAGGTTTACAGCCACGACGCGGCCGGCCTTCTCGCTGGCCTCGAGGATTGCCTCCGCTTCACCCGATGCTTCGACGAAGGGTTTTTCGCAGAACACGTGGGCCCCCGCTTCCAGCGCCTGGATGCAGAGCGCAGCGTGATGACTGGGAGGAGCAGCGACGAGCACCCAATCTGGTTGCACGGCATCCAGGAGTTCACTCGCGCTAGCGTACAAGGCCAGGTGCGGTGCCTTGCGCCCGAACTGGCTGCGACTCTCTTCACACGGGTCGGCACCCGCAACGACCTGAAGGCTACGAATGGAATGGCAGGCGGGTAGGTGGATGGCCTGAGCGGCCGCTCCCAGTCCCAAGAAGGCGATTGTCGTCACTGATGTGGGCCGGCCGTGGCCGGGGTGTTTTTCGAAGGGCTCTTCCAACGGCGTACCGCGACCAAGGCCCGTCCCAGCACGAAGGGCTGGAAGACGATACTGGGCCACATGGCGATCTCCTGGGTACACCAGCACTCACAGGCTCGGATGGAGCGGCGCAATTCGGTGGCTGCCGGACCACACCAAATCTCCCGGAAGCTCGATTGGCGGAGGTTGCCGATGGGCTTGTGGGTCTCACAAACGCTTACGTCTCCGTTGGCATGCACGACTCCCGTGAGTTTCCCGGCCGTGCAATGCACAACCTGGCGTTTCTTCTCGGCCGTACGTGTCTTGGCCCACTGCAGCATCGGCTCCACCGTGGCCCCGAAGCGGCCCTCCTCGCGTACCGCCCAGACGGAGCGTGTGTACTCGTAGAGCTCCCTAAATGCATAGAGTTCAGGGCCCTCCAAGGAGGGGTTCTTCCTGTCGCCACGGATGATGGCGATTCCGTGGTGGTCCATTTTTGGGCAACGTTCGTACAGGAGGTCGCACAGGGCTCTGAGTTCGGCGAGGTTGTCCCCGGTAGCCGTTGAGGTCGCATGGATCCGAAAGCGCTCATCCTCTTCCTGTAGCTCGGCGAGCATGTCGTAGGTCTCCATGGCCTTTTCGAAGGACTTTGCATTGCCACGAAAGGTGTTGTGGAACTCGGGAGTTCCATCCAATGAGAACTCGTTGACGAACAGTTCCAGCTCCGGGCAGGAGTTCATGATAGCCCGCATCGCCTCCTCGGTCTTCTTCGTGAAGTACCCATTCGTTGGGACGTAGATCTGCCGCACACCGTTGTTCTTCACGAATAGCTCGACGATCTCTGCGAAGTCGGGTTGCAGGTACGGCTCGCCCCCTGAGATATTCAGGATTTCGATGGGGCCCAATTCAGAGGAGAGTCGCCGGAACTCCTCAAGGTTGAGATCGTCCCGCTTGTTCAGATGCTGCCAGTAGAAGCAGTGTTCGCACGTCAGATTGCAGATGGAGTTGATGAACACTGTGAGAAACGGGGGTGGTTCTACAGATCCATATCCCAGCGCCCGCCAGGAGAGGCGCGAGTGACGGGCCACGCGAGAGAGCCAGCTAGGGGGTTTCATGGGGATTGACGGACAACGCTCCGCTCAAGCCTACCACGCCCCTGTGAATGGGCAGGAGATCTCGATGGGGACTACTCGATGCGCCCCAGCGCATCGCCGGGGCCCCACGCGGCCCCCACGACCTCGCCCCAGGCCCATGCCGTATAGAACAGGAGCTGAAGTGGGACGGTAGCCAGCCATTTCAGGAAGAGGCCGCGTGAGCCGAGCGCGGCCCGTCCGTGTCGCATGATGAGAAGTGGAATGAGCAGGGGTGCGAGAAAGGCGTGCACCATGCGGCGCGCGACCGTGAGCTGGAGCCCCGCATAGGCGCGGGAGTAGAGGTAGCGCTGATGCAGAAACAAAGAGAGAGGAAACGACTTGGCGTGCCTAACCATCGCACTATGGTCCATGAAGAGAGAGCCGCCATCCGCCGTCAGCGCGGGCAAGGCGCTCCTTTCCCAGAACTCCGAGGCGAGCCGCGTGGGGTCAGCTTTGCTAAGGTCAGACCTGCGGCAGCAGAAGTTCATGCCCGCGAGTCCCCCAGGCTGTACGACCCCTTCTCCACCTCCTCCGTGACCATGAAACGCCAGGTATTCACAGAAGAACGTGGCCCTATCGAGGAGCGTGGTGTGTGCTGCGTTGCGGACTGGCCCTCCAACGGCGGCGACCTCCGGGTTTCGAAGGGCGACGGCGAAGGCGTTCAACCAACCTACGGATGGGATGCAGTGATCCTCCGTGACGGCCACCCAGTTGCCTCGAGCGGCGCTCAGGGCCTGCGTCAGCATGGCCGGGATCGGAGTCCCGACCGGAACGCGGATCAACCGGGCTTCAGAATAATCCCGTCGGATCCGTGCGCTGATCTCGTCGTCGCGGCGATCAGGGAGGACAGCCTCGTAGCTCCAGCTGTTCCCGGCTTGATCGCGCAGAGCGTCGAGTACCTCCAGGATGAGCCCTCGATCTACGCTGCTTACGAGCGGGATCAAAATCGAAAAGTGAGGGGTCGAGCCAGTCATGGGGGAACGTGTAATTACATTCTGCATAGTGACAACCTTCTGTGTGCCCTTCAACTTTGGCGGCCATGAGTGACTCTGAGTTCAAGGCCCGGGATGCATCAAGCTATGACGGCGTCACAGGTAGCTTCGATCGATTCACACAGAGCTACACCACACCGCTGGCCGAACGGATGATCGAACTCGCCGGATTGCGGTCCGGCGAGCGTGTCTTGGACGTGGGAACGGGGACGGGGGTGGTCGGGCTGCTGGCGGCAAAGCGTGCAGGCCCTGGATGTGTGATGGGGGTCGATCTCTCCGACGCAATGCTTGAGATGGCCCGAGCCAAGGCTGAGGCCAGCGGGGCAGGGCTGGAGTTGCGAAAAATGGATGCCGAGTCTCTCGATCTGGAAGCAGGAAGCTTTGATTGCGTCTTGTCTCTCTTTGCGCTGACGCACTTCCCCGACCCCGCGCAGGCCCTAACTGAAATGCACCGCATCTTGCGCCCCAATGGAACTCTGACCCTGGCCGTGGGCAGTGGCCCACCCGTCACGTCGCTGTCAGGGTGGTTGCGGCGGGTAGGCAAAGCGTTGGACCTGGCCTTGGCGTCTCTCGGTCGCCGTTGCGTGGCCACAGGCTCCCTCGAAAAATGGATGGACTCCCGCTTGCCGACGTCTGGCCAAGAGGAGTCGGCTTGGGCCGTCCAGCATTCGAATCGCGCTGCGATCCTTCCCGATCTCGTCCGGGCAGCAGGCTTCGTTTCCGTGCGGACCAGCTGGATGGGCCGGACCGCTGAACTTGAAACCCCTGAAGAGTTCTGGGAGCTCCAGGCCACCAACTCAAGCAGGGTCCGCAAGCGCCTCGGGAGCATCGAACCGGAGACGGTGGATAGCCTTCGCCAGGAGTACCTGGACCACTGCCGTAAGGTGGTCGAGCGAGGCGGAAAACTCGTCTACCCCTACGCGGCCTTGTTTGTCACCGCACGGATGCCCTAGGGGTGGGTCGACCCGCGCAGAATCGCTTCCTGGGCCTGTGCGATTCGCAGCGTACTCTCAAGGTCGATGGGGGCACTGCGTCCACCGCGGACGGCTCCGTGGAACTCGTGGATCAGGGCCCTCAAGCCAGGATAGGCGGGCTCGCGACGCAGACCACGCAGGGTGAGGTTCTTGGTGGCGTGAAATACGGAGCGAACCGCTTGCTCGAAGGGCATTCGGATCTTGCGAGTGCGCGAGACGCTGCCTGGAAGGAAGTACCCGTACCCATGAAAGAGGTCGATCAGCCAGGTCCCGTCTTCTCCTCTCAGGCGCAGTGAGTTTTCGGTCGGTCGCGACGCCAGGCTCAGCGTGACGTTGACCGAGACGTCACGGACCTGACCTTGGAGCAAGAACTCGCCCGGGCGTGGGCTCCTGGAGTTCCATTCGGTCTCCTCCAGCCCACCGGGAAGCAGAGCTTCGACAATGGAGAGGGGGTGGGGGAGGACTTCCGCCACGAGCGATTCGAGACCTTGGGGCCCACGTCCGATCCCACCAGCAGAGCAGACCGTCATCTCAAGGTGTCGGAGAGTGCCTGCCGAGCCGATGCCAGCACACGCCCGGCGGAAGCCCGCCTGGAAGGGAAACTGCAGTACAGGGCAAAGCAGCACTTGCCGTTCCCGTGCTTCATCGCAAAGAGCCCGGGTCGTGGCCGCGTCAGGCGCGAGGGGTTTCTCCACCAGCACGCTGACTCCTGCCTGGATCCCCGACCGAATCAGTTCCGCGTGGGAATCGAGCGGAGTGCAAACGTGCAATGCATCCACTTGCTCGCCGCTGAGTAGATCGTGTCCGCTGCCAAAGGCCTGCCCGCAGCCCAAGCGTTTGACCAACTCCACTGCGGCGGACTCGCGCCTGTCGGCGATGCCCACGACCTGCGCGCCGAGCCTCTTGGCCGCATGGCCATGCCATCGGCCCATCAGGCCTGCGCCGATGATTCCTACACGAATGGGGGTCATTGGAGGAGGGCGATGCCTCTGCGCGCCTGGGCTTGGCAGCGGAGTTCGCGCGTGACTCGCGGGGCGTGGCGGTGAGTGGCAACCCAGCAATCTTCGAAGGGTAGGATCAGGTCCATTAGCTTGCGGCTCGTTCGAAGGACTCCATGGTGAGATCGGCTGCACGCTCCCAAGTGAATCTACGCACACGCTTGAGTGCACGATCCCTCAGAGTGGCTTGCAGTGTTGGATCGGACAGAAACGCACTGATCTTGCGGGCCATCTCCGCTGCATTGAGCGGTGGGTAGTACAAGCCCGCATCGGCGACGATTTCTTGGAGAGAACCGGCATTGCTTGCGAGCACCGGGAGTCCCTGTGACATGGCCTCCACGGCAGGTAGGCCAAAGCCCTCCCCGAGGGAGGGGAAAACGAGGGCCTCGGCCTTGGAGTACAACGCGGCCAGGGTCGTGTCCGGCACAAATCCCGTGAAGACGCAGTGGGACCTCAACGCCTCGCTCGCATCGATCTTGTTCATCAACTCCGGATGGTTGGCCAAGAAGCCACCTGCTGAAGGGTCGCCCACCATCAGGAGGTTCACGTCGTGGTGTTTCAAGACCAGATCCATGGCATCCAGGAGCGTGAGGAGATTCTTGTGGGGGCTGATGCCACCGACGAATAGAAGATAGGGTCGGTCTCCGAGGTTCAAATTGCCGAGGGCGGTCTGACACAACGTCTCGTCAATCGCCCCAGCGAACAAGGGACTCGGTCCTTCAGTCACGACGTCGATTCGTGAACTTGCCAACTGGAATCGCCGCATCAAGCTGATGCGCGAGGACTCTGAAACGGTCATGATGCGCGAGGCCTGACGCAGCGCGAGCCAGACCTTGGCACGCCAAGCCCAGCGCTCGGCCGAGCGACTGAAGATCAGTTCTGGGAAATCTTCGGCTATGGTGTCATGAAAGCAGATAACTGACCGCAAGCCGACTGGCAGGGGAAAGTACGAGTAGATGGTAGGGCAGAAGAAAACGTCGGGCTTGCACCGATGGGTTGCCTTGGTGAAAGCGAACATGTCGGCCAGGCTTCGTCGCGACCCATTCACCGCGCTCTCCATGACCGTTCGGCGGGGTTGAGCGTTGATGATCTCGCACCCGGCGGGAAGATCGGATTCACCAGGCGTCCGGTCCACGAGGAACACATACTCATGCTGATCGTTGCGGGCGACAAGCGTCTGTAGAAGTTGACGCGTGAACCGTCCAAAGCCTCTCTGATTGAGGGCGCTGGTGGCATCTATGGCAATTCGCATGGGCTAATTTGATTCTATCCGGCTTGCCTCGGTTCAGGGGTGCCCGTCACTTGGCCCGTCGCGCTAGGTGCCATAGGGTGAAGAGCCAAAGTACGCCCTGAGTGTTTTCCCAGGTTCCAAGCCAGTGCTCTGGGACAAGATGCCGACCACCCGGGGCGAGAAGCGAGATCACCATCAAGACCAAGAGGGTCGCCAACGGCGAGTGCCGGGTAGGTTGTTCGCCTTGTTCGCGCTTCACCAACTGCTGCAGGAGTGCGATCTGTGCCAAGACCAGCATGAGGTCGTCGTACCAGCGGTGATACGTCCAGATTCGTGCGAGAAACGCGCAGACACCCATCAGGACCCACACGTTCGCGTGTCGATGCCGCTTGAACCACCACCCGATCAAGGCGAGGAAAGCGATGGAGGCTGGCATGGCCCATTCATCCCATTCCATGTCCGTGATGAGTGTGTGTAGATTCAGGACGCCTCCATGCTCGGACCCATAGAGGGCACCGTCCCCACCGCAGCGAATCCACCCGCCCACGACGTGAACGAGTCCGCCGCCGATGGCGTGTACGCCAACGAGAGTAAGCAGCAGGTAGATGCCAACTACGAGCGAGATGGGCCGCAGCCGTCCGGGGACAAACAGGACGATCCATGCGAATGGTGCCGCCACGCTTGGTTTGACCAGGGCTAGTACGACCAGAATGGCACCAAGCAGGTCGCGACCAAAGGAGACCCTCCCCCGCGTGAGCAGCAGTATTCCGCCGAGAAGACACGGCAGGGCGTGAAGAATCAACTGGCCGTTCCCGAGGGTTGTCCCAGCGGCGTAGGTGCACAGTGGCAGTAGGCCGATGAGGACCTTCTCGCCCAGCGTACGGGCCGGGCTCTCACGAATGAGCAGCGCCATGAACCAACCAAGCATGAATGCGCTCGTCACCAACCAGAGCCAGCGGGCCGTGGCCGGT
This sequence comes from Planctomycetota bacterium, assembly GCA_002686945.1. GTDB lineage: Bacteria > Planctomycetota > UBA1135 > UBA1135. Next base: position 15,756 of record NYYZ01000023.1, read on the forward strand.
TCACACCAGCCCAGGAGGGGCCACATGATGACGTAGCTTGCAGGCGGGTAGACGGCGCTCGGGTAGTTTTCATAGAGGCCTTCTCCCATGAACGCACCGCGGACCTCGGCCTGCCGTAGGAGCAGATCAACCGCCGCAAATGGGTCGACCTGAACGGCGAGTCGCCATCCTCCAAACCCCAACCAGACCACGGCGGCGATCCCCATGATCCCTATCGCCGAGGCAACCACTGGCTTGCGGTGGCGCGTCCAGAGGCGAAGAACAAGAAGTTCGGGAGTTGGGGCAGGCATCAAGAAATGATACCCGGCCCAACACTCTGACCCTCGACGGGATTGTCCTTCCATGCGGACGGGACGAGGGGTCCGCAGGTTCTTGCTCTGATTGAGACAGACCTATCCGGTTTCCTGCGACCATTGCGTCAATGGGGCGAGGGCGATGTGACAGTGATCCACACCGGCGGGTCAAACGGACTCGTACCGCCTCATTCCTTACCGATTGGTAGGAGACCTTGGACGCACGGTCACTTTCAGTACATCACGTGGAAGTCCCCTGTGTCGTCAGCCCAAACGGCCGGAAAGCTCCATGCCGGCAGGCCGGTTTCACTGCCTGACGCCGATCGCAGCGGGCTGCCCTTGGAAGAGAAAACCTGCCAGGCAACCGTCCCGCCTTGGTTCCAACCCGTGCCCACCGTCCAGACCATGCAAATCTGTCCCTCCAGATTGACTGCCACCCGCGGGTGCTTGCGACCCGTGCCCTTGCCGGGCGCGGCCCTGACACGGGAGATCTTGCCGCTGCTTGGCTCCAGGCTGCCCAAGAATATCTGGCCGTCATTCTCCCAGGCTGTCACAGAACCACTTGCCTGACTCACGATTGCGGCAGAGCTCATTGGACAGGTCTGGATGGACCATCGATCCACGGCCTTGCCCTTGAAGGATTTGAATCCACGGCTGGCGGTCAGGGCCCACATGCCCCGATCTTTCTTGGTGGCTGAGCGGAAGAGAATGAGGAAGGTTCCCTTCGTCGTGAACCCAGACGTCAAGCCGCAGCATTCGCAAGCCCCGGACTTCTTACCGTACACCTCCTTCTCGCCCTCGAACTTTTGGCCCCCATCCTCTGAACGAGCCACAAAAATCCGCCGGTCTTGAGCACTCATGCTCTCTTCGGTGGGGGCCGCATGCCAACTGACAACCACCTGTTCCGTTCCGTGGGCTGCGATGTTCGCTCCGCCATCCAGGTGAAAGGAGTTCCGCATCAGGTTGCGTTGAGGTTCGAAGGAACCTTGACCCGTGGGAAGTCTCGTGTAGTAGACGGCATCGGGGGATTGGCTCGCTCCCTCGCGTCGTGCCCCATTCCAAATCACGTGCACGGTCCCATCTTCCGTCAGGGCAAATTGTGCGCCACGGATGGTCCCCATGGCCACGGCGGTGTTGCGCTCGCTATTGACGCGCAACCTGTCGCCCGGTTCTTCCGTGCGGTGTTCGTAGGTGAGGTTACCTCCCTTTGCACTGCCCA
>NYYZ01000024.1 GCA_002686945.1 Planctomycetota bacterium
CCGAGGCATGGGTCCCTCGAGCAGTTAGCTCAGCCACGGGCTTGCGACCCAAGTACACTACAAGCTTGTAGAGAAGCTGGCTGCCAGTGAACGGCGGTTTCGTGAGCTTGTCGAGCGGCAGAGGGATGTGGTTTTCAGCTGCACCCCCGAAGGAGTGCTTGAGTACCTGTCACCGGTGGCGATGGAAGCCTTTGGTCTTGAACCCGAAGGCTGCACTGGTAGGAATCTAGGCGATCTTCTGCATGAGGACTGCCCACAGGGGCCGGAGAACCTGCGGAGATTTCTCCGAGGGGACTCGGCCTCTGACCTTCCCCGTCTGTGTCTTGCAGCGGGTGACGGATCACCGCGCTGGATCGAGTTGCGGTTGACCAACAGTACGCAGAATCCGCTCGTTGGCACTCTGCATGATGTGACCGAGATTGTTCGCATCGAGGAAGAGCGTGCTGAGCTGGACACTCAACTCATCGAGAGGAACGCTGAACTCAGAGCGCAAGCGGTCAGCCTGTCCGAGCGTACCAATGTGCAGGCGATGCTGGTGCGCATTTCGCAGGACTTCGTGCAGGCTCATACAATCGATACCGGTGCCATGATTGACAAGGCACTGTCGCGCATCGGCTCCTTCATGAGAATTGATCGTGCTCGTGTGTTCTATTTGTCCGATGACGGACAGACCATGAACCGCGCGCATGACTGGTTCGCCACCGGAATGGACCCCGAGGTTGACCGGGTGCGGGGCTTGGACGTCGCTGACATCTCCTGGCTCATTGCACAGCTTCGGGCAGGGCGTGCGATCCACATACCACGCGTATGCGACCTGCCGGCCGAAGCGTTTGGAGAGAAGAAGGCCCTGCAAGGAGTTCAGTCTTACATTGCGCTGCCCATGACATCGCAAGGTGAATTGCAGGGGTATATTGCCTTTGCGGCCGTCAGGGAGGAGCGTTCTTGGGAGCCCGAGCTTGTCAGTGTCTTGCAGTTGGTAGGAAACATGTTTCAGAGCGCACGTGTCCGTCAGCGTGTTGAGCAACTCAAGGGTGAGTTCGTCGCATCCGTTTCTCACGAGCTCAGGACACCGCTGACCTCCATCCTGGGTTTTGCCCAGACCCTCGCCCGCAAACCAGACCTGGATCTGGGGACTCGTAAGGAGTTTGTCGACATCATCAAGGACCAGTCAGTTCGACTCCAGACCCTGATCGAGAGCCTGCTGGAGATCTCGCGCATTGAATCTGGAAACCGGGAACTGGGACTCGAGGACGTGGACCTGGGCGAGTTTGTTCAATCCACCTGCAGCCTACTGCAAGCGAGCGCCGCCGCTGGGGGGATAGCGTTCACGGTTGACATCCAAAGTGATACGGACCACAGGACTCAGGTGGACATCAAGCGCATGCGGTCTGTAGTTGAGAACCTCGTAGGAAATGCGATCAAGTTCACCCCCCGGGATGGGACGGTCCTGGTCAAGGTCTCAACCGAAGGCGATGCCCACCTCGTTACGGTCCAAGACAATGGGTTTGGGATACCATTGACTGAGCACGAGCAGATTTTTGACCGCTTTTATCGAGTTCAGCAACCAGGTCGCGAAATCCAAGGAACTGGTCTCGGCCTCGCCATCACAAAGGAAATCGTCGAATCGCATGGTGGGACGGTCCAGGTGAAGAGTGCTGCTGGGGAAGGGGCCACTTTTACCGTCAGTCTGCCGCGCAGGCCAGCTCAGGCCTAGTAGGGCCTTTTCAGGGCCAGCTCCACCGTGTTCGCAAATTCGGACGGGTCGAAGGGTTTGCGCAGATACCCAAGTACATCAGCCGCCCCGGCTTCTTCGCTGTCGTGTGGGTTGGCCATTGCGGTCAAGATGTAGACCGGCACATCGGCGTTACGCTCGCTGGCGCGTAGACTCTGCAATACCTCGAAGCCGCTCTTGCCCGGCATCATCAGGTCCAGCACCACGAGCTGAAAATCCTCGTTGCGAAGCAGATCAAGGGCCGTTTCACCTTCTTCTGCGAGTACGACCGTCAAACCCCGATCCTCCAGACTGAACTGGGCCAAACGCAGGACCGATGGATCGTCATCGACCAGCAGGACCTGGGGTGCAGACGTCATGACCGGCGGGGGCGCCTAGAGAGGCACCATCCAAGAATAATTCACGAGAAGGGGCCATGTGGTCCCTGGGGCAGATTCAGTCCCCCTTACGGGACCCGGTGCCGCTTCTCTGTCTTGCCTGGGCCATTTCCCCCGGAACTTGTGGATCTGGGGCCGCTGGGCAAGGACCTGACCCTCCAGGGGTTTCCATTTCTCTTTGAGCGCCTGAAACCTTGAGCCGGGTCAGATCGCTTCAACTTGTCCAATGCACTCAATTCAGGTACCCTCCATCCACTCCTGAGCACCAGTTGCTCGTCACCCACCTTCTTCAGACCCTCTCCCAGAGCAGTTCATTCCCATGTCCGAATTTGTCTTCAATCGTCAATACCGGGGAAGGGTCGGCGCCCTTGTACTCGACTGGTCAGGAACGACTGCAGACGCCTTTGTGATTGCGCCAGCCGTTGTTTTCGTGGAGGTCTTCAGCAAGCAGGGGGTCGAAATCTCGATGACCGAGGCCCGCGGCCCAATGGGCTTGCGAAAGGACCTGCACATACTTGAGCTGACCCGTGATCCCATGATCCGCGAGCGCTGGCATGGAGTGCATGGCCGTTACCCCGATCAATCCGATGCGGACAAGATGTTCGTGGACTTTGTGCCAGCTCAAGTTGCCTGCCTGCCCAAGTACACCACGCTCCTGCCAGGTACCGCAGAGGTCACCCAACGCCTGCAAGAGCAGGGCATCAAGATTGGCGTGTCCACGGGCTTCACAAGAGTCATGGTGGATGTTCTCTTGGAACAGGCAATTGAGCAGGGTTTTCATCCCAATGCCACCGTTGCGGGGGACGAGGTGGAACAGGGTGCGAGGCCCAAGCCCTTCATGATCTATAGAAACCTGGACCTGATGGACGCATGGCCGATCCAGTCGGTGGTCAAGGTCGACGATACGGTCGGGGGTATCGGCGAGGGTCTGAATGCGGGTTGTTGGACGGTGGGTGTTTCGATCTACAGCAACTACATGGACATCAATGCCCTGGATGAAGTGGACAAGCTGTCCAAGGAAGACTACCAACGGCGACTGGCGGATACGCGCAACCGCCTCTCCACCGCCGGTGCCCATTACGTGATCGATTCGATCGTTGATCTTGAGCCGGTAATCGAAGACATCAATCGGCGCCTTGCTGCAGGTGAGCGTCCCTGACGGGTCAATGGCGAATTCCACCCTCTCGGAGTCAGCATGTCTCTCCCCGTACCAAACGAGCCCCTAGACGGGGATTCTTCCAGTGCTCCTGATCCCAGGCTGTTCACGCCTGGGCCTTTGACCACATCATTGAGCGTCAAGAGGTCCATGTGCCATGACATGGGTGCTTGGGATCTTCCCCTGCAGCAGCTGGTCAAGGGCATCCGTGAGGACCTGCACCGGATCGCGGGGCTTGGCTCGGACACCGATTGGCAGTGCACGCTCATGCAGGGCAGTGGCAGCTTCGGGGTGGAAGCTGCCTTGGGATCCTTGACTCCTAGAGAGGGACGCCTGGCAGTGGTGTCCAACGGTGCCTATGGCGAACGCATGATCAAGATCGCCGCTGTCCTTGGGATCGATGTGGTGCCAGTGCGTTTTCCTGAACGCCAACCGGCGGTTGGGGAGGCCCTGCGAACCGTGCTTGAGGGCGACCCCAGCATTCACACTGTTGGCATCATCCATTGTGAAACCACGACCGGTCTATTGAATGACATTGCAGAGATCGGTGAGGTGGTTCACGGGGCAGGTCGACGCTACATCATTGATGCCATGAGCAGCTTTGGAGCCTATGGGATTGATTTGGATGGGGTCCACGCGGACGCACTCGTCTCAAGCGCGAACAAGTGCATTGAGGGCGTGCCTGGGTTCAGCTTCACCTTTGCAAGAGGCGAGTTGCTTGAACGCGCAGGCAGTGGAAGCTGGGCGCGCAGCCATTGTCTGGATCTGTACGATCAATGGCAGGGTCTTGAGAACGGGAGCAAGTTCCGCTTCACGCCTCCAACTCAGGTGCTGCTTGGCTTTGCTCAGGCATTGCGGGAGTTCTTTGCAGAAGGGGGCCTGGAGGCGCGCGAGGCGCGCTATCGGGAGAATCACGCGATCCTTGTTCAGGGCATGCAGGCAATGGGCTTTGTTCCTTTTCTGAAACCTGAATCGATGAGCCATATCATCACGACGTTCCATTGTCCCAGCGACCCGCGCTTCGAATTCCAGGAGTTCTACGATCGTCTGGCTGCCCGTGGGATGGTGATCTACCCGGGCAAGGTCACAGGCGCCTCGTGCTTCAGAATCGGGAACATCGGACACCTTTTTGCGCGCGACTTCGAGGCGTTGCTCGCGGCGGTGGCGCAGGTTACGAGCGAGATGGGCTTTCAGGAGTCGCTGGGAGAATGCCCCCGGTCGGAGTCCAATTGAGGATCCTGGCCCCACGAAGCAAGTGCTCCCTTCCAATTTCAGGATCCTGAGACAGGGGCCGACGAGAACCAGCACATGTCCCAAGGAACCGACCACGACGGCCCAGCACAAGCCAGTTTGTCCCCACTGGGAAGATGGCTGAGCCGTGCGTCACCATCGGCCGTGACCTTCTACGCGGCCCTGGCCGCCTTTGCTGCGTATGCCAGCATGTACGCCTTCCGCAAGCCGTTCACCGCTACGGACTACAACAGCGTTCCGGACCTGGTTCTCTTCGGATATGCCTTCAGCTACAAGCCCATCGCGATCATCAGTCAGTTGCTGGGGTACTTGTTGTCCAAGTTCCTCGGTATTCGCTTTGCTTCGTCAGCGCAGTACAGGCAACGGGCTCCTTTTGTCCTGGCCCTGATTCTGTTTGCGGAGGTCGCACTCTTCTTCTTTGGAATGGTGCCTGCGCCCTGGAATCTTGTGCTCTTGTTTCTCAACGGCATTCCCCTGGGCATGGTCTGGTCCATGTTGTTCGGTCTGCTCGAAGGGCGCCGGAATACTGAATTCTTGAGCCTGGGCATGAGCGTCAGTGTGATTTTTTCTTCCGGTTGGGTGCGCAGCGTGGGGCGCCTGGTCATGCACAAGTGGCAGGTTCCCGAGTTCTGGATGCCAGCCGTGACCGGAGCTCTTTTTATTCCACTCCTGCTCGTTTCGCTGTACATGCTTCAGCAGCTCCCCGCTCCCGACAAGGATGATATGAGGGAGCGATCAGCCCGACGGCCCATGTCGCGCTCAGATCGCAAGCGCTTTGTGCGCACCTACCTGCCCGGAATCGTCTGTCTCGTGTTCGGGTATCTGCTCTTGATGGCTTATCGCAATGTGCGCGATGATTTCATGGGCGGCATTCTCCAGGACCTGGGGCACACAGTGGCGCCTGAGGACTTTGCCAACACTGAGAATTTCGTGGGGCTGTCCGTGATCGCTGTGCTGTGTTGCCTGCGTCTTGTGAAGAACAACCGTCAAGCGGTCTGGGTCAATCTCGGGCTTGTGGCTGCCGGTGCTTTGCTGCTGGGAGGATCAACCGCGCTCCTGCAGGCTGAAATGCTCAGTCCAATCAACTTCTATGTCTTGAACGGAATCGGTCTCTATGTGGCTTTTGTTCCCTATCAGAGCATTCTCATGGACAGGCTGATTGCCACCCTTCCTACCCTCGCAACAGCCAGCTTTCTGATTGCCCTGGGAGATTCCTATGGCTATCTCAGCGTGGTGGGGGTGTATCTGGGGCGCGACATCTACCAGACCACGACCGGCACACAGCTGCCCTGGGCCAGCCTGCTGGTGAGCTTGAGCTACGCCGTGACGATTCTTGTCCCCTTGGCCATGATCGGGAACTTCGTTTACTTCCGGCGCAAGATGGACTCAGGCGCCGGCTCTCAAGTCGAAGGCGGGCCGAATTGATATTGTTCGCAGGCCGGGCATTATTTCAGAATCGCCGGGCTAGACTGGTTCCGGTGTCTACCCTGATTCCCATGCGATGTCTTGCCTTGAACCTTCTGTTTGTCCTTCTGGGGGCGCAGGAGCCAAGCCCGGTGCCCACTCCGCCCACGCTCTTGGAGCGTCAAGGGGCAGCCATGAGGGTGCTGCGGGATCGTCGTTCAGAACTTGCTGAGGTGGAAGTCGCAGTAGAGGAGCTGCTTATTCTCTCTGCCGATTCCTGCGTCTTGTTGGGACGGCACCTGGAACGTGTGCTGAAGAAGGAACGCAAGCGCAATGCACGTGGCCAGGAGGAGCTGCTCCAGGCTTTCATTCGCAGTGCCAACCGGCTCTTGGCTGAACGCCTTGAAGGCGAGGGGCAGGAACGAGTGGATGGGGCCCGGCGGGCGATTCTCCAGGCGGCGCGGAGCAAGGGGCTGGCCAAGGACACCATCAAGAAAGTCTCTCAGCCCGCACTCGAATTCTTGCAAGAGACCCTGCTGCTGCGTCCCGCGCAGGTCTGGGACTCGGACGAGGAGCTCTTTGACCAATGGGTGGCACACCTGGACGCCCTTGATCTGGAAGTGCTCCATTTCTCCTGGCTTGTGCGCGCGCGCGATGAGCTGCTGCGCCTGGACAAAAAGCGTGCGGCCGAGACATTCAAGGATCAGGGAGACCCCGGGAGGTTTGAATCAGAACTGTTCCGGGACCTGGATTGGGAGGCCACTCTGACAACACCCATGACCCCCAAGGACCGAGAGGTTCTGGAGTCAAATCGCAGACTCGCGCCCCCAGTTGATGGGGTCAGGGTGGAAGAGACGGGAGAGGCTCGGGGCGAACCCAGGCCAGGATCCAGGCCCGAGCGAAGCGAGTTGCCTGAGCCTCTTCCCGCTCTGAACCCCGAGGAGTCGCGCGGGATCTTTGCCTTGAATCGTATGCGGATCCTGCTGGGGCTCAACGCTCTGCATGCGGACCTGGCTCTTTGCGCAGCAGCCAGGGATCATTCGGAGGACATGGTGAAGCATGGTTTCTTCGCCCATGGGTCCCCGGTGCCCGGACGCGAGACTCCCTGGAAGCGTGCCGCCGCGCGGGGCACCAGCGCAGGTGCCGAGAACATCGCCGCCGGACAGCGCACTGGAGAGGGTGCCACTCGCGCCTGGTGGTTCTCGCCTGGGCACCACAAGAACATGCTGGGTTCCGCAACCCGCTGCGGTCTGGGAAACCATCGCTCCCACTGGACGCAATTGCTCGGTGGGTAGGCTGACGGCTTCCTCTAGTTGAAGTCCCAGCCTTCCCGGTATTCCTTGGTGATCAAGGCCGTGGCGTCTTCCCGGTCCGTGAAAGAGAGCGTTTTGGGGTCATAGGTCATCTTGCCGCCAACGCGCTGTGCGATGCAGCCCAGCAGGATCATCTCAGTGAAGGGAGCTGCGTAGCTGAAGTTGCACTTGGGAAAGTCGTGCGGTTTTTCCTGCGTACAGGCCAGGTACCATTCCTTGTGGTGCCCTTCCGCCGAGCGGCTGATTTGCTGTTCGGGCTTGCCATAGGCTGCTTGCCGCTCTTGCGGCAGAAGGCGAGGCCAACCACGAGAATCTCCTGCCACATAGAGTTTTCCCTTCGTACCGACATAAAGGGCACCCTCGCCCTTCAAGGCTTCACCCTCGGGCAGTTCTTCTGGGCGTGCGGGCTTGTTTCCTCCGTCGTGCCAGTACAGATCGAAGGCGGGGCGATCTCCTTGCTGGGGGAAGCGGTAGCGGACCGTGGTGTTCTTCTTGAACATGGGCGCGTCATCAAAGGGCTCGCCATCCATCAACTCAACTTCTGTTGGGTAGCCTGGTTCGAGGGCCCAGTAGATCGGGTCCAGGTTGTGGCAGGCCATGTCTCCCAG
>NYYZ01000025.1 GCA_002686945.1 Planctomycetota bacterium
CATCCGGCACCAGGTCCGAGGTCCCCGGCGGCCCCACCGCGGCCCTCACGACGGGCCTGGAGCGCAGCACCTCCATCTCGGCCGCCGTCTGGGGTGCGCCCCCCATCAGGCTCGAGAGGTCCACGGGCAGGTTCGCGAGCTGGCCGAGCATGCTTGACTGGGCGGAGATGTCCTCCACGAGGAGGCGCGCCTCGGCCTTGTAGGTGGGCGCGATCAGGAGGGTCGCGGCCACGGCGACGCTCAGGCAAAGGGTGGTCACGGCCAGGATCGACACCTTGCGCCGCCTGAGGGTGGAGATCAGGTCTCCCAGCGAGATCTCGTCATCGCCCCACTCTTCCTCGCTGCGTGCTTCAGTCATTGAGCAGCTTTTCCAGCGTCACAAACTGCGCGGCGATCGAGAGCGGGATGGTGACGGTCTGAAGCACGGGGATCACATCTTTCAGGGCCTCGGCGCGGTCGGCCCAGGGCCTGCGGCCGACAAAGAGCACGTCCCCGTGCTGCACCTGCATCGCGGCCTTCACGTCCAGGCCGGAGCCATCGAGCAGGACGAGGTTCTCCTCACCGAGCCCGCCCCGCATCCAGAGCAGCTGCTTTCGATTGGCTGAAGTGCTGTATCCGCCAGCCATGGCGAGCGCCTCCATGGCGGACATGGGCCGCTCCAGCGTGTAGACCCCGGGGTTCCGCGCCTCGCCCAGCACGATGAAGCGCTGAGATCCGAAACGAATCAGGGAGACGTCCACCATCGGTTCCTTCAGGTATCGCCTGAGGGCCTGGGTGACGGCAGCGCGCACTTCCAGCAGGCTCATCCCGTTGACCCCGACGGGCCCGACAAGGGGCAGCTGGATGTTCCCTGTCCCGTCCACCGGCGATCCCCCGGTGTCTCCGACCACCTGAGACCCCAGCATCGGGTGCCCGAAGACGTTGACCCTCAGGACATCCCCAGGCCCCACGTGGTACTCCGCCGCCGGCGCTACCGCCGGCACACTGCCCGACTCGGGCACCAGCAGCACCGGTGCGTCGGCGGCGCAGGCGGCCAGGAGCAGGGCCCAGGCCAGTACACACGGGATGTCGCGATTCACAAGCCCAAACAATAGCAGCCACCTGATGTCCACGAGAAGGAGCTTCTCCTCATCGAATGCTGGCGCCCAACAACGATCGGAGAGGGGGGCTGTCCAACCGAATCTGGGCTGGACTCAGGAGGGAGGTGTACATGAACTGGCGAGTTGGAGCACCCTCTGGGGGCGGTCACCATGGCAGCAGCAGGATTCGAGTAATTCCGGGATCCCTGCCTATCCCGCCGCACATCAAGGACATGCCCCAGACACAGGCCTTTGGCGCTGCCAGCAAGCGCGTACACGGACTCCGGTCTGGGGCTAGCACCGGTCCCGCCGGAGAGGAGGACGCGGGAAGAAGTGATTATCGCGGGGCCTGGGAGGCGGACGCGCCGGCCGCCACCCTCGAGCCCTCCCGCCCCAATAGCGGAACGGAACCTCCGAGGAAGTCCCCACGGCCATCGACTGGACGCCACTCCAGTTCTGAAGGACCGCCACACCGACATCTAATCTGACGCCGGCTCACGTGTCGACACGTCAATCCTCCCAAGATCAAGGTAGTCACCGTTGCGCCGACCCATGAGGTTGCGGGAAGATCCGCAGTTCTGATGGCCGCGATGATCCAGAACTTCATTCATGCCCAGTCCTCATCGGCGACGCGGGTAATTGCTCAAGCACTGGTAGCCGGCGCGAACGCGCTTGTCGCGTTCGTCACGATTGGGGCATTTGGCAGCGCGGTCTTTGGCGGGTACGCCTTCTACCTCATTCTCGCCATCCTGCTGCGCAACTTGATGATCGCTGTGTTTGTAGAACCAGCGACGGCGATCTCGGCAGAACTGGAGCCCCACGCCAGGAGGAAGTACTTCACAACTCTGAGTATCGCCTTCATCGCGATCCTTCTGCTCAGTGCCCTCCCCTTGGCCGCGGCACTAGGCCCCCTGGCAAACCTGTTCCTCACCAAGCCAGAGAGTGCGAGTACAGCCCTTGCAACTCTGCTGATTACATCCAACTTGTTCCTGGAAGTGCAGAGAGCCGCGCTTCAGGCCTTCGCCGCACCGTTACGCATTCTGGCTTATGACTCGGTACGCACCGTCCTCTCAATTCTCGCCCTCCTCGTCTGCGTGAAGATGGCTCCAGACCTGGCTAGCTTCTCCAAACTCAACTTGCTGATGCTGGGGCAGTCCCTGGCCTGCCTGGTGGTAGCCATTCCCTACACGCTCTTGTGTTTGAGCAAGGCACATTGGGGCAGATTTCGGTCAGCAGGCATACGCCGGCATCGTCAAGCTGCGAAGCTAACTACGCCCATAACCGTACTACGCACCCTTCAACTGAACACGCCTATATTCTGGGCGCAGTACCTGCTGGGCGAAGAGGTTGTGGGTGTCGTTCGAGCTCTTCAGAATCTCGCGAACCTGATAGCCATTCCTGTCAGAGCGCTGCGATTGCGCATCATGACCTTGGGGTCTGCCCGGCACTTGGCTGCCGACGAGCATGCCCTGTCCCGCTTCATTCTCTCAGCAACCCTGAAGATGACCGCATTGGCGACCAGCCTTGGGTTGTGCGTGTTTGGCTTCGCTAAGATATGGCCCAATACAGTTTCTATCTCTGGCGATCAGCCCGAGATGACCATCCTCCTTCTCTACATAGCCTTCAACATCACCGTCGCTGCAAGCACGACGGTGAACGCATATTTCTATGCGGGAAAGCAGCTTGGTATCTTGTTCAGCCGCTTCTCCGTCTGCCTAGTGATGGCAAATGTGCTGGCCCCGCTCCTCGCCTTGCAGCTTGGCGGAGTTGCCTTGCCCTTGACCCAGTTGATCGTTGCTCTGTTCGGTTTCTCACTCTCGATGAGCGCTCTCTTGTGGAAGACTAAACGCAATGACCGCTAAGCAAGGGGAATCCATCAGAATGAGAGCGCAGGGGGTGCTAGTCACAACCTGGTGGATGTTGCGCAGGACGCTCTGGCGTTACCGCCTCTGGCAGGGCCTCTACGCGATAATGCTGCGATTCATGCGCCCCGCACTTTGGAAGAAGACGCCGAACAAGCGCACGCACATTGTGATCGAGGGTTTTCCGCGCTCGGCCAACACATTCCTGGTTCACTACCTAAGGTTGGCTACACATGATGAACTGAATGTTGCCCACCACCTACACGATGCTGGCCAAGTGGATCGAGCCTTGCGAATGGACCTCCCGGTGTTCGTTCTCCTGCGCGACCCCCTCGACGCAGTGGTTTCCTGGTCACTGAAGCAACCCCTCCTGCCTCCGGCGCAGATGCTCAGAACATACCATGCGTTCTACCTTTTACTTCAACTCAGGAAGCAAGCACCCTGTTTCATTCGGTTCGAAGATGCGATTTCCGAACCGATGGCTGTGATTGAGGAGATCATCCGAAGAACGGGCCTTGAATCAAGCATCTCAGCCTCCGTCAAGAACCAGCAGGTGTTCGATTCCATTGAAAACGAGAGGCGGCAGCGAGCCAAATCTCCAGCTATGGGGGCTCAATTCGATCTGTCAGTCGCCTATCCAACCCGTGCCAAGGAAGCGCGCAAACGCGATGTGGAAACCGCTCTCATGGGGGAACACGCCGAACTGATAGAACAGGCGAGAGAACTCTATCGGCAACTCCTCGGCCTAAGTCTCGATTTTGATGCCGCTCCTACCACGACCTGTCTGGGTTCATGATGGAGAAGTACATCTTTCACCTAGGCTACCCGAAAACTGGGACCACCTATCTACAGCGCAACATCTTCACCCAGTTGGCCACAAAGTTCTCTCTCATCACCCCCGAGTTCGAAAACGTCGGGGTCAATATCAAGAAGTTCAGGCGCGCCATCCAGTCCGGCGTCATTCCACGGTCCACTCGCCGCAAACTCGCTGGGCGGCCCCTGTTCTTGTCCCTCGAAGGGCTCCTCTTTGACAGCATGCGGCTATGGAGAAACGGCTCCTTCGCCCCAATGAACTTGCACTCCGCACTCTCCGGGTTGCGAGGCCTAGTGCCCGAGGCCTCCGCCGAGGATATTGCTGTTGTTCTCTATCTACGGCGCCAGGACGAGCTATTACATTCCCTCTTCGCCGAGAGCCTGACTTTCCATTTTGCACCGGTCAAGACCCTAAATTCCCTGGACAAGTACGCCCAGGCTGTAATGGAAGGAAATTCGCAACCCGAATTGCCCGGGTACTACTACACCTTCGGCAACACGCTCGAGGCAGTACGGGATGCCTTTGGGGCGTCACAAGTTCACGTAAGGTACTACGAGGACCTGAGAACCTGTCCCGAGGATGAAGTCGCTTTCTGGTCCAAGACTTGCGGGCAGCCCCTGCGATGGACTCCGGGATCCGACAATACTCGTCGAGTTGATGCCTCCACGAAGAAGGCTGACGCAGAGAGCCTTCGCTTCACGCTACTCCGCATGAAGGAGAGGCTCGCGCCTAACATAAAACTCCCAAATCGACTAAGCCGAGCCTTCAAGCGGGGGCTGTCCCGGTTCGAGTTTAACTCGCCGCCGGATGTCGTGATGACGCCTGAATTGCGCGGACTGTTGGAAGCGCATTTTGCTGAAGTCAACCGGAGTGATTCTCTTCTGATGGAAGTTCTTCCGCCCCGTTTGCAAGTCCACTATTGTGGAAGGAAAGTGCCCCGACCTTGAACCGCCTCCGGAAGCTGACCAAGCTCGTCAATTTTGTTGGCTGGCCCGACCAGAGCCTCCCCCCAGTTCTGATGAACTCGATGCCGAAGGCCGGCACGAACCTGCTCGAAGAACTGCTGATTGCGCTCGGATACAAGCGCAATTGGGCGCGCTGCCTGACAGAGCACAACATCACCAAAACACATCTGAAGCCCGTTCGAGGCAGGTTCTATGTCGGCCACCTACCGCATGACGAGCAGGTGCCTAACGAAAAGTTTGCGTCCTTGTTCCTCAGGCGCGACCTGTGGGATTGCCTAAAATCGTACGTCAACTACATGGCGATCGACACTGACCATCCGATCAGCCGCTTCGTTTGTGATGATCCAACTGCGGAGATGCTTGAACGATTGCTGTTTACCGAGGACAACCCGAATGGTCGCAGCCTGACAGGTGAGTACCTGCGATTCTCTGAACTCGACTTATCACGCTACGATCTTGTCATCGATTATCCACAGCTCCTAGCAGGCGATCTCACAGTAATTAACTCGCTTGCCGGTACTCTGGGATGCGAGGCACTCCTGGTCGCCCATGGACTCGAGCATGCCAAGGGCGTACCGAGTCATACAAAAAACCGGGGGCGTGTAAACTTGTTCCGTGAAATGGCGCCAGAGACAGTAGAGACATTTCGACGGCGTGTCTGCGCCGCTGCCAAAGCCCCAAGCAGAGGATGAAATCCACGCCGGCCCTACTCTCCAGGGCGACCCTGCGGACCGTGGCTGTCTTCGGCCTGGTACCGTTCTTCCTGTACAGCACCGCCTCGGTCGTTGCGTTCGCGCTCCTCTTCTACTTCCTACTGCGGGGAGCAACCCTTCGGAATTGCGTCGCTCTTCTGGTAGCCGCTTGTCTCACCCTAGCGTTCCTTAGCGCCCCGCCACCACTGACTCCGACATCTGCGGAGCGAGCGTCGATGATCCTGACGTCGGGCTCCTTTGCACTTATCTTGCTCAGCCCTCTGATGAGGGCACGGGTGGTTGTCCGCGAACATTGGCTTGTCGATGCCTCCTTGCTAACGTTCCTGGTGGTCGCGAGCATTGCCACCCTCACGGGAGTTGGGCCGAAAGGAGGACTGCAAATCGGAATGTTCACTGTCGCGGCCTATGCAGGGCTGGTCCAGGGATTCCGGCGTAGGGCCACCTACTACCTCGTAATCCTGCTCAGTGGCGCACGCGGAATCTTCGCGGGTGTGGCGCTCGGGCTCCTACTCCAGAAGTCCAGGAAGACCCTCTATCTACTGTCAATCGGAGTCCTGGTGCTTTTCGCATACGGACTCCTGGCAACTGACACACTCTCTGCACTCCGCGATCAACTGAGCCTCCTGGAGAACCAAGGGGTCCTACTGAAAGGACGCACAAAGTACTGGCTCAGCCTCTTGGCGGAACAAACGACACTCTTCGGTCACGGGCCGGGCGCCTCAGTGCAAGCTGTATCAGCCATGCTTGGTGAGTATCATGTGCCCCACAACGACTATCTTCGGGTTTTTGTGGACTATGGATTTGTCCCTCTCGCTTTGCTTTTCGTCTCCCTATGGAGGAACGCGCTCAGAGGGCCCCATGAGCTCTTCGTGACCGCTGTACTTGCCGCTTTTCTGTTGACCGGAAACCCCCTCTCGTTCCCGACAGTAATCGTCAGTTACCTTGTGACCATTAACTGTCAGCCTCTCAACCACGAGGACATCCAGAGCACGAGGGCACGGGAATTAAAGTACTCCTAGTTCACAACCATTACGGCTCATCGGCTCCTTCAGGGGAGAACGTTGTGTTCGAGCTAGAACGGGCGATGCTGGAGCGGCATGGCCACGAGGTGCATACCTTTGAGTGCCATAGTGACGAGATACGGAAAAAGGGCCTGCTCGGCCTGGTGATTGGCGCGATTTCCACTCCTTGGAATCACTCCGCAGCGCGCAAGATGCGCACAGCGATCGCTAAGTTTGGGCCGGATGTAGTTCATGCTCACAACACCTTCCCAATGCTGTCGCCCTCCATCTTCCCGGCAGCTCAAGGTGTGGCCCGGGTGCTGACCCTGCACAACTATCGACTGGTCTGCCCCGCTGCGATCCCGATGCGGGGCGGAGAGATCTGTACCTTGTGCATGGACCGCAAGAGTGTCCTGTCCTCAATACGCTATGGTTGCTATCGAGGGAGCGTCCTCGCCACCTTGCCGTTGGCAGTGAATGTCGCGCTTCACCGCAGGCGCGGCACATGGAAGCATGATGTGGAGACCTTCATTGCTCTCACCGGGTTTCAGCGCGACCGCATGGGTAAGGCGGGCATCCCAGCAGACAAGATCCGAGTCAAGCCGAACTTCTACCCGGGCAATCCAAGCCCGGTCCCCTTCGGAGAGAGGCCCGCTCGAGTGGTCTTCGCGGGCAGACTGAGCGCCGAGAAAGGCGTCACCGATCTGGTCGAAGCCTGGTTGAGCTGGGGCCCCACCGCACCGGAGCTGAGGCTCCTTGGCGATGGGCCGCTACGCGAAGAACTCGAAAGCCGAGCATCGGATGTATCGAACATCCGGGTCCTCGGACAGCTTTCGAGCGACGACGCACAGAATGAGA
>NYYZ01000026.1 GCA_002686945.1 Planctomycetota bacterium
CCTACGCCTCAGCGCACCTTCACCGGCACTGTCTTGCAGTATGGCCTCCGCGTGCGCCGGCAGCACCGCTACCTCCGCAAGCAAGCGCTGCGTCGCGGGGTCTGCCGCCTCCTTGTGGCACATCTCAACGTGGTGGCGCAGCCCCCAGCGCCACACGGCAGTCCGCTGGTCCCTATCGTGTCAGGTGCGGACACAGCGGGCACACAATGCCCCCCCGGTTCAGACCCCAAAAATTCACGGATCATCACCGTTACATAAATTTACCTTCCCCCCCCCCCCTTGGTGGCTCAGGGAGGGTAAGTCAACTTACCCTGCCTCCGAGCGGCCGGGCGGCGGATGTAACGTCGGTGAATTTGGTTTCTCACATGGCCTCAAAGGGTAGTAAGAAGGAGCATACACTGTACTACAGTCGTGCAAACGTGTTATAACCCCAGACATGCGCATTGGAGACACTGGGGGAGGGTTTGGTGTGGGCGTCCTACGGCTCGGCGCCATCACCTGCACTGCCGCCGTCTTCCGCCTGGTCCATGGCTGTCGCCCCGTCGCTGACGCAGCCACCATCCTTTCCGCCCTCCGTACCCTCTCCTCCACCGTCTAAGCAAGTCTGCATCGCCGGGACAAGCGGTGCCGCTGCATCACTGACTTGTGCGTGAAATTTCTCCGCTGCCGCCACCATGCACTCCTTGCGCCTCGCATCCCTCCCGCGTGGCTTCATGCGCTCCCACATTGTTGAGTTTTGTGCCTTGCAGTAGCGGACTAATAGTCCGCTACTGCGTCCCGCACAGTCACCTTGTTGAAATCAAATGCATGCTGCTGCAGCTTCCGCATGGTCTGCGACAGTTCCCTCTCTGCCGTCACCAGTTCCGTCTGGGCACGAACACAGTCCGCGCGGATGCTTTGGTTGTCTTTGTTGTCCTCCATAAACGTCACAAGCATCTTAAAATCCGCCGCTGCCAGAGTGTACGCCTCACTGTTGCCGCTCGGCCCAAGCGCACTGGCGCCACAGCCGGCATCACTGCCGCTACCGCCAGTCCCACCGCTGCTCCGCACATCGACAAGAGACAAGCGTCGCACAATGGGGTATCCCGAGCCATCAATGGTAACGCTATCCCGGTGTGGCACATCATTGCGGTACACTTCCGCTGCATCTGAAAGGTTCACAGTTGGCTGCAACCACCGGACGCGCACCTGTGCGCCAAATGTCCCGTCGCTGCCAAGCTGCAATGCATTGACAACAACCGCCTTTTGTGCGGGAACGCAAATCTGAGCGATGCGGCCAATGTACAGAACGGACCCATCGTCCCCGGAAAACAGCACAGCTACGTGATCACTGCGTTGCACAAAGCGAGTGGCTGGCACAGTTGTCTCTTCGCTTGCTGCCGCAGCCGCATCCTTTGCTGCCGAGGAGTTGTAGCGGCGAACGCGATCGCCGGGCGTCCTGCTGCCGTCTTGTTTCAGAGCCACATACCTCTCCTTCGACATAATCTGCTTGCTGCCGTCGGTGATCACCGTCATTGACTGCCCAGGTGGTGGAGCTACAGCGCTCGCTGCTGCTCCAGCGCCCGCCACTTCTCCCCCTGCTGTAGCCAACAACACGGCGCTTGCCGCGGCGGCCTCCCGCGCATCGTCCTCATCGGCATTCCCAATGAGGAATCCTCCCGAAAGGTGCTCTTCCGCCGCCGGAGGTTCCGCTGTTTCGGCATGTGCGGCGCGTGGGACACTGGCGTGGTGTTGGTAGAGTGCGTCGATGCCCCCGATGTAGTCCCCAGCAATGCCCAGCCCCCTCAGAGCTTTGGCCACGCGCTTGAATGCCTCCTTATTGAGTGCCTCCAACTCATATTCGGAAGGCAGAGCCTTCCAATCAGTCGGTTGAATTGTCGTTTGCGCATCCCAGGCTCTGCGAATGACATCGCTGTATGTCACGTTGAACCCCGAGAGCGAGTCACCATCTTGTTGTAGCACCTTTTGCAGCATAGATTTGCTGCAGAGGATGAAGTCATGTTGGGCAAGGCGGATCCAGCAGCGCACATCGTCACTCTTTGTCGCCATTTCCGCAATCCGCACCATCGCCCGGAGCATGCGCTGGGCGCCAAGCACCGTACACACGCGCCTTCCCCCTTTGAAGGTAGCCATCTTTGAAAATGTAGATTCGCAGCAGTCAGATCCCATCAAGGACAAGTGGCAGCCGAGACTTGGCGCATAATCTCGACACACACACATATACATGATGGCGCAGTCGCAGCTCAGGAGCAAGTCACGGAACGCCTGTGCGGAGATGAAGTTGTCCTTCAAACAAGGTGGTGGACTGAGATGATCGCCAAAAATCTGCGGTCGCTCCCTGCGAGACAGACTCACTTTCCACGCAACAAAGAAGTGCTTCACTGCGAACAAATACATGGCCCTGTCGCACATTGACAGGAATGGGCAGAAGAACGCCATCAAATACATCCAAATGACCTCCATGTACACTGCCGTGGGATGAGCTGTTCTGGCGGGAGAATGCTTGCGCAGCAGGTGCCACACAGACACGAGCTTTTGCACAGTCCGGAGGCACATTCGGTCTCTTCTCAAAACGTCAGCCAACCTGAGCCCGTGGATACTGGATGGTTGTTTCTCAAGTAAGGCAGCCAAATCATCCATCACAATCCAAGACTCCCCCAGCATCAGCGGTCTTCCTGCACGATCCAGCGGTCCAATCATCTTTTTCGCATTGTGCAGCATGTCTGCCGCTGGCAGATGGACTGGCAGCCCCGTTAAAGGGCTGATGGGAGCGTGGTGGACCATGCCCTTGAACGGAGGCTTCCACGCACCGTCGGGTACTGGGCTGCCGTCGCCGCTCCCGCATCGAGCGACGTTTACTTGTCTCCGCCGAGAGTCACCGTCAGATCCATTGAGCATGAGGGGTCCCACCTTTGCCCGAAAGCCTTCCCTGTCCCACACTTCCTGGATGAAGTTTTGCTGCTTGCGCACGACACCCGCATCGAATCGGAGACATGTAGCCATCACAAACACGGGCACAGCCGGAAACGATGGATGCATCGGTTGCAGCAGCAGCAAACGGATGTAGCTCGCCCGATGATGCCGGCGAAAGGCCTCGTCAATGAACTGTTGAGCTTGATTATCCCTCACTGGGCCCAGCACAGCCGCACTTTCGCTGCACGTATGCTTTTCACCGTCGCCATCCGTGTCGCCGCAAAACCCGACAAGAGAGTCCAGCTCCGCCGCATACTCCACGCTTGTCTGCACCATGCTCTCGTCCTCGCCAAGGTTTGCCATCAGCTCCCCATCCGCAATCCCCAGGGTTCGTTGGCGTTTCTGAATGAAATCGGTGATCTTGTGCAGGAATTCAGTAAACCCCGCTCGGTCGGTAGTGCACACGGGCACTTGCGTCCTGTGCTTGCGCACCTCACGCCGGACCGTGGATTGGCTGGGCCCGTGATTAACCGCAGAGACAAACCGTACACACTCTGGCCCGAACCGGAGCTGCAATAATTCATAGAAAGACTTGGTCTGCTCGGAAAAGCGTTTGCTCCTGCCCGATCCGGATCCGGGGGTCCCGTCACCGCGCTGGCGGGCAAAGTTTTTGGCCACATTCTTGATAAGAGCCAGCGCCGTAGACCCGGACTTGATTCTGCCGGTTGTAAGTGCCAGAATCAAGGCATCGACGGTGGCAAACACATCCTCGTGCAGGGCGACAGCCTGGGCTGTGTGGTCCACTGGGGGACGGCGGAGTTCGTTGGCGGCTACGTGCTGCCGCACGAATGTCATCATTGTCCTGTGTGTGGTACTTAGCTTGCGTCGAAGAGCCTTCAATTTCAGGCACAGCTCCTTCCTTGTCAGGCTTTCGTTGCGCGCATGCGATGACACGAGGTTTCCAGCCAACGAAAGCGCGCCCCGGTTGCTCCTCCGAAAGAAAGCAGCAGCGATTGCCCGCCCCGATTTCTCGGTAGTTTTGAGCAGGCGGGAGCACGCTGTGCAGCGCGGTGATCCATCTGCGGGGAGGAGTGATGAGAGAAATGCACACACGCGGGCAACGAGGGAGTCAACGTACGCTGACGGAACCCTTGGCATTCCGTTGACTTGATTAGATTCAGCTCGTACGCGCCAGGCGACGTAGGCACGATCTTGTTCAGCAGTCCATCGCCGTGATACTTGCTCTTAATCCGCGACTGCAGAGCCAAGGTATAGTACGGCCGACCGTCCGCATCCTCCACCGGTGTCATGTCCCAGAGATCCGTTAAGTTCCAGGTCTTGGATCCAACATTGATCTTGTGTTGGAAGAAGCCAAGGCACGCGTATGTGCGGGGTGCCGTGTCAACGCGTTCAAGGACAGCAAAATCCGCAATACTCAGCTGACTGGCGTTCGTGCGCTGATACACTCCATGCAGCTTGCACAGTTGCGCGTGGGCAACACACTGTGACTCCCAGGAGCAATTCCCATCAACAGGTATTTCCTTCTTCTTCCCGACCTTCGCACACACCGTACACATTGCCATCAGCACAGGCGCCGAGCCGACGCGACCCTTGCGCTCAAAGCGGTATTCACAAGAGTACTTCTTAACGCGCTTGTTCAACGCCAGGAGCTTTGCGTCCAAAAAGCCACGGGCAGCATCACCCGCCGCTCTGCCAGCTCGCGTTTTCCACGTGACCACAGCCGCCTTGTGGGAGCGGCTGCGCGCGTGCGTCAGCACTCCTTTGAACTTGTGAGAAGCGTATGCCGCCTGAGTCTTTATCTTCAACTTGGAGTACGTGGCCCCGTCATTCGCGCAAATGTCACACCGCAAATACATGGCCGAGCCCTCCTCCACCAGGGTGCCGCTCATGCATACCTCCTTCCCCTGCAACTGCACACCAAGCTGAGGGGGTACATAACACCGGAGGTGAGCTTGGCAATGCGACACGAGCAACTCCTCACCTCTCGCGCCATTTCGAGCAGATATTCTCCTCCACCCTGGCCTGTGCGAATGGAAATATTGCCCTCGCCGGGGGACGTGGGGGTTGCAGCGACTCTGACCGTTTTTGGCGGCGCGGCGGCAGCGTCTGCCCGCCCCTCATCCCGGCGGCCATGTTGGGGATCAAGGGCCGTTTTACGCGCAGACGACTCGCGTACTATATGTATATCATCTTCCGAATCATCGTCAGCAGCGCCAGCAGTCCGTATCCGGCTTCTCTTGGCCACTGGTAGCGTGCCAGCGTGGGGCCGTTTCGTAACTGGCGCTGCAGCCTCATAATCACTCAAAACTTTCCCTAAACACGAGTATACCACATTAATGTGCGGTTTGGAGAAGGAGAGTGGATCACACGAGGAACACCGGGGGCATACAGGGTACCCACGCAGCGCTCGCCCCTCTCAATCGGACCCCCACTTTACCTGGCTTGCTGACATGGGAACCCGTGCCGGTTTCTGGGTGAATCCCCTGCAGCCCGTAGTGTTGGGGACGTGGGACTCCGTCACCGCACTTATGGTCTACGCAGGGGTCCCCGCAAAAAGCGCAGGGGCACTGCCCCACCTCTAAATCCCGTGCAGTGTACTATGGACAAGCACATAGGTTACATTCACCCCAATAATACCCTTTGCACACATTCGAGGGGTCATTCATGCCGCGCGAAGAGTGTAAATCCGCCGAGCAAAACTATATTTTGCGCTGTCGCCGCAACGGCGCAGCCGATGCCCACTTACCTAGGGGGTTTGAAGGTCCCCATAGCACGTCTTAATAAGCTATGGGACTTTTAAAAATTTTTCCCTCACTTACTTCCTTGCCTACCCTCCGCTGAAACCATGTACTTCCTTTCGTTTTGCTTTGGTCAGTGAATCTTTCTGTTGTAATGGTGATGATCCGTGAATTTTGGGGGTCTGAACCGGGGGGGTCCGCTTACAATGACCTTGCGGGGCGCTTCACCAACAGACACAGACCCAGACCAACGGGAAACGGAAGGAGCTGGCGGGACTGATGACCTTGTAGACACTGCGCCGCCGACAACAATCCCTCCACGAAAAGCCTCCGAGGACGACCCCATCGTGCGGATTTATCGCATCATACAGGAGGCCTACCCTGACACGGAACTTCCCAACCTTGTGGACTGAGACAAGCACCGATTCAAGGAGCCGAAACCGGGTCAAATGCTAGGGCGAAGCAGGGACAGACAACTGCGACGCATTGTCACAGATCTCGCTTCTTGTGTTGTTTCATCACTGTTCACCAAGCGCCCTTCCCGAGAGTTCGTGCGGAACCTCCTTGTACGTAGCTACCGGATGTTGCGCGGCGTCGGCAAAGAAGACTGCGCGGAGGACGACGAGCAACAACTTCTACCGCCGTGCGTGGAGTTGCTGAAAAACTTCGACTCCAAGTCACAAGACGAGAGACTGCGCATGCTAAATATGATTCGCTCATTCGACGTGGGTGCTACGAAGAAAAATGTTGAGGCCGCCATTGGACACAGCATCTCTCATGACCTGTTCTGCCAAGCTGGCCAGGCATCCGTTGTGTACGGGGTTGGGAAGAGTGCTCCAAAGGTTGCCAGGTACCTGAAGGTGAAGACTGAGCAGCTCGAAAGTGCGATTGTTTTTGTAGATACTGTTGTGAATCAGGTGTGGAGAATCCTTTCCGTGAGCACAGCATATGTCCTGGTCCCAACAGCGACACATTGACCAATCGATTTTGAAACCGCCAGACCTCTCGGCGATTAAGGATTTTCCTCTCCCCTACTGCCCATATTGTGTGCTCTATCATAATGAACCTTGCAGCATACGACGTAATATTGGTATATAAACCCTCACAATGAGCAACGATTGGGTGCCTGCGATTGCGGGGATGCACCTGCG
>NYYZ01000027.1 GCA_002686945.1 Planctomycetota bacterium
GACAGGTGCCGACGGTCTCATGGAAGGCGGTCTGGATTGCAGCGGGCGTGGGCCTGGCGCTTGGGTTGTTGTTCTGAGCGGTGGGCAAGAGGACTCTAGGAGAACTGTAGGCGCGGCAACAAAGCTCGCTGGCTCCTGGCATCTGACAAAAAAAGTCCCCGGCTGCTTGTGCATCCGTGTGTTCCATTCACTCACCCAGGCATGAAACCCGGGCGGGGGAGGGCCGTGGGCCTGGGGGCGCCCTGATGGATGGGAAAAAGGGGCAAATCAGGGGTCCCAGATGGTGCCAATGGGGGGAAGAAAAGGAGGTCGGGGGCGTCTGTGAGGCAGGTCGCGCGGGCCGCCGGGACTCGGGACGGGGCAATTGGGCCTTCAAGGAGGGCGGGCGGGTTCCTAACCTCCCCTGCGACCCAAGACGCGGCCTGACCGCGGAGCATCCCCATGAGCATGAAGAAGCGCCTCCTGAAGATCGTCGGCATAGCGCTGACTTTGGTGCTCGTGTTTGGGTACTTCCTGTTCACCACCCTGTTCTTCAATCCCATGGAAGGGGATTGGGGCCACTCCTTGTCGGCACTCACGCCACGAAATGTGGATCTTTGGGTGGCCAAGGAGAAAGTCGGGGACCTGTTCGAGCCCTTCCCTGAGGTGGTCCTGCTGGAGACCGTGGCGCACACGGCGGCCTGGCGGGATTTTGACGACTCGCCCGAGCAGGCCCAGTTGATTGAGGACCTCGGGATTCCCGAGTTGTTGCGGCAGGTTGAAGAGGCCCTTGCGCAGGCGCCGATTTCAGTGGATCCCCTGGCGGTCTTTGGAGGACGCGCTGTGGCGATTGCCGGAGACCTGGATGGACGCACGGCGGAGAACGCGGACTGGGCCTTGTATGGTCGCGTGAATTGGATGGGCAAGTTGGGCGTCAGCCTGATTCCCTACCTTGGGCTCGAGGATCAGGGCATGGCTGTGGAAGAGGTCAGTGACTCGCATTTCAAACTGAGTGGCGGGCAGTTGCAGCGAAACGTGCACGTCGGGCGCGTGCTCGATGTGGTCGTGATCGCGACCAATGGTGAATTGGTCGAGCATGCCAAACGGCTTTCGCAAGCGGCGGGCGAGGACTCCTTGCGTCTGGCCACCACCTATGAGTCGCCCGTGCTGGGGAACATGGGACCGGATCGGGAAGAGGTCGAGCTCTTTGCCAACCTGCGCACGACTTTTGATTCCCTGGGTCTGCCCGCGACCTGGCCCGATCCCAGCTCTGAGAGTTTCTCTGAGGCCATGACCGCCCGCTTGATCCAGGCACCCGCATGCAAGAACGTGGCCGGGGTGCTGGGCTTTGATGGGGGCCTGACGCTCGATCTGGAGGGCAAGTTTTCGTCTGAGAAGATCAGCGACTTTCAGGCCCGGGTGTACCGCAACAAGGGCTTTGAGCAGGATCATGTGTTGCGCGACATCGCGCGCATGGCTCCTCCGGACACGGCGGCCCTGGTGTATCTGCACGGCCCTGTGGAGGACATTCTGCGCGAGGTGCTGGCTTCAACGGAGCCCGCCCTGCGCCAGAACATCGAGGATGTATTCCGTTCCACCGGGCGCTGGGCTTCCCTGAGCGAGTTGGTGGAAGAGATCGGAGGCGCGGCCCATGACCGCCTGTTGCTGATCGTGCGCGAGGAGGACTATGGGCCCATCGTTGCCTTGCACGAGGGGTCAGGTCAGGAGATGAGTCCCGAGACCGATGGCTCGACGGTCTTCGCTTTTACCCTGGTCACCTGGTTGCGCGGGAACCAGGGCATCGAGACGGTCAACTCGATCCGCGACGCGATCGGGCGCAATCCGGACAAGTTTGGTTTGCAGGGGGGCGTGGCCGGAGATCCTGGCTACTACCGCTACGAGGTCGGCGGCATGGACACGCGCGAATTCTGGTCGCCCTTTATTCCCGGCACCGGCATGATCGCCACCGTTGTGGACGGAGAGGGGCGTTGCATCGTGACGAACCACGAGCGCATGCTCGATCAAGTGATCAAGTGCATGACACGCCAGCGCACTTCCCTCAGCGACAACCCGACTTTTCAGGCCCTTTTGAATTCGTCGACTCCCGCCTCCAACCTGCTGGTCTGGGTCAATCCGCGCGCCGCCACCGAGACCTTGCGTGCTCTGGGGCGTGTCCAGGTGGACCTGGACCTGCGCGGTCGCGTGGACTGGGCCATGGAACGGCGCCGTCAGGAATTGCGCGTACTGCCCAACATGTTCCCCGGCAAGCAGCGCAACCAACTCAGTGAAGAGCAACGCACCATCCTGGACGATGCCATCGACGTGGAACTGCAGGAGTGGTTCAAGGACCACGCCCGTGACGAGAAACCGGTTCTGCTCGCGGCCCTTGAGCGAAAGTTGAACTACATGCGCACGATCAAGGCTCTGCTGGCCAGCTTGCGTCTGGACCCAAAGAAGTTCAATCTGACCTTGAGGGCCCTGATGCCGCTGGATGAGTGAGGCCGGGGTGCCGGTCTGAGGTCTGCGCTTACCTCTCTCACAACAAGCCTTGTGGGCCTGTGGCCATTGGGGCGCAGCGAGAAAATGGTGCCCGGAACTGGAATCGAACCAGCACGGGTATTACCCCACAAGATCCTTAGTCTTGCGCGTCTACCAGTTCCGCCACCCGGGCACCGAAGTTGTCCCTGCGCTTGGGCCGACGCCTTGGTAGAGGGGTCTTTGCGGACCCCGGAGGCGGCGTCAGGTGGGAGGCTCCCAGGAGGAGATCCCTGCGCGGGGGGCGGCAGGTTAGCCCTCTTGGGTGTGGATCGCAAGGGTGGGGAGGGGCTTGGGGGCTAGAATCCCCCCCCGAAACCCTGAGGGGATGGTGCGACCAATCCGCCCGCCGGGACTCTACCCGGCCCTCACCTCCAGCACTCCCGCAAGCACACCCCATGGCATCCTCTCCGATTCGCGCGGTCATTGGTCAGGCGGGTGGTCCCACTGCGGTCATCAACCAGAGTCTGGTGGGGGTCGTACAGAGTTGTCTGGAGGCCAAGGGGATCGATCAGGTCTTCGGTGTCCTGCATGGGGTGCAGGGGATCTTGGATGACCAACTGATCGATCTGACCGACGAGGAGCCGGCGACTCTGGAGCGCGTGGCCTTGACGCCGGGGGCGGCCTTGCGTTCGGTACGCCTGAGGCCTGATGCGGAGCAGGCGGAGCGCGTGGTCCGCGCCCTTGACAGGCATGGTGTTCGTTATCTGTTCTACATCGGGGGCAATGACACGGCGGAGACGGCGCTCCTGTTGTTGCAGGCGGCTCGTGAGCGCAAGCAGGAACTGCAGGTGGTACATGTGCCCAAGACCGTGGACAATGACCTGGCGGTTACCGATCACAGTCCTGGATATGGTTCTGCGGCTCGCTTTGTGGCCTTGGCCCATATGGGGGACGAGCAGGACAATCGCAGCCTGCTGGGGGTGAAGGTGAATGTGATCATGGGGCGGCATGCGGGTTGGTTGACCGCTTCTGCTGGCCTGGCCCGGGAAAGCGGAGAGTCTGGGCCACACTTGATCTATGTGCCCGAGCGGGACTTTGTGATGGATGAGTTTCTTTCTTCCGTGAGCGATTGCATGGAGCGTCATGGTCGCTGCGTGGTGGCGTTGTCCGAGGGCATTCACGATGCCCAGGGCGCGTTGATTTCAGAGAGTCAGGAACTCGACAATCATGGCAATGTGCAACTGTCCGGGGGCGGCCTGGGTGAACACCTGATCGCGCAACTGCGGGGGGCACTGGGTGCTGGCATCCGCGCCAGGGTCGACACTTTTGGCTACCTGCAACGGACCTTTCCCGGTGCGATCAGCGAGGTGGATGCCCGCGAGGCACGGGAAGTGGGGCGAGCTGCAGTGGAGTTTGCTGTGGCGCAGGGAGGAGTCAGCGGTTCGGTGGTCATTCAGCGCGAAAAGGGCCGCGAGTACCGCGTGAGGTATGAACTGGCAGCCCTGAAGGATCTGGCCCAGAAGACCCAGGTCATGCCCAAGCGTTTCCTGGACGGGCCCCATGATGTGAGCCCGAAGTTCTTGGAGTGGCTGCGGCCTCTGGTGGGCGATCTGCCGTGCTTTGGAACTTTGGGGCACTATCCGATTCCACCTGGCTGATGCAGCCGACAGGGTGCTGGGTTCATTATTTGCACCAGCTCGCGTAGTCCCCAGGAGCGGCACTCTGTCGCAGATCCAGGTCCCAAGTCCGTTCACCTAAAACCAGGGTCTGCTGATCGTCAGCCCGGTCATGCCGCTATCCTGTTGAGCGAATTCTCCGAGTCCCAACCCGGACGCGAGCCGCGGATCTGACCCTTCCCCCAACGCCGCACCCTTGCGATGACCGACAACGATTTCACTCCCGCTTCTCCTTCCGAAGAAGGGGACACTCCATACAAGCGCAGCATCGAAATCGCCGACACGGCGGAGGGTGCGGGAGCCAGCGCGGGCGAAGGCGATGGCGGCTACGGCAACCTCTGGATTCCCCTGCTTGTGGTTCCCGCAGGAATAGTCTTCGCCATAGTCGGCGTTTTCGCCCTCTTCGGCAGTCTTGCGGGCTCAGAGGGGAATCTGTCTGAAAACCTGGCCCTGGTGGTCAGTGGGGGCAAGAACGAGCGCCAGCAGGCGTTGTTCAATCTGGCGCGTCAGGCCGCCGAGAACCAGGCGGCGGTGCAGACAGGTGAGGATGCTCCCTGGCCGGTTCCCACCGGGTTCATCAGGGAGGTCAAGGCGGCTCTTGAGGGCCTCGACGCAGACGAAAACGAGACGCGCCTGGTACTGGCGATTCTGCTCAGCTCCTTGGGCGACGAGCAGGGCATCCAGACCCTGTTGGACCTGGCAAGACTCAACGACGATCAGGATGGGGACGGTCGCATTCGCCTGGGGGCTCTGCAGAACCTGGGGCTGCTTGCAGAGAACCAGCAGGAATCGGTTCATGAGGCCACCGGCATTGCCGTGGCGCTTGTGACCCACGACGATCTGGGACTTCGCATGGGTGCTGCGGGAACACTGGCGGTCTTGCGAGGAGAGGGGGGGCGCGAGGCCCTTGTCGCAGCCCTGGACGACCATGAACTGCAGGTGCGCGCCACTGCTGCCCTGTCCCTCAGTCGGTTGGATCCCCCCGATACCGTGGCGGTGCCCCTGCTCATGGATATGACTGGCATGGAACTCTGGGATGGTGCTCGCGAGAGCACTGCTGGGCGCTTCCAGCGCTCTTCCGACATCCAGCGCTACAGGGTCTGGGCTGCTGAGGCGATCGGGCGTTATGGAAAGGCTCATCAGGCTTTCATGATCGAGCTCAAGGAATCGGACGATTTGCAAGTTCGAGAGGCGGCGCTCAGGTACGAGAATAGGAAGTTGTAAAGTGTGCGTCTGCAGTGCCTTGAGCGCTGCGCGAGGGTCGCCTTTCCCAAGAGGTGCAAGCTGGCCGCAGAGCACTTCACGCCCCTCAGGAATGTGGCCGTTCAGCAGCAGTCAATGCACTGTCGATCACGCTGCGACCGAATGTCACACCTGCTTGCACGGGTCTACTTCAAGACCCTCCAAAAGGGCTTGCCAAGACAGGCCTCGCTCGCCATCCTCTTGCGGCGATTGTCCTGGGTGTCCTGGCCTTCCAGAGCCTAGGATCTTCGTCTGATGGTGCGCCCAGGACCGTTTTCGGTTCGGGACCCACCAGCCCACCTCGACCCCCAAAACCCGTTCTCAGCGATCCTCGTGGCGGACTCACCCACACCTGAAAAGGAGACCGAAGTCTCCCCTCCTTCAACGCCCCTTGTGCGCTCTCCTTTGCGTGGTGAGGTCAAACGGCGTGGCGTTCTGCTTGCAGGCTGGGCCCTGTTCACCGCTGGCATGGCTGCCATGGTTGGGGTCATGGGGCGCTTCATGTTTCCCAACGTGCTCTTCGAGCCGCCCCAGGAATTCAAGGCGGGCCTGCCCATGGAGTACACGGTCGATGCAGTGGACACACGCTTCAAGGCCTCCCACGGGGTCTGGATCGTGCGCGAACCCCTTGGGTTCTATGTGCTCTCCACGGTCTGCACACACCTTGGTTGCACGCCGAACTGGTTGACCGCAGATGAAAAATTCAAGTGTCCTTGCCATGGCTCCGGTTTCATCAAGAGCGGAATCAACGTGGAGGGCCCGGCGCCTCGGCCCCTTGAACGCTACAAGGTCACCTTCGCCGAAGACGGTCAGTTGCTGATCGACAAGAACGTGAAGTTCCAATCGGAGAAGGGCCAGTGGACCTGGCCTGGCGCCTACTTGGACTTCGTCGGCTAGGTCTGACGCTCTTCCTTATTCCTTCTCCCCAGCCCTCAACAAGACAAATCTGGCATGGATAAGCTCCTGGCCTACATTGCCCGGACTCAGATCTGGAAGTCGATTATTCGACACGGTTACCCGGATACGCCGCGTAACCGCACTCTAGCGGTTCTGTCGAATGTCCTCCTTCACCTGCACCCGGTCAAGGTGCGCCGCAGTGGCATCAAGCTCTCCTATACCTGGTGTATGGGCGGGCTGACATTCTTCCTGTTCCTGATCGAGACCATCACTGGCCTGTTGTTGATGTTCTACTACCGGCCGACCGCAGAGCTGGCGTACCAGGACATCTTTGCACTGCGAGAACACGTGCCCATCGGGGTCATGCGCGAAGTCCACCGTTGGGCTGCTCACTTGATGGTGATATCGGTCTGGCTGCACATGTATCGGGTGTTCCTGACCGGTTCGTACAAACCGCCCCGGGAGTTCAACTGGAACGTGGGTGTGATCCTGCTGGTCTTGACCCTGCTGCTGTCCTTCACCGGGTACCTCCTGCCCTGGGACCAGCTGGCGATCTGGGCCATCACGGTTGGCACCAACATGGCTCGCGCCACGCCCTTCATCGGGCACGAGGGCCCGGGTGCGGCGCTCTTGCAGTTCGGAGGGCTGCAGTTTGTTCACGCTGGCGATGACGTGCGTTTCGGTCTCTTGGCTGGACGCTTCGTTGGCGAGGGCGCGCTGTTGCGTTTCTATGTGTTGCATTGTCTGGGATTCCCGCTGATCGCGGCGACGCTGATGGCAGTGCACTTCTGGCGTGTCCGCAAGGACGGCGGCATTTCCGGACCCCTCTGACCTGCTAATTCAAGATCACCTCTGTTCCCTGTATCTGAGCAATCACCATGCCGCAGTTCATCAAGGACCTGATTGACGCGATCTCCGCGCCGATTCCCTACACGGTGCTGACTACTGCCCTCTTGGCAGGAGTCATCATCTTCCGCAAGTGGGTCAGCAAGCCTTCGGTCTTTGTCGCTTTCTCGGTTGTGGGTGTCTTGGGGTTTATCGGGGCTTTTCCCGACCCCAACTTCAAGCAGATCATTACCAAGCCGGACAATATTCCGATCGTGATCTTGATCGCGACCGTGGTGTTCTTCACCTGGTTGTTCCTGCGTCGGGCGGTGATCAACGACGAGCGCATCAAGAAGGGGCAGCCGAGTCTTGAGGGCGAGATGGCCAAGAAAAAGGTCTTCACCTGGCCGGACCTGGTCTATAGCGAACTGATCTGCATGCTGCTTTTCATGGCCGCATTGATGGTCTGGTCGCTCCTGATTCAGGCTCCCATTGAAGAGCCCGCCTCAATGGCCCGCACCCCCAACCCCTCCAAGGCGCCCTGGTACTTTCTTGGTCTGCAGGAGTTGCTGGTCTACTTCGATCCCTGGATCGCAGGTGTGCTCCTGCCCAGCTTCATAATCGTGGGTCTATGCGCGATCCCCTATCTCGACACCAACCCAAAGGGCAACGGCTACTACACCTTCGAGGAGCGTCCTTTCGCGGTCAGTTTCTTCATGGTGGGCTTCATATTGTTGTGGGTTTCCCTGGTGATCATGGGCACCTTCCTGAGGGGGCCAAACTGGTCCTTCTTCGGGCCCTTTGAGTATTGGGACCACAACAAGCTGGAGCCAATGGTCAGCATCAACCTGTCCGAGTATTTCTGGATCAAGGCGTTGGGGCAGCACCTGCCTCAGAATCCCCTGATTCGAGAGGCTCCGGGCTTTGCCTTCATGGGTTTCTGGTTCCTGATGCTGCCACCCATTATGGGCAAGTGGGTCTTCAAGAAGCTGGCCTTGGACATGGGTGCGATCCGTTATGCGGTCTTTGCGCACCTGTTTCTGTGGACCGCGCTGGTACCCCTCAAGATGGTCATGCGCTGGACCATCGACCTGAAGTACATCATCGGAATCCCTGAGTGGTTCCTCAACGTCTGATGCGTGGGCCTGACGATTTCCGGATCCGTCTGGCCCTGCGCAATTCTGTTTTCACCGACAACTCATCACTGTCCGCCCCTACACGACATGGCTGATCGCGGCGACACTCTCTATCACCTCCCTTCCATGAATCGCTGGTTTTTGTTTTCCAGCGCGTTCTTTCTGTTCACCATGGTTTGGACCGTGCTTGATGACGCGAGCCCGGAATGGAAGAACTATCAGCGCGAGTTCCGCAGCATGGAGCTCGAGCAGGCAGAGGCTGCCCTGAAGGGACTCTCCGAAGAAGGTCTGATCGATCAAGAGGCCGTCCTGCAAAGCACCGTCGACGAGGCTCAGGCTGCCCTGGACGCTCAGGGTGATCGGATAGGAGAACTGGAGGCCGAGTACTACGCTGCCTCTGAAACCCACCGTGAGCTGGAGACCGAGTACAAGTCTGGCTCTGCCAACGTCAAGTGGATGATCTTCAACTACGAGCGTGATGCCGTGTTGAAGACTCCTTCGGAGGTGGCCGATGCTCTTGAGGAGATTGAATTGACCCTCAAGGAGAACAATGACATCGGCAAGCGTGTAGAGGCCCTGGCGGAAGCAAAGGATGCGCTCGGTGGTGAGCTAGAGGACCTTCGGCAGGCCCTTATGGATGCGGATAAGGATCTGGCCACTGCCACAACGGATCTCGTGCGTGTGCGCGAGAAGATTGAGTCCCTCGATCCCGCCGGTATAGCCGAGCAGCTGGCTATGGCCGTGCGCGACATGCCGGGCCTCGACTTTGTCGGCCCCAATCTCAAGGTCCGCAAATATGTTCTGGACGGCATCGATCTAGATCTGAATTTCACAAAGAAGCCGCGCATCGACATGTGCACCACATGTCACATGGGCATTGATCGTGAGGGTTTCGAGGACGCACCTCAGCCCTTCACCACGCATCCAGATCTTGACCTATACCTGACCAGCAAGTCGCCGCACCCCGCCAAGGTGGTGGGCTGCACTTCCTGTCATCGAGGATCGGGGGAGTCGCTCTCGTTTCAGCACGCAGACCACCGACCCAGTGATACTGCTGAGGCAGCGGCCTGGGAAGCTGAGTACCACTGGCACAAGCAGCACCACTGGGACTACCCCATGCTGGCGGACAAGCATACCGAAGCCGGCTGTGTGCAATGTCACAAGACCTCGATGGAGCTGATCGCTCCGGATGCGCCTGATTTGACCGAGGGCTATCGTCTGGTCGAGCGCTATGGGTGCTATGCCTGTCACAAGATTGACTGGTTCCCAACCAATCGCCGTACAGGTCCGAGCCTGCTGGGCATGCGAGGCAAGCTGCAGGCTGATTGGGTTGAGTCCTGGATTGCGCACCCGCGTGAGTTCCGGCCCACAACGTGGATGCCCCAGGTGTTCCATCTGGAAAACTATCCCGCCAACGAAGAGGTGGTGGTCTCAGAATACGGCCAGGGTCGTTCGATCATGGGTGGCGAGTGGAACGACAACGCTGTTGCCGCAATCACCGAATTCCTCTTTGCCAACCACGAAGAGAAGGACTTCCCGCCCTTGCCGCTTGTGGGAGATGCAGAGCGCGGGCGTGAGGTGATTAACCTGGTGGGCTGTTACAGTTGCCATAACACGGGAACCTATGACGGTGAAGAGAGCGTCACCAACAACCTCTCCGAACAGGTCGGGCGCTACAATCAACACGGTCCCAACCTGCGGGGCGTGAATACCAAGGTCAGCGCTGAATGGCTCTTTGCTTGGATCAAGGACCCCAAGGCGTATTGGGGTGGCACCCAGATGCCGAACCTGCGTCTCAATGATCGGGACGCAGCGGACATCACCGCATACATCATGGAAGACCCTGATGGGATATTCGGGGAGACTCCGGAAGGTTGGTCCGTGGAGCGTAAGAGCTTCAATAGGGAGGTGCTTGAGGAGCAAGCTCGCTGGTTCTTCCAAAAAGAGGGCCGCGCTGGTCTGGCTGCAAGATTCGCGGGCGAGTGGGCAGAAGACACGGCGCTAGCCGCTGCCGTGGGCAAGGCCTTTGTGATGAACCAGGGCTGCTATTCCTGTCACGAGATCGCAGGCATGGGCGCCATGATGCCCATCGGTACGGAACTCACCAAGTGGGCTTCCAAGACCGTGGACAAGTTGGATTTCGGCATGTCCTATGAGCACGACGCTGGGCAGAAGAAAATACATCTGCCGGATGACGTCGTGTCCCAGGCCAAGAATCAGACCACTCAGGATCTGCCCTGGCTCGACCACCACTACAAGGACGGATGGCTCAAGCGAAAGCTGGCGCACCCGCGGTCATTCGACATCGACAAGGTCAAGAACCCCAAGGAACGTCTGCGGATGCCTTGGTTCGACTTCACAGACGATCAGATCGATTCCATCGCGACCTTCATCCTTGGCCTCGTCAACGATGATGTGCCGGGTCAGGTCATGCATCCGAGTGCGGACAAGCTGGCCTTCGACGCTGGCGCACGGGCAGTCCGTCAGAAGAACTGCGTTGCCTGTCATGTGGTCGATCAGCCGCGCATCACCTTTGAGGATGCCGCCGGGCACGAACGCACGATAACGGCTAATTTCAAGAATCTGCCCGATGAACTTGCTCCCCCTGTAATCCGGAGCATGGAGGACTTCGCCCAGGTGCGAGCAGACTGGGAGGAGTACTACCAGGATGACTACGAGGAAGGTCTTGAGGTCGTTGATGTGACTCTGCTGGATGTTCATCCGGATGTGGGTGCGCCCAATGAGGGCGTGGAGATCCCGGTGGATAAGCTACGCGCGGTGCAGCCGTCCTATGGGGGAGATTTCGTGGAACAGGTGCGTTCGTACTATGCGAGCGGCGTCATGGTTGCCAATCCTGACTACGACCCCGACGACGAAGACAGCTATCCATCCGATCCCTGGACCTGGCTCGCTGATGATGACGGCAATCCTCTGGTGGAGGACATTGATGGCGTGGGTCGCTTCTATCAGGAGACCGAAGTATCCAAGTTGCGTTGGACCTTTGCTCCGCCGGCCTTGACCAACGAGGGCCACAAGCTGCAACGGGACTGGTTCTACTCCTTCCTGCAGGATCCTTATCCATTGCGCCAACAGATGCGTGTGCGGATGCCTTCGTTCCACTTCTATGATGGGGAGGCTGAGTCGATTGCAGACTATTTTGCGGTCAAGGCGCGTCAGGAATGGGCGCCCCGTTATGCCCGCACTGCACGGTTGACTCTTGGCCGCAAGGCGAAGCAGGAGTTGCTCGATGGATCCACTCCGAACAGCTGGGATCTTGAGACCCGAGCGAATGAATGGCCTACTGTGCTCACTGTTACGGAGAAGGCCCCAGGACTTCCGTCCGCAGAGGTTGCCGCTGGCGCGGGTCTGACTGCAGACAAGGTGGAGGCTATCGAGGCGGGTTATGCCCCTGAAGTGGCCGCGAACTTCTCCAAACTCTACGACTGGGCGCGTGCTCAGGGCTTCCGTATGACAGGCCGCCTGCCCCATGAATACGAGCAGGTGGTGCGTCAGAGCCCGAGCCACCTGGAGGAATTCGCCGAGCGGATCCCGATCGGAGAGAAGGTCGCGGTCGAGGGCGTGAATTGTTTTGAGTGCCACCAGGGCCTGGATGGTTCCTACCAGAAAGATCCGATCGCCTGGGCCCCGGCTCTGACCAACACAAAGGCCCGCTTGCGGGAGGAGTGGGTGCGTGAGTGGATCTGGAATCCCGCAGCTGTTTATCCAGGGACCTCCATGCCGGACAACTTCTCGGCCCATGAACCCCAGTACCAGGAGCAGTACCCGGGCTCCAGCAATGGCGTCCAGATTGATGCGATTATGGACTGGCTCTACAACCTGGGTGGCTCTGCCCCATCTCAGTCTGTGGGTCAGTTGAACTTGGACGCGGTGGACGATGATCAACTGCTGGCGATCTTGCGATCGCGCGGGGTTCAGTTCACCGATATGAGCGACGACAACCAGGTGGTGGAGCTGGTCGAAGAGCCCGAGGTCATCGAGGAGGAAGAACCACTTGAGGAGCCCGAGGAAGAAGAGCCAGAGCTAGTGGAACCGGAGGAGGAAGAGCCGGAGGAAATCGAGCCGGACACCCCTGTGGACCCGATTCCCGCGCCCGTGGCCGCAGGGAGTCTGGTGGGCCGCGTGGTTTATGATGGAATCGTCCCAACTTTGAAGCCCCTTGTGATCAAGCCTGATGCGGCCAAGGGCTGCTGCACTGATGGCTCCACGGTGGACAGCACAGATCGAAGCTTGATTGTGAGTTCCGGCGGGGGCATTCAAAATGTCGTGGTCACCTTGACGGTGCCCGGAGTCAGCGCCGCTGCTCCCGTGGGCAAGCATCCTATGGATCAGCTCAAGTGCCGTTTCGAACCGCATGTGTCTGTGGTCCCGGTGGGTACAACCCTCTCCTTTATCAACAGTGACACTGTGTCGCACAATGTTCACACCTATTCCACCAAGAACGATGGTCAGAACAAGACCATCGCGGCAGGTGGTTTCTATGACATGAGGGTTGATAAGGCTGAGGCGATTA
This sequence comes from Planctomycetota bacterium, assembly GCA_002686945.1. Classification (GTDB taxonomy): domain Bacteria; phylum Planctomycetota; class UBA1135; order UBA1135. The sequence continues at coordinate 12,765 of NYYZ01000027.1, forward strand.
CCATCGGCTGCGATATTCACCCCTGGATGAAGAGCTACGCAGTCGTTACTGATGCCACCCATTGGGCGGTGACTGATGCTGATGGAAAATTCTCTCTTGTCGGCGTTCCCCCTGGGGAATATCGCCTTCAGTTCTGGCACGAGTCCTTGGGCAAGTCCAAAGAGACCGTCACCGTGACTGCTGCTGGCGGGAGCCTGGAGGCCAAAATGAGCCAAAATTCCGGCCGTCGCCGTCGCCGCTGATCGGGTGTCGATTTGCCGCATCCCTGCGGGGCGGCGTTCTACTCTGGACGCTGTCCGGCATTGTTCTTTGGGCGGTGTTGAAGGCAGCTGCGTCCCCCTGTCGCAGGTTGCAGTTGCAATCGTGAGCGAATTGGCAGAATTCGCCTTGGGTTGACATGCAGCAGGGTAATTCTTCCGCTTAGAGACTCCCGTTCCCCACGGATCTGTGCGATAGAATAGTGCGCGGATTCGCTAGAGGGAAAGCCCTCTGAACTCACCCATAGCAAAACCCTGAACTCATGAAGATCACCCCTATCCTCGCGCTGGCCGCCAGCGCCACCATAGCCTTGACTCTGGCGACGGCGAACAGTGACACCTCTGCACCGGTTGCTGGCAAGGTCCACGGACGAATCGTCTTTGACGGGAAAGTGGAAACTCCAAAGCCCCTCAAGATCAAGGCCGATCAGGCCAAGGGCTGCTGCGCTGATGGCTCTGTTGTGGACCCTGTGAATCGCAGTCTGTTGATCGGTGCTGACAAGGGCATCGCCAATGTGGTCATCACCATGTCGGTGGCGGGAGCCAAACTTGAGGTCCCGAAGGAGCCCATTGTGCTTGATCAACAGAAGTGCCGCTTTGAGCCGCATGTGTCCATCGTTCCCACTGGCGCCATGCTTCGGTTCATCAACAGCGATGGAGTGTCCCACAATGTGCACACCTACTCGGTCAAGAACGACCCGCTCAACAAGACCGTCGCTGCCAATGGCAAGATCGACATGAAGGTTACTAAGGCAGAGCCGATCACCGTCGGCTGTGACATTCATCCCTGGATGAAGAGCTACGCCTTTGTGACTGATGACACCCACTGGTCCCTGTCGGATGCCAGCGGCCGTTTCTCAATCGATGGTGTACCTCCCGGTGAGTACAAGTTGTCCATCTGGCATGAGACCCTGGGCAAGGCCAAGGCGACCGTGACGGTCAAGGCCGACTTCAGCAGCGAGGCAGTCGAAGTCAAGATGGGCAAGAAGAAGAAGCGTCGTCGCCGCTGATTTCAGCCCAAACCACTCGGTTACAGGAAGCGCCTTCCCTTCGTTGGGGGGGCGCTTCTTCCCTTGGAAGCAGGGCTGATTTTCGTGGCCGTGGAATAGAACTGGAGGGGGCATAGGGGCAGTGGAGAGGGTGTCCTGGTGGGGCAACCGTTGGGAGCAAGCTGCCATGGGGGAGGCATACGGTCTGGATCATTGAGGCTCTTGTGTAAAGATTGCCGATAAGTTCCCCGAAAGCTGTCTGGCAGGCCAACATGGGCGCCGACATGCGTACTTACCTGCTTGTCCCCTACCCCTGAATTCATGATGTCTACAATTCCCCTTCTGGCCCTCGCGGCCTTTGTCTTCCCTGCTCCCCAAGACAACGGCAGCGATGCCACGCTCTGGTTCTCTTCGGCCTCTACTGGCAATACCATCGAGCTGGCGGTCAGCCTGACCGATGCGCTTCCTGGCTACGCTGTCAGCGAGTACATAGAGGCTCCCGTTTGCGATGAGCGAGGCTACCTGGGCATCTACATGGATGTCACTGATCGTGGAATCGTAGTCAACGGTGTCATGCCCGGCAGTCCGGCAGAAAAAGCCGGTCTGGCAGAGGGCGACCTGATCGTCTTGATCGGGCAGCTTGACTTCCGCAAGGAGGGTTCAATCGAGGAGCTGGAAAAGCTCAAGGCTGGCTCAGAGGTAGTTGTGCGCGGCGCACGAAAACGCGAGCGCTTCAGTCACACCGTGACCCTTGCAACTGGGGCGGAAATCGGTTTGTCCGGTGAAGAGTCCAAAGAGGCGGCTCCCAGGGTTTCTGTGCCCGTGGTACCGATGATTGTCAAGGCTGACCCCAATAAGCCCTGGATCAAGGGCGACAGTCCTTCGGAAATTGAAAAGAAGATAGCCGAGGCAGGCCGCGTCCTCAAGGAGGTTCGAAAGCTCGAAAAGGAAATTGAATTTGGCGAGTCAGCCTCCGAGGGCGTGCGTATCCGGCGCTTGCGACGCAGCGACGACAGTGACAACACCGAACACGGTGGCATCTGGATCGAAGATGAAGAAGGGCATGGAAATCGCTCTGAAATCGAGGTCGAGAGAGTCATCAAAGGCGGAGATTTGCGGTTCCATGGCTCGTCTGGTGATGTACACACGAAAGTCTGGGTCAAGGGGCCTGGCGACTCGCAGCCCCGCCGGATCAGTGGCTCTGGAAGTGATCATGAAGGTCTCGTGCGTCGACTGCGCATGGGAGGTGTGGATGCTCTGCAAGAGGAGCCCATCGAGCTGAATATTCGCGAACTGCTCGGCGATCTCCATGGCGAGATCGAGATCCATGTCGATGTGGATACCGAAGAAGGCGAAGCCGGCCCCAGGGCTCGCTTCCGTCGAGAGGTGCGCATGGGCGATGGCGAAGAGGGTGGTCACGTTTTCCGCATGCTGCCTTTGAAGGAAGGAGCCGGAGGGGGTGATCGCCGGCACATGGTGCTGGAGATGATTGGCTCCGGGGAATGCGAAGATGAGTCCTGCGAAGGGTGCGAGGACTGCCGAGAAGGGGATTCCCGTGGGCAACGTAAATTCGTCATTGACTTGCACGGAGAAGGCCGCGAACCAAACATGGTGTTCTTTGGTGGCCCGGAAGGTCATGACGCAGGCGGTGATGTCCCGCGTGCTCCTCACGATGCCCATGACTCCCAGGGCCCTCATCGTGAGCATGGTCATGACGCAGGCGGTGACGGCCCGCATGCTCCTCACGACGCCCATGATTCCCAGGGTCCTCATCGTGAGCATGGTCATGACGCAGGCGGTGACGGTCCGCATGCTCCTCACGACGCCCGTGATTCCCAGGGCCCTCATCGTGAGCACGGTCAAACGAGTCGCCGAGGCAGACCATCTCTTGGGATGACCATGCGCGGCCCTGCTGTGCGTAGCTTCCAGCCTCAGCGTTCACAGGGGAATGGCCCTGGCGAGGTAGATGAGCTCCGTCGCGAAATCGAAGAACTCCGCAATGAGGTGGAAGACCTGCGCAGTACCATGATCCGCATGCGTATCGCTATCGGTGAGCGTATGCAGCAGTCGGATCGACGTCAGGAATCCGACCAGGTGCGAGGCAGGGATCGCGTTCAAGGCAACGATCGTCGTGAGCGCACGGATCGCCGTCGAGACAACGATCAGCGCGAGCGCACGGATCGCCGCCGGGACAACGATCAGCGCGAGCGCAATGGCCGTCGTCGGCAACGCTCGGACAGGCGAGATGGCTGAGAGGTTGCAATGACCCAAGCAGACGGCCCGTCTCTCCGATGGAGAGACGGGCCGTCCTGTTCGTTGGGGTCAACAGCCGTCGTCAGGCAGCTTCCTTGCCCTCATCATCGTCTGATTCGTCGAAGAGGTCATCGGGGAGGAATTCCTTGGGGATATCCAGTGTCAGCAATGCTTCAGGCTCGGGTTCCCACGTATGCAGGGTCCTGGCAAGGGTCTTGAGCACATCCTGATCGAGTTCTTGCTGAACTACTTCCAAGAGGTCGTCTTCAGGATGCTTGACTCCATGGGCTAGAGCTTCGTCAGTCAGGACCAGAATACGATCGCGTACGATTGTTTCCGAGATCAGGGCTCGCTCAAGCAGGGGCAACAGGCTCAGCCCCAGATTCAGGGGCAGGTTGTGTCGGTCGCACATGCGCTGGAGAAGTTGTTTCGCATCCATGGGGAGTAGGCTCCGCATGAAAACTACCACACCTCTGAATTTGAGGCGCTTGGACGGGGTGTGGCTGCGCGGTTTGGGCTGAAGCGAGAACTCCTCTCGATCTGATACTCCAGTCCGCATTGGGTGGGCCGGGGCCGCTTGTCTGCTGTCTCGATTGGAGACCGCGGCACCCATGCTCCAGAGGCGTTCTACGACACCTCGATGAATGAATTGCGCGCCACCCCCTTTTTTCCCTGCGTGTGCACCCAGAGCGTCATGAGAGGCATTCTCCTTCTACTGGCGGTGTCATTGATTGTCACCGCCTCTCAACCCCTATTTGAGCAACCCTCTGCAGCAACTGTGTTGCGCATGGATTTGGAGCAGCAGGCTGATCTGGCTGACCTCGTGCTCGAAGGCACCGTGGCTTCCGCTCGTCCCCTGCGGGCTGCCGATGGAACCATTCGCACAGAGTATGAACTGCTCATTGATCGCACTCTGTGGGGCGAACCTCGTGCCCGGCGTACCGTGACTCTGCCCGGCGGCGCCCTGCCCTCGGGTCTGGTGACTGTGATTCCGGGGATGCCTGTGCTCAGCGTCGGTGAGGATTGCCTCTTGATGCTTGGACCAGAGACCACCACAGGCCTGCGTATTCCCGTGGGGCTTGGCCAAGGTCGCCTCCGTTTGGGCCGTGGTTTCGATGGCCGCCGGACCCTGGCCCAGGATCGTGCAGGTTTGAGTTTTGTCAGCCGTACGGGTTTGCGCGATGCGGAGGGCGGTAGCATCCAGGATTATTCAGAGGTGATCTCTCGCTTGCAGGCGCGTCTGAATGTGCGTCGCGGGGAGCAGCGCTGATGGTACGCGGGAAACAAGTTTCTACCGTCGTTTCGTTACTGCTGCTGGTCGCCTTGGCCGCTGCTCACGTGCGCATTGTCTACGACGGCAATGGGCAGGCGATATACTGGAACAACCCCTCCAGTGTTTCCGTGGTCATTCAGTCCGCAGGCTCCGATAACATCAACGATGGCAGCGATGAAGTCGCCCTGCGCAATGCAATTGATGCCTGGAACGATGTGACTTCTACAACCGCGACCCTGGTGGAAGTGCAGAGCGCTGCGCAAAAGGCGCGTACGGACTGGCAGGCAGATGATATCCACCTGATGATGTTCGATGAGAGCAATCAATCAGGCTACTTCGGTCCGTCCAGCGGAACCGTGGCGGTTACTCCGCTGACTTTCTACACCACCGGTGCAATCATTGACGCGGATGTGCTCTTCAATGGCGGCAGCTATCAGTTCACTACCAATGGCCAGAGTGGGCGTTTTGACATTCAGGATGTGGCTACCCATGAACTGGGGCATCTGTTGGGGCTCGATCACTCGGGTGTGGCTGGGGCGACAATGTTCCCCTATGTGGATCCTTCAGTGATTCTACATCGCAGCCTTTCAGCGGATGATGCGGGTGGCTTGCGCCACATGTATCCGGCCGGATCCTTCGGTCGCATTACTGGCTCCCTTTTCCGGTCGGACGGTACCCCGGTGATCGGGGCTCAGATAAGTGTGCGCGACAGTACAGGCCGTACCGCCGGAGCGATCTTGACCAACAGTGCTGGCGCTTTCACCGTGCAGGCTCTGGAGCCTGGGACCTACAGTGTTCTGGCCGTTCCCATGGATCAGCCTGTGAGTTCTGCGAATCTGTCCAACTGGTACACCATTCAGACCAACTTTGGCGCCACTCTGATGGGTCAGGCGGTTGTGACCGAGGGCGGTACCTCCAGTATTGGAGGACAGACGGCTCTACCGAACACGAGCCTTTCCTTGGGCCGCAGCTTTGACGACTTTCCTCAGCGCGTGATCATGGGGCAGACCACTACCCATCTCTTGCGCGGGGCAGGGCTTGTGCCGGGAAGCACTCTGGTGGCGTCCGATCCGAGCATTGCGATCACTCCCACTGGCTGGAATGGGTCGTCGGTGCAGTTTCAGGTGACCTGTCCTGCGGGTGCATTCCCTGGACACTTTGACATGAGCGTGACTGATCCCCTGGGCAACCTTGAGATCTTGGTGGGAGGCCTGGAGGTCACGCCTCCAAACCCCACTGTGACCACGGTGAGTCCTTCCGCTGCGATCGGCACAGGCGGTGCAGTGATATCACTCAGTGGCACAGGATTCCGACCAGGCTGCCGGGTAATCATCGGGGATCAGATCTACGAAGAGGGTCAACCTGGTGGGGCCGTGCTGGTGAGTTCCACCAGCTTGCGACTGGTGTTGGCGCCAACCTTTGGTGGTTTGCACGATGTGGTTGCAATGGATCGCAGTGGGGTCGAGGGGCGCAAGGTCAATGGATTCACCGTTCAGGCCAACCCTGTCATCGCAAGTGTTTTTCCCGCGGTGGGCCAGTCCACTGGTGGCACTCTGGTGCGTATCACCGGCAGTGACTTTCAGGTGGGAAGTAGTATCCATATTGATGGTGCTTTCCAGCCCTTGGTCAGCGTGATTTCTCCCAGTGAGATCGAGGTGGTGACTACCGGTGGAGTACCTGGTGGTCCATACATCTTGACCGTTCAGGTGCCTACCGGCGAAGTGGCCAGTTCAGCCTTTCAGTACGAGAGCAAGCCAGATCCTGCCCTGACCGGGGTCAGTCCAGCTAGCGGCTCGGACAAGGGCGGCAACACTGTGACACTGAGCGGCATGCAGCTGCATTCAGACCTGGAAGTGGTCTTCGGCGCCAATCCATCGACAGGCCAGGGTGGCAGTCTGGCCCAGGTGCTCACCCTAACGGAGAATCAGATCGAAGTCAGCGCACCCGCTTCGTCGGCGAGCTCGGCTTCAGTGCTGCTGCGCGATACACTCACCGGCCAGGCGTTCATGTTGCCTGGCGCCTACACCTACATCGCCAGCAGCCAAAGTCATGTTGGTGGCGCCTGCGGCAGTGTGATCCCCACGGCGCCCCCCGGTTGGCGTGATCTCTTGAGTGCAGGAGGCTGGTTGTTGTTCCTCTTGGTAATTTGCCTGGGGCGGGCACGGCGGGGATCCCTGGCCGCTTTGGGCGTGCGCGACCACTAGAGCTTGCCTTGTAATTTAGCTAGGAAGAGAGCCTTCCAGGTCGCTGTCGCCTGGGCAGGCGCCAGCCAAATCGCGACGATCAGGTCCACCCTGCTGCGCTAGACTGGGTCCATGAGCTCCGTACCCAATCTGGTCTATGACATCGAGGTAGCGGGCCTCCCCTGGGAGGAGGTCGATGAGATTACCCGCGGCTACTTGATGAGCAAGCAGCGCGATGACGCGGCACGGGAAGCCGTTCGGGAGCGAACCGCTCTGTTTCCTGGCCTGGGCAAGGTGATCGCCATCGGTATGTGGCTGGTGCATGAGGAGCGCGGCATGCTGTTGCTGGAGGGCGAGCACGAACCGGAGCAGACTTGGGAAAAGGTCTCCCACTCAAAAATCGAGCGCGGTTCTGAAGAGCAGATCCTGCGCCGTTTCTGGGAGTTGGTGGATCTCCGAGGCAAGGGCAAGCGTACCCGGCTCGTGACTTTCAATGGGCGCGGCTATGACGGACCCGTCTTGATGACCCGTTCGGCTCAACTGGGCATTGCTCCCTCTCGCAACCTGGTGCCTTATCGCTATGACATCAGCGATCATTGTGATCTGTTCGATGTGCTCGGCTACCAGGGCGCGAGTCGCGATCGGTTTTCATTGGATTATTGGTGTCGTCGTTTTGATGTGGAGAGCCCAAAGGGGTCGATTGATGGCAGTCAGGTGGCGAAGGCCTACCGCGCGGGGCGCATTGAGGACATCGGCGAATACTGCCTGCGGGATGTGCGCGCGACGGCGCAGTTGTTCCAGCGTCTTGAAAAGACCTTGCTGCCCCTCTTCAAGGGCGGTTCTTGAGGGGTAGCGCCTCGTACGGGGACGAACCAAGTGGCGAGGGGTCGCGGGGATCAAACCCTGTGCTTAGGATGGGGCTGTCCCCAGAACCTCTTTTCCCATGCGCAAGACTGTCTCCTCTCTGCCTCTTATCCTTGTCGCCGGCCTCAGCTGGATGTCCGTTCAAGATTCTGCCAACGCGCCTCGCGACCTGGTGATTGAAGTGCATGTGCTTGACGCGGTACGCAATCCCCTGCCCTTCGTGGGGCAGTTGACCGTGCATCATCCGGGTGAGATCCAGGGAGATATTCAACTCACCAGGGTCGAGGTTCAAAACAACGGATCTGTTCTTTGGAGCCAGGACCTGGACATCAGCCTGCGCGGGGACAGTGAGTACGGAGACCTGCAGGGTCTCATCGAACGCCTTCCAGAGGGTGTGGCTCCTCACCATGGGGATGCCCATGAGCGGGTCTATAGTGACCCCAGTGATCCCGAATTCACCTTGCTGCAGGGCTTGGAGGTACGTGACGACGTTATACGCCGTGTACATGCGCTGAGCACTCGGTTGGCGGCGGGGGAACGTCCCTCCTTTACGCAACCCAGATTGATCGTGCCTGCGGATCAGTTGATGTTCCCCGATGCACCCCCAGGCACCGAGGTCAGTGTTGATCTGGTTTTGCACTACACCCTGGCCTCCGGGGTCCAGCGCACCCGCAGCCTGAATCACTTGATCCATAAATTGCCCTCGCTTCCCAGTTCTCTTGGGAACTTGGAATCGGGGACGGGATACACCATTCACCCTGGAGACTTGCATGTGCACTCTTGCCATGGAGAGGCCGTAGGCGCGTGCGCGCCCTCGGACAACTGCGTAGCTGAGTCGTTTCAGCTGTCGGGTTCGTTCTCCTTCGCCGAACTCAAGACCCAGTTCCAGGCACTTGGTGTTGACTGGTTCACCTCTACCGACCACAGCTATTGCGTTGACACGGACGCCGAGTACGCAGCGGTGGTGAGCGAGTGCGCTGCCATTGTGGATGCAAACTTCATTGCCATCCCCGACATGGAACTGTCCAGTGAAGAGCAAGGTCCCCAGACTGGTTCGGACCTATTTGATCTACTCTGCTTGTTCGGCCCATCGGCCAACCACATGGGCGCTCATGGCATCAGTACGCGCCTTCATGGGGGCGACAGTGGATTCTTGGGGTTTTGCAACGGACTCTTCTCCACAGCCTTGAACGGTTTCATCAACAATATCAGCGATGTCAACGCCCAAGGTGGTTGGACGATTGCGAATCACCCGGCTGCAGGAGAACTGGGCTGGAACAGTCGTGAAGCAACCGTGGGACAAGAGGCTGGTGGACTGCACGGGGTCGAGGTTTGGAATGGCACATCCATGTCGGGCCAGGGCGGCGGAGTGGGGGCTTGGGTCGATTGGCTTCTGGCCGGTCGTCGGCTCTATGCCTATTCCGGCAGTGACACCCACGACGAGGCCCATGGCTTTGGGGCCAACTGCGCTCTTGTGGATGGCGCATTCACCCAGGCCAATCTTGAGGATGCCCTGCGCGCTGGGCGCAGCTTCATCTCCAATGGACCAGGCCTGGTGATCGAAGTTGGCTATGGAGGCGCTGACCTGGAGATGGGTACGGTGCAGTCTCTTCCGTATCCGGTTCCCAGCGCTCCGGTGGAAGTGCGTGCACATTTTGACACGGTGGGAGCCTCTGGGACCGTGACTCTCTTCAGAGGGCAGGTTGGCGCCGCTGGGGAAGTGGTCATGGGAATTTCCCCTGGGCAGACCGGCGTGGGGACCTACTCTGTGGCCATGAGTCTGATCGCTTCCTCGCGCTCCTGGGTGCGCGCCTATTTTGAATCCGATGACGGAGCCTTGGTGGCTTACAGCAATCCGATTTTCTTCGAAGCCCCGGCCCCCGGTTGCAACGCTGATACCTTCAGTCCGAACCACACCTGCGCCACGGCGGCCCCCTTGGTGAATGGGTCCTATAACCTGGAGGTTTGCAAGAGCGAGCCGGATTTCCTGAGCTTCACTGTCGCAGCTGGGGACACCTTTGACGCTTGGATGACCTTCACCACGGGCGTTGCGGATGTGGACGTGATGCTCTACGACGCGGGTGCCTGCAGTGATGACCAGAATTCGGGCTGCACGAGCACGCTTGCCTGCGGCTTCTCTGGATCCGACAACGAATCCTTGAATTGGACCAATGCCTCAGGTGCCGATGTGGACTGTTTGATGCGCATTCATGTCTGGCCTGGCTCCCCAGGGGATGCCAATTACTATGCCCTTGATGTAGTGGGCATAACGCCGGGAGGCCCTTCGATCAACAGCTTCTGTGATCCGGCCAATGCGAATTCATCTGGTAGCCCGGTTACCCTGGCTGCATCTTCTAGCGGTGTACTCCTGCACCTGGAGGCCACAGGTGGACCTGCTGGGCAGTTCGGTTTCATGCTTGTTTCAGGCGTATCCGTAGCTGGCATTCCGGTGAGCGCGGGCCTGCTCTGTCTTGGGGCTCCGATCGGGCGTTACAATGCCACCGCAGGCGGTGCGTTGAATTCCCTGGGTCAGTTCTCCAGTGCAGGGGTCCTGGTGAACCTGGTGGGAACCTCCACCACTGGCACCGGGTTCGACGTGCCCACGTCCCTGCCGAACCCTCCAGGCGGAACCATCATCCCAGGAGCCACCTGGAACTTCCAGCTCTGGTATCGCGATGGTGCCAGCTCGAACTTCTCCAGCGGAATCGAGGCCGGGTTCTAGGCCTTACCTTGTTAGTCGGCTAGCTGAGCAAGCGTTCAAGTTCGACTGGGTTCCGTGCCTCGCCCAGAGCCAAAAGGCCCTGGTGCACGAACGCCCGAGCCGGGCCTGACCATTGGGGCAGGGCTGCGTGCTCGATCAAGGTCTGGTCCTTGGCTGGGTCAAGAGTTTGCACCACCCGGTTGGCCACATAGGGGCGCAAGGCGGCAAGTTGCAGGGAGCGCGTGTCGTCCGCGCCGCTCGGACCAACCACAGTGATGTGCAGAGGGTGGGCGTTCATGAGGTCCACGGCACGTCCCCACGCGGCAGACCAGTGGCCGAAGCGACGCCAGTCGTCTTGGAAAGCGGCCAGGATGCGACGGCCATCGTGCACAAGCTCCTTGGCCCGGGCCATGTGCCCCAGGCGGATGCAAGCTTCGGCGAAGAGAGCATTCCAATGGATGTTCTCGGGTCGCTCGGTCAGGCTGCCCCGGGCAGCTGGCTGGTGCCGCCGATCGAGCAGACTGCCGTCGTGCGCAGACATGCTGGCCAGGGTCCCGCGAGCAAGGGTGACCGCTGGAACCAAGAACCGATTGTCTCCAGCTGAGTGCATGGCCTGCACCATGGCGCGCAGCAGGGCCGCACGATCGGAGAGCATGCCTGGCAGTTGGGGCAGGCCCTTCCATTCGTGATGCACTCCCTCTCGCACGGTGATCAAGTTCCTCACCAGGAAGGTCAGGTTGTCAAGTGCTCGCTCCTGCCAGTTGTCCTGATCCAACACCACCGCAGCCTTGAGCAGGGCTTCTACAGCCAGGGCGTTCCTGTCGGTATAGAGGGCCGGGTTTCCGCCAGCGCCACCCTCGACGGGGGAGCCGGATGATCGATCCTGGCAGGCATACCAAAGGCCGGTCTTCTCATCGCGTAGGGTCTCCTCCAGCCAGTTCAGAATCCCAAGCGCCGTCTCCGCGAAAGAGCTTGCGGCGAAGGCCTGGTGAGCTTCCAGATAGGTCAGCAGACGCCCGGCATTGGCGCCTAGTGGTTTTTCTTCGCTCGGCTCACTCCAGTCGGGCTTGCCGGCGTAGCGAAAGAAGCCACCTTTGGACGCGTCATGGATCGCGCCTTGTTCCATGGCCTCCAGAGTGCACAAGACCAGCTTGCGCAGGCGGTCGTCTCCTGTTCGCGACCAACGTACGGTGGCGAAGTGCAGGGCTTCGGGGTGGGGGAACTTCTGGCGTTTGCCCCAGCCGCCGTGCACGGGATCCGAACTTGCGAGCAGGTGTTCGAGGACCTCGTCGGCGAGGGACAACGGGACTCCATCTTCTGCGCTGTTTGAGGTCTCCAGGCCCGCGAAGCACTCTTCGAGGGCACCCGCTGGTGAGCTTCCGGTATCTGCGCCCAGCATCAGCCTCTGGGACAGTTGCCGCGGGGGAAGGTAGCTTGAGTGTGCTAGGGGTTTGCCCTCGTGGTTGAGCCAGAGCAATGTGGGCCAACCCAGGCCTCCGTAGGATCGTTCGAGGTCCGGCTGCTCGTCCTTGTCGGCTTTGATGCAGGTGTAGTGGCGATCGAGCAGGCCCAGGACCTGCAGGTCCCGAAGGCTGCCAGTCTCCAATGCGCGGCACCCGGGACTCCAGGCAGTCCTCAGATAGAGCAGTACGGGGGTGCTGCGCTCCTTGGCCCTCTCAAGGGCCTCATCCAGGCTGATGTGCCAATGCATAGGTCTCTCAGACTATCGGCACGGGGGGAGGGGTTGCTCAAGCGTTGCGGCCGAACTCAGCGGTTTGCCGCGGAGGGATCCGGCAATTCCGGCAGTTCAACCGTCTGCCAGTCGAGTTCCTCACAGCCCTCGTAGAGACCTTCGATGCTGTAATACTCTCGGGCATCCGGCTGGAGTACGTGGATGACCACATCGCCATAATCCAGCAGCACCCACCAGCCCGTGTCCATGCCCTCGGCGCGGGCGTGATGGGCTCCGGCGGCTTTCAGGCGTACATGCAAATCATCGATGATCGCGCGCACATGGGGTCGGCTGGTCCCTGTGCAGACCAAGAAATAGTCCGCCACTTTGATGCGGTCTTCCACATCAAAAACACGGATGTTCACCGCCTTTTTCTCGTCGGCCAGATGGGCTGCTGCGGCGGCTAGGATTCGTGCTTCCATGGGGAGGATTCTAAGGGCGTTGGGGGGCCAGAAACCGGTTGTACGGAAGCAGGTTCAAGACCGCCCACTTCGCAAGGGACCCCCTTGGCCTTTCGGTCAAGGGGGTCCCTTGCGAAGTGGGCGGTCTTAGACCTTCTTCCGTATCGCCAGCCTTAGCTGATAAACCAGGGCAGGAAGACCAGGCTGACGACGGTCATCAGCTTGATCAGGATGTTGAGGGAGGGACCGGAGGTGTCTTTGAAGGGGTCACCGACCGTGTCGCCGACCACGGCTGCTTTGTGGGGCTCTGAGCCCTTGCCGCCGTGGGCGCCGCCTTCGATGTACTTCTTGGCGTTGTCCCAGGCACCGCCGGCGTTTGACATGAAGATGGCCATCATCACGCCAGTCACCAGTGCGCCGGCCAGCAAGCCGCCGAGCGCTTGGACATTCCAGAAGCCAACCGCGATGGGAGCGGAAACGGCGATCACCCCGGGCAGGATCATTTGCTTGAGGGCTCCGTCGGTGGAGATCTCAACGCAGCGCGCGGCATCGGGCTTGCCCGTGCCTTCCATGATGCCGGGAATCTCGCGGAACTGGCGACGCACTTCCTCAACCATGGCGAAGGCTGCGTTGCCCACGGCGCGCATGGTCAGGGCGCTGAAGAGGAACGGCAGGATGCCGCCCAAGAGCAAGCCAATGATCACTTCGGTGGAGTTGATGTTGAGCACCAGGGTTTCTGCCCCCTGCATGTTGCCAGCGCGGCTGCAGAAAGCGCTGAAGAGAGCCAGGGCGGTCAGGGCCGCAGAGCCGATGGCGAACCCCTTGCCGATCGCGGCGGTGGTGTTGCCCACTGCGTCCAGGGCATCGGTGCGCTCGCGCACTTCAGGGGGCAACTTGGCCATTTCGGCCAGGCCACCTGCGTTGTCCGCCACTGGGCCATAGGCGTCGACGCCAAGGGAAATCCCCAGGGTCGAAAGCATGCCGACGGCTGCGATCGCCACTCCGTAGACACCGGCCATGTAATTGGCGATGAAGATCGCGCTACAGATCAAGAGTACGGGGATGGCCACAGACTCCATGCCCGTCGCCAGGCCGTGAATAATGTTGGTGGCGGAGCCGGTCTCTGACTGTTTGGCGATGTTCTGCACCGGCTTGGTGTCGGTTGAGGTGTAGTACTCGGTGATCTTGCCGATCAAGACGCCAATGGCGAGGCCGCTGACGACGGCGATCATCAATGACATGCCAGCTTCGCGGCCGTTGTTCAGGGTTTCGGGCAGATCGATGCCGCCCATGTTGGTCAGCCAATAGGTTGCGCCAACCACGACCAGTGAGGCAACCACCAGTCCGCGGAAGAGGGCCGAGTGCAACTGGTGTTCGTCTGCGGCCTTTACGAAGAAGGTGCCAATGATCGAGGCGAAGATGCCGAGTCCTGCTACAGCAATCGGCAGTAGGATCATGCCGCCGCCGTTTTCCACATTGGCGTATGCAAATCCACCAAGCGCCATGGCCGCGATGATTGAACCCACATAGGACTCAAACAGGTCCGCACCCATGCCGGCCACGTCGCCTACATTGTCGCCCACGTTGTCGGCGATGGTTCCTGGGTTTCGAGGGTCGTCTTCCGGGATGCCAGCTTCCACTTTGCCTACCAGGTCTGCGCCTACATCGGCAGCTTTGGTGAAGATGCCGCCGCCCACGCGCGAGAAGAGCGCGATGGAAGAGGCGCCGAAGCTGAAGCCGAGCACATGCTCCAGGCCTGAAGTGCTGGTTCCGAACCACATCGTGAACCCGACCACGCCCGCCAGGGCCAGGCCTACCACGCACATGCCCATCACAACGCCGGAACTGAATGAAACCCCCAGGGCGTCGGCCAGTGAGTTTGTGGCCGCTTGGGTTGTTCGCACTGCAGCGCGTGTTGCCGTGTGCATGCCGAAGTATCCGGCCAGAGCCGAAGCAACTGCACCAGAAACAAAGGCGATGGCCGTATTGATTCCCAGCCCGTCTTCAGCGCTGGAGATGCCAATCAGGATGGCGACCACCACAACGAAAATCGACAGCCACTTGTACTCGGCCTTGAGGAAAGCAGCA
>NYYZ01000028.1 GCA_002686945.1 Planctomycetota bacterium
AGATGAGCATGAAGGCCGTGAATACGGCAACCCGCCTCTGCTGGAACGACCAGAGAGATGTCAGGACAATCGTGATCTGCCCCGCGACGGAAAGCGGCAGAAGGCCCAAGGCAATCCTGTAGTAGGGCTCGAAGGTCAACCTGTTGAACTGTGCCAGGGCCCGCTCACCATCGACCTTCGCGGCGACCCTGGCATCTGTCCTGAGTTGAGAGAAGTTCCTGCTATCTGGCTTTGCCCATCGCCCTTGCCGATAGCAAATCAGTGTGCGAAGGTTCATTTCAATGATCGCTTGTTGAAAGCGTATCGGTTCCACACCCTCGACACTACTGTCCAAGAGGCCCTCCTCCAGATCGACCTGCAGGTCATTCGGGGGTGCCAGTTGGAACTCGGCTCTACTGGCTCCGACCGCAACGGACGGGCCTCTCGGATCCATAACAAGCAACCGCAAATCCTCTACGCGCCCCTCATCCGAAGCCGCACCGCTGTACGCGAGATGATCGAATTGCCGGGCCCGGCCCATGGTGGCCATCATCTCCGGCACCACTTGATCTTCAAGCCACGCAGTGCCACGCAGCACTCGTGAGGCCGCCGGGTGAAGACCAAGAAGCAGAAAGAGGGATGATGCGCTGAGTATTGCCGCAGGAATGAGACTCCATGGGATAAGCCTCCATGGGGACACCCCGTTGAGTTGAACGACAAGAGCCTCCATGGTGGCATTGAGATGGTTCTGAAGAAGTGCAACTCCGGCGCCGGCCGCCAGAGCAAAGACGAGCGGAGCACTGAGCACCATTGCTATCCCCCCGGCCAACCCCGGTCGGATCGCCAGGAGCGGGTTGGTCCGTGTCAGTACGCCTTCCAGCGAAACGATCAAGGCCAACGGCCAGAGGCAGTAGAGAGCCATCAGAGTGAAGCCAACCGTCTGATGGACAAGATAGCGCCTGAGCGTTGGCATCCAGCGATGCTACCAGACCCGATCTGCACATCACATCAACTCCAGGCCGGACCATCGCATTCAAGGTGAATCCTGGACACCCTGGCCGCAAGCCTCCTTGCTGGTGGATCAGTGGCGCCGGGATTATCCAATAGCTGAATCGTGCCAGTTAATAATCTGACTCTAGAGCCCATCCAACCCATCCTTCATCCCAGGCAACATTCAATGAATTCCAGTAAATAAGAACATCCTGGCGTTGCAAGGTCTTTCCAGTCAGGCCGAAGTAGAGCTGGGGAATGTCAGAGAGAAACACCCGGTCGAAACTATCAGTTGTGGCCACGGTGTCGGGCAGCCCGGAATAGTCGGGCAAGAAGACCCGCCCAGAGTACGTGAAACTGCTAAAGACAAGATTCTCGTCCAGCACGAATCCCGGCAGTTCGACATAGTCGGGCCCATCCCAGAACGACCAGTCCGGTATATCCGATGGCCCGCCCGCCAGGGCTTGACGCACATTATCGAACCACGGCAAGGCAAGGTCGAAGGTGTTCCGAGCGTCGGCGTCAACATAGAGAGCATCATCCCCACTGTTTCCATCATCCTCATACTGCATTCCACGCTTGAAGTCGTCCAAGCAGCGAAGCAGTGCATCCTGCATGTCATCCAACAACTCCTGAGCGGTGGAGGAGGTGTCCAAGGTTGCCAGGGAATCCAGGTAATTTGCTGAATTGAGAAGGCCCTCCCTCCCGCTGGTCGACGGCTGGCCCTGGACGATCAGATCTGGGTGCAATCCGCAGAACAGCCGATAGGGCTGGGGTACGCCGCCATTCAGCCAGCCATCAGCCCTGGATTCGATCCTGTAGATGTCAGCATTTAGGTCAATGACTGCCTGCAGATAGAAGACCGCTTCGAGAAACCGGCAGCCCGACGCCACGAGCTGGCAGTCGCCGTAGTCCAGCTCCATACTCGGCATGTCGAGCAGCCCAGAAAGAACGGAACTGAAGCCCTCGGAAACGGCTTCAAGATCCTGTGCGGCGAATCCAAACTGGTCGCCCAGGTCCTGAGCGAGAAAACCCTGAAAGCGTCCCACGTGAGGAAAAGCTGGCGCGAACACGGGTTCGCTTGGATCGCTGACCCCCTCGTCACGTACGAAGTCCAGCAAGTACTGCCCATCCACAGCGACCCCCATGTCTTGGAGCAGGCCAGCAAGGGTGGACGTGCCTCCGGTAGAGGGGATATCGAAGAACGCCGCCATCCGCACAACTGCCAGAAGAACATGCGCCATGTCGTGATGCTGGGCATGGTCGCTGCATCCCAGGGTTTCAGAGAGCATGGATCGTGCGTTCATAAGCCCCTGGTGAGTCCCTTGATTCAGGTTCTCAACGGAAACTCCGATTGGATCCGGCTCATCACCGCAACTGGTGCCGCCCCCTCCTTCACTGGAGCCACCTCCTCCACAACCCGCTGTCAAGAATGCAGACAGAGCGAGAAACCTGATGGAACTATTCTTCATGGATCGACCGTTCCTTAGCATGCAAATACCTTTCTTCTGTTGTTCGTCCGTGAACATACTAGAGATTTGTTTTGGACTCCGTCCAGGGAATGCCCTTATCTCCTTTCCCCGAGCCCCTGACACCCCAGAGGGTAGGAATCCTAAGGTAGCGCTTCGCGTCCGACTCAGTGGCCCGCGCGCCTCTAGGTGCAAGCCGCGAGCGCTGCGCCATAGCCGATCCGCCAGCCCAAAGCCCCCCCGTCCATGGGCTCGTAGGTCGCCAGGAACCCGAAGGCACAGAACGCAGCAAGGGCGAGCAGGCCCAGGGCCAGAACGACTCTCATGGGGCGATGAGACTGCGAGTCGGGGACCGTGGATGCATGTGGTTCTGTCATTCGGGTCTATCCGGCCTGGCCGGTGGCGGCGCGCAGGTTTGCCAGCAGGGCCTCGGCGCAGGCCCGCGCGAACTCGGGGTCGTTGATCGATTTGGGGATGGACAGGACCTCGACCCGCGAGTTCAGCCCGCGCTCGAGAGTGTCGAACAGCGCTGCGTCGGCCTGCGGGTCGTGAAAGCACTGGCCCGGGGCACCTATCACGCTGAGCCCCTGCTCGGGCAACAGGACGGTGACGGGGGCGCGGTAGGCGTTGACCTTCTCGGCCAGGATCTCGCCGAGCTTGGCGCACTCCTCGGGCGAGGTGCGCATCAAGGTGACCTGTGGGTTGTGAACATAGAGCAGCCTGTCAGCGAACCGCGCGGGCACAGAGTCTCGTTCGCCGAAGTTGACCATGTCCAAGCAACCTGGAACCACCACCGCGGGAAGCGCCGCGCGGGCCGCTGCATCGAGGCGCCCGGGACCCGCCGACAGGACTCCGCCGACCAACTCGTCGGCCCACTCGGTGGTCGTGATGTCGAGCACCCCCGCGACCAGGCCGCTGTCGATGAGCGACTCCAGCGCCCTACCACCAGTACCGGTGGAGTGAAAGACGAGCACCTCGTAGCCCGCGGCCTCCAGCAGTGGCGCGGCGGCGTTCACGCACTCGGTCGTGTTGCCGAACATGCTCGCGGCCACGATCGGGCGCTCGTCAGTTGCGTCTGGCTCGGCCTCGACCATGCCGCAGATCGCGCCCGCGGCGCGTGCGAAGATGGTCTTCGAGACACGATTCAGTCCGGCGACATCGACGATGCTCGGCATCATGGTGATGTCCTTGGTGCCGAGGTAGGGGGCTGTGTTGCCGCTGGCAAGGGTCGAGACCATCAGCTTTGGAAAGCCGATCGGCAGCGCGCGCATGGCCGCCGTCGCGATTGCAGTTCCTCCACCGCCGCCCAGGGAGACCACGCCTTGGATGCGCCCTTCCTGTTGCAGACGCTGGAGCAGGATCGGTGCGGCCAGCGCCATGGCTGCCACGCACTCACCGCGGTCGTGTCGCTCCAGCAGTGCTGCGAGCTCCAGGTTTGCGGCTTGCGCGACCTGTTCGCGGGTGATGTCCACCGGAACCTGCGGTTCCTCGCTCGTGCCCACATCGACCAGCAGGGCTTGATGACCACGTTCGCGGATACGCTGTGCCACGAAGGCGTGCTCGTGCCCCTTCGAGTCGAGGGTTCCAAGGACGGCGATGGTCGGCATGGTTTGGGCTCCAGTGGGTAGGGTCCGGCGTGTCTGGAGATGCGCTCAGGCGCCCAGCAACTCGCGCATGAAGGGCAGGGCCCGGGACATGACCTCGTCGCGGGACTCGAAGCAGTTGCGGTGCACGCAAGCAGCCGCGCTCAGGTGCTCGACGCCCGTGCCAAAGGACTCGGCAACGATCCAGCCATCGAAGCTCGCCGCGCGCAAGCCCTCCACGACGGCTGCCCAGTTCACCTGCCCGGTGCCCAGCGTCCCGCGGTGACTCTCGGAGAGCTGTACATGGCCCAGTCGCTCGGCGCAGCGCGCGAGGGATGTGGCATGCGAGTCCTCCTCGATGTGGGCGTGGTGGGTGTCGTAATGCACTGCGAGATTCGGGTGGTCGGCCACCTCGACTAGACGTAGAGCCTCGTCGATCGTATTGACCAACTGGATCTCGAAGCGGTTGAGCGGCTCCAGGCACAGCGTCACGTCGGCTTGCGCGGCGTACTCGGAGGCTTGAGCGAGGACCTCTGCTGCCCACTTCAAGCGGTCTTCGCCGGGCGGTGGATCGCTGAACTGCTTGTGGGCTGCGTAGAGGGGCCCCACCAACACGGGACTCGCGAGGGCCTGCGCGCAATCGACTCGCGAGCGCAGGTGGTCCAGCGCGGCCCGTCGCACCGAGGCCTCGGGGCTGGATGGATCCGTCTCTGGCGTCGCCAGGGCACAGGCTGTGCAAGCGAGCCCCGCATCATCTGCCATGCGCTTGAACTGCTCGTAGTAGCGCGGCTCCCCCATTCCCACGGGGAGCTCGACTCCATCGAAGCCGAGCTCACCGAGGCGCGCAATAACCGCCGCATGCCGTGGCTCGACGAAGACTGTCCACAGCAGCAGGTTGAAGCCGAAGCGCATCACAGGTCTCGTTCAATCACGCGCTGTGGGTGTCCAGCTCGATCGGCTTGTACCCACCGCGCATCCGGAAGTAGAGCGCGATGATCCCGAAGACGACCATCAACAGGGCCGGGAAGCGTACCGCGTACAGCAACACATTTCGTCCCGCACTGGCTTGTGCGCTGCCCTGAGGCTCCGACTTGGAGTAGACCTGCAGCGCGGCGGTGCGCTCCTCCTCGGGCAGGTTGGCGAGGTAGCTCTCGGCTGCGGCGGGGTCAATCTTCTCGTGGCTCATCCACATGAAGCCGCCCTCTGTGGTTGCTGCCTCCGCCAGCGCGGGCGCCTCGGCCACCACTGTGGCATGGATCGACTCGTCGAAGGCCACGCCGAGGATCGGCGTGCCGATGATGCCCGCCGAGAGCAGCCCGATGGCCGAGACGGTGTTGAGGGTCAGCGCACCACCCTGAGGATAGCGCTCCGAGGTGAAGCCGAGCACGCACGGCCAGTAGTAGGTCTGTCCCAGCGCGTACAACACGAAGGCGATGAAGATCGCCGCCCCGGTCGCGCTCGAGAGCCAGTACAGGCCGATGGCGGAGAAGATGCCACTGACGAAGAGCAGGCCTGGCGGACTGAAGTACTTGAGGATGCCCCCGGCGAACACGCGCAGGACGAGCATGATCGAGGCCGAGAAGACCAGCGCCATGGCGGCCGGGATGTTCTTGCCGTCAAGCACGGGCTCCATCAGTCCCCTGATCCACCCATCGGTGCCCAGCTCCGCCGTGGCGACCGGGATCATCAACAGGCACATCAGAAAGAACAAGGGCCTCCCCATGCTGCGCACCGCCAAGCCGAAACCCAGGCCGATCACGAGACCGATGCCCAGGCTGACGTTGAACCAACCCTCCGGCTTGGTCCAACCCGTCAGCTGATCGCACTGATTGCCGATCTCGTAGACGAGCAAGAAGGACGCGAGGGCTGCGGTCAAGAAGCCCACTTGACGCAGCATGTCTTTGTAGGGAATGCCCGCCTGAACGCGTTCATCCACGGGGAACTTGCAGGGGCCGTACATCAAGGCATAGGCCGCCGCCGGCAGCAAGATCCACAGCGCATGGAATTGCCACGAGAAGCCGCCATCCTTGAGCAAGTCCACTCCCAGGATCAGCAGGGTCCCCCCCGCCAGTCCGGCCGGCCAGGCAGCGTGCAGGATCGTGAGCCACTTGGTCTTGTCCTTGGGATAGACCGCGGCGCAGATCGGGTTGATGACGGCCTCGATGATGCCGTGTCCGAGGCCCGCGCAGAGCGCGCAGACGTAGAGCATTCCGTAGCTATCGGCGAAGAAGGTGCCCACGCCCGAGATGGCTTGCAGCAGGAAGGCGCCGTACATCGGCATCCGGTAGCCAGTTCGGTCGACCACCAGGCTGAAGCCGATCATGGTGATCGCGATGGGCCACAGCGACGCCCCGAAGACCTCACCGGTCTGTTGCTCGGTGAGGCCCAGCTCGGCGCCGTACTTGCCCCCCAGCGCGACGCGGAAGGCGAAGCCGACGCCCGCTGCCATGAGGGAGAAGAAGCTGGCCCAGAAGAGCAAGCGCTTCTCGCGGTCGGTGAGGTCGCTGGCGTGGATGATGTCTGTCATGCGGGGCTTGGCGGGGATTGGGGATCGAAAGGGGCTTTGAGTGAGCACCAGGGTTCTTCACGCGAGACGTCGATCAGCACGGGGCCAGCGAACTTCGCGGGCGACATGACCGCGAGGAAGACTGCCGGCTCATCGAAGGTGTTGTAGGAGCCGTGCACCATGTCGGTCGGCACGTGCGCGACGTCACCGGCCTCAAGGATGCGGCTCTCCTCGCCCACCCACTGCTCCAGGCGTCCCGAGATGCAGTAGACGAACTCCTCGAAGTGGGGATGACGGTGGAACTGGTGGGCTTGACCGGCGGGCATGGTCACGCGCACACACATGAGGTTCTCGCTCTCTGTGATGTCGTCGCGCACGAGCCACTCGTGGGGGCCCCACGGGAAGTGTTCGACCACCACGTCGGGCGTGCTGATGAAGCGCAAGCAGGCTGCGTGTCCGCACATGGCTCAGCTCCCCTGCGGCAAGCGAATGGCCTTGAAGGTCTCGATCTGCTGCTTGATGGCGACCTCGGTCGGGAAGCGCTCGGTGGAGCTCGCGCCGTAGAAGCCGTCGATGCCCGGGACGCGCTGAATGATGTAGTCGGCGTCCGGCGGCATGGCGATCGGTCCGCCATGACACAGGCAGATGATGTCCTCGCGCATGGACTTGCAGGCCTCGACGATCTCCGTGATCAGCTGCACGCACTCATCCAGTGGGCTGACCGTCTCCGCGCCAATCGCCCCGCCGCTGGTGCAACCCATGTGCGCGACGATGATGTCGGCGCCGGCATCGACCATCATCCTGGCCTCCTCCACGTTGAAGACGTAGGGCGTGGTGAGCATCTCCTTCTCGCGCGCCAGCCGGACGATGTCGACCTCGAGGTCGTAACCCATCCCGGTCTCCTCCAACGTCGAGCGAATGCGGCCCTCGATCAGGCCGACCGTCGGGAAGTTTTGGATCCCGGCGAAGCCGAGCTCCTGGAGCTCGCGCAGGAAGAGCTCGGGCATCATGAAGGGGTCGGTGCCGCAGACGCCAGCGAGCACGGGCGTGTGCTTGACCACGGGCAGCACCTCGTAGGCCATCTCCTTCACGATCTGGTTGGCGTTGCCATAGGGCATCAAGCCCGCCGTCGAGCCGCGCCCCGCCATGCGAAAGCGGCCCGAGTTGTAGATGATGATCAGGTCGATCCCTCCCGCCTCTTCACACTTGGCAGACAGCCCGATCCCGGCGCCACCGCCAATGATCGGCTCGCCGCGGGCGATCTGGGCCTGGAACCTGCGCAGGATTCCCTTGCGGGAGTTGTCGATCGATTCGGTCATCTGGTGTGAAACTCGGGAGCAGGGGAGCGCGCCGCCTCGCGTTCGAGGCGGCCGGGGGGTGGTGCCATCCTAGTGGTGTGCAGGCCGGCCATTCAATCCAGAAGCTGGGGCAGCAGCCTGAATCGAGACCTGGCCGCACTGGCGGCCCTCTTCGAGTGGCACTGGACGCTCCCCTCGCGAGGCGTATCCGTCACAGCATGCGACGACGAGGCTTCATGAAGGGCAGCGCCGCGGCCATCGCCTCGACCTCCGCTGCGGGGTCGACCTCCGCAAAAGGATAAACCTCCGCCACCAGGGAGCACGCCGAGGGCTTCAAGCTCAAGGACACGCCGCACGAGGGGATGTTCCGTCACCACGCCGGTGGTGGTCTCTTCGATCAGCTGCGCTTCATGGCGGACGAGGGCTTGAGGATAGGAAATCCAAGGTGCCGTTTTTCGCCCGACCCAGCGGCCCGCGCGCCTCGAGGGTACCTCCTGCGTGTTCCTGGATGGCTCA
>NYYZ01000029.1 GCA_002686945.1 Planctomycetota bacterium
GTTTGGACCTGGGGCCCCAATGAACTCGCCCTGCAAGATCTGCTCGCGGCGTTGGAGCTGCGCCAGGACAAGACCCCCCTGAGGCTTGCGATTGCCGGTCGCGGCATCCGGCCGGTCCTTGCCCAAAGGCTGCAGCAGGCGGGGGCAGAGGTTCTCGGTTTCGTGGAGGATCTGGATGCATTCTACAGAAACACCCGCTGCGTGATCGCGCCCTATCATCTGGGTGCGGGTGTACGACTCAAAGTGCTCGAGGCCATGACCCACGGGGTTCCGGTGTTAGGAACGCCCCTTGCCCTGCGCGGGATTCGTGGGGACCCAAGGATGGGCACACTCATGGGAAGAGAAGCGGACGAACTCCTGGAGTCAGCCCATGCCCTCCGCCAGGATCCTCCTTCCAAGGAAGCGCTAGCCCAAGGCGCCTTGCTGCGCGTGGCCAGCTCCCACCGGGAGTCACATGCCCACGAGGCCCTTTCGGAATTGCTGGCCAAGGCAGGAATCCCGTGCACAGGCCAGGGCCGCGTGTTCCAACCCATGGGAACTGCTTCCGGCAAAAACGACGCTGAAGAAGCTATGCTGCCCCCATGAACACCCCACGACCGAACCTCCCACGCGTCTACGCGGCACCTGCGGGCGGGCTGCTGCTTGAGTTTGGCGGGCAGTGGTATGACTTGAGTGCCTGGGCTGCGGCGGCGGGGCATCCGGCGGACCTCTTGGGACTCATTTCTGCGGGTCACCTCCACTCCGATCAGTTCAAAGCCTGCTTGCCCGGATCTGAGGGCAGCAACTGGACCGAGGTGGAGACTCCGGACAACACCGAATGGCGCGCGCCCTTGACCAGGCCCGAGGTTGGCAAGGTGCTTTGCCTGGGCAAGAACTTTGCCGCACACGCAGCGGAGTTCGGAGAGCAGGTGCCTGAACAGCCGCTCTGGTTTGGAAAGTTGCCCGACACCATCTGTGGACACGGGAGCGAGGTCAGCGTGCGGCCCTGGTACACCGAGCAGATGGACCATGAGGCAGAGCTGGCCCTGGTCATCAGCAAGCAAGGCCGCGACCTCTCCACAGAAAACGCCATGGAACATGTGGGCGGCTGGATGGTGGCCAACGACCTCACCGCCCGCAGCATGCAGGGTGCCGATCGCAAGAAGGGCCATCCTTGGATGCCCGCCAAGAACATGGATGGCTTCCTGCCTCTGGGCCCTTGCCTGGTGCCGGCTGGATTCCTCGACCCACATGATCTGCGGGTGACCTGCAGGGTGGCAGACACTCTGCGTCAGGATGCCAGCACCAAGAACCTGGTGGTACGCGTAGAGCCCGCCCTCGTGGCCCTTTCGCGGCATCTGACCCTTTATCCCGGAGACATCATCTTGATGGGAACACCCGAAGGAGTTGGCCCCCTCGAAGACGGGGACACGGTGACTTGCGAAGTGGATGCCATCGGTGCCCTCAGCACCCGTATCCTGCGTCCCAGAGCCTGATTCCATGCAATCCACCACCTTCGAAGGTCAACTCCGCGACCCCTCGCTCACAAGCCCCGACCAAAGCAACTACTCGCTTCCGGCCGTACTTGAGCTCAGCACCACAGGCATCAGCGCTCAAACAGAGGGGCATCCCGCACGGCAACTTTCCTGGAGCGGCATGCGCCTGCGCCGCAACGACAGCGGTGCCGTTGAATTCACCCAAGCAGGCCTGACCGTCAGCTCGCTGGACCCCAACATACTGCGCGCGGTTGAAAGTCTGGCGGGCAATGACCTGGGCAATGATATTGCGCGACTGGGAGGCGCATCGGTCTCGGGTCCTTGGCGCACGCGACTTGGATGCCTGGCCGTTTGCGCTCTCATTTTCTGGATGGTGGCAAAAATCCCAGCCTGCTTCAACGCAGTGACCGAAGGAGTTACGGAGAGCATCCCCTACTCCGCCGACGAAGCCATCGGCGAACTCGCCACGGGCTCCATGCCCACCAACGGCAATGAGATCACAGATCCCGTGCTACGGGGCGCGATCGAAGTGATGCTCAACCGCATCGCTCCCCACCGCTCCCTGCCCGATGCAGAGTTTCAGTTCAAGATCGTGCGCAACCCCACCGTCAACGCCTTCGCCCTGCCCGGAGGCTACATCACGGTCTTCACCGGCTTGATAGAAAAAGCCACCAGCCCTGAGCAGGTGGCCGGGGTCCTGGCCCATGAGATCTCTCATGTAACCAAGCGTCACGGGATCAATCGAATCGTCAAGGCTGCAGGCACCGCAGCAGTGGTCGCCGTAACCCTGGGAGATCTGGGCGGCGTGGAAGAGGCGGCCATTGAAGTGCTCACCTCGGTGACCATGAATGGCTACGGCCGCGGGGACGAAAGCGAAGCAGACCGGGAAGGTGTACGCATGTTGATCGCCGCGCGCATCGATCCCGAGGGTCTGGCACAATTCTTCGAGACCCTGGAAGAAGAACAGGAAGGAGAGATCCCCGTCTGGATGAGCACCCACCCCGCCCCCGGGGGCCGCGCCCAAGCGGTACGCGACCAGGTGTTTGAACTCAGCAGCACACCCCAGTGGGAGCCCCTGGACATCGACTGGGACAAACTCCTGCAGCGTTTGGACGAGATCTAGGACTGCTGCGCAGGCTGAACCAGTTGCTCGGCAAGGTGCCGACCCCCCACCGCTGCGTAGACCCTGGCGTCCGCCACCAGACCGGCGAGTTCACCCGGCAAGAGAGCCTGGCCTCCATCGCTCTTGGCGTATTCAGGGCTTGCGTGCACCTCCACCGCCAGACCATCCGCGCCAGCAGCCAGGGCAGCCCGGGCCAGGGGCGGGATCAATCCGGGAATACCGGCTGCGTGGCTGGGATCCACCATGATCGGCAGGTGTGACCATTGCTGCAACAGAGGCAAGACGGTCAGGTCCAGAGTGTTGCGCGTGGCGGGCTCGAAAGTACGGATGCCGCGCTCGCACAAGATCACATCATCGCAACCGTGGGCCGCGAGGTATTCCGCAGACTGCAACCACTCCTTGATGGTCGCGGAGAGACCGCGCTTGAGCAAGACCGGCCGTCGGGCAGTGGCCACGGTCTTGAGCAGAGTGAAATTCTGCATGTTGCGTGCACCGATCTGCAGACAGTCCACATCGTGATCAAGAAATGCGGACAAGTGCCCCGCGTCCATGATCTCGCTGATAATTGGCATGCCATAGCGCAGGCCAGCTTCCTTGAGAAGAAACAAGCCCTCGCGCCCGAGTCCTTGGAAGGCATAGGGCGATGTGCGCGGCTTGAATGCTCCACCCCGCAGAACATGAGCCCCCGCCCGTTGGGCGCAACGCGCCGCGTCGTCCAGTTGCTTGGCGTTTTCCACAGAGCAAGGACCTGCTATGACCACCACGCTCCCGCCACCCACAGGCACGCCCCCCAAACTGATTACCGAGGGTCCATCCCGGAAACTACGATCCACTCGGCGCCACTCGCCCTCGGGATGCACGATGGACTCCAGCTCGGCCAATTCTTCGATGCGCCTGACGAGACTTGCATCCACCTTGTCCAGGGTGGCGATGATTGGCCGGTTGAGTTCCGGACTGCGCGAGGTGCGCACGCCTTCGACTTCGAGCATCTCCGAAATCGCAGCCGCCCGAGCTTCCGATGTACCGGGCCAGAGGCGCAGGATCATTGCGCACCCCCATTGTTTGCACAACAGCCCGCTTGAATCGCCTCGAAGACGCTTGAGAGAGCATGCGGGGAAAAGTCTCCGCTGGCCCGCAGCAGCAGATCCTCCAGGTTTGCGGGGACTTCCAGGGCTTCGTCTGCCAGCAATCGCGCCCGTTCCTCCAACAGGTTCAACAGAGCGCGATCGAGAAAGGCCAGGTGGTTTCTGGTTTGAGGTTGCATGGGTTTTCCTATTTCGGTTGGGCCCGACAAAGAGCCGCCACAAAGTCATGGGCCGCCTGAGCCCCATCCTGGGGAGAGCCCCCGGTGCGGTGCAAGAGTTGCACCAGGGCGCTGCCCGAGATCGCCAAATCCGTATGGCCCGCCAAGGCTGAAATGTCCGCAGGCTCGGCCACGCCAAAGCCCACGGCCAAGGGGGTAGAGCCTGCCAGAGCACGGACCTGATCGAGCCAGCCCAGGACCTCCGCGTCGAAACAAGTGCGCTGGCCCGTGACTCCCGTGCGCCCCACACAATACAAGAAACCGGTGGAGGCTTCGGCAGCGGCACGAATCCGCGCCGGCGACGAGCGCGGAGTGGCAAAGAACACCGTGCCAAGGCCTAGCTCCGCGCAGGGTTCCTGCAGTTCTTGAGCCAACTCCGGGGGCAGGTCGGGCACCACGAAACCGTCGCCCCCCGCCTCGGCCAATCGTTCCGCGCTGGCCCCAAGGCCGCCCAGACCCACGAAAAGGGGATTGATGTAACTGAACAACAGCACCGCCATGAGCCCGCCCTCTTCGCGGTAGGCACGAATCAACTCAAGGGTCCGGACCGGGGTCATACCCCCTGCCAGACTGCGCTGGGCAGCGGCCTGCAAGATCGGTCCATCCGCCAAAGGATCGGAGAAAGGCAAGCCCAACTCCAGACACACGGCGCCCGCCTTTTCGATTGCGTGCATCACCGCCAGGCTGCGCTCAAAACCCCCGTCCCCGGCGGTCAGGTAGGGCGCAATTGCGGGGCAGGCACCCTCGCGCCCCACCCGGATGGCAGCTTGCAGGAAAGCGCTCACGCCTCATCCCCCAGCAGGGGCAAGACGGTGACCAGGTCCTTGTCGCCTCGGCCCGAAAGACCGAGTACCACCCGTTTGCCCTGCCAGTCACCCTGATGGGTCATGAGCCAACCCAGGGCGTGTGAGGACTCCAAAGCGGGCAGAATCCCCTCGAACCGTCCGAGCGCCTGGAATCCTGCCAGGGCTTCTGCATCTCCGGCGACCTCGTAGCGCGCACGCCCCTGATCAAAAAGATCCGCATGCTCAGGGCCCACCGCGGGGTAATCCAAACCGGCGCTGATGGAGTGTGTGCCCTGAATCTGGCCGTGTTCATCTGAAAGCACCAAAGTGCGGCAACCGTGCAGGACTCCCTCACGCCCCCCAAGCCAACGCGCCGCGTGCTCTCCCGGCTGGGAACCGCGGCCTCCCGCTTCGACTCCCATGAGGGCCACCTGCTGGTGGGGCAAGAAGGCGCGAAAAAGACCAATCGCATTGGATCCGCCCCCTACACAAGCCAGCGCGAGATCCGGCAACTCAACCCCGCTCTGCTCCTGGAACTGGCGCTTGGCTTCTTCTCCAATCACCGAGTGAAACGCGGCCACGATAGTGGGAAAGGGGTGAGGGCCAAGTGCCGAGCCCAACAGATAGTGCGCATCGGGGTCGGAAACCCAAGCGCGCAAGGCTTCGTTCACCGCGTCCTTGAGGGTGCGCTGACCGCTGGACACGGACTCGACTCGCGCGCCCAGCAAGCGCATGCGCTCCACATTGGGCCGCTGTCGTTCGATGTCCACCTCCCCCATGTAGACCACGCATTCCAAACCAAGCAGAGCACATACAGTGGCGCTGGCGACCCCGTGTTGTCCCGCGCCGGTCTCTGCAAGGATGCGCTTCTTCCCCATGCGCCGAGCCAAGAGTGCCTGACCCATTGCGTTGTTCAGCTTGTGGGCTCCCGTATGCAGAAGATCCTCGCGCTTGAGCCAGAGGTCCACACCCCACTCTTTGCTTAGACGCTGGGCATGAAACAGAGGTGTGGGTCGCCCACCAAAGTCGCGGGCCAGACGCGCGAGTTCACTTGTGAACCCCGGGTCCCCTTGGGATTCGATGAAAGCGGCTTCCAATTCCAGGAGGGCCGGCATCAATGTCTCAGGGGCATAGCAGCCGCCGAAGCGCCCAAAGTGCGTGGGAAGTTGGAAGGAACTCATGGCTGGGTCTCCTGCAGGACAAAGGCCTGGCGAGCCCGATCCGCAAAATCCGTCATGCGCTGGGGATCTTTTTCTCCGGGAGCACTTTCCAAGCGGGAGGAAGCATCCACACCAAGGGGTTTGACCGCGCGGATGCTGGCAGCAACACTTTCCGGACCCAGTCCCCCGGCCAGAAGACATGGCCCCGCAGCAGCAAGTTCCGCAGCCAGACCGGAATCAACCAGGAGCCCGCTGCCCCCAACAGAAGATGGATGATCGAGCACGAATGCCTGGGCCGCACTGAACCAGCGGCCCAGATCCACCAAGGCTCCCTTCTGCACACCTATGCGCCGCAGAATCGGAAAGCCAAAGGACTCAAAGTCCTCGGGATCCTGATCTCCGCACAACTGCAACAGGTCCGCGCCACTCGTCTTCATCAAGGAACCAAGATCATCGGGGTCACCGTTCACCACCACCAACACACTGGACTTGTTCGCGGGAACGGCCGCCACCAGAGGCGCGAGATCTTGAAGAGAAACATGACGGGGAGAACCCTCGTGGTGTACAAAACCAAAGAGATCTGCCCCCGCCCCGACCGCCCCGTGCACATCCTCAACTCGAGTCAGCCCGCAGATCTTGACCGTGCCCGGCTTCATACCTCTAGCACCTCCCTCCAACTACGCAGAGTCGCTTCGGGGTCTTCAGAGCGCATGAGGGCCGTGCCCACCAATGCCGCATCCGCTCCTGCTGCGCGCACACGCAACAGGTCTTCAGGACCATACAAGCCGGACTCCGCCACTGACATGACACCCTCGGGGATGAGGGGCAAAATGCGCTCGACGGTAGCCAGGTCAATCGAGAAATCCCGCAAATCACGCGCGTTGACTCCGATGGCACCAACACCGATAGACGCACAGTCAAGTCGTGCGGCCCGTTCCAGTTCCCCTTCATCGTGGATCTCCACCAAGGTGAAGAGCCCCTGCTCCCTAGCGCACACGGCCAGTTCTTCGAGCAGGGCGTCCTCCAAGCAAGCGCAGATCAAGAGCACCCCATCCGCTCCCATGGGCACGCTTTCGAGCACCATCTGAGTGGAAATCAAGAAGTCCTTGCGCAAGAGAGGCAACCCAGCGGATTGCACGGCGGCAAGATCCCGGGGATGGCCCCCAAAGTGCTCTTCCTCGGTCAAGATCGAAAGGGCCGCGGCGCCTCCGCGGGCATAGGCCTGTGCCCGCCAGGCAAGATCTACCTCTTTGGAAAGCTGCCCCACCGAGGGAGCCCGGCGTTTGCACTCAGCGATCAGAGACAGGCCGGGAGCGCCAAGGGCTGTGCGAAACAACTCTAGAGAACCTGCGGTAGCGATCCTCTCCACTGGCTGGCGCTCGCCTGCCCTGACAGCCACCGATTGCAGGATCGGATCCAGCCGGGTCCCTGTCAGCCGCACTCCAGCGGGCAAGCTCACGCACTTACCGC
Organism: Planctomycetota bacterium; assembly: GCA_002686945.1. Lineage (GTDB taxonomy): Bacteria > Planctomycetota > UBA1135 > UBA1135. Next base: position 7,317 of record NYYZ01000029.1, read on the forward strand.
CTGGGAGAGTTGCACCCACTGTTCCAAGCGATCCTTGGCCGCGCCCGAATCCAAGGCCTCGGCGGCCAGTTGCAGGCCCTCTTCGGCACTCGCTGCTTTCTCCGCCAGCACAAGAGCCGCCGACACGTTGTAGAGCAATGCATCCCGCAGGGGCCCACCGTCACCAACCAGCAGTCGCTGCAAGATGCCCGCATTGTGCTGCGCATCACCCCCCGCCAAGGCGGAAACCGGCGCCGCGTCCAGACCCAGGTTCACTCCTTGCGCCTCAAAGGACTCCAAGGAGCCCACGCAGCGCACCATGTTGGGCCCGTCCAAAGTCAACTCATCCGCACCGCCGCCCCCATGGACCACCAACGCGCGCACATGGCCCAGGGACTCCAAAATCGATGCCACCTCCTCAATCCGGGATCCATCCGAAACCCCCACCAACTGCCGACGAACAGCACCGGGGTTAGCGAGGGGGCCGAGAGAATTGAAAATCGTGCGAATCCCCAAGGCCTTGCGCACAGGTCCCGCATGGCGCATGGCCGGATGATAGAGAGGCGCGTGCAGATAGGTGATACCCACCTGCTCCAGAACCTCCCGAGCCTGTTCCGGGGTCAACTCAATGCAGACCCCAAGTGCTTCCAACAAGTCCGCGGATCCGGACTTGGAAGAAGCCGCTCGGTTGCCGTGCTTGACCACCTGGGCTCCCGCGGCGGCGGCCACTAGGGCAGCTGCGGTGGATATGTTGAATGTGCCGAGCCCATCGCCACCAGTGCCACAGGTGTCGATGGCATCTGGGAAGGAATGCTCGAAGGGCAACATGCTGGCACGCAATGCGCGCACGGCTCCGAGCAATTCGTCCCGGGTCTCCCGCCGTTGAGCCAAACTGGCCAGGAGCGCAGCCAGGACCAGAGGATCTGCTCTACCACCCAGAACCTCCCCAAAAACCTCTTCGCACTCCGTACTGCTCAGCGTCGCGCCCCCCTGCACAGCGGCCAGTGCCTCTCGCGTGTTCACAGACTGCTCCCCGGACTGCGCGTGGCCACGGGTTCTCCCGCAGCGGCCAAGAAGTTCGCCAGGATGCGGGTGCCCAGGGGAGTCAGAATCGACTCGGGATGGAACTGCACTCCAAAACGCGGGCCGCGGGTGTCTTGCACTGCCATCACATGCCCCTCCTCAGTCCAAGCAATCAGATCCAAATGCTCCGGCAGGCTGGCCCGCTCGGCCACCAGAGAGTGATAGCGCGCACAGGGCAACGGACTCTGAATACCGCGAAACAAGGGCCCCTTGGCGTGGTGCACCATGCTCGCCTTGCCATGCACCGGTGAGGGATCCACCAGCAGCTTGCCGCCAGCCTGCTCCACAAGTGCCTGGTGCCCAAGACAAACCCCCAGCACCGGTGTGCTGCAATCGAGAGCAGCGAGTAATTCCAGCGTTATGCCCGCGTCCTTGGGTCGACCCGGTCCCGGAGAAATCACCAGCGCTGAAGCTCCCAGGGCCAGGGCCTGTTCGCATGTCAAGGCATCGTTTCGCCGCACCGCAACTTCGGCACCCAAAGCGGCCAGAACCTGCACCAGGTTGTAGGTGAAGGAATCGTAGTTGTCGATCAAGAGAATCATGACTGAGCCTCCACCTGATTACCGCCCCGTGGCTGAAAAGCAGGTTCGGCGGCCATTGTCACGGTCTCTGCCATGGCTTGAGCCTTGTGCATGGTTTCCGCGTGCTCCAGCTCAGGTTTCGACTCCCAGACGATACCCGCCCCCGCCTGCCAATGAACCCGATTCGCTTGCACTACGAGAGTCCGGATGGTGATGGCCAACTCCGCCGATCCTGAGCCATCAAAGTAGCCGAAAGCCCCCGCGTAGGGTCCGCGGCAACGGCCCTCCAAGGCAGTGACCAATTCCAGGGCGCGCACCTTGGGCGCTCCTGAAACCGTTCCCGCGGGAAAGCAGGCAGCGGCCAGATCCAAGGCGTCTCGACCAGCAGCGAGGCGGGATTCAACGCGACTGACCAGGTGCTGCACCCGAGGAAATTTCTCCAGCACGGCGTGTTCGCACACCCGCACGCTGCCCACACGAGCCACCCGGCCCAGATCATTGCGCGCCAGATCGACCAGCATGTCGTGCTCTGCACGTTCCTTGGGATCGGTCGAGAGCTCCACGCCCAAGAGATCGTCCTGCTCCTTGTCCGTGCCGCGGGGGCGGGTGCCTGCGATGGGAACGGCCTGACAAATCCCGTCACGCAGGGAAACCAAACGCTCTGGAGATGACCCGATCAGGGTGATGTCATCCGTGGACCAATAAAACATGTGGGGCGCGGGGTTCACCAGGCGCAGCACGCGATAGAGGGTGAAAGAATCCCCCGCAAAGCGCCGGGAAAAACCCTGACTGAGGACTGCCTGAAAGACCTCCCCCGCGCCGATGCTCTGGCGCAAAGTCTCCACCGCTTCCATGTAGACACCAGCTTCAGTGGTGCGCTCAGGCTGATCGTCCAGCAGGGTGAAGCCTTTGAAATCCCCCGCCTCGGTGAAGAGGTCCTGGGCCAGCCCCTCTAGTTTCTTCTCCGCCGCACTGCGGTCAGCAGCGCCCTGGGGACAGGCGGTGATCAGATACAAACGCTGGGTCGCATGATCAAAGGCCACCACATCCCGGAACAAATCAAAACAGGCGTCTGGCGCACCGAATGGATCGTTCTCCTGTCGCTTGATGCGTGGCTCCAGCTCCGTGACCCACTCATGTCCAAAGAAACCAAGCCAGCCCCCCACCAGAGGCGGCAAACCCGGGGGCGCCTTGGGCACCGCGTGAGACTTGAGGGCCGCGCGCAAGGCTTCCAATGCGCCGCCTTGGGTGGTCACGCTCTTGCCACCCTCGGTGACGGACACTTCTCCCGCCCGCGCTCGCAGAGACGCGCAGGGATTGACGGCCACGAAGGAATAGCGCGCCAGACGCATCACCCCCTCGACGGATTCGAGCAGCGCGCCCTGGTGGCCGCTGGCCCTCAGAGCTCGGAATGCCTGCACCGGGGTGAGGAGGTCAGCGGGCAACACCCACCAGGCCAGTTGGTGCTGATCGGCGTCGTGATCGGTGGATCGGGAAAGAGGTGAAGTCACACGGAGTCTCGGGATTGGTCTTGCAGGGGCTGTTCTTGCAGGCCAGCAGGATAGGAAAAAAGAAGCGCGGGCCCCCAGAGGATCTGGGAGCCCGCGATGAACATCAGGAAAAGGCGAAGGTTCTAAGTCTCGCACCCCATCCGCTGCATCGCGGGCGAGGGCCACCACCATTGCCCCAATAGGGCACTGGATTGGCTGGGAGCGGTCATACGCCCCTGGGGACCTTGGATCTTGCGTTCCATTCAACGAATCCTAACCAGTCCGGCCCGGAGCGCAAGTACCGGGCCCAGAACGAAACAGAGGATCGGCTCAACCGGGCGCAGTTGCAACGGTCTTTGGAGTCGTGAACTGCCGGTGACCTTCGATGCCCCCGAGGAAGCCCACACCAGACTGCCGAGCGCCGACCCAGGGAGTACCCGGGGCGCCGCCCAGATAACGATTGACCCCAACCTGACCAGCGCGCAACCCAGCGGAAACCCGGCGGCCTCGCTCCGGGTCGCCGGTCCACACATTTGCGCCCAAGCCATAGACCGTGTCGTTGGCTCGCTCGACAGCCTCGTCTTCGGTGTCAAAGCAGGTCAGGCAGACCACCGGGCCAAAAGTCTCATCACGAATAACCTTCGCATCGCTCGGGGCATCGACAATCACCGTGGCAGGATAGAACCAACCGGATCCCTTTGGGAGTTCACCGCCGAGGGCAATACGCGCACCCCGTTCCCGGGCGTCTGCCACATGGGCAACGACATTATCCCGTTGGGATTCACTCACCAAGGGCCCCATGCAGGTCTGCTTGACCTGGGGGTCTCCAAAAGGCCAGTTCCCCGCTTCCTGCAACACAAGCTCCTCGAAGCGTTGCGCCACGGAACGCTCCACCAGGACCCGTTCCACACTGCAACAGACCTGCCCCGTATTGCGCAAGGAGTTCTGAGTCGCGCAGATTGCAGCGGCCTCCAGATCAGCGTCTGCAAAGACAAGCAGAGGATCCTTGCCTCCGAGTTCCAGTACCAGTCGTTTCAGACTGCCAGCGGCGCTGCGCATGATTGCGATGCCCGTGGCGCGGCTGCCCACAAAAGCGATCATGTCCACCTCTTCCTCCACAAGCGCAGCGCCTACTGGGCCGCCCCCTTGCAGCAGTTCCAGCGCCCCATCTGGCAGATGCTCCTGAAACAGGCGGGCCAGGAATGCACCGGTCAGAGGTACGTGCTCGCTGGGCTTGAACACCACCGTATTGCCCGCCCCCAGGGCAGGAATCAGAATCTGGGCTGGCATGCCCACGGGAAAATTCCAAGGGGTGATGACTGCCACAACCCCGTGAGGTTCCCGGGACAAGAGCACCTCGTCCTCGCTACCCGGCATGGTCTGGGGCGCAATCGCCGTGGCGACCTCATCCAACTCATCAGTCAAATGCCTCGCATAGCCCTGCACTTCGCCAATAGCCTGAGAAAGGGGCTTGCCCATCTCACGGGAAAGGAGTGCTCCCAGTTCCGGGGCCTCGTCCTCCAGGCGTTTGAGAACAGCGCGCAACAGGTCCAGGCGCTGGCCCGAGTCCATGCTACGCCAGGCGGGCCAGGCATTCCGGGCCCTAGCTACCTTGGCTTGAACCTCCGCTTCGGTGGCACAGGGAATCTCCTCGATCAACTCTCCCGTGGCGGGATCAAGATTATGGATGGTGGCTTGGCTCATGTCTCCATGGTGCCCCAACACCAGGGCAACTGGCCAGCGGGACCTGCAATAATTCGAGCCCTTAGAGCAACCAGCCGCCAGCCACTTCCAAGTCCTGACCGATCACATGGCTCGCGTCCGAAGAAAGCAACCAACTCACCGCCGCAGCGACTTCTTCGGGCTTGCCCCCGCGGCCGCTTGGAATTCGTGCCAGGAGCTCAGGGTCGGATGTCTCCGAAGCGGCGTCCTTGTGAGGAATCACCCCTGGTGAGACCATGTTGACGCGCACCCCATGGGGCGCTTCCTCCAGAGCCGCAGACTTCATCCAGACCAGGAGCGCGGTCTTTGCAGCGATGTAGGCAGCAGTCGTTTGACGAGCGCGAACCCCCGCCAATCCAGCGCTTCCAAAAAATACCGCCGCCCCCTTGGAAGCGCGCAAGGCTCCGCGACTTGCATCCAAGAAATCCACCGCCGAGAGCATATTGCTACGCCAAAGGTCCTGCACCAATTCCCGTGAGGTTTCAGAGGGCACAGCACTCGCAAACTCCCCCATGGCGTGCACGACCCCGTCCAATCGACCAGCACTGGCCAGGACCCGATTTACCACCTGTCCAGCTGCCCCGGTCTCACTCAGATCCGCCTGATGCACCTGGTCTTCACCAAAGCGATCGACGAGACCCTGTCGCCCTGCAGAATCACGGTGCACCCCGTGTACACACCAGCCAAGGGCCGCGAGACGTTCCGCGCTGGCCAGGCCCAAACCCTGAGCCGCGCCGCTGATCAAGACAATGGGAGTACTGGACACGGCCCCACGATAGCCGAAGTCCCAGGGCCTTCAGTTCACCCAACCGGCACGACTGAAGGGCCACAGGCGCGCACGCACCACCCCGCGCAGGCAGTCCATTGGCACCTGACCGAACTCGCGGCTGTCGGAGCTGTGAATGCGATTGTCCCCAAGTACGAAAAAGTGATTGGGGGCCACCGTGCAGTGCTTGAAACTGGTGCGGTCGGCCAGACCCGCGTCCAGGTAGGGTTCGTCCAGGAGTTCCCCATTGACCCAGACCTTGCCAAAGGCGATCAAGATGTCATCCTCCGGCAAGCCGATCACGCGCTTGACATAGTCCAAACTGCGATCGAGGGGATACTCCAACACCACCACGTCCCCTCTGTTCATGGGGATGATGTGGTGAAAGAAACCATCTACTACGATTCGATCGGAATTCAGGATTCCCGGAGACATGGAGGACCCCCGCACCTGGGAAACGTGAAAGCACAGACTCCAGAGAATTGCCGCCATGGCCAGACTCTGGGGGAACCAGCGCAGCAGCCGACGCGAAATGCTCAGGCCGGACAATGGCAGCCTGCCTTCAGGAGACAGGCCCGAGGGAAAAACAGCGTGAGAAGAGGAAACGCGTGCGGCCGGATACTGGGCTGGCGCCATAAAATTTATCGGCGGGGCAAGCAGAGCCGCACGCGTGGTCTTGCTTTCCTGGTCCCCTTGAGGGGCACTCTTGGCCCCGAGACCCTGGAAATCCTCTTGCATGCGAGCTTTATCGACATCCGACCCCTCTCAACTTGAGCAAGGAGATGCTTCTGTTCGTGGTCACCTCAAGGCCCTTGTACAGGCCAGGCCCCAGCACAATGTTTGTTTTGAGTGGCCTCTCGCGAGGCCCGAATACCAGCGCTACACTCCCCCCGCGGAGCAGCCGGGTCTCACCCATCTCTGCAAGCTGACCAGCCGCCCAACACCCCCTTCTTCCCTTGGCAAGTCAAACACGCCTCCACGCCACGCTGAGGGTCGCCGCCAAGGAACTGCGCGAGACCCTGCGCGATCGTCAAACCGCTCTCACCACCTTGGTCCTGCCGATCTGCATGTACCCGGTGTTGTTCTGGGTCATGGTCCAAGGTTTCCTGGTATTGCAGGGTCAAAAGGAGCGCACCGAAGTGCGCGTGGGAGTGATCAACCAGGAGTCTGTTGCAGAAGACCTGCTACGCGCCTTGGACAGGGGGCAGGACGAGCACGAAGATTATCAGGCGAACCGTTTGGTGCTGGTGGATCTAGGAGCACAAGAGGACGTGCCGAGGGCCGAGTTGTTGGAGCGCCAAGGGAAAGACTCTTCGCCCGCTGATCCCACCCTGGCAGGGGTTTTGAGTTTTGCACCGCAGGGTGCACAGTTGCATGTCAACCGGAGCGAACCCAAGGGCGAGTTGACTGAAGGCCGCATCACGAATCGCCTCGCCAGGCATGTGGAACTGCTGCGCGAGCAAGCTGCGCAGGATCGGGGCTACGCCCCAACAGCCCTGGAACCCTTGCGCCTGGAACGCAAGGATGTGGGCCCTGAGAGCGACAAGGGCGCGCTGATCCTGGCGATGCTGCTGCCCATGCTGCTGGTGACCATATGCGTCATGGGCGCCTTCTTTCCGGCAGTGGACCTTTCCGCAGGAGAACGGGAACGGGGCACCGCCGAAACCACCCTGCTCTTGCCCATCCCGCGCCTTTGGGTCCTGCAAGGAAAGGTACTGGCGGTGGCCAGCCTGGCCATGATCGCCACAAGCTTCAACCTCGTGGCCCTTGGGATTTCCGCCGAGGGGCTGTTGGCAACCTTGCTGCAGGGCAGCAGTATCACAATCAACCTGCCCTGGCAGGCTCTCTTGGCAATCGCGCCCCTGACCCTGCTCTTTGCCCTCTTTGCAGGAGCCACCCTGACCGCAATTTCCGGTTTGGCGCGCAATTTCAAGGAAGCCCAGGCAATGCTCGGCCCGGTGCAATTGCTCTTCATCATGCCCGCCATTGCCGGCATCATGCCAGGCATCGACCTGACCCCGGGCCTGGCTCTGGTACCGGTCTTGAACATGACCCTGGCCGCCAAGTCCATGCTGCTGGGCAAGGTACTGCCCCTTGAGTACACGCTGGTCGCAGTCTCGTTGCTGATCAGCGGTTGGCTGGCCTTGAATCTGGCAGTGCGCCTGCTCTCCCGTGAAGCATTTGCGACTAGTTCAGCCACCATTCCCTTGAGAAAGCTCGTTTCCTTCCTGCGATCCGATGGGGACGCAAGCCGATGACAGAAGCCACACAAAGCCAGGCCCTTGAGCCACAAGCAACCGACCCCAAGGGCCCGGCAATCGAAGCCAATGCTCTGACCAAGATATTCTCTGACCCGAAGCGCGGAGACATCGCGGCCGTGCAGGACCTGGACCTGGCCTGCAACTATGGCGAAGTAATGGGACTTCTGGGGCCCAATGGCGCTGGCAAGACCACCACACTGCGCATGCTCTCCACGATCCTGGCCCCCACACGGGGAACGGCCACGGTCGCTGGAGCAGATGTAACCAACGACCCCATCACCGTACGCGAGCGAGTAGGGTTCCTGTCCGGCACAACCGGGCTCTATCCGCGCTTGACCGCCAAGGAAGTACTGCAGTATTTCGGACGGTTGCACGGCATGGATGAGGACACCCTGGGGCAACGCCTGGAAGTGGTGATCAAGGCCTTTGACCTCGACGAGTTCCTTTCCGGCCGCTGCGAGTCCCTTTCCACCGGCCAGAGGCAGCGGGTTTCCATCGCCCGGGCCGTGATCCACGACCCTCGGGTATTGATCTTGGACGAGCCCACCACCGGCCTCGATCTCCTGGCGGCCAGCGACATGATCCGATTCGTGGAATCCCGTCGGGAGGAAGGTCGCTGTGTACTGTTCTCCACCCATGTGTTGTCTGAGGCCGAGCGTCTATGCGATCGCATCGCGATTGTGCACGCGGGCAGAGTGCTTGCCGTAGGTACAACGCAAGAACTGCGCGAAGAAACGAACGAGGAGTGGCTCGAAGATGTATTCCGGGCCTTTGTGGCACGAGCAAACCAGACCCTCACCGACGAGGCAGACAACCTGTGAACTGGGTCGGGACCATGGGCACAGTCTTCCGCGTGGAAGTGCTGCAACTTCTCCGAGATCGCCGGGCGCTGTTTGCCGCGGTGCTCCTGCCGGTGGTGCTCTATCCCCTGATGCTCTCGGGCAGCGACTTGCTGCAGAAGTCCGCGGTCAGCAGTTTGGACAAGCGCGAGCTGACCGTACTTGTGGACGCAAGCGAAGCACCGCCGGAACGCGCCATGCGTCTGATCGACGCGATTCGGGGTCCCGCTACCATCATCCAAGAGGGGGATGCCAGCAGCCTGAATCACCTGCCCGCTGCATCCCTGCCCGAAACCCACCGCCAACAGATCGAAGACGCCTGGCGGGAGCTCATTGGCGACACGGCCCAAGCGATCTTGACCATTGCAGGGGGTGACGGTCCGGACGAACAACTCAATGCAAGGATCTGGTACGAGCGCAAGGACGAGTCCTCGCGCACCCTGTCGGTGCGCCTACGCAATCGCCTGAACGAGTTGGCCGAGACCATGACTGTCGAGCGACGCAAGGAATTGCTGGGCCGCGATCCAGGCAGCGGCCTGCAACTTGAAGTGCACGATCTGGCTTCCGCCGAGGACCGAGGCGCGGCCAGCATGGCACGCTTCCTACCAATCCTGCTGGTGATGCTGCTCCTGTCCGGGGGCTCCTACGCTGCCCTCTCTGTTTTTGCCGGGGAGCGCGAGGCTGGCACCCTGGAGACACTGCTGGTGAGTCCCGCGGACAAGAGCGCCCTGGTGCTGGGCAAGTTCGGGGCTGTTCTTCTCACGGGCCTGGCCTGTCTGGCCTCCAACATCCTGGGACTCTTTCTGGCTGTCCAAGTGGGTTGGGAAGGAATGGGCGGCGGTGACTCAGGAGGCGTGGGCCTCGCCCGATTGAGTGGCGCCCTAGTCTTCATTCCCGCCTGCATCTTGGTCTGTGCCCTACTCTGTCTGGCCTGCGGGCGCGCACGAAGTTTCCGCGAGGGCCAGCACATGCTGCTACCCCTGATGCTCGCCCTGGCGGTGCCAAACATGGTCGTCCTCGCCCCAGGCCTGGAACACAACTTTCTCTTGGCCCTGGTGCCCCTGACCGGAGCGGCCCTCTCCCTCAGGGATGCGCTCCTGGGAGAGCTGACCCTGGGGGTGACCCTGGTCATGATCCTGTCCCATCTGGGTTGGAGTGCCTTCGCGGTACGCCAGCTCGCCGGCCTGTTGGACGCAGAACGGGTTCTGATGGGCGGTTCGTCAGCAGAGGAAGCAGGCAATCGACGCCTCGCCTCCCGCCATGCCCAAGCCTATGCCTTCGGTGCGGTCCTCTTGATGCTGGGGGTGGCCTCGCGCCTGCAGGGCTACGACATGCTGGGAGGTCTCCTGGCCACCCTTTGGGGATTGATGCTGCCCCTGGGGCTGATCTGTCTCTGGCACGCGAAGAAACGCTTTGGGCCCTCACCCGCCACGGACTTCATCCGCGCGCGGCCGCGCGTCTTGGACCTGATCCTGGCAATCTTGATCGTACCGGGCCTTGCCTACCTGATGGAACTCTTGATGCGCGGCCAGGAATTCGTGCTGCCCCTGCCAGAAGCTGTGACAAAGAACCCCGCCCTGGAAGAGTTCTTTGGCAGCACTCCCTTCTTCACCCTGCTCTTCGCCATGGCGGTCAGCCCTGGAATCGTGGAGGAGATTCTCTTCCGAGGCGCAATCCTGGGAACTCTGGCCCGGGACAACAGGCCCCTGCGCGGAGTCCTGATCTCATCGCTCTTCTTTGCCGCCGCACATGCGTCTTTACACCGGCTGATGCCCACCTTCCTGATCGGCTTGCTACTCGGCACCATCACCCTGCGATCACGCAGCCTGTGGCCCGCTGTGATCCTGCACATCGCCTATGACGCTTGGATCCTGCTACTTGGCACAGAGCGCTTGCCAGAAGTGCTCACCCACGGCTGGGGACAGTATCTTGCCTGGCTGAGCCTGCCCTGTCTGGCACTGCTGCTGCGATTCCGAGCAGCAGGCAAACCCGCTCAGTCGATGGCCGCGCCCATCAACTGACCCATCTCCGCATCGGTCCAGACCAGACCCCAGCCCTTGGAGAGCGCCAGCAGGCGGGCACGACCATCTGAACGCTTGCCCGAGACCGATCCAACAGTCTGAATTGCACCCAGTGAATCGCCCACGCGCCGCACAACCCAAGCGCCTCCAGCCTCGGTCTTTTCGAGCCAGGAAACCAGCAAGCGTCCCTCCCTGTCAAAGCAAGCGCTGACCTGCCCCAGGGCATTGCCTCGGTCGACTGCCCGGGCCGCACCGAAAGTCTGACCCCCATCGGAGGACAGGCAGACCTGGAGATGGGACGCCTCCTGTTTGTCCTGGGTGTACCAGATCAACGCCACCTGATCCTTGTGCCGCGCCAAAGCCGGACCATTGACCGGGCAAGCGGCATACTTCCAGTTGTCCGCATGGACCATGAAGGGCTCGCCCCAACCGGAGTCCGCGTTCCAGCGAGCCAGAAGAATGTCACGCATGCCCTCCTCGGAACGATCCCGCCAGGCCGCCAGGGCCGAACCATCCTCGAGCACAATCAAGCTGGTGGGACAACACTCGCAGGTCTCTCCGTCGAGCAGGGACTCCGATCCCCGCCGCCCGTCTGAATAGAGCACGCGGCTCATGAGAGTCATGGGCCCCTTTTCGCTCATCAGGCGCCCATCCAACCAAAGCGCCAAAACGCGTCCCGGACCCAACGCCGCCAAGGATGCGAAGCCGTGTTCGCCGGGTCCCGTATGTTCGTGCACGGGTCCCTGTTCCTCAAAGCTGCCGTCCTCCTGGCGCAAGGCGTACTGCACATGATAATCGTAAGTACCAGAGCCGGCTTTCTGCAGCCAGGTCACAAGGCCACCGTCAGGGGAAATCGCCGGAGCATCCGCCCAATTGACAAACCAGCCGCTGCCCTGAACGACTTCCTCTTCCGGATTGAAGGAAAGCTCACCATTCTCAAGTTGCAAACGCGTGGTGATCAGCGCGTATTCTCCGTCCCCCAACTTCTGGGTGGCTAGTACGCGCCCCATATCCCCCACCCGGGGATAACGGCCCAAAGGGCCCTCCACCGTGGAGTGAACCTCGATCGCGTTTGGCTTTACGGTCTGGTCCTCGGCCACGCCACAAGCTTGAGCCCACAGAACAATCCCCACTCCGAAAAAACCGAGCCAGGTACCAGCAATCAAAGACGGAGTTGTGCGCCGGGCTCCGGCAACACCAAGACGGGCGAAGGGCAAGGTAAACAAGGGGGTAGTGGAAAAGACGAGAGCCGCAACTCCCGCGGAGAGTTCACGCAGGGCCAGATGGTAGGGAATCAGACCTAGCACAGAACCGATGACCGAGGCGATCAGGAGGGCCCGCATGCCCTGGGGGCGCCGCAGGGGTTTGGTCAGCTCCGCGAACTCACGCCCCAGGCCCCGGCGCATGACGCCGAGTGTGGTGGCTATCAAGAAGGCCCCGATCACGCCCCCACTCAAACGCACCCCTGCACCGCTGAAGATCCCGGCCCCTTGCATGCCTTCGTGGCCGCTCAAAATCGCGACCGTAATCGCGAGGGCATTGCCTGTGGCCAAGAGCACGCCTCGGCGACGCACCTTTGGTTCGAGCGATCCGCCGCCTCCTCCGCTGCGCAAGACCAGCAGCACTCCTGCCAGCACCAGGCCCGCTCCCAGCAAACTGCCCGGATCCAGCACATCTCCAAACAACCAGTGGGCGCCGATCACCGTCAAGGGCACATTGGTAAGGGACACTACCGCGGTGGTCTGCACGCCACACAGGGGCAGGGAGGCAAAATAGAGGGCGTCCCCGACAGCAAAACCCAAGAGCCCGCTGATCAGCATCTGCGGAATGGCGCCGCTGGGAACTCCCCCGTCGCCAACGGCAGCCCCGACAATGAAGAACAGAGCCCCCGCCAGAGTGTTCTTGAAGAGTACCGCAGCATTTGCGGTGGGCGGCTTGGGCCCAGAGAAGATCCGCGAAAACAGGTGCGAAGCCGCTGCCCAGCTGCCCGCGGCAAAGAGGCCTGCAAAGAGACCCCACAGGCTCATTTCAAGCATGGGCCAAAACCCCTCGGGTGCCTGCGCCCCCAAATAAGACGCCGTGCACCTGAAACAGAAGCGCGGCGTTCATGAACAATGGGACGAGCACCGCCGGAGCGACAACCGCCTCCCCATCAGCCCTTGCGGGCCTTCTTCTTGGCGGTGTGGTACTTACCAGACCCCATGCCGATCTTGCGCACGCGCTTGCGGCCGCGGGTGGGACCGCCAGCTTTGGATTGGGACTTGGCCATGACTGTGATTGACTCTGGATGGGGTTCTTGTGGCATCGCCGCGCCCAAAGGGGCGTGTTCGAGCGCCGAAGGGTAGCGGCTGGGAGGGCTGGGGGCAAGACCCTATTGATCCTGTGGAAGCTCGGAAGGGGCTCTGGACCCCTCCGAACCGACCTGCGGGCTGCCCTCTGGTTCCGGCCAGCCCGTGAACTCAAAGCGATAGCGTGCAGCGGAAATGTCCTTGGGCAGGGATTTGATCATGCGCTGGAGGGCAAATCGCAGGCGGCGCTCAAGAATGCCGATCCCCTCAGGATTGCTGCCCGGGGGAAAAACCTGGACTCCCATGGCATTGTCCCCCACCAGTACATCGCGGGCCATCAGGGTTGGACCTGGCATGGAGATGACAACATCCAGACCCTCCTGCCGGACGAAGTTGCGTGGCAGATCCTCGATGTCGACCCCATAGATCGCCGGGGGCTGCTTGGAATCGGCGGATCGGACAACATGGGTCACGATCCAAGGCCGCTCCGCAGAAAAGCGCGACATGGAGATAGCCTGATGAATGCCTGGGGACGCAAGTTCCAGATAGAGCTGCAAGCGGCCTTCGGCGGTCGTAGGGGACTCGTTTCGGATCTGATCCCTATTGGCCTCAGCCAATGAGACCTGCCAGCGAAAGAAAGCGGGCACAGCCATGCCCATCGCGACAATACCTAGCAAGATCAAGATCGCCCGGGGGCCGGAGGGCTGGGATTGGGATTCCATAGGGCCCCCATTGTCCCTGAATCGTGTCCCGCGCACAAGTTCTGTGGGGCGTTCTGGTTCTGTAGGGTGTGCGCTGTCATGACTCTCTTCAACACCCTTGTCAGCGTCACTGCAGCGGCTCTGGTGGCGGGGCTCTCCCCCCAGGGGCCTCAAGAAGTCCAAAGCCGTGAGCACATACTGGATCGGGATGGCCAGCGACTGGTGCTTTGGGAAAAGCACCCCGAGCGATTGCACAAGCAGAGCACCCGAGTGGTCCTCCTCCTGCATGGTGCCACCTGGTCGGGGCGCCCCTGCTTTGACTTGGGGGTAGAGGGCTACTCCACCATGCAAGCCTTCGCCCAAGCAGGCTGGGACACCTTCAGCTTGGACATACAGGGCTATGGCAGGTCCCAGGATCCACGAGGCGAGAACGTCAGCGAGGCCAAGGATGCCATCGAGGATGTAAAGGTTGCAGTAGATGCGATCCGCAAATTGAGGGGTGTCAAGCGAGTGGACCTTCTCGGTTGGAGCTGGGGCTCCCAGGTGGCGGGGCTCTTCGCCGAAACCTATCCCCAGCGCACGGGACGACTGGTGCTCTACGGCTCCCACTGGCAGCCCCTGGAAGGAGCGCCGCCGCCACCTACCGATCGCTTTCGCAGCAACAGCAGAGAAGCCGCAGCATCAGACTTCGTGCCCGGTTGCTACGAGCCTGAGGTACTTGAGGCCTTTGTGAATGCAGCCCTGGCGGCGGACCCAGACAGTCCGAATGGTTCCCTCCGTGACTATCTCGGCAACATGCCTGTCCAACACCCCAGACGCATATCTCGGCCGACCCTCGTGATCCTCGGTGAGCATGAAGCAGCGTCCAAAATGAAGGATCAACTCGCCTTCTTTGCAGCCCTCCCTACTTCTGACAAGCGCTTTGTGATCATCCCCGGGGGCGGACATGGCGTGCACTTGGAACAAACCAAAGAACACTGGCGAGGGGCGGTCCTGGACTTCTTGACCGCGGTGAACTGATGGACGGTCGTCGGATTTTCATCGGGGACATTCAGGGGTGTCTCATTGAGCTGGAGCAACTGCTTGGAGCTCTGGACTTTGATCCTGCGAAGGATACGCTGCATCCGGTGGGAGATCTGGTCAACCGTGGCCCAGATTCGGTTGGGGTCCTACGGCTGCTCAAGAGCCTGAATGCGGGAGGCGTGCTCGGCAATCACGATGTGCACCTGCTGCGGACGGCAGCGGGAATGCGCAGGCCGGGGCCGGACGAACGCATGGAATGTGTGCTGGAGGCGGAAGATCGAAAAGAACTACTCGATTGGCTCGCCACGCGGCCCTGGTGCCTGGAATGGGACGACTTGATTTGCATCCATGCGGGGATTCATCCGGACTGGCAGCATCCCGCTGAGGTGCTGCAGAACATTCCCCCCACCGAGCCTACAGACGCGGCAGACTTCGCGGTATTGGTTCGCCACTGCGATGCGACTGGCCAGCGAGCCCCACATGAAGAACCTAAACCACCCGCGCCCTTCGCTCCCTGGTGGCAGTACTGGGAAGCGCGAGAGAACGAAACCAGGCGCGTGGTCTTTGGTCACTGGGCACGCCAGGGTCTATTGATCCGAGACAAGATCGTTGGCCTGGATTCGGGCTGCGTCTACGGGGGTCAATTGAGCGCATGGATCGCCGAAGAAGAGCGTCTGGTACAGGTCCCCGCCCAAAAGGCGTGGTGCCCGGTCACGCCACCGCGCAGGAGATCATGAACGCAACAGAGACCGACTGGTACGACACGCCGCGCTACTACGACCTGGTGTTCGACGAAGACACGCCCTTGGAAGGTTTCTTTCTTGAGCAGGCCCATGCCTTTTACGGCATGTCCAAGGGCAAACGCTGCCTGGAACCCGCCTGCGGCTCAGGGCGGCTGGTCCTGGAGATGGCCCGCAGGGGTTGGAAGGTCAGCGGCAACGACCTCTCGAATCCAATGCTGGCCCACGCCAAGGAGCGTCTCCAAGAGGAAGGCCTCAAGGCGCGCCTGGCCCACGGTGACATGTGCGAGCTACGACTCCCAGGGCGCTTTGATCTGGCCCATTGCCTGGTGAGCACATTCAAGTACCTCGACACGGAAGCCAAGGCGCGCCAACACCTCACACGCATCGCGGACCTGCTCGTTCCCGGAGGGATCTACTGTTTGGGCATGCACCTGACCGATTATGAGCGCACCAAGCGCGAGCGCGAGCGCTGGGTGGTGGAAGAGGGAGGCACCCGCGTTACCTGCAACATCCAGGCCTGGCCCCCCCTGGCGCGCCGACGAAAGGAGCAGATGCGCAGTCGCATGCGTATCGAAGAGAATGGATCCGAACGCACCCAAGAAACCAACTGGTGGTTCCGCACCTACAGCGCGGAACAACTGCGCAGGACCATCGGGTCAGAAAAGCGGCTGGAACTGGTGGCGGTGCACGACTTCCAGTACGACCTGGAGCAGACCGTGGAATTGGACAGGGGCTTTGATGTGCTCCTGGTGCTCCGGCGCAAGAGACTCTAGCGCCCGGGTCCCTCGCGCACCAACACCTCAAAGGAGCGGGTGAACCCCGAGCGCTCGCCCATGGAGATCAAGGCATCGTCATTGTGCCCTGCCCTCGCCGCGAGGGAATGCAATCCACGGGAGCCCAGAATCTCAGCGGCGTTCTCGATCAGGCGCTTGGACATGCCGCGACGGCGATAAGGATCGGCAGTCCAAAGCAACAAGATCATGGGCGTCTCGTCTCCCACCAGGGGATCGAGCATGGGTCCAGTCACGATCAAACCGATGGTCTCACCTTCGCTCCCAATCGTTCGCAAGATTACGCCTGCTCTTGATTGGAGCACTCCTTGCAACAACGCCAGTCCCCGGCCAGAAGGCACGCGCTCCTCGCGCAGCTCGCCCATTGTGTGCTCGATCAACTCCTGAGAGAGGGAGGCCAGGGGTTCGCAGTCGGCGGGGTTGTTGATCTCTTGTAGGCTCAGGTTCATGGAAAGAAGGGGCTCAGGTGGGAGTGGCGCGGGGCATTGGTTGCTGTTCCCTGGCCCAACGACGCCTGGCTCCCAACACCAGATCATCAAGGCAGGCCTGGACGCAGGGCACCAGCACCAGGACCAGGATAGTCGCCGCCGCCAGGCCGAAGAACACACTGATGGCCATGGGTTGCAAGAAGCGCGCCTGGCCGCTGCTGAAGAAGGTCAATGGGGTCAGGCCTGCCATCGTGGTCACACTGGTGAGCAGAATCGGCCTGAAGCGCAATGTACCCGCTTCGACCAGCGATGCGAGATGCTCAATGCCTTTAGCCCGACGCTGATTGACGAAATCAATCAGGATCAGAGAGTCATTGACCACCACACCGCAAAGGGCCAGAAGCCCGATCAATGACAGCAGAGTCATGTCCCGCCCCATCACCAGGTGCCCCACCACCACACCCACCAAGGCAAAGGGCACGATTGACATGATCACGAATGGTTGCAGGTAGGACCGAAAGAGAGTGCCCAGGATGGCGAAAATCAGAGCCAGTGCCACCAGAGACGCCTTGGCCAGGCCGGCGAGACTGTTCTGAGTGTCATCAAAATCCCCCAGCGCCTTGATGGTGGTGCCTCCATGGGTCTTTGACAAATCCGAGTAGCGCTCCAAGAGAGTGCTGATGATGTCCCTTGCATTGCCCACCGTCCGATCCACGTCCGCAGTCAGGGTGATTGACCGCTGACGATCCCGACGATGCAGGGAGGCTGGACCAGAGCCCTCTTCCCAAGTGGCCACATCCTTGAGGCGTACCCGCGCCCCTGTTGCCGTGGTGATCTTCAACTGCCCCAGGGCAGCGGGATCGTGACGCACGCTTTCGGGCAGTTTGAGTTGCAGGTCCAGATCATCACCCTTTCGACGAAGTCGCGCGCGACGCTGACCCTCCAAGGCAGTTCCGAGCTCTGCCACCAAGAGCCCCTCGCTGACCCCCATCAAGCGCCCGGCTTCGGTGGGCCTGATGCGCAACTCACGCTTGCCCATTCGCACTGAGGTGCGCACCTCATGTACCCCGGCGAAGTTGTGCAAGTCGGCCAGCACTGCTTCTGCAGCAAGGGTTACTTGTTCTTCATGTTGCCCACGCAGGACCAACTCAATAGCCCGGCCGTTGATCCCGGACTGCGGCTGGTCGATCTGCATGCTTTCCACCAAGGGCGCAACATCTCCCAAATTGGTGCGCAGCCACTGCACCACAGCACTTGCGTCCATCGTGCGTTGATCCCCCTCACGCAATTCCACCCAGATCTGGGCCAGGTTCTGACCCAGCTCATAGTCCACTGCGTTTTGGGCCGCGACCCCAATCAAGGTGTTGATGCTCTCCAGATCTGTATCCGGCATGGTCAGGCAAATGTCCTCCATCTGCCGAGCCACTGCTTCGCTGTCATCCAAGGAGGCATCGGGCACGAGGCGCACGGACACATAGAAAATCTTCGACTCAAAGTCATCGAAGAAAACAAAGGGCAGGCGGTGCTGGGCCAGGGCAGCCACCAATGCCAGAAGCCCGATTCCTGCACCCACCACGCTCCAGCGCCAGGCCAGGGAAAACTTGAGAAGACGCACATAAGCCAGGCGCAGGGGCTCGTACCAATGGCTCGGTGTCCGAACAGGTCCTGCAGCAGCCAACTGCTGGGCCGCCAACTTTTCGGCTCGCCGTGTACGCCCCTTGGACAGATGTGCGGGCAGGACTGCCAGTGCCTCCACCAGCGAAATAGCCAGACACGCGGAGACGACCAACGGCAGAGGCCGCATGAACAACCCCGCCTGCCCGGAAAGCATCAAGACAGGAAGGAAAGCCGCCATTGAGGTCAAGATCGTTGCCACCACCGGCGCCCCCACCTGACCGACCCCTTCGATAGCCGCCTCGTCTGGCGGCAGCCCCTCTTCCATCAACCGAAAAGAATTCTCCCCCACAACAATCGCATCGTCCACCACCATGCCAAGCACAACGATCAAAGCGAACATGGTCACCATGTTCAAACTGATGCCCGCCCAATAGGCGATCGCGATGCCTCCGAGGAAGGCCACGGGAATACCCACCGCAGTCCAAAGAGCCACGCGCCTGTCCAAGAACGCAAGAAGGCAAGCCAGGACAAGCACGCCCCCCATCAAGCCCGACTCGGTCATCACCGCCAGACGATCGCGCACATAGATCGAAAGGTCTGAGTTCGTGCCCAATTGCACACCAGGTGCCAGATTTCTCCGCTCCGCCTCGATCCACTCATGAATCACAGCGGAGAGATCGATCAGGTCAGCCTTTGCATTCTTGTTGACCTGCATATGCAAGCAGGGCTCGCCATTGAAACGTGCCCGACTGAGCTCGCGCTCGAAGGCATCGCTGAGGCTGGCCACATCTCCGAGCCGCAACATGGCGCCCCGGGAATCCGGTCCCAGGGGCAGATCAAGCAAGTCTTCCGGCTCCGTCACATCTGCGCGCACCCTGAGGAGCCAATCCCCCTGCTCGGTTTCCAAGGCTCCCACCGGCGCCTCACGGGTGCGAGACGCGACCAGGGCACCGAACTGGGCAAGAGTCAGGCCCGTACGCTCCAAGGCGGCAGGGTCAACCTCCACCCACAACTGCGCGTCCCGGCTGCCGGTCACCACTACCTGGGCAACGCCCTCGATGGCTGCCAGCTCCTGCTGAATGCGCTCGGTTTCACTGCTCAAGACAGCCGGTGAAGCGGACCCGTGCACAAACACCGCCAATACTGGAAAGACGTTTTTTTCCTCGAATACACGTGGTGGTTCAGCGTCTGCGGGCAGGAACAAGTCCCCGCGTCCGAGAGCATCCCTCACCTGTGCCAGAACCTCAGGCACCTCCGCGCCGGAAGTCAACACGAGATGCACTCGGCTGACCCCTTCGCCTGAGGTAGACAGAATGTCATCGACACCGTCGATCTCTCCCAACACCTCCTCGATGGGTTCGGTGACCAGCACCTCCACATCCCCGGGTGCAGCTCCACGCCACACAGTGAAGACCTCGATCTTGCCCAATGAGAAGTCCGGAAAGACCTCACGAGGCATGGCTATGTAAGAGACCACACCACTGATGATGATCATGCCCATCAACAGATTGGCGGCCACCGGGTTTCTTACGGACCAGCGAACGATTGAGCGAACCATGATCAGTGCGCGCCCTGGCTGATCGAGGCCTGCGTCCCCAATTCTTCACCTGCCAACACCAAACTGCCAGGGGATAGAGCCGACAACGGGCTTACGATCAGCCGCTCCCCCAACTCCAAGCCGCCCAGTACTTCCAAGCCCCCTGAGCTTGAACGGCCCAAGACCAAACTGCGCGCACCAGCCACGAGGGTACCGTTCTCGGCTTGTTCGATCACCAGAGCGAAGGGCGTGCCCTGTTGCCAGATCAGCTCGGAACGACGCAGGATCAAGGCGTCTCTAAACGGCGGCAACTCCAGGCTCACGCTGGCGAAGCCGGATACCAGCCCTCCCGGCGAAATCCCATCCAGTTCAATCAACAGTCCCACATTGCGGCTGCCAGCATCCGCTCGCGGGGAGCGTCCCACCACGCGACCGGGGTAATCTCCCAAACCGAGTACTCCCGCTTGAACTTGAGCCTTGGCACCGATCGCAATCTCTGCCGCCTCTGCTTCCGAAACAAAGGCCAACATGCGCAGGGATCCATCGTCCACAACTTCAATCAGGGGCTGGCCTGGAGCAATCCAAGAGCCCAGAGCCGGAACGTCCGCCCCCAAGACCCCCGCGAAAGGCGCGCGCAGCGTGTGCCTCTCCAAAGCCACCTCCGCGCTGGCAACCCCTGCCTCTGCCTGGGTCAAGCCTGCCCGCGCAGTCGCTATCCCCAACTCACGACTACGAATTGCCAAGTGGGCCTCACTCCAGGCAGTGCGCGCCGCCACCGTGCGCGAGCGCGCCATGTCGTGGGCCGTGGGCACATCCTGGCCCTGCTCCGCCAGCACGTCCCAACGCAGCTCCTCCGCCAGGGCCAGATCCCGGGCTTCACGAGCCAAGGCCTCCAGAATAACCGCTCCCCCATGCGCCTCCTCAGCCAGAGCCACCTGGGCGCCAGCTTCCAGGAGTACTGCCCTCAAACGCTCCAATTCCGCCTCAGCTCCTTTGGAATCCAAGACCAGAAGCTCCTGACCGGCCTCCACGCGAGCCCCAAGCCTCCAACCATCCCAGGCCCAGGCAAGTTCGCCCCCCACAGACAGGCCCAGAGTCGCCGCTCGCTTGGGCTGCAGATTGCCATGAGCCAGAATCTGCCGGGCCATGCTCTGTCGGGCCACCGGACGCCAGCGTACAACCACCGCAGGAGTCACATGGGGCGGCGCCGGAGGCGGAGGGGGCGTCGTGGCGGCAATCCACTTGGCCGCTGCCAGACCACCAACTGTCAGCAGCAAGCCCACTAGAATCTGGGCGGGCAATCGAGGGGAAGAAGTCAAGGCTGGAACGGTATGGCTGGGTATCGGGCCCTTGGCCTGCCTTGGAAGAACAACCTGGCAACAGAATCACCAGCAAGGGGTGGACGGGAGGCCCCTGGCGCGTTTCAATCTCTGCCCCAAGGGCCCACATCCCCCGGGCCAACTGCAGGCTGGGAAGGGTCCCGTGGAGGATTCTAGTCCAACACCCGACCCCCTGGCACTCCCGACGAGCCACTCCTGTCGGCCCCTCCCAAGACCACACCCAAGCCAGGCACCTCAGCTGCCCCCAACCCCCTCCCATCCCGTGGACGTCCAAGTCGAAAAGCCCTCCCCCAGCCTCGCCCGCATCACCGTCACCGTTCCCGCCGAAGAATTCCGAGGAGAATACGAGCGCGGCCTGCAGCATGAACGGAGCCGAGTCAACATGAAGGGCTTTCGCCCTGGCAAGGCTCCCATGCAAATGGTCGAGAAAAAGGTCGGCAGCGAACTCAAGGATGGCTTGCAACGCCACTATATCGAACAAGCGTTTCGTCAGGCCCAGGAAGAACACAGCATCAAACCATTCAACAACCCGCGCATTCCCAAGGATGACGCCCAGCTGGCGGAAGACGGCTCCTTCGAGGTTTCCTTTGAGATCTCCCTGCGGCCCGAAGTGGTGCTGGGCGACTACAAGAACCTGCCGATCGAGAGCGAGCTCGAGCCCACCACCGAAGACACCGTGGACCGGGCCATCGACGACTTGCGTCAACAGCACGCACGCCCCGAGCCCGCTGGGGAAGACGGCCTCAAGGAAGACGGAATGGCCCTGGCCGATGTGAACTTCCTTTTCGGCGAAGAGGTGGTTTTTGAGCGCACGGGCCTGCGCCTGGGTGTCCCCCAAGCCCCCCCCGGCATCGATCAGGCGAGCTGGCAAGAGGCCCTGATCGGCAAGCAGGAAGGTGAGCAGTTCACAATCGACATCACCCTGCCAGACGCCCTTGACAAGGAAGAGGCCCGGGGCAAACCCGGCACCTGCGCTGTGTCCATCTCAAAGGTCTTTGACATGCTGCCCCCCTCGGACGATGAACTCTGCAAGGGCAGCGAAGTGGAGGACATGCAGGCATTCCGTGCCAAGCTGCGAGAGCACCTGGAGAACAACGCCCAGACCCAGGAGCAGACCCGTCAGGAGACCGCCCTGCTGGATAGAGTCCTGACCGACGCCCGTTGCGAAATCCCAGGGGGGGTGCTCGATGAGCAAGCCGAAGTGCGCCTGGAACAATTCGCCCAGGAGCTCGAGCAGCGCAAGGTCCCTGAAGAAGAACGCGGAGCTGCTCTGGAGGAACAGCGCCCCCTGGCCCGCCAGGAAGCCGAACGGGGCCTACGCGCCCTCTTGGTGGTGGAGGCCCTTGCAGAGGTGGAAAGCCTCGAAGTATCGAGCGAAGCTATGAATGCGGAATTGGCTCAGATCGCCGAGCGCAACGGCACGGACATCGAAGAGGTACGCAAGTACTACTCTGAGCAGAATATGTTCCAACAAATGGCTGTAGAGCTGCTTGAGCGCATGGTCCGGACATTCCTGCGGGAGCAGGCCGAGGTCAAGGATCCCGGCTGAGCGGCCGATAAGACCCAGAAGTGGCCGTCGCGCCGGATCCTCGAGCCCGACTTTTCTGGACTCCCCTTGATTCCGGCTTGCATCCACCCCCCAAGCACCCTAAACAGCGATCATGCAGAACTACTATCCCGTCCCGTTTGTGATCGAGAAAACCGGCCGCGGTGAGCGCCAGTACGATATCTACTCGCGCCTGCTCGAAGATCGCATCATCTTCATCGGCACGACCATCGACGATGACGTGGCCAATGCTGTGATCGCGCAGCTCCTGTTCCTGGACAAGAGCGGCCGGAACCAGGATGTAAAAATGTACATCAACTCCCCCGGCGGCTCGGTCACCGCAGGCCTGGCGATCTACGACACCATGAAGTTGATCGAACCCGAGATCCAAACATTCTGCGTGGGACAAGCGGCTTCCATGGGCGCCAGCCTCCTGGCGGGTGGCACCAAGGGCAAGCGCTTCGCACTGCCCAGCGCACGCATCATGATTCACGAGATCGGCTTCGGCTTGCACGGCAAGTATGCGGAGAACCGCGATGAATTCGAAGAGTCCACGCGCCTCTTCGAAGTACTCAAGCAGCACCTGGCCTCAGATAGCGGTCAGACCTTTGAGAAGATCTCCACTGCCATCGAATACCGCAACGTGTGGATGTCTCCCAGCGAAGCTCTGGACTTCGGCCTGGTGGACCACATCGTGGGTGACGAGCAGAGCTCGGCCGAAGACTCCAAGAGCTAAGAACGCACGACTCTCACAATGGGGCGCAAAGTCATGCCATGATGCCCCTGGAACCCATTTCATGGCACTTTCGCAAGGTGGAATTGAGAATACTAGTGCATTCCGGGAGAAGCGAGGGAAGCCCCCACAGATGGGCGTGGCCAGCGAGTAGGATCAGGTGGTCATGAGCTCATCTACCAGTCGCGGAAGGCATGTGGAACGCTGCACTTTTTGTGAAAAGCGCAGGCACCATGTGACTTCACTCATTGCCGGTCCCCCCGGCGTATATATCTGCAACGAATGCATCGAAATTTGCAACTCGATCCTTCAGGAGGAACAGCGCCGCAATCCAGAGGCCGCTGGTACTCAATCCAGCGCAGGCACCGATTCAACCACCTCAACACCCAAACGTCTGCCCACCCCGGTTGAGATCGCGCGGCGCCTGGACGAATATGTGATCGGCCAGCGAGGCGCCAAGAAGGTGCTCGCCGTTGCGGTCTACAACCACTACAACCGTCTGCGTAGCGCCCCTGCAGAAGAAGGGCAGTACTCGGATGTGGAGATCGAAAAGTCCAATGTGCTGCTGGTTGGTCCCACAGGATCCGGAAAGACCCTTTTGGCCCGTACCATGGCACGCATGCTCGATGTGCCCTTCGCCATGGCCGATGCCACCACCCTGACCGAGGCGGGATATGTGGGTGAAGATGTGGAGAACATCCTGCTCAAGCTGCTGCAAGCCGCAGACTTTGATGTGGAACGAGCCCAGCAGGGCATCGTATATGTGGACGAAATTGACAAGATCGGGCGCACCACGGGCAATGTTTCGATTACCCGGGATGTATCCGGGGAGGGGGTCCAGCAAGCACTCTTGAAAATCCTTGAGGGATCCATGGCCAATGTGCCGCCCCAGGGTGGACGCAAGCACCCTGAGCAATCCTACATCCAGATCGACACCAGCAATATTCTCTTCATCTGCGGCGGTACCTTTAGCGGCATCGAGGAGTTCATCGGCAAGCGCATCGGTCAAGAAGCTATCGGCTTTGGCCGGGACCATGAACTTGTACGGAGCAAGAAGCTGGCACGCTCGTCCGTGGATCTCGATTCCCTGCCCCCCATGGGCGACCCTGAGGCCTGGGATGCTTACTCCAAATTCCTGATCCCCAAAGACCTGATGGGCTTTGGTTTGATTCCCGAGTTCATTGGCCGTTTGCCTGTGATCGCCGCCCTCGACACCCTGAACCGCGCAGACCTGGTGCGTATCCTGCGCGAGCCCAAGAATGCCCTGACCCGCCAGTTCAGCAAATTGTTCGAGCTCAGCGGCAAGCAACTGGAATTCACCGACGAAGCGTTGCTTGCCGTCGCGGACCAGGCCATCGATCGAGACACGGGTGTGCGTGCTTTGCGAGCCATCGTAGAAGATGTGCTGCTGGACCTCTTGTACGAATTGCCCAACCGACAGGACGAGGAGCTCTTTGTGGTGGAGGCGGATCATGTGCTTGGGAAAGCCTCCCTGGCGCGCGGCCTCTCCAATGCAGACCTGCAGGCGGAGGTCGAGCAGACTCCCCAGATGCCTGCCCTGCCTGAAGAATCCGACCTGCCGGACGAAGACGAGCGCGAGATCGCATGATTCAGGCGATAGCCCTGCTCTGACCTGACCCCCCCGGTTCTCTCCCTCGGGGTACCACCCCACTAGCTATGCTGTGCCCATGTTCAAGGGGCAGCTGACCATTCATTATCACCGGGACTTCGACGGCATGGTTTCCGGAGCCGTGCTGGCGTCGATTCTGAGCGAGCGTGACGAGGAAGACATCGTCCTGAAAAGCGTCAACTACGACCAGCGCAAGAATTGGGAATCATTCAGCAAGGACGAGCGCTTCGCCATTGTGGATTTCCACTTCCACCCGCAGGCGGCCTATTGGTTCGACCACCACCCCACCACCTTCTTGACCCCGGAACTGCGCGAACAGTACAAGCCCGATGAACGCTGGATGTGGGATCCCGAATCCCCCTCGTGCCCGCCGATGATCCTGACCCACGCCAGGAAGTACTGGGACTACGAACCTTCGGAACGCTTCATCGAGATGGCCCAATGGAGCGACATCATCGACGCCGCCAAGTACGAGTCGGTGGACCAGGCAATCTACGGGGACACACCCGCCCTGCGAATTGCTCGAGCCCTCTCCGCCAGCCCTAGTCAAAAATGGCCTGATGAAATCGCCAGCGCCATGATGGATGAAACATTGGAGGAGGTCGCCGAACGCGCGGATGTGGAGCAAGCCCACCAACGCGCCTCTTCCAACCGTGACAAGGCTCTTCTGCACTTTCCCCCCACCGTGATCTGGAACAAGGGCGGTGTCTTGCTCTACGACGCCTCCTCCAACCGCATCCGGCGCGAACGTTTCGCCGCCTACTATCACCATCCAGACATCAGCTACGCCGTGGGCGTGATACCCACCAGGGCAGGATTTCATGTTACATGCGGTGAAAACCCATGGAACCAACCCACTAACCGCGCCAATGTCGGCGAGTTGATGGAGCGGTACGGAGGTGGTGGGCACATCGCCGTGGGCGGGGCCAATCCCCCGAACCTCGACGATACCCGCAGAGTGGCCGAAGAGGTCGCCAACATCCTGGTCAAGCACCTTCAAGACTGAGCCCCATGGCCTCCACCCTCTTGGCCCTCGAGGCCGATGCCCTTGCCGAATGGGTCACCACCCACGGGGGCCAGGCCTTCCATGCCAAGATCATTCGTAGCAATGTCCTGGAGCGAGGGGTGCTCGACTACGACCAGATGACATCCCTGCCCGCCGATCTGCGAGCCGCCTTGATCGCTGAGCTGCCAATCCTCGCATCCGCCGAAACAACTCGCACCGTCTCCCGCGACAAGACCATCAAGGTCCTGCTCCATTTTCCCGATCGCGGTGGTTCTGTGGAGATGGTCCACATTCCACCCCCCGACAAGGCCGACGCGCGAGGCGCGACCCTCTGCGTCTCGACCCAGGTTGGTTGCCCCGTGGGCTGCCCCTTCTGCGCTTCGGGCATCGGTGGCCTTGAGCGCAACCTCGATGCCCATGAGATCCTCGAGCAGTTTGTGGTCGGCCGCCAGGTAGGGCCCCTGCGTCGGGCTGTGGTGATGGGTATGGGCGAGCCCCTGCTCAACATGGAAGCCATGAACACAGCGCTCGCCGCAGTCCACGACGAAATGGGCCTCGGTGCCCGCAAGATCACCGTCTCCACTGTGGGTTTCCCGGACCGCCTGCGCAAAGCCGCCCGCCAGAAACCACGCTTTGAGCTCGCCATCAGTTTACATACGGCCGACGACGCCCAGCGGGACGATCTGGTGCCCGCCATGAAAGGCGTTGCAATCGAAGACATCCTGGCCGCCGGTGATGACTGGTTCGAGCAGACCGGCCGCGAGATCACCTACGAGATCGCGCTGCTTGGAGGCGAAAACGACACACCCTGGCATGCCCAGCGCCTCGCTGAACGCCTCGCCGGCCGCCGCTGCATGGTCAACCTGATCCCATGGAACCCAAGTCCAGGCATGAACTTCCGCCGCCCAGAACCCGGAACCCCCGAAGCGTTTCGCGATGACCTGATCGCGCGCGGGTTGGTGGCGACGGTGCGCTGGTCGAAGGGGCTGGACGGAGATGCGGCCTGTGGACAGTTGCGGCAGCGTGTGAAGCAGGGCTGAAGGGTCCATGCACATGGACGCCCTGGCCCCTAGCGATAGAAACCGGGCAGATGAGGAACCACTCCCAGGGCCGGGTAGTTGAAGCCGCTCGCAAGCGGGGCATAGTCACCCAGGACCTGAACACTTGAGTCCGCACGGATCCTGTCCTCCATACCCAGGCACCAATAGCAGGCATTGAAGAGCAGACGCCGCAGCCCCGCGCTCTCAAAGTCCTTGGCGCTTCCCATGGTGGAATGAAAGACCCGGGCCGGCTTGCCGCCTGCTCCAGTCCAGTTCTTGACCCAGGCCACAGGAAGGGGGACCAGGTTGTGATTGGGTTCATCATCATGGGAACGACCCACAAGCGGCTGTCCCAAAACAAGGGCTGTGCAACCTTCGGGCAGGCTGCCGCCTTCTTTATAGGTACGGTAGACATCGGAGGGGCCCCAGATGTCATCGACGCCAACCAGAACCGGATGCCCACGGCTCTCCTCAACGAGGATCCCACGGGTGGAGTCCTGATGCCACCTGCCGTGGTGATTGCGGAAGGAACCACCGAGCACATCTTCACCGAAACGCACACGCTCACCAGCGACCTGGTAATCAAAACCGATGAAGCCGTGGTTTGCCGTGCGAAGACCGATCAGCGGCTTCCCAGAGTCCAGGTAGTCATAGATGTGCTGTAACTGATCTGGCTTGAGGGTGATCAGGCGACTGAAGAACACAAGCAGGTCCGCACTGCCCAGATGTTCCAGCCCTGGAATCACATGAGAGACCTCTTTGTCCTCCCAGCGGATCTTCTTGGTCGGATCCACAAGGCCCTCGTCGTTCAGACTGAACAGCACCGTGCAATGAAAACCGTGGAGCTTGGAGAGGGTGCGCGCCAGCATGGGCAGCGACTGCTCACTGCGGTATTCCTGATCAGCAGCGACAAAGACAATGTGCTTGCCGGCCCCGGGTCCCGAACCGCCCTCATAGATCAACCAGCGGGGATCCTCTGGCACGGGATGGGCGCTCACAGGGGACTGGACCAAAGGCGGTCGAACGCAGGCAGAAAGCCCTGCCAAGATAATCAGAGGCAACATCATCGGGCTTCAGGGATTGCGTTCAGGGTGTAGAAGGCATGCCGATGCAGAAGCGCTTCTCCATCGCGGGCGCGCACCGCACCCAGATCAAACTCGTGAACATGTCCCAGGGTGAGTTTGTCGAGCACGAGGGTCGCGCGCAGCCCGTCTTCAGAAAGCGTCACGGACTCCACCACCGGCCTGGTCTGATCGACCTCGGGGCCCCCATAACCGGCGTGATAGATGTGGGTGAAGGTACCCAGCACATAGGATCCCGGATCACTGGCCGTGGTCACATCCACCGGTTTAGTGAAATCCACATGGAAACCGGTAGGCGTGACCGACAGGCGCTCGATCTCAAAGGGCATCTTGCCAGTCCACTCCAAGCGCTCCAGCGCGAAGGGCTTGATCCCACGCACGGGCCAGCCGCGATTCGTGCCGCCTGTGAGCAGGCGCCCCTCTGGAGTGAACTGGATATTGAGGATCCCTGTGGAGAGCCCTTCACGGAAGGGATAGCAGGCTCCCTGCCAGACCCCGTTCACCTTCTCGGTAGTGGCCCGCAGCACGACCGAGAGACTGAAGTCACCGAGAAACATCTGACCCTCAAAGGGACCAAAGCGGCCCCCGCTGCGATCGACCGTAAACCCCGAGATCGAACGCCCCATACGGATGTAGGGGAAGATGACCGCATAGGGCACGAGCTCTGGCACCCGATCCTTCTCGATCAAGATGCGCGAGCCCGACTTGGGCTGTACCGGTGCCGGCCCGAGCTCGGGCGCGAACTCATACCAGTTGAGGCTGACGGGATGCCCGTGAAAACTCCCGGGCGAAACCGCCTTGAGACTGCAGGCGGAGTTCCAAGGCCCCTGACTCTCCATGTAGAAAAGCGCGCCATGCTCATTGGGCCCGATCCCGGCGGGGCTGCGCATCCCGCTGGCAATGGGCACTGTCTTGCCCTCCGGTGTGACCGTCAGCGCCCAGCCTCGGAACAGGGCCCGGGAGTTGTAGGACTGGGAGAGTCCCAGGGCGATATGAATGTTGCCCTGCTCATCGAACTTGGAACCAAAAGCGTACTCGTGGTAGTTCTCGTAGCCCCATTCTGCCGAGAGGGTGTCGAAGCGGTCCGCTTCCCCATCCCCGTCCGTATCGGTGATCCGCGTGAGCTCACAGCTCTGGGTCACATAGAAGGAACCGTCCTTGTACTCCAGGCCAAAGATTTCGTCGAGCCCGGTCGCGAAGAGCTCGAAGACGGGCTCCGGTTTCTCCCCATCGACGCCGTCCACGACATAGATATCACCCCGTCTGGTCCCTATTGCCATGCGGTTGTCCGGGAGCCGGTGAAATGCACCGGCTTCAATCACAAGCCCCTTCGGGATCGCCAGCTGCACGATGCGGTAGTACTCGCGCTCGCGCTTTGCGGTGCCCCAGGTATCCCCCAGGTCCTCCGCACTGGCCGGAACCATGCAGAAAGACAGCGCGAGAGCCAGTCCACACCCTTCAACGAAGCAGTTCATATTCAATCCTCCATTTGGATGTACCGCGCGGGATGATCAACTGAATCAGAAGCTCCAGCTGGGGATCTTCCTCACCAAAAGAACGCAAGAGGGTCTCCCCAAAAGGCAAGCGGTGCTTGCCTTCGCGCTCAAGGCGCAGTTCCAGTTCACCTGTCTTGAAGGCTCGGGGGCCAAGCGCCTGCACTTCACCGGTCAGAGGGCGAAACCAGATCGTCTCAGGCTCAGGAGCCGTGATCGAAAGCGAGCGTCTCAAGACCGGTCGCTCACCCTCCAAGATCGGCTCGCACTTGTCTGTGACATCAAGCTTCCCGAACGAGTACATGAAAGTGGGAGTCCTGGCCTGATCGAGATGGTAGCCCCTGAAACGATATCCGCGGTTGCGGGGATACTGCGGGTCAGGATTGACCGGGTTCTCATCATCCATGACCGGCTTCAGCGGCCATGGATCATCCGACCCTTCGAGCTTGTAGAAAGACAGGTCCTGGGCAAGTCGCATGGGCCTGCTTGAGGGATTGAAGCCTCCAGCGCCCTGGCCATCCCAGCGCACAGAAACAAACCGTCCCCGCCAGATACCGGAAAGTGTGCCGTTGTTTGCGTCAAAGGCATAACTCAGTCCGCCTGGGTATCCGACTGCAATCCCGCGGAATCCTGCGATCTGGCTGCGGCCGCGGTAGGTGCGGGTCCTGTCTCCAACGACAAGTTCCTGACTCACTGATGAGAGGCCCTGGGGATCCCTCGCGGAGCGCCCCAGGGAAAGGTAGTCCCAGATCGCGCTGATCTGCTTGTCAGTGTCCCCACCCAGGATCTCTGTGTGGGCGGCGATACCACCGGACCAGCTCTCGGGCATGACGATCCCAGGCCGGTATTCTTGGGGATCGACAACGAAGCGCTTGAACCAGGAAAACTTGAGGCGCTCATGGGAAGTGACCAGGTCAATGCCTTTGAACCCGACGGTCTCCTTCCCGTTGAAATTGTGGCAGGCCACGCAGGCCAGGCCAGTCGTACCCAGGAGTTTGCGCGCACCATCCCGCGCCGCGCGGCGCTCTTCATCCCCATCAAAACCAAGCGGCACCAGCGGATCGAGATGATCCACGCTCTCGAAGAGCGCCGGCAGATGAGCGAGGTTTGCTTCACCAAACTGCGGCATGCGAGTGTCCATGAATGGACGAACCTTCTCCCCATCAAAGAGCACACGCTGCATCCACTCCAGGTTCAATTTCGCTCCGGCGAGGGTCAGCGGTGGAGGAATGCGCGCAGCATCTCCCAGCTCTGGTTCACTCGTCCCAAAGTAGGGATCGAGCTCCACTGCCACGCCCCCCTGCTCTCCACGGACATGACAGGCGATGCAGTTGAAGGAGGTCAGGGTCTGATCGATTCGCGCCGCGTCGGAGACCTCCTCTGTTTTGGCACCCAGGGCAGCGCGTAAGGCCGCACGCTGGGCAGGGCTCATCTGATAGCGGGGGGTCTCTTTCGAATCCTCGGAGAGGCATCCCCCGTTTGGATCAAGGTTCCTCCCCTTCGTGACCGGAGCAGGCGCGCTCAAGCCCTGCAGATCGTGGCAGGAGACGCAGCTCAACTTCTGGAGCAAGGCCCCGCCTAGCTCTGCGAGTTCCAAATCAACCGGGCCCGAGTCCTCCGTCGTCGACACCTCCGCCAGCAGATAGTTCGCAACATCCTCGGCTTCGACACGGGACAGCCCCATGTCCGGCATCCTCCCTGCGGGGCGCACGCGCAAGGGTTGAAACAAAAAATCTGAAAGGGACGCGAGACTGTACTTTGACGCCACATGCTCCAGCCCGACAGCGCCCCCTGCGGAATCCGGCAACTCGCCGCCCGCGTTCACAGAAGGCGAGTTGCCCGATAGCGCATGACAGGCAACGCAGCCGACTGCGTGAAAGAGCGTTCTCCCTCGTGCGACACGAGCCGCGTCCACTGGCTCGCGCTCAAAAACTGATCCGGGGCCAGCCTCCTGTTGTTTTGCAAGCACGGAGAGATAGGCGGGAATAGCGGCGGCGGCGTCCTCTCTGACCCGTGGATCGAAGCGGGCCAGAACATCCGGCATCTTCGCCCCCGGGTGAGAGCCCGCCGGGTCAAGAATGAATGCCTTCAGATACTCGGGCGAAATGCGCCAGGAGGCCTCATCGAGACGAGGCGCCCGGGGCATCGTCGCTCCGATCGAACTGATCCCCTCATGACAAGCGGCGCAACGCAGCTCGACAATGAGCAACTCCCCGACCTGCGCTTCGCTCAAGACATGGGCACCTGCGAGGCCCGGCACAATTGCCTGGGCCTCAGCCTGTGGAGCAAGACACAGCCAAACCAACAACTGCACTCCGAGGCAATGAATCACTGCTCGAGATGCAGGGGGAATCAGCATGAAAACAGGATACAGATTCCTTGGCCAGACCGAGCATGCCGGGCGATCTGGGCACCCCTGCTCACTCGGGCCCCACACTCGACAGTGATCCTCTATTCCAGCTCCATGCTTCGGCTCTCGACCAGGTCGAGGGCCATGGTCAAAAACTCATCAAAGCCCATAGTCACCTGCTCGCGCGTTCCGCGACGGCGCAAAGCTACCGTGCCCTCTTCCATTTCCCGCTCGCCCACGATCAGCATGAAGGGGATCTGCTCTTTTTGGGCGACCTTGATTTTCTTGTTCATGTGGCCTTTCTCAAGCATGGCAGCCACGCGCAATTGGTGGTTTTCGAGTTTCTCCACAAGCTGCTGGCCGTAATCCGCGTGTTCCTCACGGATGGGAATGACCGCCACCTGTGTCGGCGCGCACCAGATCGGGAAGCGACCGCCGAAGTGTTCGATGAGGACCCCCACGAAGCGTTCCAAACTGCCGAGGATTGCCCGGTGCACCATGATCGGGCGCTGTTGGGAACCATCCTTGGCGGTGTACTGCAGATCAAAGCGTTCGGGCAGGTTGAAATCGCACTGGATGGTGCTGTTCTGCCACTCGCGCCCGAGGGCGTCTTTGATCTTGTAATCAATCTTGGGGCCATAGAAAGCGCCACCGCCTTCGTCGGGTTCCAGCTTGAGGCCGATGGAATCCGCAGCTTCCTGCAGAGCCTGGGTGGCTTTTTCCCAGATGGCGGCATCGCCAATGGTCTTTTCTTCCGGGCGCGTGGCCAGGTAGGCGGTGCATTCGAAGCCAAAGGTCTTCATGAAGCGATCGACCAGTTGGCAGACTCCGGCGATTTCACCCGCCAGCTGCTCTGGCGTACAAAAAATGTGGGCGTCATCCTGAGTAAAGCCGCGCACTCGCAACATGCCGTGGACCACACCGGATCGTTCATAGCGGTAGACCGTGCCGAGCTCTGCCCAACGCAGAGGCAGCTCGCGATAGGAGCGGCCCCGGTTCTTGTAGATCAGTACATGGCCAGGGCAGTTCATGGGCTTGACCCGATAAGGCATTTCATCTAGCGCCATGGGCGCGTACATCATGTCGCCGTAATTTTCCAGGTGTCCCGAAACCGCAAAGAGCTCTTCGCGCGAAACGTGGGGTG
Source organism: Planctomycetota bacterium (assembly GCA_002686945.1). Classification (GTDB taxonomy): domain Bacteria; phylum Planctomycetota; class UBA1135; order UBA1135. Next base: position 40,491 of record NYYZ01000029.1, read on the forward strand.
TGTAAACGGGGCGGTAGCCGTCAGCCAGGTGCCAGTCCCACCAGAGCTGCTCAATACACTGTCGTACTGTGCCGAGTGCAGGATGCCAGAACACGAAACCAGCACCCGCATCAGGATGGGTGCTGAAGAGATCCATTTCCGTGCCCAGGCGACGGTGATCTCTTTGGCGCACTTCCTCCAGCCACTCCAGGTGCTCGTCAAGAGCCTCCTGTGACCAAAAGGCCGTGCCATAGATGCGCTGCATCATGGGGCGTTTCTCATCGCCGCGCCAATAAGCACCCGCGAGGTTGAGCAATTTGAATTTGAAGGGCTGAACGAAGGAGTCCATGTGGGGTCCCTCGCACAGATCGCCCCACTGCTCTCCATCAGGTCCGTGGGTGTAGAAGGAGATCTCCTCGTCCTCTGGAATCAGGTCGAGTGCCTCAAGCTTGTAGGTTTGGTTCCAGCCCTCCAGCATGCGCCGGGCTTCATCTCGCGAAACCGTGCTGCGGGTGATGGCGGGCGAACGCTTGGCGATGCGCCGCATTTCCTTCTCGATCTTCTTCAGGTCCTTGTCGGTCAAGGGTTCTTCCAGATCAAAGTCATAGTAGAACCCGTGGTCTATGCAGGGACCGAAGCCGAATTGGACGCCTGGGTGCAGCTTTTGCACGGCGGAGGCCATCAGATGCGCGACTGAGTGGCGCAGGGTGGACAGGGGATAGGGCTCCGCAACTTGCGGAGCCGACGCGGTCTCTTCCATGAGGGCGTAGGTAAGGAGTGAAGTCCAACGAGACCAACTCCACCTGAGCCAGCCCTCGTGCCCCGCTGCACTCCCGTGTCAACTGGGGGGCACACTCTAACCCCGGCAACGACGAAGAGCATGAGAAAAGCAGGCGCTGACGCTGATCAGGCCGATTGGGGATCAATTGGCATGGATTCAGGGATGGACTTTCGAGTCCCGTTGGGGCTGCCATAGCACCGGAATCCAAGAGCTGGCCAGAGCCAAGTCAGCGCCAGACCGCAAGCTTGCCACCCATGCCCCGCTCTTGAGATCCAGCTAGATGCAGCGGAGCCCCAAAGGCCAGGGACCTCAACCCAACCAGCGCTTGACCTCGAGCTCCAACTCGATGCCGGTCTGCTGGGCAACTTCTGCGCGCACCTCCTCGATCAACGCCAGCACATCCGTGGCCCGGGCAGCGCCCCTGTTGACCACAAAGTTCCCGTGCAGGGGACTGACCATGGCATCTCCGATTGAGCGCCCCTTGAGGCCACAATCGTCCACCAGGCGCCCGGCCCCGCGCCCACCGGACACTTCCGCGTCAGGGTTCTTGAAGACGCACCCGGCACTGCGTTCAGACACGGGCTGTACCGCGTTTTTCTGGCGCAGGGTCTCGCGCATGCTCTCTTCGATGAGAGCCTTGGGCGTGGGCTCAAAGCGCAGGATTGCCGCGGCCACAACTTTTGTTCCCAGGTTGCCATTACGGTAACCGGGCTGGACTTGCTCCGGGGTCAGGTCCAAGAACTCGCCCTCTTCATCGATCACCCGCACCAACTCGATGTGATCCCAAAGCTCTCCCCAGCGACCGCCCGCATTCATGGCCACCCCTCCACCGAGATGACCGGGAATCCCCACCACTCCTTCGATGCCCCCGTAGCCCAGATCACGGGCTGCGCGCACCAGGGACGGCAAGGTCGTGCCCGCCCAACCCACAAGGCGCGGATCAAGGGCCGGGTCGGCGGGAGCCACTCGACCGCTCGGCTCAGCGCTCCAAGCGGAGGGATCCTGCTCTTCATCGGAACTGCCCTCCCCGTCCACATCGGACCCGATGCGAAACAGTCGGTTCATGCGCCCGGTCCCGATCACCACCCCGGGCAGAATCCCATCAGCAATAATCAAGTTCGCGCCACCGCCCAGGATGCGCGGAGTGATCCCTCGCTCACGGCAGACACTGACCGCCGAGCGCAATTCCTCTGGGGTCGTAGGCTCCAAGAACCACTCCACACGCCCACCCACCCGCATGAAGGTATGGGGCGAGAGGTCTGCCTCAGGAGTCGAGGCGCAGGGCCAGCTGGCTGAGAAGATCATCATGGATAGTATCAATGTCGCCAGCCCCGAGAACCAAAAGGGCAGCGGGGTCAACGATCCCTTGGACCAGTTCAGCTAGAGCCGTCTTCAGCCCTCCACCGGCTGAGGCATCGAGTCCTGCCCGACGCAAGCCCACCGCAAGGTCCTCAGCGCCCGCTTGACGGCCGTCGATAGTCTGCCTCGCACCATAGACATCCGCCACCACCACGCGGTCGGCCCCGCGCAAGGACTCTATGAATTCTTTCAGGAACCGTTGGGTGCGACTGGCCTGGTGAGGTTGGAACATCACATGCAGTGGCATTCCGGGAAAGACTCGACGAGCTGCCTCAAGTGTTACGCTCACCTCCGTTGGATGGTGAGCGTAGTCGTGCACCACTTGCACCCCTTGCACCTGGCCCCAGGATTCGAAGCGACGTTTTGTGCCCTCGTAGCGCGCGACTCCCCGAGCGGCGTGCTCTGCGAGCAGTGCTTGATCAAGGCCACTGTCGCCTCTTGCACTGAGGCCCACGGCCAATGCCACTGCGGCTGCAGCGTTGTCCACGTTGAAACGCCCGGGAACTTGCAAGCGCACAACGCCCGACGCCCAACCGGGCCCCACAATGCGAATCGAGAAATGGCCCCGGTCCTCCCCATGCAGTTCCACATCGTACTCCCGTCCAAGAGTCCAGACTTCACAGCGCGCAGCCTCGCGCAGGAAATCGGGCGCGTCTGACGAAAGCACCAGCAACCCCCTGGGATCAATACCAGCGGCAAAACGCGCAAAGGCTCCTTCGAGAGCCTCCATGGACCCATAATAGTCCAAGTGATCCGCCTCCAGGTTGGTGATGATCCCGCCGCGGGGGCTGAGTTCCAGGAAAGTCCGGTCGTACTCGCAGGCTTCCACGGCCATGGGCGCGCCCGGCCTGGGCGCAACTACATTGCAGCCCAATCGCTGGTGCAGGCCACCCACCAAGATGCCCGCGCCATCTAGGGGCATGCCCGCCAGAGAGCGGGCCTGGTCCATCCCACCCAAGGCCTCGAACAACATCCAAGTGGTGCTGGTCTTGCCATGGGTCCCTGCGACCGCCAGAGAGTCGTTGGCAGTCACGGCCCCAAGCGCATGTTTGTATCGCAACACGGGCACCCCCGCAGCCTCGGCAGCGAGAACCTGGGGGTCTGAGTCCGGCACCGCCGCACTGCGAATCAGAGTCTGGGCATCGCCTGGGCAACTACTCGAAACAGAAGGACCAGAGGCCACCGCGACTCCGCTGGATTCCAGGGCACTTACAAACGCGGAGGGCATGGGATCATGGGCGCTGACCATATGACCCCGGACTTGAAGCAACTGCCCGATTGCGCTCATTCCTGCCCCTCCCGCCCCCAGCAGATGCACCCGCTGAGCAATGCCCGGGACCAGGCGGGGAGAAGTGGTACTGACTGTAGAAGTGATGTCTTTGGAATGGGTCTCTTGCACGGGCCTATCCCACCAAATGGAACCTCTGCACTCCAGCATTTGGTTCTGGTAGCGACAAATTCACCGTTGTCCTATATTTGCGACCATGACGGCCCCGCTGATTGTCGCCTGGACTGGCAGCTCCCACACCTCTGCCCTGATCCTTAAGAGCCTGCTCACGGCTGCTGGGATTCCTGCCCAGGTGGCGGGGGAGGGATTGATGGACGAGTTCGCCCTCGCCAGCCGCCTGAGAGGCGGCTTGGGGCAGATCCTGGTGCCCGAAGACCAGCTGGCAGAAGCCAAGAAAATCCTGAGCGAGCACGAAGCGCGGGGGCCTCTGCCCGAGGACTTTGAAGTGGGCGAAGAGCAGGATCCGTAACCTAGGCCAGAGATCCCGCGCACAACCCGTGGATCTCCCTCAGGATCGACTCGCCGGCATTGGGAGGAGACACCTGCCCCAGGGCTCGCCTCATAGCCGAGCGCTGCTCTTCACCTTTGCCACTGAGCAGTTCTCCGAGCTGCGCGCAACGGTCCTGATTCAGGTCCTCCTCCTGGACAATCAAGCAGCCCTCCCCCAACAATGCCGCGTTGCGCTCCTGATGACGGTCCGCGTGATGGGGATAAGGTACAACCACCGCCGGAGTGCCCACGGCTCCGACCTCCGCCAGGGTAGAAGCACCACCACGGCAGAGCACCACCGTGGCAGCGGCAAGCAGGGCAGGCACATCACGGGAGTATTCCACGACCTTCAGACCTGGACGTGAGGGTGCGCCTTCTGAAGAACGCTTGGGGCCCACCGCTTGAAAGACGCTGATACCCCGGGCGGCAAACTCATGGTCATGCTGGGTGATGAAACGGTTCAGGCTCTGGGCACCTTGACTGCCACCAAGAACTACGAGCAGTGGCCGGTCAGGGTCAAAGCCCAACGCCTCGCGAGCGGCAAGATCTTCGGTCCTTTGACGACGAAAGGCTGGAGCAACGGGGGGGCCAGTAATCTTGTGTCGTTCAGATCTTCTGGTAGGACAGGTGCCTTCGGTGGCATGAAACACTCGTCTTGTAAGGGGCGCCAACAGACGCGTGGCGCGGCCAGGAGTGGCGTTGATCTCAAGCAAGGCAATGGGAATACCCAGGCTGCGCGCGGCGAGGGCTGCGGGAACCGAAGTAAAACCGCCGAGGCCCAGCAAGACGTCGCTCTTGTGCGCGATGAGAGCCCTGCGAGCGAGGAGGGTTTGGGGAAGAAGATTCCAGAGGATGCGCGCGGTTGAAGGGGCTCCCCCACCCGGAGGTTCAAGGGTGAGCTGTACGCGCTCCACCGGTGTCGGCGCAAGGCGCGCCTCAAGCCCTTCGAGCACGCGCTGCTCCACCGCACGACCGCTCTGAAACCAAAGCAGATCCAAGGGCGCTGAACTACGGTGCTGGGCCCAATGATCGAGCAGAGCGAGACCTGGGACCAGATGGCCTCCGGTTCCCCCGCCCGCTAGAGCAAGACGCAGCCCTTGAGTGCTCACCGGCCAGAACGGGGGGCGGGGGAGATGATGGCTTCCGCTGGTTCCCGGGGAGTGGCCCCTGCTGCGGCCGTTGGGATGGAATGCAGGCCGAGGTTCGCGTTGGACTCGGATGCCTCGCCTTGCACCTGGCTTCTGACAGAAGCCAAACGGGATACCGTGAACCCCATGTGTGATGGAACGTCTGGCTGCACACTCAAGTGCCAGCCTGTTTCCCCTAAAGCGGGCACAGCCTTGGATCCGGGCCTGAGCAATTCCCAGGTCGCGGGCAGAAAGAGCCCTAGCAGCAGAACGCAACCCAGCAAGAATCCATAACGCAGGGGAACACTCATTTCACTCCTGCCCACCTACGACCACTGAGACCTGAGGCCCGCGCAAGTTTGAACGCCCCGCCAGGAGAGTCCTGGGCCCTGATGCTGCTACTGCTTGCGGGCAGTTGCAGAACCTGGCCGACGCGGATGCGATCGGGATCAAGTCCCGGATTGGCAGCCACAATGTTGGCCACCGTGCAGCCCTGTTGGGTCGCGATGCGACCGAGAATATCACCCGGGCGAACCCGATGGGTGGGGCCGCTGGGCGTGCGCGCCGGAGGGGTTGTCTTGGGCCTGCTACCCTGGCTGGACTTTGACGCTGATGGAGGCGCAGTTCGGGGCAGGCGCAATTCCTGACCCACAATGATGCGGTTCGGATCAATGCCCTTGTTCAATGCCACCACATCGGAGAGCCGAACTCCTGCGGGACAGTTGGCACTGATAATACGGCTGAGCACATCACCGGACTGCACGCGATAGACGTTCAGGCTGCGCACGCGGCCAGAGTTCTTGGACTCACCGGAACCCTCTGCGACTGTAAGCAGCTTATGAGCTGCTGCAGTTTCAGTGACCGCCGAGGCTCGACTCACCAAAGAGTCGTCCCGAGCGGGCAGCATGATTCGTTGGCCCACAAGAATACGGTCGGGATCAAGCCCTGGATTACAAGCCATCACCTGGTCGGTAAAGCGCCTGCCGCCACACTCCCTCTCGACTATTGTGCTGAACACTTCTCCGGACCGCACCACATGCACCCGCTCAGGAAGGCTCTGGATCGCCCCGGGCTTGGAGCGTTGATCACCCACAAGCACCTGCTCGGGGGCCTTGTCCTGCAGGCTGTGCGTGGCCGGACGCTGGGGCCGGGTCTGTTGCAGGATCTTTGCTGCCCGCCTGAGCCTGGCGGACTGAGGGTCAGGTACGAAAGACTCCCCAGCCGTAGGATCTGGGGTCCTGCGCATGCCTAGAGCGGGGTCCACGGGCAAAGAAGAATCCTGGACCTGCGGAGGCACCTGTGCCTGCGCAACAGTTGGTGGCTGAACCCGAGGTCGCACACGACGCTTGACTGCTTCCCCAGGGCCCTGTGCCACCGGGCCTTCAATGCTCTCCGGCCGGTCTCCCCAGACCCCGACAGCAAACAGGGTAATCACGAGAAGAATTAGAGCCAGGACTCCGTAGCGTTCGATTTTTTGCATGGGACTAGAGACTTAGGGTGAGTATTCGTGGGTCAGATCAAAAGGGTGATTACTTGGCAACACAGACCGGATGGTCCGCGTGAAGAGTTAGGTCGGATGGCTTTCCCCCCGAGCGGCGCCTAGAACCAGGCCGATGGCCAGGCAGGTCGCAAGCAGCGCCGAGCCCCCATCACTGATCAGGGGCAGGGCCATGCCCTTTGGCGGCGAAAGCTGAGTCACCACCGCCAGATGAATCATCGCTTGGGTGGTCACGCCCACAGTCAGACCAAAGGCAGCCAAGGCAGCGAAGCGATCCTTGACCGTCCGCACCAACCGCAGCCCATTCCAGATGAAGCCTGCCCAGAGACCCACCAACACAAGCACGCCGAAGAGCCCGAGTTCTTCCCCGACCAGGGAACAAACATAGTCGGTTTGCATGTACTGCAGGCTCGCGTTACGGAAGCCGCCCTGCCCCAGGCCCTGACCGAAGAAATTCCCGCTCGCCATGGCCTCTGCCGCCCTGGCCACCTGATCATTGGATGCTTCTCCAAAGAACACCGCAAGCCGGTCCCGCACGTAGCCCAAGACGCTGGCGGCACCCAAGAGAATCGCGCAAGCACAACTGACCGCTGACACAGCCAGATGCCGCCCTTGAAACCCGCCGACCCACATGGTGGCCATCCATGCCACTCCAAACAGAAGGGTACTGCCCACATCGGGCTCAAGCAGAATCAAGATCGTCACCACCAGGCCGGCTACCAAGGTTGGCAAATAGCCTCTGAGGCCATCGCTGACCCGGTCCCCCAGGTCAACACAGCGGCGGGCCAGCCATAGGATCGCCAACACTCTTGCCACTTCCGATGGCTGAATGGTGAAGGACAGGCCCGGGATCTGGATCCAGCGACGACTGCCATTGATGGCCACAGCAAAACCCGGCACAAAAACCAACAGCAACAGCACCACCGCAATCACAGCCAGGGCAGGGATCATCGGGCGCAGTCGAGCGAGGCCTATCCACCAGGCGCCAAGCAGGGCCAACACTGCCATGCCGCGCATGACGACAAGATTGACCAGCTCTTCGCGGAAGGCCGCCATGGGCAAGGTGGTGGCCGCGTGGCTGACCTGCATGATCAGCCCAAGGCCCATCATGGCCAGGGTCAGGCAGAAAATGACCCTGGCGGGCTCCGCCGGACTAGCCGCAGGCTTGGGAGCAGTGATGGCACCTATGCGTGTGAACAGACCGAGTTGGACCTCAGAGGGAGCACCCAGGGCTGCCGCTGTTTGACCAGCTCTTCTCTGAAAGCGCGCCATGGATTCACCTCACCTTGAGCAAGGCCAAACTGGTCAAAGCCGCGAGGGCGGTCACCAGCCAAAGACGGACGACCACGGTTACCTCGTGAATCGCGCCCGTGGGAGAGCGTCGAAAGAGACCCCCTTCAAGATTGAAGGCATGGTGCAAGGGCGCGATCGTGAAAATCCGCTTGCCTCCGCTGATCCTGAAGTAGACCCGCTGCAGCGCGGTGGAACCCAATTCAGCAAAGGGCACCAGAGCGATCAGAGGCAACACCAGTTCTTGCTTGCTGACCAAAGCCATCCAACCGAGCAAGCCGCCCAGGGGCAATGAACCAGAATCCCCCATGAAGACTCGTGCGGGAAAAGCATTGAACCACAAGAACCCCGCGCAGGATCCCACCAGAGCTCCGCCCATGACGCTCATCTCAGCAGCCTCGGGCACATAGGTCAGACCGAGATAGTCTGTCCAGTCCCAGCGCCCCATCACATAGCAAAAAACCGCCAGAGCGCCCCCCGCAATCATGGTGCAGCCAGCGGCCAGACCGTCCATGCCGTCGGTGATGTTGACCGCGTTCGCGGTGCCCGCCACCACCAGCCAGCCAACAATCACGAAGATCCCCATGCCAAATACATCATGGCCCAAGTCAATTGACCAGCCTTTGAAGAAGGGTGGGTGCATAGCCAGCAGGTTGTAGCGCCCGGACACATGGGCGGTCCAAGCCATGGCGGCGACTACCAACCCCGCGACCACCAATTGTCCCAACAGCTTGCTCTTCTCGCTCAAGCCATCGCTGCCGCGCACAGTCAGCTTGAGAAAGTCATCCACAAAGCCCACCGCTCCCAGACCCGCCACCAAGACGAGCCCCAGAATCACATGTACATTGTCCAAGCGACACCACAGCAAGGTGGTGCACAACAAGGCCGCCACCAGAAAGGACCCACCCATGGTCGGGGTCCCCATCTTGCCCGCGGCTCTGGAGTGGGTAGCCAGAGCATCGGAATCGCTCTTGCTCACATCTTCGCGAATGCGGTGACGTTCGAGCCAGGCGATCGCCGGGCCTCCCATCAGAAGTGCCAGGCCAAAACCAGTCAGCACGGCCATTGCACCGCGAAAGCTGATGTAACGGAAGAGCCCCAGCCCCGCGTACTCGTGCATCAGGATGTATAGCATCAGGCCTGCGCGAGCTGCGCTGCCCCCCTGGCGGCGTGCAAGTCCGAGACGAGTTGATCCAGGTGAGCACCACGGCTGCCCTTGAACAGCACCGTGTCACCCGGGTGGAGTTGTGCTGGCAGACCCACGCGCGCCTGCTCCAGATCGGCGAAGTAGCACACACGGGCAGGATCCATGCCTGCAGCCAGGGCGCCCTCATGGGTGTCTTGCACCTTTGGTCCAATGAGAATCAAGCGCTCAAGGCCAGCCTGGGCCAGATCCCGCCCCAGATCCCGGTGCAACTCACGGGAAGCCTCGCCCAACTCGTTCATATCCCCCATCACCAGTACCCGAGAGGTACCGCCTTCCATCCCCGCCAGGACGCGAAGTGCAGCACGCATGGAACTTGGATTGGAGTTGTAGGTTTCGTCGATCAGGCGCATGCCCCTGACCTCCATCTGTACGCCTCGACCGGGACTTGCGGCCACTGCGGGCAAGCCCACAAGCAGCTCATCCAGATCCAGGCCCAGACCAAGACCCGCGCAAAGGGCTGCCAGAACATTCTGCACCTGGTGATGACCCAGGAGAGGTACGCGCACCTGACGAGGCTGGGCAATCAGGCTGCCAGCCAAAGTGAATACCGAGCAGCCTTCGTGGAACACGAGGTCGCGGGCAATCAAATCGCCCTCGTCTCCAAGGCCAAAGGTCAGTACGCGGGCGCGGGTAAGACGGCGCATTCGGCTTGTGCGGGGACACTGAGCATTGAGCACACAGAAACCGTCCGGGCCCAGCGATGCGGGCAGAGCACTCTTTTCCACAGCCACCCCGTCCTCGTCATCCAGTCCCTCTAGATGACTTGGCCCCACATTGGTCACGATGGCGCTGGTGGGTTGGGCCAGACGACAAAGGTTCGCAATCTCGCCCTTGCCATTGGTGCCCATCTCAAGGATGAGCACATCGGTTTCGGGAGCACACCTGAGCAGGGTGTGGGGCACACCGATGTCGTTGTTGAAGGAAGCAGGAGAAGCGCTCGGGGTGAGGGAAGTACTCTCGAGCAGTTGCAAGAGAATCTGCTTGGTACTGGTCTTGCCGCAGGATCCGGTGATGCCCAGCACATGTACATCCTGACGCAGACGATAGGCGGCTCCGATTTCTCCCAGAGCCCGGCGGGGATTGGCGCAGATCAGAACAGACACGGACTCAGGCAATTCCGGCACCTCGCCCCCTTCACGCAGCAAGACTGCCGAAGCCCCCGCCTGCACAGCTTGAGCAACAAAGGCCTGACCATCAAAACTCGGTCCGCGTAGAGCCAGGAACAGGTCTCCTGCGCGGATCGAGCGGGTGTCGGTGGAGATGCCCCCCAGGTCCATGCGCTCTGGCCCACGTACAAGACGCGCACCGCTAGCTTGGAGTACCAGGTCCAGGGTCAAGCGCGACAAGACATGTCCTCCTGCAAGATCTCTCGAATCAAGGCCCGGTCATCGAAGTCGTGCGCGCCCTCCGCATCCAGCTGTTTGGTTTCGTGTCCCTTGCCCGCCACCAGCACGGTGTTGCGCGCATCGGAAAGGACTTCCGGCGCCAGGGCCGCGCGAATCGCGCGCTCCCGATCCAGGTCAATCTCTACGCTGCAGGCGCTGTGATCTATGCCTGCGTAGATGTCCTGAGCGATCGCGTTGGGATCCTCCGAACGTGAATTGTCATTGGTGACGATCAGATGATCCGCCTGCTGACTCGCCACCCTCCCCATCAGAGGACGCTTGCCCTGGTCGCGCTCACCGCCGCAACCAAAGACACAGATCAGGCGTCCGCCTGCCGGCTGGGAAGCACGTAGAGCCTCAAGGGCCTGGCCAAGAGCGTCCGGGGTGTGCGCGTAGTCCACAACCACGCGGGCACGTGAGGTAACGCCCCCATGAAAAGGGTCGCCGCCAGCCCCAAGGACTTCCATTCGTCCTGGGGCTGACGTGCAGGAAGCAAGACTGGCCAACGCGTGGTCAAGTTTCACTCCCGCGACAAGCGCGCAACCTAGTGCCGCCAGTGCGTTCTCCACATTGAAACGACCAAACAGAGGAAGACGAATTTTCTGTTCAGAGATCCCCATCCCTTGAACGCAGAAGGTAATTCCCTGTGAGGTCGCTTGCAGCGCGTACGCGCAAAGGTCGGCACGCTGTCGCGTGCTGGTTGTCAGAATATCGGCACCGCGCTCACGGGCCAAAGCAGAAAAACTCGGCCAAGCATGGTCGTCCAGATTCCCAATGGCCCGTGCCCCAGGCTTGAGCGCGGCGAACAGACGGCCCTTGGCCGCCTGATATGCCCCCATGTCCCCGTGGTAGTCCAAGTGTTCGCGAGTCAAGTTGGTGAATACCGCAGCGTCAAAGATCAGACCCGCGTGACGCTCCTGCACCAGGGCGTGCGAACTGAGCTCCAGTATCAAACAATCACCACCCAAGTCCCGGTGCCTGGCCACAAGGTCGACTAGAACAGGAGCAGCGGGGGTGGTGTGACTGGCCGGCAGCCAGGTGTCGTTGGCCAGGCGATGCCCGGCGGTGCCCAGGACTCCCGGGCGCATTCCATTCTGCCGCAGGATATGGGCCACCAGATGGGCGGTGGTGGTCTTGCCGTTGGTGCCGGTGATGCCGATCACGGTCATGTCCCGTGCAGGGTTGTCGGCCAGCTGGTGACAGGCCTTTCCAAGGGCCACGGTGGGCTGAGGGTGAATCCACTGGACGGGAGCGTGTTTGACTTCGAGAGAGCAGTCGGTCAGGACCGCCGCAGCCCCGTTGCGACGGGCGTCTTTGACAAAACGCTCGCGCTCGACCTGGCTGTCCGAGAGGGCTGCGAAGATATGACCTGGGCCAACCTGACGCGAGTCCAGCTGGGCCGCAGTAACCTCGGGATCCGTACCACCTGAATGCAACACACCACCGATGGCTTCGACCAGTTGGGAGAGCTTCATTTCTTCTGCCACCAGGGCTGTTCGAACAGGTCAAAATCCTCGGGGGTCAAGCCCTCGGGTGCGGGCCGGACCTGATCTCGTTCGCGGTCCAGGGAGCAAGCATGACGCAGGAGGCGCATCGCCGCTGGCCCCGCCGCATCGGCCCCGTAGCGGGACCCCTTACCGCGCTCGTCCACAACCACCAGCACCAGCACCATTGGACCGTCCTGAGTCAAGCGACCCAAGAGGCACATGGATGAGGTGTAGCAGGAGTCGCGATGGGAGCGTTTGCCCCGCAGGGTGCGGAAGCAGGAACTCGAACAGGAGGTGCCTTCTTGGCGATGATGCAATTGGTGTTCCGCTTCCAGGTGGGAGCAGGGCACGCCCTCTTCCTTTTCGGTGGTGCCGGTCTTGCTCCCGATCCAGGCGAACTCCTCCAGGGCACCGCCGCCCACCACGCGCGCGCCGGTACCGCTCATGGCACCCATCCGCATCATGTCCAGAGTCTGCTGGCAGGCCTCGGATGAAAGCACACGCACTTCGGCTTCGGGCTCAATAGGCCACCGCTCATGTCCTTGGCGCACCTCACGCACCATGCGCAGGGGCCGGTAGCCACCACCCCGGGCGATCGTGGCCAGGGCACCCGCCTGCTGCCAGAGGGTGACCAGGATCTCGTGACCAAAAGAAACTGAAGCGTGGGTGTAGGTCGGGCTCCAGCTGCCCTTCACCAAAGGTGGCAAGAAACCCGCCGACTCGGGACCCAGCCCCGCGCCCGGGACGCGACCCAGGCCCAAGCCCACAAGGGCGCGGCGGAAGACCTGCGGCTCGATGCGACGTCCGATTTGCACCATGACTGCGTTGACCGAGTGAGAGAGCGCTTGAGCTGCACTGATGGAATAGTCCTGGGGAGCCCCCCTGGCCTCACGAATCCTCCGTTGAGCACGGCCATCCAGCAGCATGATGCCATCGGGCGCAAAGGTGCGAAACATCTCATCGTGACGCACCACACCCGCGTCCAGGGCAATGGCCATCACCAAGGGCTTCATGATTGAGCCGGGTGCAAAACGAAACTTGATGGGAGCGAAACCGCTGACCGGGTAGGAAGACTCAGAGCCCACCGCCAGCACATCGCCACTCTCCACATCAAGGACAATGCCCATGACCCTGACTGCTTCCGTGCGCTGAAGGGTCTCGTTCAATTCCAAGTGCAGAGCCTGCTGCAAGCCCACCTGCAGGGTGCTGACAACGGAAGGAGGAGCCACCGCCTGATTGGCGTCCAGGTAGAAGTCAGGCAGGCCACCCACTCCGCGCCAGGCACGGCTTCGATCCCGGGCCACGCTGCGGCGATTGCGCAAATAGGTGCGGCCAACCCGCTGAATGCGATCCTGCCAAAGAGGCTGGGCCAACAACTTACCCGCCAGATGCTCCAGTCCGGACCAGGGCCGGGCGTTGTTGGCCAGGTCGTCGCGCCGCGCTCGCAGCGGATCCAAGCGAGCGCTCCAGAACAGTTCCCAGGGTTCTTGATCTCGGTTGTGCTTGGCCCGTAATCCCGCGTCTATGAGGCCGAGGGTTCCCCAGTGACCGAGAATAGCAAAGGAATCCGGCGAGGCATTTCCCGCCGGGGGCTCGCCCATGGGAACCGAGGCGTTCCCCCCCGCACTGGTGGTGTGCCGCCGCTCCAGCAGGGACGTCAGGCTGAGTTGCCAAGAGTAGACACGCTCCTCCGCCATCCACTCTCTGATGGTGGCAGCGCGAACCGGATTCACCCCATGGATCACGACGCGGTGCTCGGTGGGCATCAACTCAGCCCAAAGGGCGTCGCGCAGCATGAGAGCTTGATCCCCAGAGATTTGACGGCGAAGCTTGCTCGCGAGCGCCGGAGGCAGAGCTTCAAGCTCCACCCTGTTGTCCTCATCCAACAGCCCCAGGGATTGACCGATGCCATTCAGAAGATGCTTTGTCCAGCGCTCGGGATGGCCCGCGCCCCCCTTTCCCAGGGCTTCCATGCGCTGCGCTTCGGCCAAGAGCAGGGTCGGCGCCCAGACCAAGGTGAAGTCGTCGCTGGCTTCGATGGGCCACACAGCGATGCCCTGCACCGGGCGCGACAAGAGACCCGCGCCCTGTTGAATCCACTTCTCCAGCAACTCTGCCTCTTGCGCGTCAAAGCGCAGCATGCGCGGCTCTCTGGGGGCCAGCCAGCCGCCCTGGGCGGCGACCCCCTCGGGCAGAATGCGATCCATGACAGCCGCGGCGGGGACGAGACCTTGAGGCATCTGGGCAAAGGCCGCAGCATCCAGAAGAGCCGCCAGTCCCTTCGCAATGCGCCAGGGCGTGTGCACCCGCAAGAGAGCTTGAGGCGAAACCGAGAGGGTGTAGACCTCCACCGACCGGGCCAGAGGCGCTCCATTTCGATCGAGCAGCCAAAAAGCTGGAGTCGGGGCTTCGCTGCGACGATTAGTGCTCGGCTGCTTTCCCTGTTCAAACAGGCACAACCGCATGGCCGCGCCGGCAACCAACACAAATGCAAAGGCAAAGAAAACGAAGATAGGCGCCGGGTGCAAACCAGATACCGATTCAATTCTCTTGCTCAAAGCTCTTCCACCTCCCCCTCTTTCATCTCAGTTGCATTCCACTGTTCGCGGACCCCCAATTCAATACGCGCGTTCTCTTCTTCTAAGTGGGCGCGCTTGAGTTCGAAGGCCTCGCTCTCCTTGGTCAGTCGATCGAGCTCACCGGCGTCCTGATGAACCGTGGCCTGCAGAACGGCGACACCGAGCCCGGCTGCCAGGACCAGGGTGCAGCAAAAGAGAATCCCCAGGGCGCGCTTCACTCTTGGGACTCTCCGTGCTGGGGATTGTCTGCTTGCCGCTCTCGCGCCTGCTGATCTGCGGCAGCCTCCTCTAGGCTTGACTCCGGCTCTGCGCCGATCCTCAGCGCGGCCCGAACGCGGGCGCTGCGTGCTCGAGGATTGCTACGAATCTCATCCCGGCTGGGCTGCAAGGGCCTCGGAGTGAGCAGTTTCCAAGCACCGCGTTTGGCACCGTCGGCCATGAATCGCTTGACCACACCGTCTTCCCCGGAGTGGAAGGTAATCACACACAAGACACCCCCCTCGGCAAGGAAGAGCTCCGCCCCGTCTAGGCCAGCGGTGAGTTCGTCTCCCTCTTCATTCACCGCCCGGCGCAGGGCCTGGAAGACCCTCGTGGCGGGATGCAGCTTACCCCGGTGCCCCACAACCTGCTCTATCAGCATGGCCAGGCCCAGGGTGCGCCGGAAGGGCGTGGCCCGCCGAGCCCCGACAATTGCTTTGGCAATAGCGCGTGAGCGGGTTTCGCCTCCTTCGAAGTAGAACAGATCCGCCAGATCGCTCTCGTCCCAATGATTGATGATGTCCGCAGCAGTGCGCTCGCGGCTCGGGTCCATGCGCATGTCCAGGGGTCCGTCCAGCTGAAAGGAAAACCCTCGGTCAGGCCGGTCGAGCTGGAAGGAGCTTGCGCCCACATCCATCAGGAGCCCGGCCGGCCTTGCGACACGGAGCTTCCGCAACAAGCGCGGAAGTCCGGAGACCCTGCAGCACGCAATGCGCGCCCGATCTCCAAAGGGCTTCAGGCGCTCCCGAGCCACATCCAGAATCGCAGGATCCTGGTCCGTGCCAAGCACGGTGCAGTTCGGCAGTTCCTTCAGCAGTTGCACTGCATGCCCCCCGGCACCCAGTGTTGCATCCACGATCAGGCTCGAGTTTCCAGTGGCATCAACGCTACCCCCCAGCAGCTCCACCACTTCCCGAGCCATCACCGGGATGTGCACATCGTCGTATCCCATGGCAACCTTCCAGGGGTCCGGTTGGGCGGCATACACCCTCACCCCCTTTGCCCTCCGGGTTTTTCGGTACTGTTTGAATTGAATTCTATAAAGGCCGCTTCATTCTCCGCTTCCAAGGCGTCCCAACGTTCTGCCGCCCAAATCTCAATTCGCTCCCCCACACCGAGCAGTACCACATCGCGATCGATCCCAGCAATCTCGAGCAGATGCGCGGGCAGCAAGAGCCGACCGGAGGCGTCCAAGGTGAAGTCATGTCCACTGCGCAACATGGCGCGTTGAAGATTGCGATCTCGACGCGAACCGTAGGTATCCATGTTGACCTTCCAAAGCGCCTGGCTATGCCCCTGCTTGGTGAACAGGTCAATGCAGCCATCAAATCCTCGCATGAGAACCCCTGCACGGTTGCCCTCCTCATCAAGGGGCAGCCCGGCATGAAAACGCTTGGGCAGGAAGACTCGGTTCTTGGGGTCCACCGGGTGGCGCGATTCACCGATGAACACGACAGGGACATCCCTCTCGGATTGCCGGTTCTCGTTTTCCTGCCACTTTGGTCCACTTGGCGCCATATACCTATTCAACTCCCCCACCACCCCCCAGGCAACCACTCCCCGTAGATTCGGCCAGCTTGTCTCAGATTCGAGACGCAGGGCCCGGGGGGCCTCCCGGAGAGAGTCCACCAGATATTGGGGGCGACAGGCAGGAAGGGGAGCCACAGCCACAATATCTGGGCATTGCACCCCCGGCCTTGGGCTGGGAACTTATTTGCCCAGCCAGACCCTGGTCCCCCACGCGGACCTCTTTGGGTGGGAACGGCCCTTCTCGGAGCCTTCTGCCAAATTGACCCCTTCAGGGAAGATCCTGGAGGCGAGTATCATCAAGAGGAGCGCCAAGGTGGTGAGGGGCACCTTCAATCAGATCGAAGTCCGCGAAGTCGCCATCGTATGGTGCCCTGTCAGCCCGATCCTCCGCAATGGCGCTCCTCCCCGACAGCAGACAATCCAGCAGTGCTCACCTGGCCCCCCTCGATGCACGGCCTCTGACTGTTCTGTTTGATGTATCGAACAAGTGCAATCTGCGCTGCCGGTTTTGCTACTTCAGCTACGACAGCGTTTTTCACCGGCCTGCGGTAATGATGTCGCCCGAGACCTTTGAGCGAGTTGCGAGCCAGGTCTTGCCCATGGCGCGTGTGGTCTATCTTTCTGCTGGGAGCGAGTCTCTCATGAACCCCGACTTCAAGGATCTCCTGCGGATCTGTGCGTCGTACCAGCCGCCCATGACCAAGCTGCTAACCAACGGAGTGCTGCTGGATCGGGAGACGATTGACGCTCTGATCGAGCATGAATTGACAGAGCTGCATGTGTCGGTGGATGCGCCCAATCAGGAGACCTACGAGTATCTGCGCCGGGGCTCTAGCTGGGATCTGCTCAAGAGCAACCTGGCCCTGCTACAGCAGCGCAAGAAAGACGTGAATTCCCCAGGTCCTCTGCTGCAGTTCAATGTCATTTTGCTGCGCTCGAACTTGGATCAGCTCAATGACTTTGTGGACCTGGCCCTTGAATGGGGTGCAGAACGCATTGCCTGCCGCCATCTGATGCCCTACCAGGGCCTAGGAATGGATGAGGAGCGCACGGACCGCGAACCGGAACAGGCAAACCTCTGCTTCTTGAAGTTCCTGCAATACGCCCAAGCGAAGGGCGTGATGGTAACCAGCTTCCCGGACTTCTATCACGTGGACAATGAGCCCTGGAACATACCCGTCCAAGCCATTGACCAACTTGCTGAAGACAGTGAGATGGCACAGGCCGAGCTCGACGGTCCGCTCGGCCATTGGGACACCCCAGCCGACAAGCTCAGCTTGGTGACGGAGAGCGTGGATCTGGAAGGTTGGGCCCTCTCGGCCCTGGGAGCCTGCACGGTGGAGATTTCCTGCTTGATTCCGGAACAAGAGACTGCAACGAATGGAACAGGAGCTGTCCCCTGCAAGGCCGAGCCTCACTCGACCTTGCTGGGACGCGCGACCTTCCTCAACGCCGTGCGACCGGATGTCACGAACGTTCATAGGGAGCTTCCAGCCGCCTATCGCTGTGGTTGGCGGTTTCGTCTGCAAGCCCTGGACGTGCCAACCGGCGTGAGAGCAGATGCCACGATCCTGGTACATGTGATCGGCCCCAATGGCAAGCGACGAGAACTCGGGCAGCGCGTAATCAAGTTCTCTTCGGGTTCCGATGCTCGGCCACTCCTCTTCTGTACGAAGCCTTTCGAAGATGTCTACATTGACCCGGAAGGAAATGTCTACCCCTACCCCGACTGCCAAACCGTCGAGCCTTTTGGTTCACTCGCCAAGTCCTCAGACTTCCGCTCTATTTGGTTTGGAGTCCAATTCGAGAATCTGCGACGCCGAGTGCTGGACGCAAGTCCTCCGAACATGTGTACGACCTGCGCGGACTTCATCAACCGCAATGTAGATGACGCTCGATTCTTCGCAGCGCGTGATGTAGAACCTGCCCTGAGGCGACCTTTGGGTTTCTTGGATCAACCCGGCACAACCATTGATACTGACCTCACGGTCATCAAGTTGCGGGGCTGGGCCTTGGCATATGGTGTCATGAAGAGTATTGATCTTTACCGTGAAACCGAAACTGGGCGCGTGCACCTGTGTAGCATCACCCCCGGTACAGAGGAGCGAGCGGATGTGGCCGCCGCATATCCGCGACTGGCCAAAGGCCAGCAGCCCGGTTGGTCACACAGCCTGCAGCTTTCACAGTTCCCGATGAACGAAGCATCCAACCTCGTGGTCATCGCCTCCACCGAAGAAGGCACGCAGCACACCTTGGGCTCCTGCGCCGTGACTCCGCGCTACAAACCATGAGCAAGACCGGACTGCTGCTGGGCCGAGAAGGACCGATCTGAGAAAGGCGCCCGACCCAGGCAGCCACGGCACGGGACTCCTAGGGGGCGTCGTCAGAGACCGGCGCCGGAGTCCCAGAGTCGTCTGGAGACCCCCCATCCTCGTTCACGGGACCCCCATGATCCAACAGGCTCTCGGGGTCTAGCTCGCTGCCAGCCCCATCCAGCAGGGCCTGTAGTTCATGACGCAGGCTCTCCATACGCTCGGGGACAAAGTCAAACACCTCCACCCGATGTAATTCTTCAAGACGAGGCTTCTTGACCAGGAACGCCTCGCTGCCCTGCTCGCGCACCACGCGCATGACCTTCAAGCGCCGCTTGCGCAGGAGCAGCAAGCAGACCACATAGCGGATCTCCTGCAAACGGGTTTCCTTGCGTGGGGCGAGGGCATCAAAGAGCTGATCGAGCACCTCAAGGTCCATTCGCACGGCCTTTTCTGCCACTTCCTGGTGGCGAGAGGACCACCAGAACCGTTCCCTGAACTCGGACCCTGGGGAAGACCCAGCAGCGGGTCTCACAACCGAGTTGGCTTCGCTCGCCACCATCGCCCCAGGCTCTGCGGAACTCTCGTGGCCAGCGCAAAGCTCGCCCCCAAGGCCGTCCCCAGCCTTGCCCGCCTGCCAACAGCCCACGCAAAAGTCCTCACGCAGAAGCCCCTGCTCGGCAACCTCCAGCACCGACTGAATGGTCTCGTGATGGACGAACTCTTTCTCGCAGGCTGCGCATCCGCCGCCTCGACGCTCTACTTTCCACTTGGCCATGGGGCAGGTGAGCATACCGGTCCCCCGGGTCGGGATCGAGGCCTACGCCCTAGGAATCTCCCCGCTGAGCATCTATGCGGGCATTGCCGTGCAGATGCCACCAATCACGCCAGGCAGTGGTACCGCGCAGGTCACGCATGCCGGTCAGATCCGACAGGGATCGATAGACAGAACGGGTGTGGCTCAGGTCCGTCGACCGCAAGATGCGCTCCAGGTGATTGATCAGAGCTGGAACTGCGCGCACATCCCCCAAGGACCCGAGTCCCACAGCCGCAGCCTTTGCCACGGCGGGGTCGGGGTCCACGAGAGCACGACTCAAAGCACCCAGAGCCCGGTCTGAAGTGACCGCACCCGCCCCGCCATGCCTGCGGTTGCGCTGAGCCAGAGTCAGGGCACAGTGCTTGCGCACAATCCACTCGGGATCGGAATGCAGCAACTCAACCAGACGCTCCTGCACTTCAGCTTCGAATTCCGCTCCGTGTGGCAAGCGCGCCAGTAGTTCCACAGCCCGGCCGCGAGCACTCCAGCCATCCGTGCGCAGCAAGTGATTGCTGACCGCCTGAACCCCAGCCGGGCCAAGCCCCTCGAGCACATCCCCAGCGATCGCTGGCCCTTGCCCGTTGCCCATGGCCATTAGCTCTGCCATGGGTTCCGCCACAGGGGCTCCGATCTGCCATAGCTCCCGCCTGATCACCTCGTAGCGACCGGACTCAGAAGAGCCCCGGCGTGTGAAAGAGCCAGCCTGCCATGCGGCGAGCAGTTCCACCATCAGGTTCTCCACCAGGAACCGGGTCAGACTCGGATCATCCAGAGCCATCTCCCGCTGCCGGGGCCAGTCGGGTGTCTGGTTGCGCCAGGCAAGCATGAGTTCCCGGTGCGCTATAGGAAGCTTGTCCAGATCTGTGCGCGTGACCACTTCGACAGGCCCCTCCTGGTTTGTAGTCGACCCACAGCCCACCCAGCTGAGGCAGACAAAGAGAATCAGGAGCCCCTTCCATTTGCATTGATACTGGTTCATTGCTTCGGTTCCTCATCTGGCAGGCCCAGGCTAGAGCGTGGAGCAGCCTTTAGCGCTTCATCCCAAGCGTCCATTGTCTCCTGGGCCATGCGTTCCTCAAACCACTCTTCCGGCGGCACGCCGGGAGCACCCTCCCGCAAGGTACGCCCATAGAGCGCTTGAATGTGCTCTACGGTTTGGTCAAAGAGATCCCCCTCTGGATGGACTCTGCGTCCCAGAATCTCCAGCAGTCCGCGCTCCCGGGCCAAACGGTCCAACACAGCAGTGAGATCATCCTCGTCACCCTGCTCATAGAAGAGCACACCTTCCCCATCAGAAAAACGTTCAGCCAAGGCGTCCATCAGGGGCAGTACCAGAGGCAGCCCAAGGGCCTGGCCTTCACTGGCCACCAATCCGTGGGATTCAAGCGCCAGGGACGCGACTGCGGCTACATGCACCCGGGTCACGGGGTGCTCGGCCAGATCTTCAGGAGCATAGGCCCCGTAGGTCTCGATCCAGGGTTCGGATTCCCCTGCGGCGAGACCTGCCAGAACCAGGTGCACGCGCCCTTTCAGTCGGCGGGCGGCGGCTTTGAGAAGAGAAACACCCTTGGCGTCGTCACTCAAGCCCCATGCCCCCACCAAGAGGGGCTCTTTCCCAACCGGAGCGGGCAGAGGATCTCTTGGCGTCAAACTAACCGGGGCCAAGGGCGGGACTACGATCAAGTGATGCTGCGGAAGGCCCAAGAACAGCAATGACTCCGCGTGGGCCATGCTGGGCACCAGAATGCAACGCGCAGCATCAAGCTCCGCGGCTATAGCCTGCATGCGAGTCGCCGCGCTTAGAGCCTGTTCTTCCAACGGCAGCCAGGGAGTGCGCGGTGGAACCGCTGCTGCACAGAGGCTGCACGCCAGTGGCGCAAACTTGCGCTTGCAAACCGCTTCCTCGGTGGGATGCACTCGCCAACCCAACAGGCAAGTGGCGTAGTGATCGTGCAAGGAGACGAGACTCGGAATCCCGGCCCGCGCTGCGCGCCGCACCAGATCTGTGGACAATCGCACCCAATGGTGCACATGCAAGACCTCGATTCTGTGCTCTACCATCAACTCCACAGCGACCCGGCTTGTGTGCGGGGCCCGATGCTTCTGCCAGTGATCGAAGTAGGGATCACTACGCTCGATCTTGACCACGCTGAAACTATTACCGCTGGCCGGATCCTGCTCACGCCCACGGCGAACGGACGGTGGATGGGAAAACTCCAAGGTGCCCGCGATGACCAACACCTCATGGCCATTGGCTGCGAGAGCTCGCGCAAGAGCACGGGTGGAGAGTTCGGTACCTCCCACCTGTTCCGGTGGCCAACCATGCACGGCGATGGCGATTCTCACGAGGAATCCTCCTCGCTTGAAAGCAGTTGAAGATAGACCTCCTCGATCCGTTGAACGGTTGCATCAAAGCTGGGCAGGTCAGGAGCCAGAGGTCGCAAGCTGCGCGTCCCTTCAGGATCCGCAGCACGCTCGACCAGGACCCGTGCCAGATCAGCCGCATCTCCCAGATCAAACCACCAACCATCGCGTCCTGGCTGCACCAGCTCTGCCATGCCACCGGAACCGGAAACCAGACATGGCACACCCATTGAAAGAGCCTCGAGAATTACCAGAGGGCGATTTTCTAGCCAGATGCTGGGCACAACGAGCAGATCCGCACCGGCCAAAGCCGCTTGGACCCTCTGCGGGGCGAGGGGCTTGCCGATCTGCAGGCCCAATTGCTGAGCCATTTGCACAAGGCTCTTATGGTAGCTCTCGTCGGAACCTTCAGGACCAAAGATGCGCAGGTCGATGCCTGCTCTCTGCTCTGTGTTCAAGCGGCCATAGGCTTCAAGCAAGACATGAGCACCCTTGGCGGGAACCAAAGTGCCAAGGAACAGGACCGCCAAGGGGCCCGTGCGTTCTTGTGGGTGAGAGGCCTTCGACACATCGGCTGCTTCGTCCCGCTGCACACCAGTGGGAAGAAACTCCACACGCCCAGGATCCAACCCGAGAGCCAGGCAACGCTCCGTCAGGAATCGACTGGGAGCAAACACATGTCGTGCATGGCGCTGCACCGCTTGCACTAGAATAGACGAGCGCACTTCCGCCTCGCGTGCCCAGGCAGCATGGCTCTCCGCATCGGTGATTTTTGAAGCGTCCGCATCGCCCGATGCAACGGTGCCTGCACCCACAGCCCCGGACTTGCGCGCAAGCCGCGTCACCCTCGGAGCCAAATCAAGCCCCGTCACCCGGCGTACCGCCCCCAGCATGTGCCCCACCATGCGCGCTCCCGCAGACTGATTCCAAGGGGTCTGGGCGAGGCAAGACCCACAGCGATCAAAATCCACCGTCTCGCACAGCCCTCCGTCCACATGCAGCAACTGACCCATGCGCGCGCACTCAAGGCCAAAGTCATGCAGGGTCGTCACCACCCGCGCGCCGCTGTCGGCCGCCTGCCCGAGACAACCCACGGACAAGTACATCAAGTGCTGCACATGCACAACATCCGGTTGCACAACCTTCAGCACCGAAGCAAAAACCGCTTCCACCGAGGAGTTCTGGTAGGTCTCGTTGAAGGAATGGTGGAAGAGGTTATTGATAATCTCATGCACCTCCACCCCGCGGTGCACTCGCCGCACCAAGGAGTAATCTCTCTGGCTCACATCCTTTTCTGCACAGCAGACATGGACCTCATGACCCCTAGCAACCAACCCCATAGCCAAGGCCTCGCTATAGCGCTCGGTCCCCGCCGAATAGCACGGGGGATAGCGGTGCGTGACAATCAGAATCCGCATGGGAGTCCGAAGTCTAGGGTCCCCGAGCCTCCCGTTCAGCCCCCTCGAGGAGGATCTTGCTCTTGTTGGGTACTGGAGGAGTTCTCAGCCGATGATTCAAGACGCTTGGCCAGACCTTCAAGCCCGGTCTCGTAGTCCCCGCCGAGCATGGCATCAAAGACACCGATGGCTACCATCCAGCGCGGCATCAATTCGTCGAACTCAAGGTCCAAGGACCAAGTCACCTCAGTGCCCTCTGGGGTGGGCACGAGACGGATTGAATCCTTGGCTTCCATGCGCTGCTCTCCGTCGATGAACACCAACTGGAAGCGCAACTCGTCCTCGGACGAAGCCAGCACAGTAAGAGAGCCCTGCTTGAGGGGGCCCTCGCTGTCCCATGACCACTTCATGCCCAGGCCCGGGTCGCCATCAAAAGTCCACTCAGCTTCCGGATCGCGCTCGTTCGACCAGGCCGACCACTCGGGCCAGGTGGAGAGGTCCTCAAGCGTCGCCTGCAAGATGAAAGGCGGCGCGGCAATGGTGCGTGAGCGTTCAACCCGCGCGGTCTTGGACAAGAACAAGCTGCCGCTGAAAAAGACAACGACCAAGATCAGGATAAAGGCAATCAAAAAGGTGAGGACTTTCTTCATGATCCCGGGAAGATAGCGCATGGGTACGCCGCCCATGGGGGACTAGTCTGTCTTTCTTGGGCAGGTTGCCCGAGGCGCCTATCCGAGCAGAGGACGCACCAGTCTGAACAGCCTGCCCAAGGCCCAAGAGAGCCATCTCGCTGTTCCGCGCTTGCCCCCCGCATCCGGAGTCAAGGTCAAGGGCCCTTCCACCAGGAGCTTGCCATCCCCCACAACACGCGCGGCCTGCACAACTGCGCGCTTCGAGAGGGTTTGGGGCACAAGTGCCACAGCCGCAGCCTTGCCGCGCATCCAGGACAAGAAGCCACGGTGACGCAGAGCCAGGGCAAGGTAAGCGAACTCGTAGATTGCCTGGCTTGGGAGGGTCAAGAACAGGGCGCGCAGGGAGTAGTTCTTGAGCAGATAAAGCGGGCGGTTGCGGGCGTGCAGAAAAAACCTCTGGGCCGGATAGCGCGCACCAGAACGAAAACTGACCCCAGCGGTGCCCTCGTCATGGAGAACAGAGGCTCCTGGAACACTCAGGATCTTGAGACCAGCGGAACGCACCCGATAGGACAGATCCAGGTCCTCAAACAAGATGAAATAGACCGGATCAAAGGCTCCCAGTGCCTGAATCCGATCCCGATCAACTAACAAGCACAGGGACACCGCCCCGTCCACTGGCTGCAGGGGTCCATGGTCACCGGCCAGGGCTTCCTCGAGAGGTCGGTACCAGTTGCGCAAGCTGAAAAGCCCCGCATGGTGCAGGGTCCCTCCGTCGTAGTGCACCCGACTGGGATCGGTAGCAAAAAGGCTGCGGGGCTGGACCAAGACAACCGCGGGATCCGTGGCGGCGGCGCGCACGAGCTGGCCCAGTGTTTCCGTTTCCAGGTAGCAGTCGTTGTCCAAGCACAGGACCCAACGGTTGCGGGCGGCTTCCAAGCCCAAGTTTCGCGCTCCTGCGGGGCCGAGATTCCCCCCCGCTTCGATCAAACGTACAGTGCCTCCGTAGCGGGCCGCGATTTGATCGCTACCATCGCTGGAAGCGTTGTCCACAACCAAGATCTCGTCGGGCACGAGGTCTTGTGAAGCGACCCTGTCGAGGCAACGTTTGAGGTAGCTTGCCCCCTGATAGTTGACCACTACCACTGACACTGAAACCTGCGGGTGGTCCATGCTCATTTGAGGGGCAACTCAAAGTCAGAATGCCGCACGGGTACTCGGTGGCGCAGGCAATAGGGCAGGTTCCAAAGAACAGAGAAGGACGCCCGCACCAACACCCAAACAGCCCCGGGGGTTTCCCGCAGGCTGCGGCCGATCCCAATCGTGCCCACAGCGTCCGTCACTGCACCTTCGTCTTCTTGGGACTTGCCGCGCAGCAAGACCTTGGTCAACACCAGCCAAGGCATGGCCAAAAGATCTTTAAGGGGCGCGTACTTGAGCATAGACAGCCAAGCGTTACGCGCATGATAGAACAAACTGCGCTTGCCCATCTGCAGACCGAAGGGAGTCTGATGAAAAGCTTCGACTCCTGGATACTGCAAGACTCGCTTGCCCAGGTTGAGCAACCTGCAGGTCAAGTCCCGCTCGTTACCGTAGATAAAGAGGCGCGTGTCGTAGTAACCAGCGGCGGCGATATCGGCCTTGCGAGCCAGGCTGGCGCAACCGCGAAAAGTGCTCATGTAGCGTTCGGTGTTGATCGCAACTGAGTTCTTATAGGTCTCGGGCATGCCGGGCTCCAAGATCTTGGTAGAGATCACGGCGGTACTCGCGGGCTCTTGTTTCAAGCGGCCAAGGGCACCCTCGAGCCAGCCAGGAGTCAAGACAACATCGTCGTCCAGGATGGCGATCAACTCACCGCTGGCGCTTGAAAATCCCAGGTTGAAGGTCTCGCAGGCTCCATACTTGTCGTGAGGCATGACGATCAGGCGTACTTCAGGGTAATCGCTCAGGACTCGCTCGGCGGTATCGTCGCGGGAGGCGTTGTCCACTACCACGATCTCATCAAAGGGCCGGGTTTGGGCACGCAGGCCGGAGAGATTGTCAGCCAGGTCGGCGGCCTTGTTCCAGGTGCTGATCACGGCTGAGACGCGAGGGCCTGCGCCTCTTGAATCTGGCGCTGGGGATAGGGTCACATCGGGCAGGCTCTGCAACAAGCGCACCGCTTGCACACAGAACGGACTTGCCTGTGCCGCGGGCATGTCTACAAAACTTTCCACTCGCTCGACCCCATCCAGATCCACCTCTGCACCGGCGGCCAGGTCCACGTGTTGGGACCATTCCCCAAGGCGCGTTTGCTGACTGGCAAAACACTCAAGGGCCTCATCCTTTGTGTCCGCCACCGACGAAACATCCAGCAAGCGGTTCGAGTTGGGCGCACGGTTGATGCCGTAGAAGAGCACCCGGGCTCCCTCGATCCCAGCCACAGCAGCAGCCGAGGCCAAGGATGCGGCCCTGTGATCAGGATGAGCTTCCGTGGGTGCGGGCAGATAGAAAAGATCCGCCCCACTCGCCTCAAAAGCACGGCGTAGAGTCTTGACGAGATCATGAGTACGGCTGAGTTCCCCATCTGCAAGCCCCAGACCCTGCACCTCGCTGACCCCCAGCAACGCCCCGGCCTTGCGACTCTCCTCAAGGCGCGTGCTGCCTTCCAACGCAGTCAACACCAGTACGCGAGTCTTGTCCCCATGCTGGGCATGCAAAGCCAGAGCTCCGCCACAGCCCAAGACCTCATCGTCCGCATGGGGCGCCACCACAAGCGCGCAGTTGGACACCGGGCGCAGGGGCAACAGGGGAGGGAAACCGTCCATCAGGATGCGCGCTTGCGCTGGGCCGTTGCTGCATTTGCGCGCCGGCTCCGCTCCAATTGCACCATCTCATGGAGCAGGTCCGCCAAACGTGGCGCGTGCTCAAAAACCGTGGGCAATGACTCGGGAACCACGGAGGCCATGGCCCTCAGACGCTCGGGAGAGTCCAGGACTTGTTGCAGACTCGCCGCCCAAGCTGCGGGCTCCGCAGCTGGCAACACCTGCACCACATCCGCGCCGTGCCGCTCCTGGGCAGCATCCGCGGAGGAGGCCCAGACGCTCAATCCAAGGGCAAGTCCTTCGTCCACCGCCAAAGAGTAGCTTTCCGGAAGGCGTGAGGGGAGGGCCACCAAGTGAGCATTTACCGCAGCGGCTTCAAGCGCCGCCGCGTCGTAGGGACCCCCCAGGGTCATGGGCACCTCTGGCGCCGCAGCACGCAAGCGCTGGTCGAGGCCCTCTTCGGCTCCACCCAAGGCGATCAACTCCACGGTTCCGGACGGCATCATGGCCAGGGCCCGGACTAAATCGAGAGTTCCCTTTTCCACGCTGCGACGGCCATGATGCAGGATACGCAGGGGCCCACGGCCTGACCAGACTCGAGGGGATGGAGCCTCACCCGGAAAACTCATGCACAGACCCGGGGGCAGGATGCGCGCCTTCTGACCGAGGGGAATCAGATCTCCCAGACGCACCAGGTGGGTTCGACTTGGAGTCAAGATCAGGGCAGCGGCAACGACTTCGGCCAGAAAGACCTCCAGCCGATTGCTGAGCAGACCACCAAGGCGCTCCTCCGAAATTCCGTGCGCCAAGGGCGCTACGCAACGGGCGCAGGCTTGCAAGTCGCCCCAGGCCAAATCCAAAGCCGAGGGACAGGTGATGCTGCAATCAGGCGGAGTGCGAAAGGAGCGGGGGCAGAGACCCGCAAAGTCATGCAGGCAAAGGGCCACCGGCGCGATCTCTTGCAAGCGGCTTGTGGTCCTATGGTCGAGGTTCCAAGTGTTCTGCACCAAGATGGCATCCGGCGCGAAGCAGCGCAGGTCCCGCGCAATGCGTTGAGCCAGACGCGGGCGTCGTCCGTCCGGTTGGAAGGCCTCTTCGGGACTGGCGGCCAAGGCGATTTGCTCGAGGCCATCGCTGGAGGTCTCTTGATCCGGCTGCCCGGCGAACTCAGCTGAACGCCCCGTGACCAGGCGCACCTGATGACCCAGGGCCGCCAGACCCAGGGCCTGCATGTGCGCCACGCGCTCGGTACCGCCCTCAGAATCCGTCAAGGCGAGACTGGAGAGGATCGCAATCTTCATGCCGCCTGACCTCCCTTGCGCTTCGCTCCACGCGCCGCGTTCAAGGTGGACCCATAGACTTGACCGTGAAAGCAGCCTTCAGGTGCTCGGGCCATGCTGCGAGCGCTGAATCGTTCGAGCAAGCGCCCCTCGTCCCACTGGGACTTGTGGCAGGCGAGGGCGTCGCGCAGGATACCCCATGCCTCGGAATCAATAGGCATGGCGGTTCCCGAGGGCATGCTGCTCCAGACCTCAAAGGTTCGCAATGTCGGAGCCCCGTGCCCCATACTCGCCAATGCTCGCCGGGCCAGTTCAGCCACTACCATATGATCGGGATGTGCGTCCCCGGACCAAGGGGTGTAAACCACATTGATGGGTTCCTGCACCATGAGGCGCACAAGACGCTGTTCTGCCCAAAGGAAATCGCGCTCCGAAGGGACATGGCCCTCAGGCAAGTTCCAAGACCAGCGGGCCAACTCGGACTCTGGTGCCAGGACCTCAAGGCTGCTGGCCAGTTCCGCTTCTCGGCGGGCGATCAGTTCTTCATCCCGTTGCCCGACTGTGTTCCCCAGGGCACCATCAAAGACCGTCAGCAAACTGATACGGTCCCCACGCTGGGCGTGGGCCAGGATGGCTGCGCCGCAGCCCAACACCTCGTCATCAGGGTGGGGCAAGATGAAGAGCGGAGCGCCCGCAGGAATATCGAAGCGACTCATGCGCTCTGCCTCCAGGCGCGGATGTCCGACCAATGGACGCCACCTCGAGCAGCGCCGCGAAGGGTAGTGGACCGCTGGGCGTTGTCTGCACCAGGCCCGCTGAAGTAATGCGGATCCGGCTGGGCCATGGGACCGCCTGCTTTTGTGAACGCGTAGCAGCGATACACGCGCAGGTCCTGGGGCGCGAGCACACGCAGATAGACCTTGCCCTCAAATAGCCAATCGAATGTGCGCTCGGGAAAGAACTGAGTACCCCCCGGCAATACCGCGCCAGCGCAGAAACCAAAGGTCGGCGCCAGAGACATCTCCACCAACCAGGGACCGCCGGAAGGCAGTTCCAAAGGAGGAGCAGTATGACAGGTGCCGAGATCTCGAAATTGGTGAGCGGGGCGGCCCACCTTCCTGGGTTGCCAGGTGCGAGCCCAACGGTCGGCAATTCGCACAAGCCAGCGCCCCAGCCAATTGGCGTGGCGGGCGAGATAAAGGTCACGCGATTCGCGCCAACGAGCACGAGGATCGCCTTCGAAGGCCTCTCCAGTACCCGAGCAACGGGCGCCAAAGTGCACCGCCTCGGCTTTGGGCACGAGCACCGTGCTCAGCTCCTTGGCCTGTACGCGACTGCACAGGTCCGCATCTTCGTAGTAGAGGGGAAAACTGGGGTCGAGAAGTACACCCAGGTCTTTCAGCAACGACCGGCGCATGAGCAGACAGGACCCCGGCAGCATCTCGCACTCCACGGGTTGTTCGGTCAGCCAACTCCTCCAGTCCTTGCGCGCTCGACGGACGGCCATTCGACGCGCAACCCAGGGCCAGCGGCCGGCGGTCAGATCGCTCAACTCCGTGCGACCTCCGGGCAGCAGTGGCGTTGGCAAGAGAAATGTACGGCCCTCGTCCAGCCAGGTACGAGGGGCCACGATGCCCGCCCGTTGATTCAAGCGCAAGTGCGCCACAAGGTGCAGCAGACAATCCTCAGCAAGAAGAACATCAGGATTCAGGACCAGCAACAGGTCTTCGTCACAGCCGACCGTGCCCTCAAGGCCCCGGGCCATGCCTCCGGCGTAACCATCGTTCACGGGAGAATGCACAATCCGCGCTCCATCCCGCTGAATAGCCTCCAAGTGAGCGCTCTGGTCCTGCTGCCCGGGCTGATCCACCACCACCAGGTCCAAATCCGCGGACGCACCCACCCGAGCCCAGGATTCCCTGACTGATCGCGCGCAGGTTCGAGCCAATGAACCTGAGCTGTAATTGACGATGATCGCGGTCAACTTCACGCCTGGGCCTCCGCGGAGTCTTGAGCTCTTGTTCCGGGCAGGGCCGCGGCGGGTCCCCCTGTATCAAGAGTCCAGCGGTGAGGAACCCTCACCAGGCCGAGCTCTCGGGTACCGGCGGTCACAAGAAGATCACGTGCTGTGGGTCGTTCGTGATGGCGGTGGATGCCCTTGGAATCGAGTAGGTGCGCCACCGGAGTAAAGCGACCCGCGAGCAGGGGGAAGCAAGGCAGTTCGAGGCGCGCCACGCCACTTGAGCCAGTGACCAGGAGCCCATCGAGTTGCGTACCGCTGGCCGCCACCAAGGTACGATCTTGGCGAGTGAAGGTCACGCCCAGTTGCAAAGGCTCGGCACCCGGATTTTCCCAATATATGGCAACAGCCAGGTCCTGGCCGCTCTCCAGGGTGTCCAAGGGTCCATCGCGCTGAGTACCAAGCACCTCAACCCGGGTGATGCGCGGACGATCAGGACCCGGGTCGGTGGAAGCATCCCGATCCACAGCCCTCTGCCCAGCGCGATCCCCATACCAGGCGGAGTACAACCCGGTGACCCGCGCTGGATCCCCTTGTGCCATGCACTCTCCTGCTTGCAACCAAAGGGCCTGATCACAAATCTGGCGAATGTCGTAGAGACTGTGGCTGACCAGGACCAGGCTACCACCGTCTTCGCGGAAGGCAGAGACTGCATCTACGCAGCGTTTTTGAAAGTCCAGGTCCCCCACCGCCAGAACCTCGTCCAGGATCATCAACTCGGGCTTGACCGCCAGAGCAGTGGCGAACCCGAGGCGCATGGCCATGCCCGAAGACCAGGTCCGCAGAGGAGTGTCCGCCGCCGCCCGTACTCCAGCGAACTCCAGGATCTCTTCCGTCAGGCGCCGCATTTCCCGACGGCCACAGCCCAGCAGAACGCCGGTGGTCAAGGCGTTCTCACGCCCGGAGAGGTCCGGGTGAAAGCCAGCCCCCAGTTCAAGCATGGCGGCCACGCGCCCCTTGACCCGCAAGGCTCCCTCAGTAGGCGGCGTTGCGCCGGCAAACAACTTGAGCAGCGTACTCTTGCCCGCACCATTGGCACCCACCACCCCAAGGGCTCCGCCCGGGGGCACGGTCACATCGACGTTGCGCAAGGCCCAAAAGGGAACATGAGTCTGCATGCTGCCCAGGGAGAGCACCTCCTTGGCCCGCGCCCAACCCGAGGGATAGGTACGCCAGGCTTTGCCCAGTTGATGAGTTTCCAGGACCGGTTGCTGCGCCATCAGATTTCGTCCAGGATCAAGGGCTCCAAACGAGCAAGGGCCGTGCGGCCCAAGGCAAGAGCACCCAAGGAATAGGGCACCAACGTGGCGAGTGCTTGCCCCAGAGGCGGGCAAGGGACTTCCGATCGGCCCGCGCAAAGCACTGCGCGCCAGGCGTCAAGGAGACATGTGAAGGGACTGGCTTCAATCCAGGGCAACCAGGGCTCGATGCCTGGAATGACCTCTGGGGACGCGACCCAAAAGACCGGCGTGGCCAGCATCATGGCGGTCAACAGGAGCGGCAGGACTTGCCCCACATCCCTCAAGCCCGCGTTGAGTCCGGCCACTGACCAGGCGATGCCCAGCACAAGCGCCAGATGCAGGATCAGGATCAAGGGCAGGGCCAGGGCTGCTGGATTCCAGGGCAGATAACCGCTGAGACCACCGAGCACGATGACTACCAGCGCCCCGCCGCCGAGAAGCAGTGTCGAGGAGAGGCTCGGGACCAGAGGCAACAACTCGATCGGGTAGGCGAGCTTGCGCACCAGTTCGCGACCCTCAAGCAAACTGCTCGCGCCGCGTGTAGCGCACTCGGCCACGCTGCTCCAGGCCAGTGTGCCCACCAACAGGTAGGCGCTCCAACCAGCTCCGTCCGTGGCACCGGGTAGCTTCATGCTCAAGAGAGTTGTGAACAGGAAACCATAGACCACCAGCAACATGGCCGGTTGGGCGAAGGGCCAGAGGGGACCCAGGACCGTGCCCGCCACGCGACCTCGTAGATCCCGCGCGAGGCCGGTCATGAGCAGATCACGCACATGCCAGATCCGGAGGGGTGCACCGGTGACCTGCCTTAGAACAGACCCCAAGCCCGTGACTGAAGGCTGGATCCAGGTGGAATCGGGAATGGATGCCATGGGAGAACGCCCGGTGGGATCCGGGCCATGGCTCTCCTATCGACTTTCCGGGGGACTCAATGAGCCCCTAGGCCTGGGATGCTCAATCTGAAACACGCCTCGGGCCACAAGAGGACGCTGTGGGTTGACCTGCCCCCCCTGGGGGCGCCCCTAGGGCGCCAGGTAGGCCCGGATCTTGGCCAGCAGGTGTCCGGCCCGCTGCATGTCGTCGTCCACGCGCTTCCACTGGTCACGCTGGTCATCGAGACCTTGGTAGCTCTCGTTGACCTCACGCTCCACGCGACACTCCAGTTGGTGCTCGCCAATTCCCAGGCTGCGGTACTTGACGATAGCCTTCAGACGAAACCCACGCCCATAGAACGGACTCCGGGATTCATTCCAGCCGCTGATAACCTGCCCCCTTCCAGGAGAGCTTTCCCGGCCAAGGGGATAGCCCAGGTCCACCATGGACATCATGATGACCTCGTGCAGGACTTTGACGTTGGTGACCTTGAATTCGGCTTGAGTCCACTGGTCATCAGGGGTGGAAGCGCAGGCAGCCACCAAGAGCAGGGGCAAAAAACGGCGAAGGCGAAATCTCGGGGTTCGTGCTTGGGTCATCATCTTCGGTAGCCCTGCTCCTCAGGAGGATCATTCTTGTCTCGCAACACAATCCGCACGGGAACCTCCGAAAAGGGGAAGGCCGCGCGAATGCGGTTCTCGATGTAGCGTAGGTGATCCTTGCCAATCAGTTTCCGGTCATTGACGAAGAGCACAAAAGTAGGGGGATGAACTCCCGCTTGGGTAGCGTACTTTAGACGCGCACGCTGGCCCCTGGCGGAGGGGCCCCGGGACTCCAGCGCCTTAGCCAGCACCCGATTGAGTTCCCCCGTACTGACCCGCTGTTCGGCCTGGCCATGCAATTCCATGGCCAGATCCAGCAGTTCTCTCGCACCTTGTCCGTCCTTG
The DNA here is from genome assembly GCA_002686945.1 of Planctomycetota bacterium. Lineage (GTDB taxonomy): Bacteria > Planctomycetota > UBA1135 > UBA1135. The sequence goes on from NYYZ01000029.1 coordinate 73,435, forward strand.
GCAGAGAGAAAAGCGATGGGAGCCCGACTGAGCCCGGGCAACTGGGCGTCCAGATACTTACGGAATTCCTCGGGGGCCTGATCTTCCACCAGATCCCACTTGTTGGCCGCCAGCACCACAGGCTTGTAGTGCAGGGTGGCGTAACGAGCCAGGGCCTTCTCGATTGCCGAGAGGGGTTGGGTCACATCGAAGAGCAGGATGACCACCTTGGCCCGCCGCACAGTACGTCGACTGCGAGACTCTCCGAAAAACTCGATAGCATCCGCCAGCTTGCTCTTCTTGCGCACGCCGGCGGTGTCGATCACAACGAAATTCGTGCCATCACACTGAAAACGAACATCCACCGCATCGCGGGTTGTACCGGGGATTTCCGAGACGATCATGCGCTCCTCCCCGGCAAGGAAATTGGTCAAGGTGCTCTTGCCCGCGTTGCGTCGACCGACAATTGCCAGCAGCATGGAGTCCTCGGGGCTCACCGGTCGCTGAGCGGGAGCCTCTGGAAAGCGCTCCCAGAGCAGCTCAGTCAATGCACTCATCCCATTGCCATTCTGTGCACTGATGGAGAGGATCTTCTCACCCACGCCAAGGGCATGAAAGCCCGTCGCTTCCCAGTCACTGTCTTCGTGCTCGCACTTGTTGGCCACCACGATCACTGGAACAGACACTCCCCGCAACAACTCGGCCACCCGCTGGTCAAGAGGCGTCAAGCCATCTCGCGCGTCCAACAAGAAGAGCACAAGTTCCGCCGAGTCCAAGGCGGCCGACACTTGGTCCTCCACAGCCGCTCCAAGGTCATCGCGATCCACAATACCCACGCCCCCGGTATCCACCACCTCGATCCAACGAGGGCCATCAGGATTATCCAAGCGAGCAGGCACGGACACCCTGTCGCGCGTCACCCCCGCGGTAGGTTCCACGATTGCGATGCGACTGCCACAGAGGCGATTCAGCAGAGTCGACTTGCCCACATTGGGGCGCCCCACCAGGGCGACCTTAGGCAGGCAGATGGGAGTCTCCGGAGTAGTCTGGTTCATTGGATTCCAAGGGACTTGTGCACCTGGGGAACCACGCGCACGGTCAGACCAAGGTCACGAGCATCTTCCAACACTTCCGTCAGCAGTTCCTCATCCGGGGCACTGATCTGGCGACAAGGGGTCACGGGCTGCAGGAAAAGGGGCACAGCGGGGGCTGACTGGGCCAGGTCCTCAAGAATGGCCTGGTAGTCCTGGGCGCTGCGCCCAGCACTCAAGATCAGCTTTGCGCAGGCATCGTGTTCGCGCACAAGGCCCAGACAACGCCGCCGAGCCAGGCGCCATTGTTCGGGCGTCTGGGGGTTCTCTTCACCCCAGGGCCTCTCCCCCAGAGGTCCTTCCACATCAAGAGGTACGGGAGGCTCCATGTCCTGGTGAGGCTTGAGGTCCAAGCTCACGTGATCCACCTGCTCCAGCACCGCAGCCAGAGCTTCGGGGTGAGCACCGGCCGTCTCCAGGTGCAAACGGCGCGGCCCCTTGATCGCTGCCAGGCCACGAATGAACCCGGGCCACATGAGCGGCTCGCCCCCGGTGATGCTGATGGTGCGCGGCTCGCGAGGCTCTACGCTCAAGATCCACGTCAAGACGATAAAGGGTGAAGCCCACCGATCATGCTCTTGGGTGCCTTGCAAGCCAAAGACCTGGGCAGGCCCCTGCCCTACAAGCCAGGACTCGGGCGTGTCACACCAGCTGCAACGTAGTGGGCAGCCCGCTAGACGCACAAAAACTTGGGGTTCGCCGACCCAAGAACCTTCTCCTTGGATCGAAGCGAAAACCTCAAGTAGCGGGGCGGCAGCGGAATCTCGCGTCGCATCCATGGCAGAGTATTCCGGCTTCAAAGGAATCGCCGGCGGTGGGAAGTGCGCTCGTTCAGGTCGGAAATCAACCCAAAGCAGGCGCGAAAAACGCGGAACGCATTGCGCGTCGCCGCGGTGAACCAGATCTTCTAGCCCTCGGAAGCCTCAGGGGCGTCGGCGGAACCCTCGGGGGCAGCAGCGCCCTCAGCTCCGTCCGCGGTGACAACCTTGGCAGACTTGACCTTGATGCGTGTACGTACCTTGGGAAGCCCAAAGGGGGAGCCGTCCTCCTCCAACTTGCCCTCACGGACGAGTTTCTGAACACGCTCAATGCGGGTAAAAACCGACCTTTCACCGACGAGATTGCTTGCGCCGCGCAGACTGGGATGGATGGACATGGCTGGATCTTGTTGGGGGTGTCTGGGGAAGGCCGCGGCCAGATTGAGCCGAGCAATTTAGCGACCTGGGGCCCTGGGCGCAAGCATTCCCATGGAGCTCAGGGGGCAAGACACCCTCCCGGAGGCCTGCTGGAACTATTTAGGACCCCACGGCCCCGGCCCTAGGGCAGTACCCGGTGGATCGGAACCACATAGGGATCGGGCAGAAGTCGTCCGCTTCCCCTTGGATCCGGCACCTGCTGCAGTTGCTTGATGAGGCTCTTGAGCTCCGCCGCGGTCTTGCCCGCTCCCACCACCAAGAGGATCTTGCCATGGGTCAACAGAGGTTGCACCGCGGGCAGACCCGCCTCGATCAAAGTGCGATAGGTCGCCTGGGCATAATTTTGGAAAGTCTGACGCTGATCAGCGTATTCCACCGCCTGCACGGTGTAGTGATTGCTGGGATCACGCAAGGCCACATCGGGGGCGGGAAGCGATGTCTGGATGGTTGGCGCAGAGGCCTCTGTCGAATCGACAGAAGAACTCTCACGATCCTCCTTGGGGCGCGGATCCTTGAAGGCTGCAAAGTCCGTGCGCATGTTGGAAGGCGTTCCTGAATTGCTGTTCAATCCCGCCGCAACAACGCCTGGGCTTGCTTTGGTGTTCTGCGTCCAGGGACTGTCCCCGCCCGCAAGCAGCCAACCAAGACCGAAAGTGATGGCCAGCAAGAAAACAGCCGCAAACAGAAAAGTACCAAGGCCGAGAGGCAGGACAACCTGCCGGACCTGCGCCTGTGAAGCGCTTGAAGGATTCGACGATTGGGGCGAGTGCGCAACAACAGAAGTCACCCCCGGTGGCACCAACCCACCCATGGATTCACCCTGGGCAGTACTCTGATTTTCACGCCCCTTCTCAGGATCTGACAGAAGGGAGCCTTGGCTACCCCGCTGCAAGGAAGGATTCCCCTCGGCTCCCCTGGATTGGCTGACGGGCACCACAGAAGCTCGCAGGGCTTCCAACATATGGTCTTGACGCTTGGGCATGGTGTTTCGCTGGGCCATGGCACAACCCCGCACCCCGCCCAAGATGAAAAGCCTAGAAATCCGGGAGGCCCCGTTCAATGGGCAGAAACCATGGGGCCCCGGGCTCCATCCGGTGGATTATTTCCCAGCCGGGGCCATGCCCGAACCACCTTCCTCCCGCACCGATGAGTGGATATCAAGGCCCGCCAGCCGCCAGGAGGCACCATCCCCCCGCTTGCCCTGCCCGGCAACGATGGTGGCCAGGCCCCCATAGCGCACCCTCCGGGAGTGCTCATGGCCGAAGTGGACCACCAGCCCCCCCACCACCCATTCGATCTGCACCCCGAAAGCAGGGCGCCCGGACAGGCTGACCCGGGGTCGCAACTCGGCCTGAGTGATCTCCAGGCTCTCAACCCGTCCGCGAGCCCCTCCCCCCTGATCTGCCTGCACAAGGCTTCCGAGGATGCCCTGGTAGAGGGAATCGAGCAGTTCAGGCTCCACGCTAGAAGCGAGCAAGCGATAGATGCCCTCCTCGGTCGTGCTGTCAAAAGCCGCATATACCCGGCGCATGAGGGACTCACTGATGACCAGGGACTGACTCCCACCAGGCAGAGCAAGGGCACCCGCACCGATGGTACTCCAAACTCCAGCCAAGAAGATCCCCCCCAATCCAATCATCAACGACCGTCCCTGATGACTGCCGAAGACACTGACTGCCAGACCCGCAGCCAGGCCCAGGATCAAGAGAGTCATGCTGCGCAACACAGGTCGACTACGCACCTCCACGGGCGCCACAGGTGGCAGGGCAAAGGTGTCACTCAAGTCCCGATGCCAGGTCCAACCGGGTTCCTCAGCAGTCAAGACCACATAATCAAACGAAGCCGCGCCAAGCAGATGCACGGGCAGGCGTGGCACGCCGCCCAGGGAGTCTTCAGGAAACAGTGACCACTCCAGAGAGACCTGATGCGGAGCCTCAAGCAACTCATAGTCCAGCTGCAACAGCAAAGACGGCTCGGCCCCATATGCACCCTGATAAGCCCCCAGGTAATCCACTGAACGCACCTGAGCGAGCACACGCTGGCCGTTGACTTCAAGCGCAGCCATCTGAGGCAAAACACCACGAGCTGCGCTGAGTACTTGAGCGCGCTCCACTTCGGTCCAGGTCACACCAGGAGGCTCTTCCATACCGAACCAATCCCAAAGAACACTCTGCTCCCCATTGAGCACTGCGCTCAAGCCGCCCCCTTCCAGATGCAGTTCCAGAAAAACCGGGGGGCCTGGATGCTTTGACGTCGAAAAGGCTCCACTCGCCAATGCAGCGAGCAAGCACACACCACTCAGAATCACCTTGTGCCCCCGCCAGGCGCAGACTCTCTACCCGACTCCGCCCCAGACTCGACTGGCTCCGAATCGGCCTCAGAAGGCAAAGTTTTCAGCAATTGGCGGGTCTGCTCTTTCCAACGGTCGCCCTCTTCCAACCGCAGGTAGGACTCCAGAACCTGACGTGCGCTCTGGACCCGATCTGCGCGCACAAACGCATCGGCCAGCCTCAAGTGCAGGGGCTCCGGCAACGAAATCCCGTCCCTTCGCAAGTTGTCCATCACCCATTGCCACTGTTCCGCCGCAAGCAGGTAGGCCTCCTCTGCATAGAAAGCATGCCCACGGTAAAGGTGAGCTTCGAGGGAATCAGGGTCATGGGTCAAGGCCTGGTCCAAGAAAACCCCGGCAACCTGAAAAGCCCCCTCTTCAATGGCCGCGACGCCTTGTGCAAGCGCGTCTGCCGCCCTATAGAGGCGCAATTCGCCCAGGTCAGGAGCAAGCTCACGAACCCGGGCGAGGATCGCCTCCTTGATCTCGGGATCTTGCGCCTGGTTGGTCTCACCGGTCAAGCCTGCCAACAACTTGCGAGCCTCAACTCGCAGGACTTCGGCGGCACTTCCAAATTCCTGGTCCCCAAGGCCCAACTCTCGGGCGCGCAAGAATGACTTGATTCCCAAGGACCTCTTTCCCTGGGCCAGTGCCACGAAGCCCGCACGCTTGTAGTGGCCGGCAAGTTCCATCTCCATAGGCCGGCCCAGAAGCAGAGCCTCTTCAAAAGTCCTGAGTGCATCGCCCCACTCCCCATTCAAAATCAAGGTGTCACCCAAGAATACCAGGGCGTCCAGTTCAGAAGGTTCTGCCAGCACCGCGGCACGTGCATGCTTGAGGGCCAGTTCCCGATCGGTGCCCACGTGAGAACGCCCCACCAGCAGATGTGCCTGGGCGAGTGCCCTGCCCATGAAGGGAAGGTCGGGGTCCAGGGACCTGGCCTGTTCCAATAGGGCCAGCCCCGGTCGCGCACCACCAGGGCTGACGATCAGCACCACACCCCGAGCGCGCAGAAGTTCCGGAACAGAATCTCCAGGGCGCAGGGCAGCAGCGGCCAGTTCTGTCTCGGCGGTCTGCAACATGCCAGCCCAGGCGTGGATCTCGGCACTGGTAGCCAAGACCCTTGGATCGTTCCCCTGTGCCCGACGAGCTCTGGCGAGAGCCTGCTCAGCTCCATTCATGTCCCCTTCCAGCAAGCACAGACGCGCCCTCAACAAATCCCCCTCTGGAGCTCCGGCCAGGGGCGCGGCCAGGGGCACCAGGGCCCGGGCATCGTCCATGTCGGCCCGATCCAAAGCCGCGCGAGCCGCAATGACCCGAGGATCCTCGCTGCGGAGGACACGCGCGGCAAGCTTGGCGGAATCGCCCTCCTGCGCCTGGGAAGAGTTCCCCTGGGAACAAGCACCCAGGACCAGCCCCGCCAGAAGCGGTGCAAGCCACGGAACGCCTTCAAGAGAGAATTGCTGGGGTCGCATGAGTATCAGCTAGGGTCGCCGACGGGAAACCACACCAGAGGATCGCACGAAGCCCCGGGGCAAGACAAGCGTCCCACGCGGGATCCTACCCCCGGAAGGAAGGAGAGGCTACCGACCGCTCCCCTTCCTTGGCGCGACGGCCCGGGCCACGGTTATGGTTTCCCCTGTGAAATCGGTCCGCTTCGTCACCTTCGGCTGCAAAGCCAACCAATATGACACCCAGGTCCTGCGAGAAGCTCTGCTTCGCCGAGGCATGGAGGAAGCGAATTCCGAGGCCGACCTGATCGTGGTCAACACCTGCACGGTCACCGCTGAAGCGGGACGCAAAGCCCGCAAACTGATTCGGCGCATCGCCCGGGAACAACCTACGGCCCGCATCTGCGTCACAGGATGTCTGTCGGAGAGTGAACCCGAAATCCTGCGCACCCTCCCTGGTGTGCAGTGGGTGTTGGGCAACGGCGAGGCCAAGCGCCCGGTAAATTTTCTTCGTGAGTTGGGCCACGAGGTGGATCCCGAAGAACTGGGCATTCCCTCCGGAGTGACTGAGTTCAGCGGCCACACCCGCGCATTCTTGAAGATCCAAGATGGCTGCGACATGGCCTGCGGGTTCTGCATCATTCCCAAGGTACGCGGCGCCAGCCGTAGCCGACCGGCAGCCGAGTTGTGCGCTGAGGTGCAGCGCCTGGTGCTTGCGGGGCATGTGGAAATTGTGCTCTGCGGCATCCACATCGGCCACTGGGGCAGGGACTTGGATTCGAGTCTGGCGGAACTGATGAGGCAACTGGTGGACCTTGAGTGCGAAGATCGTGAGGGGCGACCACAGCCCTTCCGACTGCGTCTCTCTTCCATTGAAGCCACCGAAGTGGACGCTCATCTGACGAGTCTGATGGCCGACCGGCCTGACCGCATCGCCCCCCACCTGCACATGCCCATGCAGTCGGGGTCAGATCTGGTTCTACGCCAAATGAATCGCTGGTACGACCGGCGTACCTACCTCGATGAATGTGCGCGCATCAGAGATCACCTGGACCTGCCTGCCTTCAGCGCCGATGTGCTGCTGGGCTTCCCCGGCGAGGGCGAGGCTGAATTTGCAGAGACTCTGGCGGCCGTAGAAGAAGCAGGTTTCGCCCGACTGCATGTGTTTCCCTATTCACCGCGCCCGGGAACGACCGCCGCGGAACAAAGCGACCGACCCGCCCCAGAACTCGTGCGCGAGCGACGTGCGGCCCTGTCGGAGATGGCCGCCGGGGTAGCCGAGGCCTATGGACGCTCGCTGATCGGCCGACGGGACACTGTGGTTCTTGAGGGATTCGTGGGCCTGTCTGGACGCTACCAAAGAGTGCGCGTGGACCCCGAAGAACTGACTGGCCTGCCCAAGGCAGTGGATGTGCGCCTGGCTCAAGACCCCACCTCGCCTCTGAGCTTCCTGGGCCGAAGCCCCCTGCCCGTGGCTTGACAGTCACCTTTCCCCTAGAATGTTGTTGGGCCTGCAGCGTGGGCCCTTGGTTCCGTCCTTGCCATGTCCCCCCACGATCCGCCCTCTGAACTCGCCAGCCTTGCTCGCGCCCTGGCACGCGAAACCCAGCGCAGGGAGTGGCATGGCCAGAGGCAAGCGGAAAGGGAAGGGCCCCCTATCGGCCCCGAAACCGAAGTCGGTTCCGTGCGGAGCGCGCAACCTGAGGTGAGTGCGACCGAAGCTCCGCCTGGACAGCGGAATCCAGCAGATGCCCTGACAAAAAACCAGCAGAACGCCGCCCGGGCGGCAAACCTGACCGAACTTCAGCGCGGAATCGAGGCCTGCCGGGCCTGTGATCTGTGCCACAGCCGAAAAAATCCAGTCTTCGCCAAGGGGGATGGCTCCTCAGGAGTCACCTTCCTCAATCTGGCCCCCGGAGCGGCGGAAGAGGCCAGCGGCAGCCCATTGGCGGGCCCGCCAGGAGACTTGCTCGACAAGATCATCATCCAGGGCATGAAGCTGACCCCCCAGAAAACCGCCCTGGTCAGCCTGGTCCAATGCCGCCCTCCAGAGGACCGCGCCCCCAGCCAGCAGGAGGTCGAACTCTGCTCCCCCTGGTTCCAGCGCCAGCTGGAACTGCTCAAATCCCGGATCCTGGTGCCTCTAGGAGGCCCCTGCGCTGGCTCGCTTCTTGGCCTGAACCCCGACCTCGAGAGCCTGAGAGGCCGAATTCACCGGCCAGAAGGCCCCCCCGTGGTGCCCACCCACCATCCCAGGGAGTTGCTCAAGACGCCCGCAGCCAAGGCCGCCTGCTGGGAGGACATCCAGCTCACCATGAAGGAGTTGGGCCTGCCTGGGGGAACCTGAGAGGGATCCAGGCCCCCCTGAACGACCACCTGCCGGGGGGTAACCGGCCCCTGGGCCCCGGGTAGGGGCGGTACAGGTTGCCCCCGCCAGCAGAGAGAGCTCACCGTGAGCGTTGACCCTCCCTGCCCCCAGGGGTATGCTCCCGCTCCTTCTTTTCCAAAACCAACCAACCCCGCGGCCCGTCCGCGGGAGCCCCACCCAGGCCCTTGGGTCCTGCGCGCCAGGACATCCTTGGGCTCCAACCGGTATCAACCCTCTTGCCCGGGCCGCGCCGCATGCCGCGCATCCCCCATGAGAATCGGTTCTTGGGCCGTTCCTTATCAGCCACATCACTCACCCGTTGACAGCAACTGCTGCTTCCCATGCAAGGAGGCAGCACAACCTCCGACGGGCTCTCTTGATTGCCGTGCGTACTTTTCATTTCGTGCGCGCTGCATGCTTCTCCCCTATTCCCGTGCGCCGAACCAGTCGGCGCTCACGGATCCCCCCTCTGTATTTCCTTGAGGTCGGTCCCACCGACCCCCAGGTCACCCCACCCCCCCCAAGCCCCATGCGGTTCCGTAACCGTTCAGCGATGCTTCAAATTCCGGCACCGGCCTCTTCTCTTCTGGCCCCCGTGGCGATCCTCACCCTGATCGCATCCTGCCAGTCTCCTCAACAGGAGGGCGCCAACGCCCTGGTCACTGCGGCCGTCCTGCCTGAAGTGACGCAACCCATCAAGACCGAGCCGACCCCAGCCCCGGTCCAAGATGACGAAGCCATGGACCGGGTTACGCGCCGACGACAAGCACGATTGTCCATGGCACAGGATCTGGTGAACCAGGCGGTTGCAGAAATCGACCAGGCCGATCTCGATGGAGCGGCCCTGAGCTACAGCCAGGCCCTGCAACTCGATCCTTCCAATGCAAGTGCCGTTGAAGGATTGCGCCGCGTGCAGGCTCTGCTGGGAGACAAGTTCTCCGAGTCCATCGACGCCTTCGACAACGCTGGCGAGCGAATTTTGGTTCAGCGCCAAATGGCCCGTTTGGAGGCCAGTGAGCATGCGCGCAAGGGTGATAGCGCCATGCAAGCCAGCGACTATGACGGAGCAGTGGAGCACTATCGCATGGCTCTGGCCGTCCTGGCCTGGACTCCCGCCATCGCTCAAGGCAACCTGGACCGCTCTCTGCTTGAAGGGCGTCTGGAAGGGGCGCAAAAGGCACGAGCCGATGCTGAAATGAACAGCGCACGCCTCGCCAGAGAGGCTGCCGAAGCGGCCACGGCCCAGGCTGAAGAGGAAGAGTCGGCCCGGCGTGAAATGCAACTGGAGCATTGGTACGAACAGGCCAACCAGGCCTTCCTGGCAAACAAGTACAGCGATGCTGAAAAGTGGTGCCAATTGGTTCTGCAACGGGAGCCGGACAACAAGTCTGCCCAGGATCTCTCCCGCGCCGCCCGCGAGTTGCGCCACGTGACCACCGATGAGCGCAACCGCAAGCACTATCGCGAGCAGTGGCTCAAGACTATGGATGAATTGGGCATGATGGATGTGCCCCAGATCGACCCGTTGGTTTTTGATATGGACCGCTGGCGCGAGGTGGCCAGCCGCCGACCGATCTCAGCCAATGTGAGCACTGCAGGTGACGCCGAGCGCTCAGCAATCCTGAGCCGTCTCGACGATGTGCGTTTCGCACCGCCTTTTGACGAGGACCCTCTCGAATCCGTGGCCAGCTACCTGCAGGACCTGACAGGAGTCAACTTCCATGTCAGCGCACGGGTGCGCGACGAGCTGGGCGAGGACGAGACCACTATCAACCTTACCCTGCGCACCGAACGCAGCGTACGCAAGGTGCTGGACCTGATTGCAGAAACAAGCGAGAGTCTGCGTTGGACCGTCAAGGACGGAGTGGTGCGCTTCATTGTGGCGGACGAACTGACCGGCGGTCAGATCCAAGCCAACTACAAGGTGCACGACCTGATCAACCCGATTCCCGATTTCCCGGGCCGGGACATCAACGTCTCTCCCTCAGGCGGACTCTTTCCCCCGGACGAGGACCTGCCCGAACGCGAGACAAACGTATTGGCCTCTGATCTGCTTGAGGATCTGATCCGCAATACGATCGATCCCGAGTCCTGGGACCTGGATGCCAACAACTCGATCCGCATCACCGACACAGGCGCCATGGTGGTCAACCAGACTCCTGAAGTGCAGGCCCAGATCGCATCCCTCCTTGAGGACCTGCGTGAAGCGACCGGAATCATGGTGGACATCCAAGCCCAGTTCATGAAGGTCGAGGACAACTTCCTTGAGGACATTGGCGTGGACTTCACAGGCCTCGGCCAGCCCGGCCTGGGCAGCAATGGCAACGACATGAACGACTTCGGCGACCCGTCGATCAGTTCCGATCTTGCTGGCTCTCCCGGTTCCGACAACACAGTCGGCGCCTTCTTTGATGAAGGCGAAGACGGCGCCCTGCGCGCCCGGGTGGAGCACCTCTATGGCAGCCAACTGGGCACGGATGATTTCCGCGGTTCTGGCGGAGTATCGTTTCAGTGGACCTTCCTCAACGACCTCGAGCTTGAGGTCATCCTGCGTGCCGTACAAAAATCAGAGCGCATCGAACTGGTCACCGCCCCCCGCATCCTGGTGCACAACGCCGCACGGGCCAACCTGTCGGTGCTCAACCAAGTGGCTTATGTGGCGGACTTTGATGTTGAAATCGCCCAGGCGGCTTCCATTGCTGACCCGATCGTGCAGGTCATCCAGGACGGCGTGGTACTCGACGTACGCCCGGTTGTTTCTGCTGACCGGCGCTTCATAAACCTGGAATTGCGGCCGACGATTGCCCATCTGACGCGCCCGATCGAACAGCGCGCCACGACCCTTGGCTCATCGAACTCGGTGACCATCGAACTCCCTGAAGTGGAGATCCAACGGGTGCGCACCTCGGTACCCATTCCCGACGGAGCAACCGTAATGCTGGGAGGCAACAAGATCTCGCGCAAGCAGGACATGCAGTCCGGCGTGCCGATCTTGAACAAGATCCCCTTCCTCTCATTCCTCTTCGAACGAGAAGGGCATTTCGTGAGCAACGAAAAGCTGCTGATTCTGCTCAAGGCCAAGGTCATCATTCCCCGCGAGCTTGAGCCCACGGCAGCCGAACTCGGCCTGACCCAGTGAACCAACCCCTGTCAGAAGACCCCGGGGCGGGCGTCCGCACGGGCGCCCGCCCCGGAGCATAGCCAGACGCTCCTTTTGGATGCCCACCGCGTATCCCCTGCGCACCTGGACGGTATGTCCAACAGTCCACCCCCCCAATCCAGCCCACAAGTCAATCTCAACGGCCCACACACCAGCACCGATGCTGGCCACTAGCCCCCCGCGATCAATGCAAAGCGCGACGCCCCTACTGTCCCTCCTGCTTGTTGCCCCAGTCCTGAGCCAAAGCGGCGGGGATGTGGAGACCGAAGTCCGATTCGCCCAGGGCCTAGCAACCCAGTGGGCTTTTGTGGATCTGGCAGACGCGGTGCTGGCGGAGGCCGAAAAGGGAGCTTCGAGCAAGGTTGCCGACAGACTGCGGGCCACCCGTTGCGAAGTGATCTCGGCTGGCGCCCTCAACGAGCGTGACCCCTCCCGTCGCCTGGAATTGTTTGAGGAGGCGCTTGGCTGCTTCGAGTCTTTCCTCGATGAATACGGCAACTCGCCCTACGCAGGTTCGGCGGAGCGGGCCCTTGTGGAAGCCAGCGCCTACTATGCCCGGGCCATTGAAATATCCCTGGAAGATGCTGCCGGGGAAGAAGCACAGACCCTGCGTGAGCGCCAGGCTGAAGTGCTTACGGGCGCAGTGGAGCGCACGGCTGATCTGATTGACACCCTGGAGAGCCTGAACAGCGAGGATCGCGGTGAACGTCGAACCCGCGAGATGTACGAGCTGATGCTCAATCGCGGCAGCATGCTGGCCAACATTGGTCGCAGCGATCCCAGCACAACCTACTTCTTTGACGCTGCCCTGTCCGCCTATGAGGACCTGGTCTTCAGCGCTGGAGAAGGAACCCTTTACGCCCTGCGCGCGTACTCGGGCATGGGCGATGTCTTCGCCTACCAGGGGCTCTGGAGCGAATCGGCTGATTTCTACGCGGCCGTGGTTGAAACTACACTCCCCTCGGACCTCGCTGAGTGGGAGTCAGTCAAGAAAGACTTCGGGTTGAGAGCCGCCGACATCGAGGTGCGCTTTGCCCTGATGCAAATTGCAATCCCCGGCCTGTTGAAGGCACACACAAGTGCCAATAACAGTTCGGAAGCGGTGCGCTACGCTCTGCACTTCCTCAACACACACGCCAGAGAAGGTGTATCCACAACAGCCCAGGGTTACGAAGCAATGCTCGAAGCGTCGCGAACCTTCCTCGCAGTGGGCGGCTGGATCGGCGGCAACTTCGCCAACGGCAGCGCCAAATGGTATGAGACCGAAGAAGAAGTCAAGCAGGCTGTGCGCAACAAGCGCCTACGCCAGGACGCCACCAGCTTGGCCATGAGTCTGGCCACGAGAACCGCCGACGAGAACCAGCGCAACTCCCTGCGAACCCAGGCCCAGAAGCTGATCAGCGAAATCTCCAGTCGCCCAGGGGTGGCCGTTTCCCCCGAGCTGCGGGTGGCCGCCGCAGAAGGCGAGTATCGCTCGGGCAACCACCCTGAAGCCCTGGTCATCCTCAAAGAGGTAATGGAAAATTTGGATGGGTCAGCGGAGAACGTGCGCCTGGAACTAGGCCCTAAGGTCCTCAACCTGCTGGGCCTGACCTACCGCGCCGCCGAACGTCCACTCGAATCCGCTTATGCCTTTCGCGAAGGCTGGAAGCGGTACCGCGGCGGCGATCCGGAACTCGATCGCAAGAACGCTGAGTCCTACTACGCCATGATCCGTCAGGTCAGCAAGGCCGCAAACACGGACACCCAGATCCTGGAGCACATGCTGGGAGAAGCCGAGATGTGGGTCAGCGAGGCAGGCAGTGACCGGGAGGACGTGATCCTTTGGCGTCGTGGTGAAAAGGCCTATGACAAACGCGACTGGCAGGGAGCCAAGAGCGCCTACGGCAAGATCCCCGAGGACAGCGAGCACTGGGAGAAAGCATATGTCAAGACCGGCGTCTGCCTTGTGCGTGAGCGCAAGTACGCGGAAGGCATTGAGCGCTTTGACCTGTACCTGGATGTGGTGCGCAATGATCCCGCCAGAGCAACAGAGATTCCCGCGAGACTTCAGGCCCGCAAAGCGGCCAGTATGGAAGCCGAGTTCTTCCGAGGCCTCTCCCACTACCAACTCAAGCACTACCAACAGGTGATCACCCTGCTGGCAACCTTCTATAAGGACTACCCGGAACAGACCAAACTGGCCAACTGGACCCTCGACATGATCATGCGCAGCCAGCTTGAATTGGGCAGCAGATCAGAAGCTCGGGCAATCCTGGACGTGATGAACCAGCTATACACCGAGGAGAGTCGCACTTCAAAGGCGATCATTTCCTTCTACAACCAGCTCAGCGCAAGACTGGAAAACAGTACGGACGAGGAGCTGAAAGGCGTACTACTGCGTGAAATGGCCGAGCTGCTCTCACGCACCAACCCAATGGGAACACCGGACCTGACCGCCCTCAAGCGCGAGGCAGCACACTGGCGCGATTTGGCCGAGTGGGCCGAAGCTGAACGAGTGCTACAACGCATCATCAGCGTTTTTGGAGAAGACCCCAAGTTCAAGGCAGAAATCACTCAATTCCGCCTGCCTGCCCTGGGACACGCACTGATCAAGCAAAAGAAGGTCGCCGACGCCAAAGCAATCTTGACGCCACTGATGATGAGCGAAGAGCGGAACCCCACCTTCCAGATGTTGATGGACTGGTCCATGGCCATCAGCGGCTGGGTCGAGTTCGATGGAAGTGCAGGCCGCCTGATCGAGATCCCGGGGGCCTCAGGTACAGCCGAAGAGTTCGACTTCCTGACCAAGAAACTCAACACCCTCTCCAATTCAAGCCAGCGTTTCACCAAGTGGACTGACTGCGAATGGTACGAAGTCAAATTCCGCTTCTGCTTCGCGTACTATGCCTGGAGCCAGATGGATGCGCGCAAACTGGAGTCCTTCAAGACCCATATCCAAAGCGTCTCTGTGGGTATCGAGGGTAACTGGGACTCGATCAACGAGTTCTGTGACCAGGACGAAGACGGCGCTGTACGGACGAATCTGGGCGGCAAGAAACTCTCCACCTGGTTCCGGTGGCTGGGGACCCGATGAACGGCAAGCACGCACGCCAGAAGAAGACCCCAAATCCTCTTGGACTCCCTATCATGCCCAGCCCCATGTTGAACCCCCGCCCAGCTCTCCTACTGCCCCTCGCCCTGAGCACAGTGGCCCTGGTACTGACCTGCCTTGGGAGCTCAGCTGTAGCGCTCCCAAGCGCACAGCCTGCCGGCGCCGCCCCAAGCACCCCCCTGCAGTCAGGCAAGCCAGATACGATCTATCGGCGCAATGAGCGCACTGGCCGTGTGATTGCCCTCTCGGGGATCGTGCTAGAGAACAGCCTGACTCAGGTCAAACTCGACCGCAATGGCAAGACCGCCAGCTACGATGCGGCTTCCATAGTGCGCATCGATTGGGGCTCGGTGCCCCCCTCCTACCGAGACGGGATGACCTACCGCCGCCGGAGCGATTGGGCCCAGGCCGTGACCAGCTTCCGGATAGCGGCCACCGATGCCAGCACCCGCAATGTCCTGCAGGCCGATGCTCGCCTGCAAGCCTGCGAAGCCCTGCTGCGTTATGGAGCCTCTGACCCGGGCCAATTCGCAGAGGCAGTCAAGGAGGCCGACCGTCTGACGACGGACTTTGCCAGTAGCAGCCTCGTACCCCGGGCGCGTGCGATCCAAGCAAGGGCCTTGCGCCTGACCGGCGATGACGCCGCGGCGGCCACGGCCTTTGAAAGCCTCTACGGAGAAGGTGCCTCGGATCCGGCCACCAGCGGATATGACCGACAGGCCTGCTTGCGGGCGGGTTTGCAGGCGGCTTGGTGCCACCTGGAGGCGGGTGACTCCGTCAGAGCACGCGAGTTGTTTGGGGCCACAAAGGGTGCCCTCGAGGGTCTCGCCGCTGGCCTTAGTGGCGGGGACCGACAGGTGCTGACGCGCCTGGTCGATCTGGCGGGAGAAGCGGCCATGGGCGAGGGCTTTTGCCTCCTGGCGGGCGGTAACGCCTCCTCTGCTCTGGCATTCTTCGAACGTACGACCGCCCGCAGCGATGCCGCTCCCGGGGCTCGTTACGCCGCCCTCCTTGGGCGTGGAGAGGCCCTGCTGGCCCTCGAGAAGCTGCGCGATGCCCAACTCTGCTTCGCCGAAGTGGCGGCCCTCGAACACACCAATCCCGACCGTGCCGCGCGAGCGGTCCTGGGATTGGCCCAAACCACCCTGGCCCTTGGCGACGGCGATGCTGCCGGCGCCGCCCGCCGGTGGCTCACAGTGATCTCCGACTCCTATGGTGACACCCCTAGCGCCCGCAAGGCATTGGATCTGCAAGGAAACCTGTAGGCTCCCCTTCCCCAAGGCGGTATAGACTCCGCCTCCTCTAAACTCTAGCCCCCCCCACACCCACAGCACTTCGGTCATGAACATTCAATCATTCCTCGGTCGCACAGCGATTCGCTTGGCACCCTTCATTGTGCTCTGCGCCACTCCAGCCCTCGCACAAGACGACAGCGTCGGCGACCTGATCCAAAAGTCAGGAACAATCGGCTATGCAATCATCCTGGTTTCAGTGATCGCCTTGGCGGTGATCATCGAGAACTTCATCACCCTCAAGCGCGACAAGCTGGCACCCCCCGAAGTGATCGAAGAGATCCGGGGCCTGTTCGACGACGAACAGTTCCAGGATGCAATGGAACTCTGCGAAAACGAGCCCAGCTTCTTCACCACAGTTTGTGGAGCAGGTATCGGCAAGATCAACCACAGCTACGAAGTAATCGAGAAGTCCATCGAGGAGATGGGCGATGAGGAGTCGATTCGCCTGCACCAAAAGATCAGCTGGCTCTCACTGATCGCAAACGTGGCGCCCATGATGGGCCTGCTAGGAACAGTGTCCGGAATGGTTGAAGCATTCAACAAGATCTCCTCCAGCGGTGGACAGGCGTCTCCAGCCGAATTGGCCGGTGGTATCTCCAAGGCACTTTTGACCACCATGTTTGGTCTGGTGGTAGCCATCCCCGTGACCGCGTCCTTTGCCTTCCTGCGAAACCGCATGGTGCGCACCATTATCGAAACAGGTGCGATCATTGAGGACCTCTTTGAGCGCTTCCGTCCAGAGTCGCGCTAGACGGGGTTCGCAACCCGGAAGCATGCTTCTGGGCTGCGCATCTGACCCGGTGCCAACTACCAGGGCAATCCACGCCTTCCGACCCACACACCCGCCAAGGTAACCAACATGAACATCTCCAGCTCTGATCCTGAGACCGACATGAAAATGGACATGACGCCGATGATCGACGTCGTCTTCCTCCTGATCATCTTCTTCATGATCATCACGGACATGACCCAAAAGGACCTGGAAGAACTTGAGTTGCCCATGGCTATCACGGCCGTGGAGGACAAACCAGATCCGGACACGCTGCGCCCGATCATCAACATCCCCCATACGGGCAGGATCATCGTGCGTCAGGTTCACATGTACGACCCGGAGAATGATGACGGCAAGCCCGAGCCCTATGCGGAGGTCAAGCGCTATCTGGCTACAGCCGCCGAGCTCATGCCCCAGGAGCCATTGGGGGAGGGCAGTTCAATCATGCTGCCCGACGATCCCCTCTTGGTGCGGGCAGACGAGAGCACCCTCTTCAAGCACATCCAAAAGGTGCTGGAACTCTGCGGTCAGGAAGGCATCCAGATCTGGAAGGTCCAGCTGGCTGTCGCCGTTCCCGAGGACGAGGACTCCCCCTGAGGGCAACGCGGTCAAGAGCTGGGCCCCAACAGGGAGTTGGAACTCGGCTGCTGCCCGGTACAAGAACGCAGCACAAACCCAACACCACCACACAACCACAGGACCGCCAACATGTCCGTTCTCCAAGACCTGAATGAAGAAGAGTGCAAACTTGAGATGACGCCAATGATCGACGTCACCTTTCTGCTGTTGATCTTCTTCATGCTCACGCTCAAGTTCAAGACCCTCGAAGGCAAGCTCAGCGCCTATCTGCCCAAGGATGTGGGGGTCAACTCCACCGATGCCGAGCCAATCGAGAAAGTTGAAATCTTGGTACGGGTGCGAGTGAAGGGACTCAAGCTGACCCCGGATTTCTTGCCCTACGACGACCCCACCGGAGAGAGCCGCTTCATCTGGAATCGTGACCCTGCCCTTGGCCAGAAGCGGGTGCTGGAGTACTCAGTGATGAACAAGAAAACCAATGAGTTGGAGGAACTGGCCAGGACCCTCAAGCGCATCCACATTGAGCGTGAGAGGCTGATGCCAGACGGGAAGAAGGTCCCGGCCACCATCGACGCGCGCTACGGGACGGTCTACGGCGATGTGGTACCGGTGCTCGATGCAGCGATCAATGCGGGCCTGACCGATATCACGTTCGTGGGCGCCTACGATGAAACCGTGAAGTGAGCCTCCCCGAGAGGGAACCAGGCGGCTCGCGAGAGGCAGTCCAAGAGGCCGAAGGACGTCGTCCTTGGGCCTCTTTTCGTGATGGGTGGCGTGTAAGGACAACCATGGCCCCATAAGGGGGTCGGTCCTGATCCGAAGGAAACCAGGTCCGTCCGTCTGGACCAGAAAAAAACACATCGAGGCGCCCAGCTGAAATGCCTCTGATTCCCCCAATAGCGGGGACTCCTGGCCCCTTGCCCGCCTCCGAGCCCCCCCACTCCCCGCTCCCAGCAAGCGCCCCTCAACGCCCCTGGTCCCCCCTCCGCAAGGCCCTGACGAATCTGCCCCTGAGAAGGACATCCGCGACCCCTTCGAAACCGCCTCGCCGGATGCCCTAGGGCCTGAAAAGGTACCTAGATTTTGCGGCTGCAGCCTTGGACAGCGCGGCGGTGCTTCGGCTATCCTCTCGCCTCCCCAAAAGGCCCCGGGCCCCTCTCCAAGGGAACTACGAGGCCTCAGGAGGAAAGGTGTACCCCACGATGATTCGCGGGGTAGGCCTCACTCTCCCCGCTCCCAAGCGGACATACCCCCCCCTTTTTTCAAGGTTCTCTTCCCTGAGGCTCCCCCGAATGCGGTCCGCCGGAACGACAACGCTCTCCATCCTGTTCTTCGCAGCTTGCGCTGCGCCGTCCCCCTCCACCAACCTCAGCGCAAGCCAGAGCCCCGACGCCCGAGAGGGTGCCGCTCAGGCTGCAGAGGATGCTCAGGAGCACCCAACAGCCCCCAATGCGCAGCGGACTTCCTTCGCCGGTCGTCAGGACGACGACCAAAAAGGCAATCCCCTGCAGGACGCTGCTTCAAGACAAGAAGCGCGCCGCGAGGCTCGAGCCCTGATTGTGGGCATGCACATGGAGGAGGCCCGACGACTGAAGGAAAACGGCCGCCTGCGGGATGCAGCAAGGGAACTCTCCGGAGCCTTGGAACTGGCGCCGGATAACCACGCGGTGCAGACTCTGGCAGCGGAAATCGCCAGTCTCCTGGGAGACCCCAACGGAGACTTCCGGACCGTCTCGCGCATTCTTACGGACGAATGGCAACTCCGTATTGAACAACTCAAGTCCGATGCTGAGGACCTGCTGGACCGAGGGAAACTGGCCCTCTCCCAGGGCAACTACAACAAAGCCGTGGCTGAGCTCTCACTGGCCCAGGTCTCTGTGGCTCGTGCCCCCCAGGGCATCAATTGGGAAGGCATGGCGTCCGAAGTTGACAGCTTGCTGGAACGGGCTCGCGCAGAGCGCATGGCCTTCGTCGAAGCCCAGCGCAACAACGCCGAGCAGGCCGCCTTCGACGCGATTCGTTCCTCTGAAGCCGCAGAGCGCGAGCGCAGTGCGGCGATCATTCGCAACATGGTGTCCAGGGCTTCCGAGGCCTTCGAATTGCGACGTTTCAATGATGCAGTAGAGCTGGCTGATCAGGCTCTGGACATGGATCCGCGCAATGAGACCGCCTATGACATCCGCGAGGCCGCTTTCACAGCTGGCCGCAATCAGGCCAGCGAGCAATACATCATCAACAAGGCCGAGCAATTCGCCCGTTGGCGCGAGAACCTGGCCGAGCTCACCATCCCCCACACGGACAATGTGACCCTGCCCGGCAAGGACGAGTGGCGGCGTATTACCGAGCTGCGCAAGAGCCGCCGTGGGCTTGATCTCTCCACCAAGATCTCCGCAGAGGAGCAAGCCCTGCGAGCAGTTCTGCGCAAGACCACCGTGGTGCTGCCCGGCATCGAAGGCGAAGAAGAAATTGGGCCCCTGGTACGCATCATCGCGGACTACACCCAACTGCCGATCCTCGTGGATCCCGCAGCAGAGGACGCGGTCCTGAGCGCGGGCGCCGTATTCGACATCAACTTCCCCAACCCGATTACGGTCGAGCAAGCCCTCAACTTCCTGTGTGAAGTAGGCGGCGAGGAGGTCACCTGGACTGTGCGTCACGAAGCAGTGATCGTCACCACCACCGACAAGGCCCGTGGCGAACCTCAACCCTACTACCACGATGTACAGGACCTGATCATGGGCCTGACGGACTTCACTGGCCCGCGCATCGATGAACTTCGCCTGCTCGACTCGCTCGAGGACGAAGATGGCGGTGGCCCCTTCGGCGGGATTCTGGAGACCAAGCGCTTGATCGAAATCGACGACCTGGCAACGATCATCCAAGAGAACATTGCGGTGGGCTCCTGGGACGCCGATGGAGTGTCCATCGAGCCATCCGAGGGCGGCATCCTGATCAGCCACTCGGTGGCGGTCCAAGCACAGATACAGGCTTTCCTGGAAGATCTGCGCAGCTTCAACTCCTCAATGGTGACCATAGAATCGCGCTTCATGTCCGTGGGCGACTCCTGGATTCAGGAGATCGGCGTGGACTTCCGCGGCAACGACGGAGTCGACCTGACCGACATCACCAACGGGCTTGAGGACATGGCCTCACGCGGAATTGACAACGGAGGCACGGGCTCTGATGGCTCAAACGCTGCGGGTCCACCCTCAGCGGGCTTCTTCTTCGACGATGGTAACGATGGCGACTTCCGCGGCCGCACGGAGAATTTCTTCGGCTCGGCTCTTGGCAACGCCCTCAACACCATTGGTGGACTGACCTTTCAAATGGAATTCCTCGATGATGCGGAGGTGAACATGGTTCTGCGCGCCATCGAAAAGTCCAGCACGTTCGAGCTGGTCAACTCCCAGACCCTGAGCGTCAACGACACCCAACGAGCCTATGTGGCGGTTGTACTGCAGAAGGCCTATATCCAGGACTTCGACGTGGAAGTCGCCCAGTTCCAAGCTGTGGCTGACCCCCAGGTCAACGTCCTGCACGAAGGGGTCGTACTGGACGTGCGACCCACAATCCACGAGAACCGCCAGTACCTGACCCTCGAAATCCAGCCCACAGTGGCAAAGGTGGTCAATGTGCGGCACATCTCCACCACCCTCGGTGGCAACACCAGCCCGGTCAACTTTGAACTGCCGGAGCTTGAGGTGCAGAACATCAATACCTCGGCGGTGATCCCCGATGGCGGCTCAATCCTGCTGGGCGGCATCTCCGACATCCGCACTGTTGAGCGGCGCGCATCAGTGCCCTGGATTGCAGAAGTTCCCCTGCTGGGTTTCCTCTTCAAGCAGGAAGGCTACAACGACGAGCGTCAAAGCCTGATGATCCTGATCCGTGCCAAGATCACCGACATCCGCCAGCAGGTCAAGAGCAAGCTCGAGACCCGGCATTGATTTCAGGCTGACCATCAGGGCCAGGCAAGGCTCCATGGTCTGTCCTCAAGTAGCGACCCAGCCCCCCGCCAGCGAGGGCTGGGTCGCGTAGTCTTGGAACCAATTCGACGGCCAAACAGGGTCTGCGCTGCAGGCCCCCAGCGGCATGCGAACCCGTTATCCTCTGGACAGCCATGGAATCACTGCGAGCAATCCTCTTCGATGTCGACGACACGCTCTTCTCGACCACGACCTTCGCTACCAAGGCCCGGCGCAATGCGGTGCGAGCCATGCTGCGGGCCGGGCTCAAGATGGAAGAGGAAGCGGTCTATTCAGAACTGCAAGAGGTCATTCGAGAGTTCAGCTCGAACTACGGCCAGCACTTCGACAAGCTGTTGATGCGTCTGCCACTGGCAGCACAGGTAGGCACCAACCCGGCTCTGATTGTCGCTTCTGGTGTGGCGGCTTACCACGACACCAAGTTCCGCGACCTGCTGCCCTTTGCGGACGCGATCCCCTTTCTCAAGGCTGTGCGCTCAGTTGGCCTGATCACCGGGGTGGTAACCCATGGCTTGACAGCCAAGCAAGCGGAGAAAATCGTGCGCCTTGGTCTGCTGCCCTACCTGAACCCCAACGCAATTTTCATCTCCGATCAACTGGGCATCGCCAAGCCCAACGCCAAGCTCTACCAGGCAGCCCTGCGGGCCATTGGAGTAGCACCCGAAGAAGCCATGCACGTGGGTGACTCCCTAAGCCACGACATTGCCCCCCCCAAGAGTCTGGGCATGCACACCGCATGGATATACCGCACAGCCCGAGAGGGTCAGGACCTGGCAATCAAGCCTTCCCATCGAGTGCAGGACTTCAAGGAACTGGCCCAGGTTCTGCGCAAGGAATACGACCTCGACCTACCACAGTTCGACGCCAACGTAGCCCCGGGACAGGAATAGCCTGGCCCGCGCTCCTCACATCAAGCACCAGTCCCCTCGGAGACCCTATGATCCCGTGTCCCGCGCCTGAGGGCGCACTTACCGCCTCACCTGAGGCACTCAACCGATCCCGCCAATTCCAATGACCCACACCCTCCCTGATCTGCCCTTCGCCGCGGATGCACTCTCGCCCTGGATGAGCCCTGAGACCTTCTCCTACCACCACGGCAAGCATCACGCGACCTATGTCAACAACCTGAACAATCTGCTCGAGGGCAACGCCCTGGCTGATGCCTCACTGGAGGACATTGTCTGCAAGAGCGAAGGCGGTCTGTTCAACAATGCGGCCCAGCACTACAACCACTCCTTCTTCTGGAACTGCCTGCGCCCGGCTGGCGGCGACGGGCCCACGGGCGACCTCCTCACCGCGATCAACGCCTCCTTTGGCTCCCTGGAGAGCTTCCAAGAACAATTCACAAAGGCAGCCGCGACGCTCTTCGGCAGTGGCTGGGCCTGGCTGGTCAAGAAACCCGATGGCTCACTGGCGATCAGTGCAATGTCCAACGCGGGTTGCCCTCTGACCGATGGCGATACCCCGATCATGACCGCCGATGTGTGGGAGCACGCCTACTATGTTGACCACCGCAACGCCCGACCCGCGTACCTGGCAGGTTTCTGGAACCACCTGAACTGGAAATTTGCCGCGGCGAACTGGGCTGGCTGAATGCAGGCCCGACAAGGTCTGCTGACGGAGAAGTTCCTGGACCACAGGCACGAACAAGTCCAAACCCACTGGACTCTGGCCTCAGGGACACTCCGGCGGCGCGTCCCGCTGCAGCTTGCGTTGCAGGGATCGCCGGTGAATTCCCAGCCGACGAGCGGTCTCTGAAATGTTGCCACCACTGTCCCGCAACACGCGCTGAATGTGCTCCCACTCCGTCCGCGCCAGGGAGGGGGCGTTGTAGTCCTCGGTGACCAGCCCTGGATCGGGACGATCGCCGCGCTGGAATGCTGCGATCAAGTCATCCGCGTCGGCGGGCTTGGGCACAAAATTCAGGGCTCCAACTCGCACCGCCTCCACCGCGGTTGAGATGCTGCCGTACCCGGATAAGACCAGGATACGCGTGCCCGAGTCTTCCTCGTGCAAAGCCTGGACCAACTCCAACCCAGACCGGCCGGGCACACGAAGGTCTACCACGGCATAGTCGGGAGCCAGATCACGTGCGAGTTCCAAGGCCTCGTCGAAGCCACCGGCAGTGCGCACCTCAAAACCCCGAGAGCGAAGGGCCTTGGCCAGGCGCTCACGCAAGACCACATCGTCATCCACCAGCAGTAGATCACCGGGCTCAACGGGAGTCAGTTCGGAGAAGGAGTCAGCGGGCACGATGCCATTCTACAGACTCACACACCCCGAGAACCTGATGCAGGGCAGTCCCCGTGCGCCTCAACCACCTCTCAATCGCCGGAGCCAATGGCAGAACTGGGATCAAAGGAGAGCCGCAAGCGCACGGTGGTGCCCCGGCCAGCCTTCGAGTCCAGGACCAGTGAACCTCCCAGTCGTTCAGCCACGCTACGAGCGAGGAAGAGGCCCAGGCCCATGCCCTCCCCCACCTCCTTCGTAGTAAAGAAAGGATCGGTGGCCCGTTCCAAGCCCTCCGCATCCATGCCCACCCCCTGGTCCTGCACCACAAACTCATAGCCCTCTTCCCACAGTCCAACGCTGAAGTGCACGCTCCGCGTTACGAGCGAAGCATCGAGGGCGTTGGACAACAGATTGCGCAGGGCCATTGAAAGGGCCTCCCTCGGGACACGTGCGCGACGCTGCTCAAGGGAACCAGGAATCTCCACCTCCACACGTTGGGGCGCTGGCAGTTCTTCGAGGGTTGCGTCCAGAATCTCGCCCAAGGTCATGGAGACCCATGTCTCTCCCGCCCGCTCGCCGGACTCCATGCTCATGCGATCGAGAATCCGACTGCAGCGCGCCACCTCTTCGCGAATCAGGCGGGCGTCCTCAATATCTTCTGTACTGCCCTGACCACTGGCAATGCTCCCTTCCAGATCCTTGGCCACCACCGCAATGGTAGAGAGAGGCGAGGCCAACTCATGGGCTGCCCCTGCAGCCAAGGTACCCAACGCTTCCAGACGTTCGGTACGAGCCTGGCGCTCTCGTTCACGAGTCAGCTGTTCTGACTGACGCGCCAACGCACGAGTCACGCGGGTCACAAAGTAACCAGAGACCGCCATGGTCATAGCCAGGGCGATCCCGTGCCCCGTCTGCCTCAAGACTGGATTGTCCGAAAGTTCGGCCAGAGGCCGATGGGTCAATCCCAGCACGACCAGGCAGATCATGGCAAAGGTCGTACCTGCCAGAGCCAGTGCCGGGGAGAGGAGCACTGCGGCCATCACAATGTGTACGGTCAGAAACGCAGCAAAGGGATTGTCAAGTCCGCCGGTCAGCTGCAAGAGGAACACCAGCAGCACAGTATCGAGCAACATGATCAGGAGCTGTAGCTGCTCCTGCAGAGCCGGACTAGGAGGCATGTCGCGCTTGCGGCGCGCGTGGTTCCATGCCTGTAGACCCATGTTTGAGCCCACCTCCACGGCGATGACCACGGCAATTGGCAGCAGGGGGATCTGGATTCCAAAGCCCCAGACCACCGCGGCGATGGTGCTTAGCTGACCCAGCACAGCGAGCCAACGCAGGCCGATCAACCAGCCAAGGCGCACGGAGCGGGCTTCCGCAAGGGCAGAGGGCAAGGAACTGGGCACGGGCTCATACTAGCGACTGGGGCGGGTCGCATCGCGCGAGAGATCGTGCCACAGGGGCAAGTCCCTCAGGCTTCTCCCGTACCTGCACTCTGCACCAGATGACACGCAGCTTGATGCCCTGCGCCCAGGACAACGCTGGCGGGCCACTCACTCCGGCAGCGATCCTCAGCCAGCGCGCAGCGGGTGTGAAAGTGGCAGCCGCTGGGGGGATGGATCGGGGAGGGGATCTCGCCCGTCATTGGGATCCGCTCACCCCTCTTGCTTGGATCCGCGTGGGGAATGGCAGAGAGCAAAGCCCGGGTGTAAGGATGCTGAGGGTCGTCAAAAATCTGCTGCGCTGTGCCGCTTTCCACTATGCGCCCCAGATACATCACCGCAAGGGAATCGGAGAGATACCTCACTACCGACAGATCGTGGGCGATGAAAATGTACGAGATCCCGAACTCCTCCTGCAGGTCCTTGAGCAAGTTGATCACCTGAGCCTGAATCGACACGTCCAAGGCACTGACCGCCTCGTCACAAATGATCAGCTTGGGGCCCAATGCCAAAGCCCGGGCGATGCCCACCCGCTGGCGCTGACCGCCGGAGAACTCATGTGGAAAGCGGTTGCCTACATCCGGACGCAACCCAACACGTTCCAATAGCTGGGCCACCCTGTCCTCCACCTCGCTGGCGGTGGTCACCTTGTGCACGAGCAGAGGTTCAGCGATGGCGTTGCCCACGGTGATGCGCGGATTCAAGCTCGCATAGGGATCCTGAAAAATGATCTGCAGATCGGGCCTGAGTGCACGCATCTCTGCGGCGGACAGCTTGAAGATATCTATGGGGGCGGCCTCAGGATCGGGCGTATAGAGCACCTGCCCAGCAGTGGGCGCCAAGAGACGTAAGAGAGTGCGTCCCGCGGTAGTCTTGCCGCAACCGGACTCGCCAACCAGGGACATGGTCTCTCCACGGCCAAGTGTGAAATCAAGGCCATCAACCGCTTTGACCTGCCCAACGACGCGGCTGAACAGACCCTTACGCACAGGGAAATACTTCTTGAGACCCCGGACCTCAAGGAGAGGTGCTTTGGCATTGCCTGGATTGACCGGATCACTCATAGCGCACGAGCCTCTTCAAGATGGTGGCAGGCCACCGTATGGGCCCCGCCAGCTTCCAGTGAAACCAGGGGCGGCTCGGAACTAGCACACAAGTCCGTAGCGATGGAACAACGGGGTCGGAAACGACACCCGCTGGGGAATTGAGTCGCTGAGGGCACCATCCCAGGAATCGCCGCCAAGCGTTTCCCCTGCGTCGCCAGGTCTGGCAGGGACCGGAAGAGACCGATGCTGTAGGGATGCCGGGGCTGTGCGAAAAGGTCCTCCACCGAGGCGTACTCCACTACCTTGCCCGCGTACATGACGGCAACATGCTGGGCAGTTTCCGCAACCACAGCCAAGTCATGTGTGATCAAGAGCACACTCATGCCCGCCTGCTCCTGCAATTCCAGGATCAGATCGAGGATCTGGGCTTGAATCGTCACATCCAATGCGGTGGTGGGCTCGTCCGCTATCAAGAGCGCTGGATCGCAACTCATGGCGATAGCGATCATCACCCGCTGGCGCATGCCCCCAGACATCTCATGGGGATAGGTGTCCACCCGCGTTTCGGGACTGGGGATTCCCACCTTGGTAAGCATCTTGATGGCATGCTCCCGGGCAGCAACCCTGTCCAGACCCCGATGCAAGATGATCGCCTCCATGACTTGATCCCCCACCGTGTATACGGGGTTGAGGGCAGTCATGGGCTCCTGGAATATCATGGCGATCTCATTGCCGCGAATGAGGCGGAAGTCCTCGTCGGGAATCGACAACAGGGGCTCGCCTTTGAAAAATATCTCCCCGCGCTCAACGAATCCCGGAGGACTGGGAACCAGGCGCATGATGGAGAGGGCGCTGACACTCTTGCCGCTGCCGGATTCACCCACCAGGCCCAGGGTCTCCCCGGGGTAGATCTGGTAGCTGACCCCGTCCACAGCCTTGGCAATGCCTTCGTCAGTGCGGAACCAGGTGGCCAGGTTACGAAGTTCGAGCAAGGGCTCCCGTGCGCCCTTGATCTGGCCCCGTGCCGCCTCGCCCTGTGCTTTGCTTGCTTCGCTCATGGCAACTCTAGAGTTTCATCTTGGGGTCCAGAGCATCACGCACCGCATCCCCCACCAGGTTGTAGCAGGTCACGGTGATAAAGATCAGCAAGCCAGGAAAAAGCTGAATCCACCAATTTGCGGCGTTCTTGCTCTCATTGACTAGCGACCCCCAACTGGCCTCCGGGGGACGAATGCCAAATCCCAAGAACGACACGGCGGACTCGGTCAGAATGCCCGCCGCCACCGCAAAAGCAGCGCTGACCAGCACGGGTCCCATGGCGTTGGGCAACACATGGCGGAAAATCGTGCGCTGGTTGGAAAAACCCAGCGCCTGCGCAGCAATCACAAATTCCTGCTCCCGCAGGCGTAGAAATTCTCCGCGCACCAGACGAGCCACCCCGGTCCAGCGGATCAGGGCGATCACGATCACAATGGCAAAAATTGGACTGATCACATCTGCCGGGATAAATGCCATGGTCATCAAGATCAGGAAGAAGGCTGGAATAGCCTGCAGGATCTCGATCAAGCGCATGATGGCCACATCAATACTGCCACCGAAATACCCCGCAATCGAACCAAAGACCACTCCAATGATGGTCAAGAGCAGTGCGGACAAGATACCCACGGTCAAGCTGATGCGCCCACCCCACACGAGCCGCGTGAGAAAGTCTCGCCCCAGTTCGTCCACCCCCGCGAGGTGACGCAACTTGGAGTTGCGAGCAGGCTCCCCTGCGCGCACCTCCACCGGACTCACAGCGGCAGAAAAACCAGTGTGCTCGTCGGAAGCAGACTTGGGTCCGCGCACGTAGCGCCCCGCTTCGTCGATTTCGGCCCACCACCACCAGGTGGGCGGACGAAACATCTCTTCCGTATGTGTTTCCGCCAGGCCGTAGGTCAAAGGCGGCCAGGTGGGTTCAAAGACACCTGTTCCTTCCCCCAGCAGTTGTCCCGCGGGCAAGGCCACAATTGCTCCGCTGATCAGGCCTGCCTTGTGAGGCCCGTTCTTGTACATGTCGTCCCCAGTCCCAAAGGCCGCATACCAACCCAGAGAAGCGAATACCGAGAGCACCAGCACCAGTGCAGCCTTCCGCCGCCGCCAGTCGCGAATCCGCTCGCGGTCGCCGTTCAAGACGATCCGATTCAGCAGCCGATTCCAGACTGGCCAACTGGCCAGCAACACCCAGAGAGCCATGAAGAGGACTTCACTGGGGCCAAGCGCGTCCCAGAGGGGCAAGGTCCGGCGGGATTGCAGGGCAACCCCTCCCCGATCTGGATTCTTGGGATCAAGGGGCCGTAGGGACTTACGCAACTCACGCGTCAAGTCCTTGGCTTCTCCCAAGAGCGCCGTAGCAAGATCTATATCCCCTCCACCAAAGGCCTGCCTGCCTGCGGCAGCCTTTTCACGGAAGACCGCAAGGGCTGCCCGTTCTTCTGAAGCACCGTCGGACAGGTACAACCCGACCACATCGAGGCGCAACTCCAAGGCGTCGACTTCAAGACGCAGGGCCTCCTCACGGGATTGGGGCACACCATCGCGGCCCAGGGTGCCGGCCTGTTCCAACCCACCCAGGTAGGCTTCGTCGGACTGCTCCACCAACTTCAACATGCCGTTGGTCACAGCCCTGAGGGAATTCAAGGACGAACCATAGGCGGCACGATCCACTCCCTCGAAGGCGAAAGGTCGATCCCCCGCCAAGAAAGGCGCGAAGATCACAAGCCCATACAGAAGGGCCAATACCCCTATTCCCACCCGGAACAGGTTGCGCCGTCCAAGTTGTTCGAACACCAGATCCCAGTAGTCCTTGCTGTAGACCCCGCCCTCGGGCTCCTGCTGGGGATCACTCATGACGAATCCTCGGGTCAACAAGCGAATAGGTGATGTCCGACAACAAGATGCCCACCTGGGTCATGACACCCACCAGGATTGTGGTGGCCATGATGATGTTGAAGTCACGCTTGAGCAGACCATCGAAGGCATAACGGCCCATGCCGGGCACATCAAAGACCTTTTCGATGATGATCGATCCACCGATCAGAATCGGTAGCACGCTGGCCAGCAGGGTCAATACGGGGATCATGGAATTGCGCAGGGCGTGCTTGTAGATCACCTTGGTCTCGCTCAAGCCCTTGGCCCGGGCCGTGCGGATGTAATCCTGCTGCAAGGTGTCCATCATCCCAGCACGCATCTGACGCGAGAGATAAGCCAGGCTGCCGTAGGTCATTGTCAAAACGGGCAGGATCGAGTGCATCAGGGTGTCCCAGGCATAGGCCCAGGGACCTAGATCCGCCGCGTCTTTGTCGTGCAAGCCCACCACAGGCAACAGATCCATGCCAGTCTTGCCAAAGGTCAAGATCAGCATCAGGCCCGCCCAAAAAGTGGGGATCGCGAAGAGCACAAAGAGTGCAATGGTCACCAGCCCATCGCGCCGCTTGCCATGGTTGCGGGCGCTGAAGATGCCCAGTGGCAACGCGAAGAGGTAGCTCAAGAGTATCGAGCTGAAGGCCAACGGAACGGTGACCATGAGACGCTTGATCAACTCGGACCCCACGTCGCGACCGGACTGCATTTCCCGCCGCAGATCCCCCACCAGGAGCCCGCCCCACCAATCAGCACCTGTGTTCTGCACGCGATAGCCACCGTTGGCGTAATACCAGGCAAAGCAGGCGCGAATGCGGGCCACTCCTCCCAAGGATTCGATGCGTTCTGGAGGCACGGAAAAGTCAGCTCCTGTGTTAGCCGCCAACGCTCCTATCAGACGCCCGATTGCGGCCCCGCGACTGCCAGCGGACTCCGCCAAGAGATTCAGCCCCGAAAGCACAGCCGGCCGCGCTCCCTCACCCCCAGCCACAAGCGTTCGATGCGCAGCACTCCAGGCCTCTCCTCCTGCGGCCTCATCGGCAAGCACATCCCGAGCCTTGTCAAACCGCTCCGCGTCCACCTCCGAAGTCTTGGGCAGATGCGCGATACGCATCACCTTGCCCTCGTCAATCTCAGTGCCGTTGCTCAATTTCACCTGCCGAGTGGTGCGCTCAGTATGTGGTGAAGAGAACCAAGGGACCCCGTCACGGTCCAAGTTCAGCGGCCCCACATAGTCAAAGAACTGAACGATCAGGGAGCGATCCAACCCGTGAGTCCGGCGGAATTTCTCCACCATTCCCTCCACATCAGTGTCCTGCCCCAATTGACCGCCGGTGCCTGCGCCAATCATTACGGTGGCGGGATCCCCCGGCGCAGCGTGGAAAATGGTGAATACCACCAGGGCAATACCCAGGGTAGTGGGCACCATCAACAAGAGACGCCGAAGTATGAAGGACAGCAAGGGGAGAGTCCTTTGGTGTATGGGAGGGCGCAGGGCTCATCAATCGAGCCCCAAGGAAATCTGGAGTCAGCGGTTCAGGGTCTTACGCGTGCCGGCGACACTTGGATCAACGTAATGCCAGCGCCGGATCACATAGCCCGGATCGATTGCCACCACCTGGAAGCCGCGCAACTTGCGGTTCATGGCAAACTTGCGCGGGACATTGTACATGAACAAGTAGGGCACCACTTCATGGTAGAGGTAGGCGTGCAACTCACCCCAGATCGCTTGGCGCTTGCCGTAATCGAGTTCTTTTTGGCCCCTGGCAATCAAGTTATCGACAATTGGGTCCATCACGGCGGAGTTATTGGAGCTCTCCTTATCAGGCGCTCCCCACTTGGAGTGCCAGAGCTGCTCCGGGTCGGACTCAAGCTGGGGTACCCAGGCCAGGTTGCAAGCGTCAAACTCGCGCTTCTTGATCCGGTCGAGGAAAGTCGCCCACTCAAGTTGTTCAAGCTTGAGCTCGATCTCCAACTCCGTCAGAGCTTCCTGCAAAGCGAGGCCAAAGTTCTTTGAGGCGTCGTTGCCAGAGGGGTAACTAAAGGTAATCGAAAGAGGCACGCCATTCTTGTCACGCAACCCGTCAAAGTCCCGGTCATACCATCCAGCATCATCGAGCAAGTCGATGGCGGCGTCCACATCTACGCCCCGGGGCTTCACGTCGTGGTTGTATGCTGCTGCTCCAAAGGGGAAGGGTCCGGTGATGCGATTCGCCAGGCCCTTGTAATTGGTCAGGCGATACTTCTCCATGTCAAAGCACAACTCAATCGCCTTGCGCACCGCCAGGTCCTTGAGCTGAGGCCGCAGCATGTTCCATCCGGTGTAGCCGTAGGATCCACCGTACTTGAAGCCCTTGTAGAAGTTCTTCGTGAAATCCGCACTGGCTGTGCGTGCTCCAAAATAGTCCTCACTCTTGATGCGCTCGAAGAAGTCCAATTCCCCGTTCAAGAGGGCATTCATGGCGGTTTCGTCGTCATCGATTACGCGCCAGCGAATGGTGTCCACGAAGCCTGCGTTCTGTTCATCAAAATAGAGGCTCTTGCCCGCTTCATCAGTAAAGCGCACTGCTTCTACGAAGCTGTCGTTCCACTCGACCACTCGATAGGGTCCCAGGCCAACCCAGAGGGCATTATGGGGACTGTGATTGATCACCTCCGCTTGCTCCTCGGCGGTGAAGGCGGCTTTGTGAGCCAGATTGTCCGGGTCGGCGAGGTTGTAGACATGACTGGGCAAGATCGTCATGGAGTCACCGATCGTGCTCTCCGCAAATGCGTATTGAGCTTCATAGAAAAAGCGCAGGCGCAGATCGTCGATGACTTCGCAGCGGGTCACCTTCACAAACTGGAACCGCTTCTCGTCACAATTCACATGACTGTTGGCGTAGATCGACCAGGAGAACTGCACATCCTGGGCATCCAGAATCTGACTGCCCGCGGGATGGCCCTCGGAAGGATGCCAGAGCGCTCCCGTACGGAGTTCAAAATTGAATACCGTGCCCCTCTCGATGCGGTCCACTGCCGACTTGGGAACTTCGAGAGATCCGCCATCCCCCAGAGGATGCCCCACGGAAGTCGCTTCCACCAGCCAATTGCTGCCCGCGTCTTGCACGCGCCCATAGAGCACCTGGGCCAGCACCTGCTCAGGAGCCCCTTCTGCTTGGGATGGATTGGCGACGCGCACCTCTGTAGTCATGGGGAATGCCGCCGCTGCACCTTCCTTGAGTACCAGCATGTCTTCGGTGCTCCATGCCTTGGCCAGGCGAGGCCGCATCTCGTGCTCTTCCCAATCCTGAACCAGCAGGGTCTCGTGCACCTCGTACAACATCCGCCGGGTGTAAGCGGAGTTCTCGGTCACATAGTTCATGTGCTTGGGCAATGAGGCGCTGTGCACGATGACTCGGCCCCCATACAGCGGTGTGCCTCTCTGATTGCGACCCGGGTGAAAGACATCCACAGGAGCCGGCCCTTTGAGTGGAATGCCCAGGCTCTGATCCTGCATCGTCGACTGGGGGGCGTCATCCTGCGGGCCGAGGGCAAGAGAGATCCCCATCAGGGGAACCATGAGGGCAGCTGCCAGGCTGGAGAGGGGGACGAATTGCATGGGTTTGAGTCAATGGCCTCCGGAAGTGAGCGAGCAGCATCCAGGAGGAGGTGCGGACACCCCTTCCTGGGGCGCCGCAAAGGGCTCAAGAAGAACCCGCAGGGTATCCGGCCCCGGCGCTCATCGTCAAGTGCAGGAAGCCCTCGGCAAGGGGCTTGAACCCACATGGACGGCTCCCGTAGGGTCCTTGCGTCTATGTCCCTTATCTCCACCCTGCCCCCCCGTCAGACCCTGGCCGCCCTGCTGCTGGCCATGGTGCTGGCGAGCGCCCTGGCCCTTACCCGAGGGGCACGCCTGCAACCTGCGGACTATGTGATGAACAACGGCAGCGAGGTGCAAACCCTCGACCCGGCCACGGTGACAGGAGTGCCAGAGGGACGCGTTCTGAGGGCGATTTTCGAGGGCCTGATCGTCAAGCATCCCGTGACCCTCAAGCCACTGCCAGGCGGCGCAGAGAGTTGGGAAGTCAGTGAAGACGGCTTGACCTGGACCTTCCAGATCCGCCAAGGAGCAAAGTGGACCAACGGAGATGATCTGACCGCCGAGGACTGGATCTACTCCTGGCGCCGGTTCCTCCACCCGGACACGGCCGCCTACTACGCCTATCAGTTGTGGTATGTGCGCGGTGCACGCCAATACACACGCCAACCAGAAGACCGCTCCTTTACGGCAGATCCGGCGGGCGGCCTTTGGTATCAGCGCATGAGCGACGGCCGTATCCAAGTAGGCCTGCACGGCTATGTCCTGGAACACGAGAGCGGCCCAGTCAGGGTGGACCTGCCAGCCGATCCAGCGGATCCTGCAACCGTGCACCTGAACTCCCGTTCCTGGACCCTGCCCTTCGCGATCACGAATCTTGAAGGCAACCCAGAGGCCCCCACCGAGGCCGCTGCCCTCCTGCCCCGTTGCTACGGCCTCAAGGATGACAAAGACAGCGGCTGGCTTCTGAAAGGCGCTCTCACAGAAGCGGATTGGAAGGCCGCCCACACAAGCGGCGCACTCCTGGATGGCGCGACCTTCCGCCGAGAGGTGGCGGACGTCCGCCACCTCAAGATCTGGAGGGAAGGGAGTCACACACTCAAGGTCACCCTCAACTCCCCAACGCCCTTCTTCCTGGATCTGACAGGATTCTATCCCACTTTTCCGGTCAATCGGCGCAACATGGAAGAGGCTCAGGAGCGCTGGCCCGACCGCTGGGAAATCGAATGGCTACGCGCAAATAACATCGTCACCAATGGACCCTTCCGACTGCTGGAAAGACGGGTCAATGACCGCATTCGACTCGTCAAGAACGAGACCTATTGGGACGCGGACCATGTGGCAATGAACTCGATCGACATCCTGGCCATCGAACAGGATTCCACCATGTTGAACCTGTACCTGACCGGTGGCTGCGATTCCATTGACCGGGTCAACACCAACGTGGTCCAGGAACTTTGGGGTCGCGAAGACTTTCAGCCCACACCCTACCTGGGCACTTACTTCTATCGGGTCAAAGTGCACCAGCCCCCCTATGACGATGTGCGCGTCAGGCAAGCCCTGTCCATGGTGATTCCACGTCGAGCGATCTGCGACAACGTGATGAAGATGGGTCAAGTACCCGCCAGCAGCTTGACGCCTCCTGGCATCGGAACCTACACGCCCCCTTCCATGAGGTTGGGCAGCGCGGACGAAGCGCGAGCACTCCTGGCCGCTGCGGGCTATCCTGACGGCAAGGACTTTCCCCCGGTGGAAATCCACTACAACACCTCCGAAGCCCACTCCAGCATCGCTCAAGTGATCGCCCTCGCCTGGCAGGACGAGTTGGGCATCCGCACCAAGCTGCGCAACGAGGAATGGAAGGTCTATCTGGACACCCAGCAGAACCTGCGCTTCCAGGTCTCGCGCTCGGCTTGGATTGGGGACTACGCAGACCCCAATACCTTCATCGACATGTTCGTCACCGACGGCGAGAACAACAAGACCGGCTGGGGCAACCCCAAGTACGACGCTCTGGTGGCCGCGGCGGCGAGCGAGTTGGACGCGACTCGACGGCTGGAGCTGTTAGGCGAGGCCGAGGCTCTCCTGCTTGAAGAAATGCCGATCTTGCCGATCTATTACTATGTGACCCAGAACCTGACCGCCCCACGCTTGGGGGGCAACTCGGAAAACGTGCTCGACGAGCACTTCCCCAAGTTCTGGTACTGGATGGATGACGAGGAACTGGCCCAGAAGCGCGCCAACTACCCCAAGGAATTCCAGTTCGTGGATCCTCATGGTCCCAAAGATGGCCTCTATAGCCCAGCCCAACAGGCGGCCCGAGGGCAACAGTGATTCGCTTCCTCTTCCGGCGTCTGCTGTGGTTCGTGGTCACCATGACGGTGGTCATGAGCGTCTCGTTCTTCTTGATGAAAAACGTCAAGGGCGGCCCCTTCGACACGGAACGCGCCCTTGAGCCCGCTATCGAAGCCAATATCCAAGCGCGCTATCACCTGGACTGGCCCCTGTGGAAGCAGTTCCTGCACTACACGGGTCCCTTCAACTTGGACGAGCGGGGTCTGGGCGGCTCGGGAAATAAACTCTGGGGCGGCGTGCTGTCCGGAGACTTTGGCCCCTCCTTCCGCTACCGGGATTTCACAGTCAATGACATCATCGGCCAGGCCCTGCCAATCAGCGCCCTGCTTGGGGTGGTGTCCATGATGTGGGCCCTGGCCCTGGGAGTGTCCACAGGAATAGCCTCTGCCCTGCGCAGAGGGTCGGGCTTGGACCTCGCCCTGCGTTTGGCTGCTACAGGCGGTATCGCCCTGCCAAACTTTGTGATCGCTGGCTTTCTGATCATCCTATTTGTGTTCTTGATTCCACTCCTGCCTGTGGCTGGCTGGGGTTCGATCAAAGAGATGCTGCTGCCGGGCTTTTGCTTGGGACTGGTCTACGCAGCCTATGTGGCACGCTTGACCAGAACCGGCATGTTGGAGGCTCTGTCCCAGGACCACATTCGCACGGCACAGGCAAAAGGACTCTCCCCGCGTACGGTGGTCCTGCGCCACGCTCTCAAGGGCGGGCTCTTGCCCGTGGTCAGCTACCTCGGACCCGCCACCGCGGGCATCTTGACTGGCAGCCTGGTTATCGAACGGATTTTCTTCATACCTGGACTTGGCTCCCACTTTGTGAACAGCGCCTCCAACCGGGACTACACCCTGGCCATGGGAGTCACCATTCTCTACACGGTGCTGGTCTACACACTCAACACGGTAGTGGATCTGGCCTACACTTTGCTCGATCCACGCATCGATCTGGCGGAAGAAGCATGAGCGCTTCGAAGAACAAACGATTTGATCTGGACGAAGCCGCCGCCGAACGGCTGTTACAGGAAGCACGGGAGCACAGAGGCATCAGCCTTTGGCAGGACGCAAGCCGTCGATTGCGTCGCAACCGACCCTCCTGGTATGCGTTGGTCTTCCTGATTGGCTTTGGGATCTTGTCTTTCCTGGCACCGCTTCTGCCTCTGCGCTCTCCGGTACGCTCCAACCTAGACATCACCCTTTCAGCCCCGACCCTGAACGGAGGCGATAGCAACTACCTCGCAGCTCTGGACTCCAACGCGGATGCAAAATCGGTCGCGCGGGAGATTGAAAAGGACTACTGGGAACTGTCTGGCCTGGACCACGGCCTGATTTCTCTGCGTCGGGGAATCTTCGGCTCCTGGCAGACCGGGCACTGGCTGGGCACGGATCACCTGGGTCGGGATCTGCTGGCACGCATTGTCTGGGGTTCGCGAACTTCGATCCTGGTGTCTTTGGCAGCGGCACTTTGTTCCCTTCTGATCGGGGTCTTCTATGGCTCCTTCTCGGGGCTCGCGGGGGGTCGCATCGACAACCTGATGATGCGCATCGTGGATATTCTCTATTCCATCCCCTTCATCTTTGTGGTCATCTTCTTGATCACCCTGATCGGAGACCACCGGCAGGTACTTGAAGAGGAATGGGGCCTCGACCGGGAAAAAGTCTTCTATCTGGTAATCGGCGCAGTCTATTGGCTGACCATGGCACGGGTAGTGCGCGGGCAGGTTCTAAGCCTCAAGCACACCGAGTTTGTGCAAGCGGCACGAGTCATGGGTGCCTCCACATTCCACATCCTGGCTCGCCACATCGTGCCTAATGTGCTCAGCGTGGTGATCGTCTACCTGACCCTGACCATACCTGCGGTGATGCTCTTCGAAGCATTCTTGTCATTTCTCGGCCTGGGCGTCGAACCGCCTCGAGTTTCCTGGGGCTTGATCGCAGTAGACGGCACCAGCGCCATCAACCCATTGCGTATTCACTGGTGGGTGGTGGTCTTCCCGGCCCTGGCCATGGGCTCAACCCTTCTGGCATTGAATGTGCTGGGCGATGGCCTGCGCGACGCCCTCGACCCAAAAATGCGGGGTAAGGACTGATGCCACTGCTTTCTGTCAAAGATCTGGCCGTACGATTTGAAACCCACGATGGAATCGTTCGTGCTGTCGATGGAGTCTCTTTCGAAATGGAGGAGGGCGAAACCCTGGGCCTGGTGGGCGAGTCGGGATCCGGCAAGAGCGTTACAAACCTGGCCCTGCTGGGTCTGATCCCCTCCCCTCCGGGGGTCATGAGTGGCGTGGTGAACTTTGACGGCCAGGAAATCACCAAACTGCCCGAACCCGACCTGCGAAAGATCCGCGGCAACCGCATCGCGATGATTTTTCAAGACCCCATGACTTCCTTGAATCCTCTTCTGACCATCGGACGACAGTTGACCGAGGTGCTTGAGTTGCACAAGGGCATGGGGTACTCGCAAGCGTTACGCCAATCCGCCGCTGCTCTTGGAGAAGTAGGCCTGGCTGAACCCGAAAAACGACTGGCCCAGTATCCCCACGAATTGTCCGGGGGAATGCGCCAGCGGGTAATGATCGCCATGGGACTCTTGTGTGAACCGCGCCTGCTGCTGGCGGACGAACCCACCACAGCCCTGGATGTGACCATCCAAGCGCAGATCCTGGAATTGATGGCCGCGGTCCAAAAGCAACACGGAACCGCGATCATTCTGGTGACCCATGATCTGGGAGTCGTTGCGGGCAGCGCGGATCGGGTGGCGGTGATGTACGCGGGGCGCATCGTGGAGGAAGGCCCGACCCAGGACATCTTCAACTCACCGGTGCACCCCTACACCAAGGGTCTGCTCTCCAGCGTCCCGCGCCTGGATTCGGACACCAGTTGTGAGTTGTCTTCCATTCCAGGCAGCCCTCCGGATCTGGCAGAGATGCCCCCCGGTTGCGCCTTCGCCCCGCGCTGCAAAAAGGTCCAAAAGGAGTGCCTCTTGACCCAGCCTGACCTTGTGAGCAGTGGCTCCCCCCAGCGCCGCCACGCCTGCCCCATTGCCAGCCTCCCCGCCAGCAGAGAGGCCAACTCATGAGCCAGCCCCTGCTCAAGGTCCAAGACCTGACCAAGCACTTTCCAGTGGGCCCGCGCACAATTTTGGGCAAAGCAGAGCAGTTTCTGCGGGCAGTGGACGGGGTGTCCTTCCAGATCGAGAAAGGAGGCAGCTTGGGCCTGGTGGGGGAATCCGGGTGCGGCAAGAGCACCTGCGCTCGGACCATCGTCGGCCTGCACCCTGCCACAAGCGGCAGCGTGCGCTATGAAGGGGTGGAACTCACATCTCTCTCCCGCCAGGGCTGGGCGCCCTACCGGCGCAAGATCCAGATGATCTTCCAGGACCCCTATGCCTCCCTGGATCCGCGCCAGACCGTAGCGCAGATCCTGGATGAGCCGCTCAAGCTCTTTGGCCTGGGGCGCCCCCGAGAACGACGCCTGAGAGTTCTCGCCCTGCTCGAAGCCGTAGGCCTGAATCCGCGCCATGTACAACGCTATCCCCATGAGTTCTCCGGCGGCCAAAGGCAACGGATCGGCATCGCCCGAGCGCTTGCCGGTGAGCCAGACCTGATCGTCTGCGACGAACCCGTCAGTGCCCTGGACGTTTCCATCCAAGCCCAAATCGTGAACCTCTTGGGTGAATTGCGCGAGCGTTTTGATCTGGCCTACCTGTTCATCGCCCACGACCTTGCGGTGGTGCGTCACCTCTGCGATCGCATCGCGGTCATGTATCTCGGCCGCCTGGTGGAAGAGGCCCAAAGGGATGAGCTATTCAAGAACCCTTCCCACCCCTACACCAAGGCCCTGCTCTCTGCGGTGCCCTACCCCGACCCCGAAGTGGAACGCACCCGCGAACGCATAGTCCTTGGAGGCGATGTACCCTCGCCCCTCACGCCCCCCTCGGGCTGCCCCTTCCACCCACGCTGTCATCAGGTAGGCGAGGTGTCCGGGGACCGCTGCAGCCGTGAAGTCCCCGCTCTGGTGCACGAGGGACAACGCAGTCGGGCGTGTCACTTGGATTGAATTGGCGCGGGCAAGGGGACATACAACTCCTGCCAGCGAAGGGTGGCGCAACCGATGGGAAGGCCTCCCCGCAAGCAGAGGCGCCCAAGCCCATGGATCCGTGGCATACTCAGGCCTGCGTCCACGGGCGCACTACCATGATGCAAGCCAAACACCTGCCCCTGTTGCTGCTCGCCTTCGGGCTAATCGTTCACCAACCCGAAGCAGGCCCTCAAGATGCTCCTGCGCCCAAGGCTACCGAGAGCAAACCGCCATCTGCACCATTCATTCGACTGATGGAGGAAGGCTCATTCGTGCACCTCCAGGTGGCCGCGCGCTCCTTCCAGGGCCACGACGAGGAGGGCCAGCCCAGCGGGCCACGCATCACCTTGTGTGCAGCCATGCATGTGGGCGAGGCTGCCTTCTACTCGAGCATGCAGAAGCAACTCGATGCCTGTGATGTAGTGCTCTTCGAGGGAGTCGGAGGCATGCCCATCGCCCTGGATGCTGAAGGAGTAAACAAGACCAGTGAGAAAGCCGCCATCGCCGTCACTCGCCGGCGCATGCGCGCCGCGGCCACTGCCATCGCGCAATTCCGCAGCCGACACGACAGGTACCCCACTGACCTGAGCCAACTCAGCAGCCTGCTGCCCAGCAAGGGTCATGGACATCCGGCCCTGATCGACTTCTGGGGTACTGTCCTGATTTACCAACGCCACCCACCGGCGGAAGAAGGAGCAGAAGGGACATTCAGCCTTGTGTCCCTGGGTGGTGACAAGAAAACCGGCGGTGAGGGCGTGGCCCGAGATCTCGCTTTCAGCGACCAGCCCCCCATCGAAAGCGAGGAAATCCAAAACAAACGCGGCATTCAACAGGACATGGCCCAAGCCCTGGGTTTGGTTTTCCAGCTGGACGCAATGAATCACCTGGGTTCCTCCTGGCGCAACTCGGACGCCACGGCGGTGGAACTGCTGGGTTGGCTGAACGGTGAAGTGGCAGACCAATCCGCGTTGCTGAAAGCCCTCGACGGGAGTTCTTTGGTGGCGGATCTTGTGGGCAGCATGCTGCGCCTCTTCTCCCTTTCAAAAACCGCCCAGTCCATGCTGCGCCTGGTGACCATCGAGGTCCTGGCCAGGGCAGAAGAGGTGATGCAGTCAAAGGCTGCGGGGCTGGGA
Source organism: Planctomycetota bacterium (assembly GCA_002686945.1). Lineage (GTDB taxonomy): Bacteria > Planctomycetota > UBA1135 > UBA1135. The sequence goes on from NYYZ01000029.1 coordinate 113,494, forward strand.
GATCTGATGGAAATCCTGCTGGACCGGCGCAACAAGATTGTGCTTGCTGACCTGGAAGAATTGCTTGCCCAGGAAGAGCCGCCTCTGAAAATCGGCATCATCTACGGGGCAGCCCACCAATCGGAATTCCAAGCGGCCCTCACAGCAAAAGGGTTCTTCAGCACAGAGACCACCTGGCGTACGGCTGCGCGGGTCGACCTGGATGGCCTGGGCCTGCCCCGGGCTCAGGTGAACTGGACCCGCCGAGCCCTGGCCCGCAGCATCGATTCCATGGTCAAGTAGCAGGCACCCAAAGCTGAAACGCTCCGGGGATCACTTCGATTTCGAGCCTCTCAACCGGAGGGCGTGGGTCACCGTCTGCCTGCCATTCCAAGAGGCCATGTTCGGGCGTGATCACGATGCGCTTGCCCTGGCCCGCAGTGACCAGACTCTCAGGCGCTTCAATCTGGCGCCTGGCGCAAAGCAGGGTCTGGATGCTTGAGGCGGGGCCCGAGCGCTGGCGCAGAGCGAAGTCAAGCAACCCATCGCTCGCGTCTGCTGCGGGAGAAAGAGACATGCCCTTGCCATACATGCGAGTATTGGAAACCGCCCCATGGCGAAAACCGGAGCCCACGGACTTCCCATCGCAGGTTGCCCGAAAGCGCGTGGAGTAAGGGGAGAGCAAGGCGGTCACGCCCACTGCGATGTAGAGCGAATCCCCGTGGATCCGATACCACCCCCGCAGCCCCCAGGAATGCCGAGCCCGATCGATGCGCCGCACAATGCGCGCGTCCAAACCAAGACCCACCATGGCCAGCACCATTTCACCGTTCACGCGCAAGGCATCCACCTGCCGCGCTTCTCCACGGCCAAGGCTCGCAACGGCCGCATCCAATTTCAGGGGCACACCGAACTCCTGGGCGATCACGTTGCCGTGGCCCTGGGGGATGACCCCCAACGGGGTGCGATGGCCTGCCTGCAGAAGTCCCTGGGCCGCTTCCCGCAGGGTTCCGTCCCCCCCCGCGACCACGATCAGGCCCACGCGCGGGCCCCATTCGGCAGCCAGCTCTGTGGCATGACCCGCGCGCTCGGTTGCCACTTGCGACACATCCCACTGGGCTGAATCGAGCCCCCTGCAGACGGCTTCGGCGGCACGGAAACCCTGGCTCCTGCCAGAAGTCGGATTGTAGAAGACGACCGCGCGTTTCACTGGAAGAGGAGAAGCAGGAGGCGTAACCGGATAGGGAGGCAACTCGCAATGAGAATCAACTACCCCGGCCTACATCTCCTTCATCACAAATTCCTTCCAAAGCTGCTCGAACTCGTCCTCGTCCACCAAGCCCCAGGAAGCCTCCATGGCCGCCTCCCAGATATCAAGCTTGTCTCGCAGACCAAGGTAGGTCCAAGGATTCTCCAAGCGCTCGCGCAACCTGTCCCCTTCCTTGCCTTCGGCCTCATCTGCATCCAGGTCATCCAGATCATTCTGGGCATCCTCACGAATGTCCGCATAGGCTCCGCGAAAGCCATCGTTGAGGGTCTTGATGTAATTGGGGATGATCTTACTGTACTCCTTCTTCCAGTAACTTCGCTTGACCCGACCGCGGGTTCCTTCGCGCAGGAAGTAGATGATCGAGAAAGATTGGGCGTAACAGGACACATTGCTCGGCCCCTGGCCCTGCCATTCAGGGTGGTTGAAGCGAATGTGCTCTGAGAGGGGTTTGACTGTGCCCTCACGAAACATCTTCTTGATCTCAGGTGTGCGTGCCAGCCCCAGGTCCATGTCATCGTTGGGCACCAACTTGCGTCCACGCATTTTCCAGGCACCGTAGTAGTCCCCATGCCCCTCATCGAACCAGCGATGAGCTGCGCTGCGCTCAAACAGGAAGTGACAGTACTGATGGAAACACTCGTGGGTCATGACCGACATGGTCATCTTGGCCGACCCTTGGGGAAAGTAGAGCACAAGCTCTTCCGAGCGCGGGTTGAAATAGCCCGCTACCCCGCCACCGGTCTGGCCATAGGTATTGAAGTCCTCCTGGGTGGCGCAGATACGCACGATTGAGATCTGCAGGATCGGCGAGGGTGGAGGGAAATCCTCTTCAAACAAGCGACGTGACGCCTCGAGGCGCGCGACCACGGCCTTGAGGTCCTTGCGATCTTCAGAGTTTGTCTTGATCAGGTACTGCTTGGAGGGAGTCTCGATCAGGTCCCAACCCGGGGTCTGGGCCACATCCCGCTTGTGGTGGGCCAGGAGCACCTCGTAGGAACTGTCGGAAGTAACCGGACCGTCGGCATCGATGCGCTCCTCGATTTCCACAATGCGGAAGGTGCCCATGGCTTTCTTTACCGCGCTGGACCAGGCTTTGACGACCTTCTTCTCGGCGCCCGGATAGTCCCAGGCAAAGACCACCTTGAAATCTGACAGGACGATGGTGGTCACATCCCAGACGATCGGGACCTCGTCTCCCCTTGTGTCGAGCTTGACTGTCAGGACCTCACGGGTTCCTTGCAAGCCCTTGCCCATCTTGATGATCGAGGTCTCCACTTCTGCATCCTCGAGACTATCGGGCACCAGCGATCCGGAGAGATCATCCACAAAGTCCTTGACCGACCACTCCTTCTTCTTCTTCTTGGCGCCACTTCCAGTGGAGGCAGCCTCGGGCATGATGCGCACAACCTTGAGGGCCGGCTTATAGGATGCACGGTTGTTGCCGTCGTACTTGACCATCAAAGGCTTCTCAGCCTCGAACTGGCCGATCACACTTCGACTCTTGAGCCGATCATTGACGGGCACGTCAGACCAATCACGGAGGGGCTTGAACTTGAACCCGTAGGCTGGAAAGTTGCGATAGGTACGTCCCGGCTTTTGAGCACTGGCCGAGTCTCCGATGAAGAGCAGACCAAGAAAAGTCAGGGCTAGAAGGAGTTTGCGATGGTGCTTCGACTGCATGCCATCAGTATAGACCTCCCCTCCGGGAGTTCAGGGGTGCACTTCACGGGGCCCTTACGCGGGGACCCCAGGGGCCCCTACAGGCTGCCAGATGGACTGCCCTCAGCCTTTGATCAGGGCCTGCCCCAGCAGGATCATGCAGATTCCGCACCCCAGGGTTGTTCCACCGTATGCCGCCGCAGCGCCCACCTGTCCCCCACGTGCCAAGTCAACCAGTTCCAGGGCCAGAGTCGAAAAGGTGGTGAACGCCCCCAAGAAACCAATCACCACCAAAGGCCGCACGGGCACGCCGGTGGGAACTTGCCGCAGCACCCAGGCAGCCACAACACCGAGGCAGAAACTCCCGAGCATATTGACCGAGAATGTCGCCGCCAATCGCGGCAGGTTCAGATGATCTGTGGCCACGGTGACCAAGGCGCGGGCCACCGCGCCAGCGGCCCCTCCCGCTCCAATCCACAAGAAGTCCTGAGGCTGCATGGCTTGAATCCTATGGAATCAAACCCCTTGAACCCAGAACTCAAACAACAAGTGAGCTTTTGACCTGCAAGGGAGGGGCCGTCACCGAAAAGGGCTTCCCGTGCAATCGTCCGCCCCACTAGAGCGGCCGCGCCGCAGTGGACTTTGCATACAGCATCAGCTCCTGGCCCACCACAAGATTGAGTTCCTGCACAGCACTGGGGGTCACGCGCACCCGCACCCGGGGAGCGCCGTCACCGGCAAGGGTTACCTCGGCCAAGAGCAAGTCCCCGCGCTGTTCAACTTGAGCCACACTGACCCCCAGTTCTGTACGCGCCGAAAGGCCTTCCACCCGCTCCCGAGCCAACAGCAGGTCATCGGAACCCAGGGTGAACATGACGCGCATGCCCTCGCGCAGATTGCTCGCCGCCACGTAAAAGAGGGCGCCGCCCTGGACTCTCACCGCTGCACCGGCAGGGGTTTGCTCTTCCACCACGCCGGTCAAAAGATTCGGGTGGCCAGCGGCTTCAGCGGCGAGAACTTGGACCGGATCACCGCTGCTTGAGGAACGGCCTCCTTCCAAGACAATGACCTCATCACAAAGGGCTTCGATTTCGACGGCATCATGGGAAACCAGAATCAAAGGCAGGTCGAATTCAAGACGCACGGCCATCAGATAGGGCAAGAGCCTGCGCCGGAGACCCACATCCAAGCTTGCGAGGGGCTCATCCAGGAGCAGCACATCCGGGGCGCAGGCCAGCGCGCGGCCGAGGGCAACTCGTTGGCGCTGGCCGCCCGAAAGGGCAGCCGGCTTGCGGTTGAGAAAATCCGACAACTCCAAGACCTCGGCGATATGTGCCAGCTCGAAACCAGGGGCACCCGGCCCTTGACCAAAGGCCAGGTTCTCTTCCACGGTCAGATGGGGAAACAACAAGAGGTCCTGGGGCACAAAGCCAAAGCGCCTTTTTTCCGGTGCGACCCAGATGTCCTGATCCTCAAGTACGCGACCGAGGAGCTCAATGCGCTGACCCTGGCCCCGTCTCCAGCCCGCGAGCAGTTCAAGGACAGTGCTCTTGCCTGAACCAGAGGCTCCGAAAATGCCCAGGGCGCGACCCTTGGGAGCGAGGTCCAAGTGCAGCTCGAAGCTACCCATCTGAATCCGCAGGTTCGCTTGCAACCAGGAGCTCACGGGGTGCCCCCGGGCGTGCGCTCGTTGACTGCCTCGCCCAGGCGACTGGCACCTGAACGATCGGCGCCCAGACGATCAGCGCAGAAGACAATCACGAAAGCAATGACTCCACAGACCCCCACCAACTGCAATGCTCCACGATCATCGTGCAATTGATAGGCCTCGAACACGGCCATGGAAAGCGTCCGTGTCTCGCCCAGCAGGCTGCCTGCCACCAAGATCGTAGCCCCGAACTCGCCCAGAGCGCGGCCCATGCCCAGCAGCACACCCGCACCAATGCCCCGAGCCGCGAGAGGCAGAGTCACTTGGACAAATGCTCGCAGAGGACTCAAACCCAAAGAACGGGCCATGGCTTCGAGTCGTGGGTCAACTGCTTCCAGGGCCGTGCGCATGGGACGCACGAAGAGCGGGAAGGCAACCACTCCTCCGGCCAACACCGCCCCTTGAAAGGTGAGCAGGAGATCCAAACTCGCCAACAGCCCGCCCTTGCCCAGCATCAACAGCAACAACCAGCCCACCGCAGTAGGCGGCAGGATAAGAGGCAAATGCACCAGGGCTTCCAAGACGCTGCGGCCCCAAAAACGCCGCCGAGCCAGGACCCACGCCATCAATAGGGCCGGGAAGAAGTCCAGCAGCACCACCGCAAGGGCCACCTTGGCGCTGACCATGAGGACCGGGCCGAGCACGCTTGGGTGTTTTGAGGACTTGGGGGAGAAACTCGCCTCTTCGGCGCTCAACATGCGCTGCACCGGATCAAGACCGGCTGCACGAATTGAAGCGCCTCCGGCGGGCAGCAAGAGCAACTCCCGCAAGCGAGCCCCCGCACCCGACAGCGTGCTTCTCCGAGGTACGCCCAGGGCAGCCTCCACAACCGGCGCCTGATCCTTGGGCACCTCATACAGAATTTCAACCGAGTCCGAACGACGAGCGTCTGCGAGATAGACAATACCGAAGGGAACCGCGCCGACCTCCACGGCCGCGAGAGCAGCCCGGGCGTCAGCTACCACTGTGATGCGCCCCTTCAGCTCTTCCCAAAGTCCAATGTTCTCGAGCCAGGCCTTGACGTAACGCCCCAGGGGTACGGCTTCGCTGGAAGGCAGTGGCAAGCGGGCTTCGCCTGCGGAGAGCATTTCCACATCAAAGAGTGTCGCGGGTCCCAGTCCTTTGGGGGCCACGACACACAGGCCGCCCTGGGCAAAGACCGTCGCGCTGTCCTCCTCCAGGAGTCCCCGGGAATGGAGTTCGCCGATCCACTGGATGTCTGCCGAGAGAATCAGATCCGCCGCCACTCCGGCGATCAACTGGCGCGCCAGATCTCCGCTGGCCCCGGACGAGATCTCCAAGGGAGATTCACCCTGCGCCTGCCACTGGGCATCCAGACCCTGGGCCACTTCGCGCAGGCTGGATGCCACCAACACCCTCGGACCCTGGGCACCAGCACTGGGGTGACAGAGCCCTGCAGCCAGGGAAAGACACAGACCCAGAGAATCGAGATGAGCAAACACCGGGGAGGAGTCTAACCTCTCCCCGATGTGCAGCGCTCAGACGCTCAGACCCTTGCCTTCAAGGAATCCAGATCGTCTGCAGCCCGTCGCTGAAGTTGGAGTTCGCGCCCCCTGCAGCGGGATCGCGATACCAGGCCTGGAAGAAGACCGTGTCCCCCATGCTTACCTGGCCGGAAACCTGGGGCGGGGAAGCCACATTGAAGGACCAACTGCTGTCTCCGAGACCCGAGATCGAGGTGGCTCCCAACCGGAAGAGGGGAGCAGACACGCAGAGGAAGCCGTTGGCCACGGGGGTGAGCCCTTGACCAAATGAGTAGAAGAACAACATGAACTGGCCAGCGGGCATACCCGTGGCCAGCAGCGTCAAGTCGTTGGCCCCTATGGAAGTGGTGCCAGTGGCGGAGATCAAAGCACCTGTGCCTACGGAGTTCGGCGTGGTAATGCAGTAGTTGCTGATCAGGGGGCTGTCGTACTCCAACTGGGCAGCGCGCAGGCGCCACAGGTTTCCGGAGCGCCCGAAGGTCTGCACAGTCCAGAAGGTGTCGTCGCCAGGATCACAGGTTGTGCCTGAATAGTCACCCCAACGGTTGCGCCCGGACCCGTCCAGAATCTGATAGCTACCGGTGCCGGTCTTGTATTCGAGCGGATCGCTTATGTCGCTCTGGGTATCAGAATCCTGACGACCAGAGACAAAGCAGCTTACGAAAGTAGAAGCACTCGAGCCGCTATAGCCAACCACCACATCTCCAACCGAATTGACCGCAATCGAGGGATAGTAGTAATGGAATACACCGGTTGTATCGCGGATCGTACTGCGCTGAATATCGGCACCATTGGAAGGACCTATCTCATACCAGCGAATTCCAGCTGTATTCTGATTGGTGCCAATCGTGTGGCAGGTGAAGAGGCTGCCGCCGCGATAGACCGCATTCTGTAGCCGGTCGTCCCCGGTACTGATGGGCACGCTGCTGCCAGAAGCGGGAGCATCGGGCGGCGAGGAGTGAGACGCCACGGTCAAGATCGAAGCGGTCTGCAGGGTTGGCGCAGTCAGGGGCGGATTCACCCGGCGAACCAGAATCTGGTTGCTGCCCCAAGTGCTCGCAATGTAGGCCACACCGGGATCTTCCCAGTGCACCGCAGGCTGATTGGCTTGGGTGTAGCCCAGATTGCGGAAAGCGGTCACGGTCCCCAGAACCGGACTGGAGGCGATCATGGGCGCCTTATCAAGAGCCCAGATCGTCATGGTTCCGGAACCAGTGGAGTTGTCGATCATCAGGGCGCTCATGTAGACGCCGCGGGCACCGACTCCCAGGGTGGGATAATCAGGCCAGCGGTTGGCATCGGCGCCTTGGCTGGTGTTGAAACTGGTCTTGAGCCAGCCCCCCTGGGGCGAATCGGTCAGGCTGACCGCAAGGTAGATGCGATTTGAAAAGTTGGTTGAGATTACGATCCAGCGATTGTCCTGGGGATCATAGACAACCCGTGGATCGCCACCCGCGCTGGCCCCGAAGAACGAGTTCAAAGAGGCACCGGCGATCAGGCTGCCGGTCTTGGACCAGTATGTGATGTTCGAGTTGACCACCGTGACAAAGTGATTCGGCCCCACGGCTCCGTGTGTGTCCGGAGGGATGGACGAAGCGCCTGGGTTGCCCCCCAGTTCCTGACAGAAGAACTGCTGCATCACTGAAGGAGGATCGATTATGCCCACGCTCGGAGCAACTGGTGCCGCCGGAGAGGGAGACGCAGGCTTGGGCGCTACGAGAGGCGCTAGGGGCTGGGGCTGAGGACGCGTCAGCAAAGACACGGGGCCGGGGGAGTGGGCCTTGAGCGCTTCGCCGCGCTGCCAGGCCAAACCTGCATAGCCGGTGCCAGTCAGGTTACCCGGGGGCACGTCTTCGAAGTCAATTACCACCGTGCGGCCTGCGCGCACATAGGTCAGGTCATCCAAGGAGTACCAGGCCTGGCTCCAATCGGCCTTGCGCGCTTCGATCAGCAAGCGGTCAATGCCCTTGGCATTCAGCGCCACAAAGACCATTTGTTCCTCAAGGTCGGTCCAGGCACCAGTGGCAATCGTCTTGCCCCCAGCCTGACCCAGCAAACGCACGGCATCGGCTTCGGAACCCTGGCCCGAACCCTTGCCAAGCCAGACGCCGATCAAATCCACCTGACCGTCAAAGCCGATCGGCATGCGCAAATCGCCCCAATAGTTGGTGATGGACTTGTCGCCGGAATGGGTGGGCAGGGCGCCATCACCATCAGGACTCTCCCACTCACCGCGCTTGCCATTACGGAAACGACGGGAGGGCTGTTCAAACAGGGGGCGTTGCTTTTCCCTCTCCATGACCACGTCCCAGCCCTCGATACGGGTATTGAGGAAGGCGCCGGGATCCACGCGCACACCGGGGTTGATTTGGGCGGGATTGGCTTCGGGATCGTCCGCCAACGTGGCCGGGGAGGCTGTCTCTCCTGGAGCGGGAAGAGCCCGGGGCTGATCCCCTTGTTGGGCCCAGCTGGGCAGGACGGCAAGAGAGAGAACGGACAGGCTGTGCAGGATTTTCATCGGTGGATCTTCAGGCAGGAAGAGATGCAAGATCTGGGATTGGGGCGCAGGTCTCCGGAGCAGGAAGCGCTTCCGTGGGACCCCCAACCAAAGCTTCACCTATGGACTAGTTCCACGCTGCACCCTGGACTGCTAGATTACCTAACCATTACATAAAGTGCTCGTATGGACCCCCTCCTGGGGCACATTTGAGGTTTTTGACCTGGCCTGGGCTCAGACCGGGACGAGCCTTGAGGCGACTCCCCCGGACAGCTCAGGGCCCGATCAAGAAGTGGCACACATCGCCCTCCGCCAGGGCGTAGTCCCGGCCCTCGGTGCGCATGCGCCCCGCGGCCTTGATGGCTGCTTCGCTGCCGAACTCGTCCAGGTCATCCACCGAGTAGACCTCGGCCCGGATGAAGTTCTTCTCGAAGTCCGTATGAATCACGCCCGCCGCCTTGGGTCCCTTCCAGCCCGCGTGAATCGTCCAGGCCCGCAGTTCCTTGGGACCCACGGTGTAGAAGGTCTGCAGACCGAGCAAGGAGTAGGCCGCGCGGATCAGGCGAGGCAGGCCCAACTCGGTCAAGCCCAAGTCTGATTGAAAGCTGGCTTGATCCTCCGCATCCATGTTGCGCAATTCGCTCTCCAGATCGGTGCAAATCGCGATCCACTCGGCACCGGTTGCCTCGGCATGCTGCGCCACGACTTGAGCATGGTTGCCCTCGGCGGTTAGATCATCATCCCCCACGTTTGCCACATACAGCACGGGCTTGGCGCTCAGAAGGCAGAGGGGCTTGAGCGCGACACGTTCCACTGCGCTCCAGTCGCTGGCCCGCAGGGACTCTCCCGCCTCCAGCATGGTCGCCACACGCTCAAAAAGTTCCTTCTGGACAATCGACTCCTTGTCCCCTGAGCGCGCCTTCTTTGACACACGGTCCAATGCCTTTTGCACCGTGTCCAAATCGGCCAGAGCCAGTTCCACATCGATGATCTCGATATCGCTCTTGGGATTGACCGGTTCTTCACGCACGACTTGCGAACCTTCGAAGCAACGCACCACATGCAGAATCGCGTCGGTCTCGCGGATGTTGGCCAGGAACTTGTTGCCCAGACCCTCGCCCTTTGACGCTCCTGCGATCAGGCCGGCGATATCCACCACCTTGATCACCGCGGGGATCACCTTCTTCGTCTCCACGTGGGACAAGATGCGCCCCATGTTGTCGTCCGGAACCTCGGCGATCGCCAGGTTGGGATCGATTGTGCAGAAGGGAAAGTTGCCCATCTCAGCGCCAGCGGCGGTCAACGCGTTGAAAAGGGTGCTCTTGCCCACATTGGGCAAACCGACGATTCCGCAGGAAAGGGACATACTGTGACTGGTTCCAGGTGTGGAACTTTGAATCAGCTCCAGGGAAGCGAGGCAGTTTAGCGTGGAGCAACGGCGCGAACAGCCCCCTTTTGGAGGAAGCGAGTCCATTGGATCGGTCAGTCGTAGGCCAGGGCGGCGCCCTTGGCGACCCGCATGGCATAGCGCCTGAGAATCCGATCCAGCACCTCAGGGGAACCTCCCCGAGCGTTGCATAGGCTGACCAGCCCTCCCAGGGAGGCCTCCCGATCCGCCGGCTGCACGGGCAGTCCGCCCTGCAACTGAGACCAATAGGCTTGATTCCAGGCGGGTTCCAGAGCTGTGCGCTCGTTCCAGTCATTCCAACTCACGAGCAGGGTGGGACCGTTGGCCTCGATGACACTGCTGGTGGCCTCCAAGAAACCCACTGAGGGCTGAGGCGAGACTCGCACGCAAAGGGACTGTCCATCGTTCCCAAGGCCATGGGTCGAGGACCAGCCCGCCACGCCGGAATCATCAAAGCCCCACCAGAGCATGCCAAAGGCGCGGCGAACCTGATCGTCCTGATTGCGCCAGAGCAAGGCTTCCTGATAGGTGCCCCGGGCAAAGTCTGTCACATTGCCAGGCGGCACCGTGCTTGCATTGCCGCTCTGAAAATCCTGAAAGGAACGGTAGCGTAGAAGGGGCTGGTCGATCAGATGCCAGCGGCCATAGCCACTGAAGGCCGTCGAGTCTGTGCCCGGGGGATGCGTGGCGATAAATGTGATCTCCTCGCCCGTGCTGGTTTCAACTTGATCAGTGATCCACTGCCAGTCGCTCTCCACCAGACGCTGGCCATCCCAACCAGGAATGTCGTGCCAGAAGACGAAGAAGACCAGTTCCCCATCCAGGCGCAGCATGCAACGGCGATTTCCCAGCTTGCTCACCAGGAAAATCACCTCGTCGGTCAGGGCCTGACGGCGCTGAAACAAACTGGCCTGGGGATCAAGCCAACCCGCCTGCTGCACCTTGGGCTCCAACATGGGCGCGATGTCAAAGTCCACTCCGGGTCGATCCGCAGCCCTGACCAGTTCGAGGAAGGACTGCCATTGGCGTGGCCCTTCCCCCTGGGGAGTTGCCAGGGTGTCAAGCTGCAGCCCGTACCAATCCACCACGAATCCTCCCAACCCAGCAGCCCGCGCCAGATCCACAGACAGGCGCGCCACATCCTGGTCCCGGGAGTCATAGAGGCCCACCAGGGGAAGAGCATCGAGACCATCCACCGTGCTCGCGGCCCCGTCCCTGCGACCGTTGATGCGCACAAAATCGGGATCATGGGTCAAACTCAAGGATGCAGGATCACAGGGTGAAGGATCGCCCCAGGCCCAATTGCCCCAGCGCTGCTTGCTGCCGACGGCATTGCCCTGGGCCATGGGATGGGTGGGATTGCGAAACCAGGGGGCATAGGCAGCCAATTGCAGAGGTCCCGCGCTGCCATCCAAGGCCTCGGGCGCCCCGACCTGGACCTCGTCAATGAACAGGGGCACGGAGAGCGATGAGACCAGGCGCAGACGCAGATAGACCGCGTCACCGGGAACGGCAGCCCCGAGGGGAGTCTCGATCCAACGCCAGACGCCCCCATCCTTCTTGACAGGACAGAAGAGTTCTTGAGAGAGCACCTGCTGACCTCCACCGGAACCATGAGCGATCAGCTCCAGGCGCACACACTGGTTCGTATTCGGACTGAGGGGCAAGCTGGGATCGAGGGGCACACGCAGCCAGGAGCCGAGCACCGGTTGCTCGCCGATCCAGGGACTGCCAGGTGTGCTGCCCAATCCGATGCGCGCGGAAACCTGTCCACCGGGCAGCAACTCCACATGCCGGCGACCGCGACGGGATGGACTCGAACTCCCAGTGGCTTCGACCGTCGCTCCTGCCAAGACCCAACCTGCGCTGCCCTTCTCGAAGCTCCCGTCAAGACCGACATGCTGGCCAGGTGCGTGATCTCCCATGGCGAAGCGATCCACATCAAAGGTTCCGGGGCCGGTGACCACCAAATGCAGGACCACCTCAGCGGTCTGGGGCCAGACGCGCCCCGCTGCCCCCGGCAGGGGCTCGGCCACCAGGTCCTTCCATGTCCAAGCAGGTGTGCTGCCATCCATACTTGAACTGAGACTCAGGGGGGCATCCCCGGACGAATTTCGACGCAACAATTCAAGCTGCACGGAGCCAGACACGGGCGCTCCCCCCGGCGCACGCCGCACAACGGCTCGGGCAGCGCAACGCTGACCCAGCCAGGCATTCTGGGGGGCGGGCTGCAAACCAGCACTCCCCAGCGGAAGCGACTGTTCGAGCGACACCTGCTGCCCCGCGGCCACGGTCACGCGCAGGATGCTGCGCCCGGAAGGGGTCATCAGGCTGACGAAGTTCGCCTGGGGGTCGCTGGATTGAACACTCCATCCAAGCAGTCCCTGATCCAGGTCAGGATTGAGGAGAGTCACCTCTCCACCCGCGCGGATATCACCCAAGGCCACCGGCGAAATCACCGCCAGTGCGAGCGCCAGGGCCAGGACCAGGCCACTCCGTTGAAACAGATACATCATCACCTGTCCCATATCGGGATTCTCAAGCACTTTCCTTGGGGGGCAAGTCTCCAAAGGATGTCGGAATTGCTCTGAGGCCCGCATCTGGGAAGCGTAGGAAAGCGCACCCCCTACAAGCCAGCCCCAAGCAGGGGGAGCCCGGAGAGTGACTTCCGACCCTCTGCTGGACAGTCTCCCTGCTGGCGCTATCTGGACAGGCCTCCCTCGCCATCAGCCCAGGTACCACCCTCCCCTGAGGCAGCAGTTTCCAGCAATTGCTACCAGAGAGTTCCAGATGCGCGCTTCAAGCCAGCAAGGCCAGGCAGTCGATCTCCACGAGCGCGCCCTTGGGCAATGCGCTGACCTCAACACAGGCTCGCGAGGGAGGTGTCAGGCCTTCAAAGGCCCGCGCATAGACCTGATTGACCCTGGCGAAGTCACCCAGGTCCGTCAGATAGACCGTGCAACGCACTGCTTGGGCGAAACTCGAACCGGCGGCTTCCAGAACTGCTTGCAGGTTGCGCAAGCACTGTTCCGTCTGGGCCTCCACATCCTCGGAAACCAGCTCTCCTGTTGTGGGGTCCATGCCCACCTGACCGGAGCAATGCACTGTCCCCCCTGCCACGATGGCCTGGCTGTAGGGTCCGATAGCCTTGGGTGCCTTGTCCGTGTGAACTGCTTGAGGGGCGGTCATGAGAATTCAATCCAGATACTAGCCCTCGCGCTCCACTGCACTGGCAATCAGAGGCAGAGCTGGCTCGGCAACAAAGGGTCGGATGTCCGCGCCCATACGCGCGATCTGGCGCACCAGGGTGCTGGAGATGTGGGCCACCAATGGAGAGGGCAGGAGGAACACGGTATCCACCTCGGACCACAGGGCCTGATTGGTCTGGGCCATCTGGCGCTCATACTCCAGATCCATGGCGGTGCGCACACCGCGCACGATGCTGCAGGCCCCCATCTCCCTGGCGGCGTCCACCAGCAGGCCAGTGATCGGAGCCACCTGAACGTTGGCGAGGTCTTCCACACAAGCCTCGATCAGCGCCAGGCGCTCTTCGAGATTGAGCAGGTGCTGCTTGGCGTGATGCGCGGCCACGCCCACGGTGACCGAATCAAAAATGCGAACGGCACGCTTGAGCACATCGAGGTGCCCCAGGGTGAAGGGGTCAAAGGTGCCTGGAAAGAGCGCAAGGGAGGCGGTCATGGGGACTGAGTGTAGCGAGTTCGGTGGCCGAGGGCTTTGCAGGGACTCCAAGCCGATCTTGAGGCCTCGGAAAGCCCACCGCCCCTTGGAAGTCCTGCTCAACAAGGTCGCGCCCAAGCGACCTCGGGCCACGGACCACTCGCTTCAGCCCGCGGAAATCAAAGCCTTCGACAGCCGAACTCCCCAACTGCTCTGACACCCCTGAGGCCGCAGTTCGTTCTTGATTCGTGCACTTTCCCGGTGGTCCTCTGCTTTCCGGCTCCCTCCTTCTGGGGCTCTCTGCCCTGGGGGCAAAGGCACACGCCTTGCTTCTGCCAGGAGTGGGAACCTTCTTGGGCGCGGCCCTGGTCTTCTTGGTCAGCGCCTTGCTCCTGACCTGCATGGGCGCAGTCCCCCGTGGAAGCAGAAGCGCAAAGTTCCTGGCGGGTACAAGCCTCGCCCTGGCGGGCCTGATCCTGGGCACAGGGACCGATCCGTCTCAAGCGCCTCGCTCTTCTCCCGGCAACTTCGAAACAAGCGCTCCCCAGGTGGTGACCAGGTCCCTGATACAGGCCAGTCGGGACCGGGATCTACCTGCGGGCTGGCTTCCCCCGGGGTGCGCCGTGAGTCTGGTTGGATCGGGAGAAACCCTGCTCCTGGCCCGCTCGATCCCCGCTGGTCAGATCCAACAACTCCAGCGCCTGGGACCTGAAGATCTACAACTGCTGGCCAAGCCGCCAGCGCGCGTATTGGACGGCTGCTTCGACCGGATAAAGTCCCTGCGAGCGCGCCTCTTGCGGCGCATGGACAGACTGCCCTCGAAGGAACTCAGCGCCCTGATGGGAGCCCTGTTGTTGGGTGACCGGCGCAAGCTGAGCTACGAGACCACCGACCTGTTCACCCGCACCGGGACGCGCCACCTGCTGGCGCTCTCAGGGCTCCACCTGGCGGTGCTCTTCGGCCTCTTGCTCCTGCCCCTGCTGCGTATCTTCATGCGTCGCTTTCCGGGAACCGCCGGGCGCCTGGGAGCTGGCCTCTGCATGACTCTCGTACTGGCTGTGTTCGTGCCCCTGGCCGGGGGTGCACCTTCCCTCTGGCGCGCAGCCTGCGCAGCAGGTCTGGGTTTTCTCGCTCCCCTGCGCGGCCGAGCGGGACAGGTCCTGCCGCGCACGGATGGATGCGCCCTGTTGGGTCTGTCCCTGACCTGGGAGGTGCTGGTGGATCCAAGCGCGTTGAGTCGACCGGGGGTCCAGTTGACCTATCTGGCGACCTTTGGTCTCTTGACCGCGCGCGGCCTGTACAGCCCAGGCAAGAGCAACCTCTTGCCCGCAGCCCCCCATGAAAAACTTCCCTTGGCCTGGGCTCTTCTAGATTCCATGCCACGGTTGTTCCGGGCAGGGGTGCGCGCCTCTCTGGTGGCCAGCGCGATAACCCTGCCAGTGCTTTGGCTGACCTTTGGAGAAGCTGCCCCCATCGGACTGCTCGCCACCCCGCTGGTGACCCCGATCATCAGCGCCCTGCTGGTGATCGGGAGTCTGTGTGTGGCTGTTCCCAACGGACTGGGTGCGCACCTGGCGGAGTTCCTGCGCCAGGGACTGATCGGTCTTCTGCAGGCCATCGACCGGCTGCCTTTGACGCCCCTCAACCTGCCCCCCAGACCCGCGCTGCTCGTGATCCTGCTGGGACTCCTCGCCATGCTCGCCCTGCGCCAGCGGGCAGGCAGCACACGGCCGGCCCTGCTCCTGGCGGGAGTCCTCCTCCTACCCTGGGCAACCCGCGCGCGCAGTCTGCAACTGCAGGTGTTGGATGTGGGCCACGGCACGGCGGCGGTGTTGGAGGTACCTGGCTTCGGTCTGCTGGTCTTTGACGGTGGATCCCGGGATCGCATCGGAGTGGGACGCGCCCTGCAGCGAGTCCTCTGGGATCGGGAGGCGGACCGCGTGACCTACCTGACCAGTCACACCGATCGTGACCACACGGGAGCCCTGCCGTGGCTGGCCCGGCGTTTCGAAGCCAAGCAATGGTGGGGTCTCTTCCCCCCCGATGTGTCCAGAAATGTTCTCCATGGAGCCCACTCGGATCCCGCCGAAGGACGGGTGCTGCTGCACCAAGGGGCCCACCTAAGGCTCGAATTGCTGCGCGGATCTTCCCTGGGGGGCAACGAGGGTTCGCGCAGCCTGCTTGTGCATGCGGGTGACCGGACTCTGATGCTCTGGGGGGATGCGGAAGACGAGGGCGCCCTGGCCACCCTCAGGCACTGCAAGGAGGAATCCGGGCTGGACCTGTTGCTGCTGCCCCACCACGGTCGCGCGGGACCGGCCCTGGGGGCAGTCCTCGATCAGCTCCAACCGAGCATGGCCTGGGCCAGTTCCAGCGATCTTGAGTTGCCCTCGCAAGGGACCCTCATGCAGCGAGGCATCCCCCTCCGCGTGACCACCCAAGGTCCCCTGCTCTGGCCCCCGGCAGAACAGGGCGGAGCCAGGGGTCCCTGAGCCAAGGGAGTTGGCGTGGCAAACAGTACGCCGAAAGCCATAGACTCTTGCCCGTGAGCCTGCCCGCCCCCCCCGCACCCTTCCAATCAGACCCCGAAAGCCTCCCCCGGAGTGGCTCGGCAGTCTTGGAGGTTCGCGGTCTGAGCAAACGCTATGGAGATCAGGTCGCCCTGGGAGGCATCGACTTCGAGGTTCAGCAGGGACAGATCTTTGGCCTGCTGGGACCCAACGGATCGGGAAAGACCACCACGCTGAACTGCGCCCTGGGCCTCCTGCACCCCACATCCGGCTCCGTGAGCATCCTGGGCCAACCCTCGCAGCACATCTATGAGACGCGCGGACGGGTGGCGGTGGTCTTCGACAAGCCGGTGCTTCTGCCGAGCCACACCATCAGTCAGAACCTGAAGTACGGCGCGCGCCTGCGGGGTCAGACGGTCGGGCGCAAGGCCAGTGAAGTGCTCAAGTTGGTTGGGCTTGTGGGCCTGGAGGATCGCAAGGCGGGCCAACTCTCCCTGGGCCAGATGAGGCGCCTGTCCATTGCCCTGGCCCTCGCTGGAAACCCAGAGCTGCTGGTGCTTGACGAACCTTTGGCGGGCCTCGACCCCATCGGTGTGCGCGAGATCATGGCCCTGCTGGCGCGCCTGCGGGATGAGGGCCTGACTCTCCTGGTGTCGAGCCACCGGTTGTTTGAAATGGAACGCTTGTTGACCCATGCAGGGGTACTGATCCAAGGCAAGCTTGCAGCCATCGGATCCCTGGAAGAACTCCTTGGAGCAGCGGGGCGCATACGGGCGGAGGTGGACGCACCGGAACGGGCCCTGGAACTCGCACACCAAAACTCCTGGAAGGTTCTCGCTCAACGGGGACAAGAACTGACCCTCGACTCTGGAGCACCGGCCGAGGAAGTCAACCAGGCATTGGTGCAGGCGGGCATCGGAGTCAAACGCCTGACCCCGGCCAGATCCTCTCTCCCGGATCTCTTCGAGCAACTGGTGGATGCCCAGGAGCAAGAGCAATGAGAGGCGCACTCCTGGTCTTCAAGGCCGAGTGGGGCCGGCTGGCCGCCGCCCGGACCTTTCATGCGGTCCTGTTGTTGGTGTGCCTCGCTTCCCTGGCACGGGCAATCAGCGACGGGATCACCCTTGAAGGCCACGGAATCGAATCCGGCCAGGGCTGGCATTCCCTGGCGGTGGGCTGGCGCACGGGGCTGGTGCTCTCAACCTTGATCCTGGCCTTCAGCGCGGCTCGCGGTCTGGCGGGTGATGCCCAGGCCTGGATCCTGAGGCTGGCCCTTACGCGCGGCACTTCACGAGCGGGCATGATCACCGCGCGCTTGATGCTTGGCCTCGGCCAGCTCTTGCTGCTTGTGCTCTGCAGCGGTGCCGGTGCCTGGCTCGGAGGCTGGTTCGCCGGTGGCTATGGACCCTTTGTCGTGGATGGAGCTGAGTTTGGCGACCGGAGCTTCTTCGCGCCCGAGTTCTGGCGAGTGGGTTTCGGCGTACTCCCTGCCCTGGCGGCGACCTATGCCTTTGCCCTGTTTGTCTCGGCCTTCTGCCAGAGCGCTGTAACCGCGGTAGCCGCAAGCATGGGCTTGCTGCTCTCCTTTGACCTCTTCAAGGAACTGCTTGGTGAGGGGAGCCGGTGGTTCTTCCTGGCGCACACACCGACCCTGCTGGATTCATCGGGCTTCACCTACCTGGACAATCTGTGCGGACTGGCCACAAGCACGGCCCTCTGGGAAGAAGGTTATTGGCGAGCGGGCATGGTCAGTTCCCTGGCCAGCGTGCTGATTTTCACAATTCTGGCAATTGTGGTGCTACGGCGCAGAGCCCTGTAGCCCAGCGCTCTGACGGAGCTGAAAGAGGACCAATCGCAAGAAACCGGAACGCAGCTTCCATCAACGATTCTGGAAATCTGGGTCCCCGCACGCCACACTGATTGGACTCCCGAACTGGCGCCCCCCCGCTGGCAACATGCAATCCCCTGGCCTATTCCGCGCAGCCCTTCTAGGACTGGCACTGCTCCCGCAGTCGGCCTGCACATCGGTTCCTTCCCGCCCGATACCAGACGCTCTTCCCGAAGTCCTGACCTGGACCCAAGCCCACCAGGGCAACGCGGTATTCTTCGGTTTGGACGTTCGCGAAAACGACAGCGACTCCCTGGAAGATCTCTTCTTTGCACCTGGCGTACGCGTGGTCCGGGTAGTAGACGAATCCCCTGCTGCTCAAGTGGGTCTCAAGGTCGGCGATGTCGTGCTGCAACTCGCTGGGGAAGAGGTCAACGACCCCGCTAGTTTCAAAGCCCTGCTGGCCCAACAGACTCCCGAGTCGATCCTGCAACTGCAAGTACAACGGGGTGACGCGATCTTTGAACTCGAAGCCCGGGTTCGCGAAGCCGCCATGACCCCCTCCCCGGCAACCCTGGTGGCGGTGGCAGAACCCGCGCGCACCCTAGCCCGCTGGATGCGCGGGGGCGGGGGCGTAGTCTTGTTGGCGAGTCATCCGAAAGGTCCCCTGGCCACAAACGGCATTCCCGATGGCGCCATCATCACCCATCTGAACGGGACACCCATGCGAAGCGAACGCGCTCTTGTGCGCTATGTGCTGGCCCGGGAACCGGGAGAGTCGGTGACTTTTCGCTGGCATCGAGCCTCATCTGATTCCCAGCAGACCAACATAGAGCTCTTTGCCCCTGGCAATCGCTTGCTGGAAGCAGCCCTGCCCATTGTGATTGGCTACCGCGGCTCGGCGGACGGGGAGAGCAGCACCTTCTACGTGGGAGACTTCTGGCTGATCTGGCTCTTCAAGTATCAACGGGAGGGACGCGAGCACCACTACTCCCTCCTGCGCTTCATCACCTGGTCCACCGGTGAGGGTCTTTTGGGAAGCCAACCATGATTGCGCTTCTGGCATTGGGACTGGTGGGAATGGACAACTCCACCAGAGAAGTCACCTTTACCGATGCATCGCTCGCCGTTCCAGGTGAACTGCTCTTCTGGGAAGCGCAAGATTGGGACCGTGACGGGCAAATCGATCTGCTGCTGGTATCTGTAGCGCCGAGCGGTCGACGAGAGTTGCACGTACATCCCGTACAGGGTCAGACCATCGAGGCAAAGCCTTCTCACTCCATGGAATTCCTGGGGGATGTGACCGCCTTCGGCCTGGCAGAACTGCGACCCACGGAACCAGGCCGAGAGGTCTTGCTCCTGTCCCCCACAGGTGCTTGGTCCTACTCCCTCAACAAGCCAGGCTATCGGGGCAACATCACTCAACTGGTCAAATTCGAAGGGGTCTTCGACTTGCCCCTGGCCGAGCGCATCGGCTGGTGGGAATACATCGGACCAGGCCCCAACGGGATCGATCAATTTCTGGTGCCCTCCTTGGCTGGAATGCTGCGCGCTCAAAAGGCAAGGAGCGCCTGGGACTTGAGTGCAACACCCGGCGCGAACCCGCCCAAGCGAATTGGAACGGGCAGCCTGCCCTCGACCCCGCGCTCTGCCACTGGCGGACTACGAGTTGCGTTGGAAGTGGAAGGAGGCAAGCTCAGGCATCCCTTCATCGGTGAAGCAAGCCAGGGTTTTTCCACCATGGCGCGGGACTCGATCTCGCTTGAAGCACCTGCATGGGTGGACTTTGACGGGGACGGTGATCGCGACCTGCTGTACCTGACCAAAAGCGAGTTGGTGATTTATCAAAGCGACGGGAATGGCGCTCCCCAAGAACCCATCCGGCGCGAACCCCTGCCCGACTATCTGCCAGCGCCTGACACGAAGGGCGTCAACCTGCGCTTGCTCGACATCAACCGCGACGGCCGATTGGATTTCCTTGTGCAGATCCACAAGTCATCCAAGTCGACCTTCAGCAACGGCTCAACACGTTTGTTGATCTTGCTCCAGAGCAAGACCCGTATGCTGCCTGCAAAGCCAAATCAAACCTTGTCCTTCGCGGCCACAAATCTGAGCGCTGAAATCGCCAACATCAATGGGGACGAACACCTGGATCTGGTTGTGCAGCAGTTCGAATTGCCCGAACTGACCGCCATGGTCACTGGCCTTGAGTTTACCCTGACCCATATGTTCTACGCGGGAACAGGCCGAGGCTTCGAGCCCCAACCCACCCTGCGCCAGGCAAGCAAGTACGACGAAGAAGAAGTGCAAGACCTGATTGTCAATCGCGCCTTCCGCATGGACCTCTCCGGAGACGGGCTGGCGGACATGGTGGAGATCGACCTGCAGGGGCGCATCGCAATCAGGCGTCTGATCAAGAAAAGCGGCTTCTTCTCAGGCACGACCTGGTCCCTGGAGAAGGTGCCCTGGAAACGCTTCGACACCGTTGGCTCAATCCAGGATCTTGATGTACGCGACCTGAATGGGGACGGTCAAGGGGATGTGGTCAGCCTCAACGACACGGGCCTGACGATCCTGCTCTCGAGCAAGGGCGGCGGCCAATGAATCCACACCTGATGATTGCTGGTTGGCTCGTGCTCAGCTATCCCCTGACGCCTAACCCGGAAGGTCCGGCCGCAGCGCCTCAGGACCAGGACGCACCGATCTTCAGCACCACCGTCCTGGCTGTGGACGGAGAACTCGGGGAACTGATTCTGGCGGACGTGGACGGAGACGGGGATCAGGATCTAGTGCAAATCCACAAAGAAGGCGTCAGGGTCAGACTCTTGGACTCCGCAGGACATTACACAGAAAAGCCCGGAGCCCTGTTTCCCTGGCCCTCGCAGCGAACAGCCTGGGACCTGGCCGACATGAACGGGGATCAAGGGCAGGAACTGGTCCTGTTCGTGGATGGCGCCCGGGTGCTTCAGTCGCGCTGTGTCGATGGTGTCTTTGGCGAACCGGAGGAACTGTTGAAAGCAAGCGGCTGGCAGCCCCTGGGGGTGCACCACATGCGCTTCACCCGGGACATCGATGGGGATGGACAGATGGATATCACCATCCCCCTGCCCACATCTCATCAGCTCTTTCTGCGCAGGGAACAGGGCTTCACCAAGCCCCTGACCATCAAGTACCGACCGCTCGTGGACCAGAGCTTCGGAGATCCAAGCCTGCCGCGCATGAGTATCTCCCAAACAGTAAGCGCACCCTGGTTTGGGCTCAAAGACGTGGACGGGGACGGGCACAAGGATGTGGTATCCAACACGGACGAAGAGGTCGCCTTCCACATCTTCCGGCAAGGAGTGATCCCAGCAGACCCCACCTGGATCCTCGATATCGCCGCCTTGACCCGCGACTTGCCCGATGAAAAGGACATCGACCTGGAAAATCTGCTGGCCATTATCTCCCACCGACTCGAATGGCGACTGGTGGATCTCGATGGGATTGCCCCCTATGACCTGATCGTCAGCGTCGGCGGGAAGATCCGCACCTGGCTTGGGGGCAGCGTCAGGGGCATGAGGGGGGATCCGGATCAACTGCTACTGGCAGCTGGCAATCTTCTTTGGTTCTTCACCCGCCAGATAGAAGGCTCTCCCCTACCCGAACTCCAGATCGTACGTGGAGAAAAAATAGGACTGGGGCGCATTATTCGCTACCTGATTCTGCCGGGCAAAATCACATTTGACCTCTTCACCTATCGCAACGAGGCGGGACGCTTTTCAGAACGACCCATACGCAAGAACAAGATCCAATTCAGTATCCCCAGACTGATGACCCTTCTTGACGATGACGGCCTGGGCTCGGCAGTGGAGGATCAATTCAAGATCCCCGCCCGCCGCATGCACCGCACATCTGGCACCGACGACATCGCCGATCTGGCGGAACACGAGCTGCGCATATATGCTCGCTGCGCCCCTCCTGCCAGCAAGACCGAAAAGATCCTGGACGGGACTTTCGAAATGGACCGCTTCATCGAGTTGTTCCTGCTGGAGGACCTGGACCGCCGGGGCGATGGCGCCAACACCCTCCTGGACCTGGGCAGTTTGGCGACATACGAGTTTTCCCCCGGCTTGATCCTGCGTAGGGCAAGAAAGGACAAGCCGATCACCTTTCGGGCCCAGCTACCAGAAGGCAAACACCGGCTGGCCTGCCGCGACCTGACGGGCAACGGCGGGAGTGACCTGATCGTGGTCACCGACGCCAAGCAGGGCAAGGTGGTTTCGATCTTCGTGCGTCGACCCTAGGGGCGCGCCGCTTTGGCGATAGGGGTTCCTTACTTGCGCCGACGGGCGTCATCGCTGGTGTCTTGCATGTCGATGGCCCAATCCTTCCAACGATCTTCCAACACCCTCAGGGATTGTCCCGGAGGCACACCCAGCAGCTTGGTAGCCGCTTCGCGCCAGGCAGCAATCATGCTGTCGCGTTCCAGTGACAGCTTGCCCGCCGCCCGCAACCAAAGCTGGGCGCTCCTGCCCTCTTCGCGCACCAGATAGTCAAAAAAGGACCAGGACTTGGCCACATCGCCGTCGTCCATCTGAAAGAGGGTCTTGAGGGCCAGCCTTTCGATCGGTTGCCCCTTGGTCAAGGCCACCTGATTGAGCTTGGCGCGACGGCCCACTCCAAAGGTCTTCTCGCCGCCCTTCTTGTCCTTTGTCTTGTCCGAACGGGTGCCTCCCTTGTCGTACTCAAAGGCGATGCAGGTCACCTGATTGACACCCATCATCTCGAAGGACAGCCACCAGGCCACGGCTTCGCTAAGCCAGTCCTGATCCATGCGTCCCTCTTCGTTGCCAAAGTGCAGGCCCGCCAGCATGTGACCAACCTGATGAACAATCTGTCCGTGCAAGTGATCTCCCTCACGCCAACGACGCAAGAACCGGAAGAGCTTCTCGTGGTGGCCATCAATGCGCTCGCCGCCGATCTCCAGACGCCGCTCCACATCCCGGGACCAGTTCGATTGAAAGTACTTCTCCGAGACACCGCGGTAGGCCTTGGAAGAGTCCGGCACAAAGATCCATTCGGCGCTGATGCGGTCCTGGAAGACATCCTTGAAGTCCTCGGCCACGTAAGGGTCCACCAGCTCTTTGCGGAACTGTTCCATGACCAGTTCGCCGTAGCGCAGACCATCTTGAACCTCCTCGGGAGAGAGCACGCCACGCACGGAGGTGATACGTAGGTGTGTGGACTCATAGCAGATGACCTTTTGAGAGCCGTAACCCAATTCTTCGAGCACCTCCAGCAGGACCTCATCCGCAGGAGCCTTCTTGACCGAGTCCAGGGCCGACTGCCCACGGGCGGCGAGATACTCCTCACGTCCCCTACGTGCGGCCTTTGCAAAGGACTTCTCCCAGCCCGCAACCGCTGAGGGGAAGGGGCTCATCTTCAGCCAGGAAACAAAGCGCGTACCCGCCCCCAGGTAACGCTCATGGCGCAGGCTCCAGTCCGCGCTGCCGCGCTTGGCCTCGTCTCGGGCATCCTCCAGCTTGTCCAGTTGATCGATACGTAGACGGTATTCCAGGGAGATTCCATTCAGGGTCTCACCTGGAAAGGCCCGTTGCATCTCCACCACATAGCCACCGCTGATGGAAGCCTCGGTCTTTCTGCTTGAGGCGATGCGCTCCCCGTCCTTCTCAAACCAGGGGGACATTTCAGGCTTCTTGGGATCGTGGATGAAGACCTCGATCGTGCCGCCCGGGTTGTACTGAATCGCACCGTTCTTGAGAATCCGCGCGCCAGATCGGATCTCGACCATCAGGACCATGTCCCCTTTATAGGAGACGATGTTGCTCTTGAATTTCTTCTGGCCCTTGGTGTCGACACTGATGGCCCAGACGCCATCGACCTGCGGGGCTGCCTTTGCGAGCCCGGTACCCATGACCAACGCCAAGAAGGTCGCCAAGATGAATCGCATACCCATGCCCGCTATCCTACGGGATGCCAAAGGCAAGCCGGGTGCCTAATGGCAATAGCCCTGCCTAGCCTTCGTCCGCAGGCCCAAAGCGCTGATCCAAGAGCCCGCCAAAGCCCTCAAGCGCCACGCGCTGGGTGTAGAAGTCAAGGCCCCGCAGCCCTCCCAACTCCTCGCCGCCACCAGCCCGCCCGGGCCCGCCGTGCACCATGCTGGGCAAGACCATGCCCGGGGCCAGAGCCTGCTCAGCCATGCGCTTTGATCCGATCCAGACACGACCATGCCAGGGCGCAACGCCCAAGACCACTTCTTCGGCCCAAGACACGTTGTCCGAATAGAGACTGCAAACCAAACCCCCGCCACCCTTATTACAAAGGCGAATCGCTTCCGCCCTCGTGCCGTCATAGGGAATCAGGGTGGCCACGGGACCAAAGACCTCAAGCTCATGCAGCACGGCTGCTTCGGAATCTGTGGCCTTCAACAAGGTGGGCTGGACCAAGAGCGCCTGCCCATCCTTTTCAGGCAAGCCCCCGCAGATCACGTCTGCCGCCTCCAGCAGGCGCCCCATGCCGCTCTTCACATCATCGAACTGGCCGGGGTGGGCCACGGGGGCCACGCGGTTCGCGCGCTCGGCGGGGTCACCCACCGGGAAGCGCGCAAGTTCTGCCACCAGGTCCTCGGCAAATGAATCCAGCAGACTCTCCGGGATCAGGATGCGCCGCACGGCGGTGCATTTTTGCCCGGCCTTCTGGGTCATGTCAGTAGCGATGTTCAGAAGCGCCAGGTTCCAGGTCTCTTCCCCGGGTTCCAGGTCACCATCAAGCACTGCGCCGTTGAGAGAGTCCGCCTCAATGTTCACCCGCACATTCTGCGCCAGCACATTGGGATGGCTCTTGATCTTGAGGCCCGTTTGGGCCGA
The DNA here is from genome assembly GCA_002686945.1 of Planctomycetota bacterium. Taxonomy (GTDB): domain Bacteria; phylum Planctomycetota; class UBA1135; order UBA1135. The sequence goes on from NYYZ01000029.1 coordinate 138,402, forward strand.
GCCCGTAAAAGCGACCCCGTCCATGGGGCCCAAGTGATCGAGCAAGTCCCCCGCCGAGCCACACAGGAATTGAAAGGCACCCTCGGGCAACAAACCGCTGTCCACAATCTGTTCCGCCACCCGCCAGGCCACCAGGGCGGTACTGGTTCCGGGCTTGCTGATCACGGGCACGCCTGCCAACCAGGCACAGGCCGCCTTTTCGAGCATGCCCCAGGCGGGGAAGTTGAAGGCATTGATGTGCACCGCGACCCCAGGCCTTGGCACACGCACATGCCGCCCGGAAAATCGCGCTGTACGCCCGAGTTGCACCGTATCTCCATCGTTCAGGTAGGGCCGATCCCCGAGGCGCTTGCCAAAGGAAGCGTAGGCCGCCAGAGTTCCGGTGGCACCATCAACATCAAACTTGCCATCCCCGCGGGTGCAGCCACCGTTGATGCGCGCCAGATCGAGCAGTTCGTCCCGGATTTCATGCACCGCCGCGGCCAGGCCCTTGAGCATGGTGGCACGCTCAGAGAAACTCAACGCGCGCAATGCGGGGCCGCCCACATCGCGGCCGTAAACCACGGCGGCCCCCAGATCAAGGCCGCTTGAGCCGCACTGGGCCACGGCTTCGCCGTTCATGGGGTTGACCAGGGTGGAATCCGTACCCGGGTGCCAGGATCCGGAGAGGTAGCTCTTGAGGTTGTGCATGGGGAGTCTCTTCGAAGAATGGCCCGCTACAATAAGCGAGTGGGCATCACTATGCTAGGCATGATGAGCACCCCGTCCCCCACCCATTGGCTGCCCACCAACACCTTTGCCGGGAAGCGCGCCTTTGTGACCGGAGGTGGTACGGGGCTGGGGCTGGAAATCAGCCGGGGACTGGCGGCCCTGGGTGCCCATGTGACAATCGCCTCGCGCTCAAAGGAACATCACCTGGGGTTTCTGACCGAAGCCAGCGAAGAGGACTGGGACGCTGGAGCAGTGGTTCTGGATGTGCGCGAGGACCCATCAGTGCGCGAGGCCATCGACAACTTCTGCGAGCAGCATGGAGGAATCGACATCCTGATCAACAACGCCGCGGGCAACTTTGTGTGTCCCGCCGAACGGCTCTCAAGCAATGCCTGGCGCTCGGTGCTGGGCATCGTCCTGGACGGGACCTTCTCCTGTTCCAAGTACGCCGGTCGTCACATGATCGCGGGGGACGGAGGGGTACACCTGAATGTGGTGGCGACCTACGCCTGGACGGGCATGCCGGGGGTAGTGCACTCGGCCAGCGCCAAGGCCGGTGTCTTGGCCATGACCAGGACCCTGGCTGCCGAATGGGCACGGCACGGGATTCGGGTCAATGCGATTGCCCCGGGGCCTTTTCAATCGGAAGGGGCGGCGGGCAACCTTTGGCCCGATGAAACCACCGAAGAACGCATGCGCGAGGCGATCCCAGCCAAGCGTTTTGGGACGACCGAGGAGATGGCCACCCATGCGCTCTATCTTTGTTCAGATGCAGCGGCTTACATCACGGGCGAGTGCATGGTCATCGACGGTGGATTGTCATTGGCTTCCGGGCGCATGTGGGAACCCGGAGAGAGGCTGAAACGCAAGCGGGACAAAGACTGATGGGTTTGATGGAACGTGGACAGTTGATGACCGAATTGTTGGGCGAGAGCGAGCGGGCCATCGATCAGTTGTCCTTGAGCGAAGCCCTGGAGCGCTTGCATCAAGCGGACCTGCAAGCCGCCGCGGCGGTGCATGCGGCCCAGGGGGAGATCGCGGAGGCAGTGGAACTGCTCTTGAACCGCGTGCAGGCTGGAGGCCGAGTGTTCTATGTTGGTGCGGGCACCAGCGGCCGTTTGGCGACCTTGGATGCGGCCGAGTTGCCCCCTACCTTTGGGGTGCCCGAGACCCTCTTCCAAGCGCTCATCGCCGGAGGAACCAAAGCCATCAACGCGGCGGTGGAAGGGGCTGAAGATGATTTTGGGGCAGGGACCGAGGCCCTTGCAGAACGCGGACTCGGACCCCAGGACGCGGTGCTGGGAATCGCAGCCGGGGGCACCACCCCCTTCGTGCACGGGGCCTTGAAATACGCACAGCAAGTGGGCGCCGGGACAATTTTTGTGGCCTGCATTCCACGGGAACAATTCGAAGATCCCTACGACCTTTCCATCCGCTTGCTCTGTGGTCCCGAAGAGGTCCAGGGCTCCACGCGCATGAAGGCGGGCACGGCCACCAAGCTCTGCCTCAACGCACTTTCGACCCTGGTCATGGTGGGCCTGGGCAAGGTTTATCGGGGACGCATGGTGGATGTGTCCACCCAGGGCAATGAGAAGCTCGTCGACCGGGGCGAACGTCTGGTGATGGATCTGGGAAGGGTCGACCGGCCGCAGGCCACAAGCCTCCTGGAAGCCAGCCACGGACAGGTCAAACCGGCCGTGCTGATGGCCCGGCTGAACCTGGACTTCGCAGCAGCACAAGCGATCCTGAAGGACCATGCTGGTCATCTTGAAGCCTGCCTGGAGAGCGAGCAATGATCGCCTGGGTTGGCACACACGAGTTGTTCCTGACAGTTGTAGCGCTGATCGTCTTGCTACTGCTGATCGCCCTGGTCAACCGGGCGCGTGGTCGCGGGGACTCCTAGGACCGCCCCTGGTTCTAGCGCGGCTTCAGAACCCCGACCATCACGCGTCCACAGTTGGACCCAGGCGCTGGGCCTTCTGCATCGAAGGAAGGATCTCCCGCCAGGAGACACATCTGCGTGCTGTTGAGAGCGTCCGCCGCGAGACTCTGCATCCAGCGCGGGCCGGCCTGCTCCGGCGCGGCGAGAGCGATAGGGACGGCGTCGGGATCAGCCCCTGGCCAAAGCAAGAGGGCTGAACCGGAAGCCTCAAGACCGGGGAAAGTCTCGCTGGCCACCAGGGCATCGGGCTTTTCTCCTCCGAGCAGTGACGCCACAAGAACCCTCAGTCCGAAGCGACCGGACGGAGACTGCTGGGGCCCAGGCGCAGGGACTGCAAGGGCGTCTTTCTCCAAGTGCGTAGGAGAAAACAGACCAAGGGACCGACGCTGGTGAGGGAAATAGCGAAAGGCCGCACCAAGGACTCCGACGTTGGTTGATGCGCGATCGGGAGCGCCGATCAGGAGGGTCTTTCCAAGGGCAGAGATCGAGCGCCCGAAGGAGGAGGGAACTCCCGGCTGTGGGAACGGATCGCTGAGCAGGGTGGGCTGGATCGGTCTCAGACCTGCGCTATAGATCCAGACCTGGCCAGCCCCCTGGGTCCCCTCCCCGTGCGCGTCGGGTGCGGCCACCACCAGATTCACAGCGGCGCCGGGGGCCAGATCGAGCACCCCGAGCGCGCTCCCAAAGCCCATCCCCGGTCCAGGCCGGGGAGCAGGAATCACACGCCGACCGAGCGAAGTGCAAAGCAGCAGGACCGCTCCCCCTTGACGCTCCCGATAGCGGGCCAGAGGTGCGCCCATGGCCAGATCGGAGCGGCCATCCCCGTCAAAGTCGCCCACTGCCAGGGAGGAACCCAAGCGGCCAGGCAAGGACCCTGGGCCCTGCAGCATGTGCGCGGGCTTATCCAGGGACTCGATGCCCCAGACAAACACGCTCCCCGAACCTCTACCTGAAAGGGGCGAACCGATCAGAAGCTCCGCCGCCGGATCCTCGTCCAACTCACAGATAGACAAGGCCGCGCCGAATTCCAGGGACTCGAACGATGGATTATGTTCTGGAGGAAAGACCCGCAGCACCTCACGCACCCCCTCCAGCAAGCCGCCCGGCGCGGCGAGCATCACCAGCACCAGCCCACGGCCACCGGGACGCTCGGCCCCGGGTGCGGAAGCGGCGAGATCCTGCCATCCGTCCCCGTCAAAATCTCCCAAGGCCAGGGCCTGTCCCAGTCGGGCACCCGGAGACAGTTCAGGAAGAGCAAGCGCCGACCAGATCAGCTGCAGGTTCTCAGACACTTCGCCCGATTGACTCGCACCCTCCTGGCCCAAGGGTGCCGCGAGAACCGACACCGCAGCCCCCAAGACGAGCTTCGGTGCAAAAAGCAATAGGGCAAGACTCATGATCGACGCGTCTACGACACCGAAGCACAGTAGCGTCTTGGTGCCACAGAATCTCCCTCAAGACCTTTCCTGAAGCCCAAATGCCCGGCTTGTGGACCCTGGATCTGCAATCCATCCTGCAAGTCCAGCGAACTGCAGTTTCCTTGCAGCAGGAGCCTTCGGTCTCCCCGCTAAGCGCATGAAACCCGAACCTGGATATTCCGTTCTTGATCCTGTGAGGGTGATACGTGGAAACGGCGCATGTCTCGAAGGGGGCCTGGCCAGCCTTGTGGCTGTGGAGGCTCGCTTCAAGAGTGCTGACCGAGGGGGAACGCGCATCATTCTCACCGGCTTGCCGGACAACATCCTGCGCGAGACCCGGGCCCGTCTGCCTGCGGCCCTTGGGCAGGGTGGGGTTCATCTACCCATCGGCGAGCTGTTTATCAATCTGGCGCCCGCTACCCGCCCCAAGGCGGGGGGACTCTTGGATCTTGCCCTGGCACTGACCATCGCCGGGGCCCTGGGGTTGATCGCGGTGACAGAGTTGGAGCGCACCCTGTGCCTGGGAGAATTGGACCTGGGGGGTGGTGTGCGGCCTTGCGCAGGAGGACTGTACGCCGCCCGCGCGGCAGTAGCGGCGGGGCTGACCCAGGTGATTGCGCCAACTGAAACTGCCGGACGCTGCGCCTGGATTGCGGGACTCAAGGTCATCCCCGTCGAGACCTTGGGAGACGCCCTCGACCATCTGGCCGATGTGCGCCGCATCAAGCCCCTGCGACACAGACCCCCACCCACTCCCGCCGTCTCCCCCGAAGGTTCCCTGGACGAAGTGCGCGGCCAGGCAGAAGCAAAGGAGGCCTTGGCACTCTCCGCGGCGGGAGGCCATCCGCTCCTGATGGTGGGACCACCGGGAGCGGGGAAGAGCCTCCTGGCCCGTCGGCTGGCGCGCCTCTTGCCGCCACTATCTCTACCCGAACGACTCGATCTCTTGGCCCGCGCAGACTGCGAGCCCCTGAATCATCCCTCAGCCAGCGGTCCCAATCCAATCCAAGCGCGACCCTTCCGCGCCCCGCACCACACCACATCCCATGCGGGTCTGGTAGGCGGCGGTCGTGAAGCGGGAGCTGGCGAGGTCAGTCTCAGTCACAGGGGAGTGCTTTTTCTGGACGAACTGCCGGAATTCAAGCGCGACGCACTCGAAGCCCTGCGGGAACCTATGGAGACCGGACGCATCCTTATCTCACGCGCGTCCGTGCGGATTGAACACCCGGCACGCTTCCTGCTCGTGGCTGCCATGAATCCGTGCCCTTGCGGATACCAGGGGCACCCACGGCGGCGCTGTTCCTGTGGGAACGGCGCTATCCAGCGCTATCAGAACCGCATCAGCGGGCCGCTCTTTGATCGCCTGGATCTGGTGGTGCAACTGGCACCATCCAGTTTGGACGATCTGGCGGGTACTACTGTTTCCGGACCCCGGGAAGCGGAGTTGCTGGAGCGCATGACACTTGCCCGAAAAATGCGCAGGGTGCGACGGCAGAAGTTGGCCAACGCGCGGCTGGGAGCTACGGAATTGGACCGGTGGGTGCCCGTGCGAGGTCCCTTGGGCAAACTGCTGGCGCGTGCGGCCAACGAGCGGGCCCTCAGCGCCCGAGCGATCCAATCCGTACGTCGGGTGGCGCGCACGGTGGCGGATCTTGAGGGCTGCGATGAATGCAAAGCCGAGCACCTGGCCCTGGCCCTGCTCCACAGGCCTCGGGATCCCTGTCCCCTGCCCCAGACGCAGATGCGTTGACGCCAAACGAGACGAACAACCCTACTCGTGGCGCAGGGCTTCCACCGGGTCCATGTTCGCCGCGCGCCAGGCCGGATAGAGACCAAAAACCACGCCGATGCCCACGGAAATACCAAAGGCCAGGGCCGGGGCTTGTGGTGTGACAATGGTTGGCATGTCCGCCGTGGCTTCCACGATAGCTGGAATAATCAGCCCGAGCGCCACGCCTGCCAGTCCGCCGCAGCCCGAGAGCACTGTTGTTTCGACCAGGAACTGGATCACGATGTCCTTGCGCTTGGCTCCCAGAGCCCGGCGAATGCCTATCTCCCGTGTGCGCTCGGTGACCGTGGCCAGCATTACATTCATGATGCCGATCCCCCCCACCAAGAGGCTGATGCCTGCTATGGAACCCAGCACGATGTTGAAAATGCGCTTGGTCTCTTCTGCCCGCAAGAGCAACTCAAGAGGCACGATCACTTCCCAGTCCTTGTCATTGTGCTCGCGAATGAGCATGGCGCGGCAGGCGTCCGCAATCATGGGCACATCGGCGGCCTTACGCACATCGACTATGATCTCGTGGAGTTCAACTTCGGTGATGTCTCGACTGCCGCTACGCATCTTGACCTGGGTAGTACCGAACATGCGACGCCCGGCAGAAAGGGGCAAGAAGAGGTCTCCCCCGACCTCGGTGCTGGAGTCAATACTCACTTGACCGACAGGCCCGCGCGGAAGGACCACGCCCACCACCTCCAGATACTCGCCTCCGATGCGAATCGACTCGCCCACAGGCGAACTGAATGGGAACAAGTGCCTGGCGACCTCATAGGAAAGCACGCAAGCGGGTTCTTCAAGAGACTCATCGAGCTCTGACAGAAAGCGCCCCTCATAAATCACGCGCCCCGTGGCCTCCCTGTAATCCGAGCGAGTGCAAAGCACCCGGGGACGACAGACCCGAGTCCCTTTGCGCACCTCCTCGGGCACTTGCATCACTGGGATCACCGATCGCACTCCGGGGTAGGTGTTCTCAATACGCAGGCGGTCGGAATCGGTCAGTCCATATGCCAGGACACGCACATCCTGGTTGGACTGCTGGTCTTCTGGGGGCTTGACCGAGCGCAGGATCACATTCTGACTGCCCAACTGACGAATTTGCTCCTGAGCAGATTCGCTTGCACCCTCCCCCACTGCCAGCATGGCAATCACGCTGGCGACTCCGAACAGCACACCTAGAGTAGTCAGGAAAGCTCGCAACTTGTGCAACAGGAGACTGCTGATGCCCAGACGAACAGTACGCAAGAACGGTGACCGAATAATCATGAGCTACGGTTCTCCACAACCTCGTCTATGCGCCCGTCGACAAGTTTCATAGTGAGCTCGGCCCGGAGGCCGATACTGCGCTCGTGGGTCACCAGCAAGATCGTCTTGCCCTCGGCATGCAGTTCGTCGAAGACCTCGAGGATTTCCTCAGCGGTCTTGGAATCCAGATTACCCGTGGCCTCATCCGCAAGAATCAGATCCGGATCGTTGATCAGGGCGCGAGCGATGGCCACCCGCTGCTGCTGGCCGCCGGAGAGTTCCGGGGGCCGGTGTCCAGTACGACCTCCAAGGCCCACGCGCTCGGCGAGGTCCTTGGCCCGATCCAAAGCCCAGGCGGGCCACTCATCCCGGTACATGACGGGCACCAGAATGTTCTCAAGCACGTCCAATTGGGGTATCAGATTGTAGCTTTGAAAGACAAAACCCAACCGCGCACCACGCAGTTCGCTGAGCTGATCGTCATCCAGAGTCGACACGGGACTGCCGCCCACCAGGTACTCCCCCTCTGTAGGCCGATCGATACAACCCAAAATGTTCAACAGAGTGCTCTTGCCGCTGCCAGAGCTACCCATGATCGACCAGTACTCACCCCGACCAAACTGATGGGTAATACCATCGAGAGCAGCCACTTCGGTACTCCCCATTTGGTAGACGCGCCGCACATTTACAAGTTCGGCCGCCACCTCGGTTTGAGTTTGCGGGGTCACTCTCCGCCCTTGCCCGGAGTCGCTCCGGAGCGCCCCCCTGAAGATGGGCGTCCAGAGGAAGAGGAATGTCCGCTGGAACCTCCTTGTGCACCGCCACCGGCCTGACTGCGGCCTGACCTGCCTCCATCGGAGCGGCCGCCGCCGGGTCGCTGGCCACGAGCGGACCCTGCGCCACCTTCACGTGATCGACCTGCGCCGGGTCGACCGTGTCCAGAGGAGCCCGATTCGGCGCCGCCTGAAGACGTGCCACCACTTCCCCATGCAGCGCCCGCAGCAGGAGTGGTACCCGAATTGGAAGCGCCCGCACCCGGGTAGCCATCACGAGAGCTGCCTCGAGCGTTGGGAGCACCTCCCAAAGCATCCGGTGCAACACGCTCTGCCCGGGGTCCGTCCTCGGGAGCACCCGGGGAAGCACCCTCTGGCTTGAAGTCAGGAGGAGGCGCGAGCAAGACCACATCCCCTTGCGACAGCCCCGCGACAAGAGTCACGAACTGAGCGTTGTCCGGGCCCACCTCAACCACCCGGCGCGTGATTTCGCCAGCTTGACTCTGGAAGACCACCGTCTCGCGTCCATCAAAGAAAACACACTGACGGGGAACAAAGAGCACGTCCTCCAGGTCCTCCACAAGGATCTCGACATTACAGGACATTCCCGGACGCATCTCCGCATTGCCTCCGTCAATCGCGATCAAGGAGCGGTAGACCCTTTGATTGGGATTTGACCAATAAGAGCCCGAGTCCGGTAGCTGTGCTACAAAGTCCACCCGGCCTTCGAACATTTGCCCCGGCAGAGCATCCACGCGGATCAAGCACTTCTGCCCCACCTGCACCTTCTTCAAGCTGGTTTCGTGCAATTTGGCCTCAGCAATCATGCCACCCGCCTGGGGAATCGAAATGATGTCCTGACGCTCACGCACCTGAGTGCCCTCATCGATTGGATCGCCACTGCCCCAGCGACTCCTCTCCCGTGCATAGACCAGGATACCGTTCACTGGCGAGTAGAGCTTGGCCTTGCCCACCTGTTCCCCGATCTTGATCAACTTGTCTTGTTCACGGGCCAGAGTAAAGCGCGCAGAGTCCATGTCTGCCTGAAAGTCCGCCAATCGGGCACGGGCCTGACGCTCGGTTTTTTGCAGGTCACGCTTGCGGGTTTCAATGGCCTGACGCAGTTCCTCAAGGCGACGCTCATGGTCGTACTGCAGGGTCAGAGATTTTTCCCGATCTGCTTGCCCCTTGGCGATGCGGGCCCGCTCATAGGCCAACTCGTCCTGCTCAAGATCATTCTGAGCAGCAAAGTCGTTATCGACCAGTTCCCTGGTGAATTCCAGTTCTTTCTTGGCCTGTGCCAGTTCCTGCTCACGCAGAAGAATGTCCTCGTCGAGTCCCTGGATTTTGTGCTGCCACTCGCTGACCGCGCTGCCTGGGGCGTCATCGGCCCCTGACTGATCGCGGCCCACGTACTTCTCAAGATCCATCTCAGCGAAGCGCAGTTGCAACTGGGCCTCAGCCATGTCGGTCAGGTTCTGGATTTCCTGAATCGCGAATTGCTCTTCGGCCTTGGTCAGACCAGCCCGCGCGCGATTGACAGTAATTTCCTGCTCGACACCGCGGTCCACCAGTTCGCTGACATCCAGTTCGCAGACCAGGTCGCCAACCTTGACCATCTTGCCTTCTTCTTCAAGGAAGAGAATCGTGCCGCCGCGCTCGATTTCACAGCGCAGGACTGCGGCATTACTGGCCTCCAGATTGGCACGCACGGTCTCACTGATGCGGAGGGCACCACTTCGAACCTGGGCGCCCTCGATCTCAGCGGTCTCTTCGCCCTGCAGCCAGCCCAATTCAACGATTCCATAACCGAGGCCAACGACCGTGCCGAGCCCAATCAGAGACATGGGGAGGATTCCGTACTTCACGCTTCTTTCTCCTTCATCATGTTTCCTGTTCTCGGTTGCTGGTTTTCATTCTTGCGGCCCGATCTACGGCAGGAGGTAGGTCATCCTACCAACTATTGAGTGTGGCCCCCGCGGGTATAAGAGCTCTGTGGTGCTTGTACGTCCATGAGCGACGGTGATCCCGCAACATTCACCGCGGGGCGAACTCTCGCACGGCTCATGCCTGTCAACCTCTCCAATGAAACCGGGTCCAGGCTGATTCCCTCCTCGTCCACTCGCAGGGCCTCCAGATCCAAGTACAAACTCAGGCGCGAGAGGCTGTAATCCACGAGGGCTGCGGCGCGACTATTGCGGGCTTGACGCAGGTCCTCCTCCGCGTCGAGCACATCCCGGGTGCTGGCCTTGCCATGGTCCAGATTCAAACGCGAACTCTGCACCCGACGCGTGGCGAGGACCACTGCCCCCTCCTGCAGCTTCCAGGTCTGATGTGCATTGCGAGTCTGGCGGAGAGCATCGCGTACATCCACCACAATGCCGTCTGCTTCAGCCTGCACCGAGCGCCGTCGCGAGTCCAGACTGATCTGAGCCGAGCGCAGGGCGTTGCGCTCGGGAATTCGATCCCAAGGCAGGTCATAGGAAAAGCCCAGACTCCAGCCGGTGGTACGCCAATCGTATTTGAGGGCCTTGTCGCTGGCAGAGGGAGCGGCGATCGAAGCCTCGAGATCAAGCCCCGCAAGCAGAGCATCCTCGGCCAGAAGCGCACCGCGCAGGCTGTCCTCCAGCTGATCGAGGGAAGTCCGGAAATCCAAACGCTGTTCAAGGGCCAGGTCAACCGCACGGTCCAAGTCCATGTCAGCCAACAGATCGTCCTCCCCTGAAAGGAGTTCAAATTCAGTGCGATCCAATGGCAGTTCGACATCGATCGGCAAACCAAGGAACAACATCAGATCGTCCTTGCTCCGCTCCAACCGCGCCCGTTGGACAATCAACTGATTCTCGGAACGTAATTCATCCTGCAGGGCCTGATCGGCTTCAATGCGCGAGAGACGACCTGAGGCGGCCATGGCTTCATTACGCCGGCGCAGGGCGACCAGGTTCTGGTAATTCGATTCCTGGTTCTCCAACTCGTTTATGGTTTGCAGGAGCGAATACAATCGGCCGGCCACATCCACCGCATACTGCCGCCGAAAGCGTTCGAATGAACGCACCTGATAGACCAGATTGCGCTCGGCTTGGGTCAGGGGCTCCAGGGTCACTCGTCGACCCGCCCCGCGCAGTAGCGGTTGGGTGATGGACAAAGACAAATCGTTACTCAGGGACCAACCGTCCCCGGTGGAAACGAAACGCAACAACGAACTTCCGATGGATGTCACTATCCGCGCCCCGCTGCCCAGCACCCGGGTCAAACCCAGGTCCAGAGAGGCTGATGCCTCATTGCTGTCGTTGCCAGTGCCGTCCATGTTTGCAGCACCGCCCGCAGAGACCAACCAAGTATGGCGCCATCGCTCCAGGGAAAGGTCCAGGGCGGCCAGATAGAGAGACTCTTTTTCGGTCTGGAAAGTACGGGAATTACTCGCAGCGATGGAGAGCAGTTCGCGCAGGCCCACCGGCACAATCTCCAACTCTTCTCCGGCCAGAATGCGCTGACGCAAGGTGACCTCCGCAGGCTCCAAGCGGAAGCTGCCCAGCTCTCCAAAGAGACTTGCCCGAGCCTCCGCGAGGATCTGGTAGGAGTCTTCATCTGCCTCCTGCGCCCAGGATTCGGCGCTGCGGCAGCCGGTCAACAGACCGATTCCCAACAGCCCAAGGCCCGCGCAAGCAGGCAATCGAGAGGTATTGCCCCCCCACATGAGCCAGTGGCCCGCCGGAGAGGAATCTAGATGAAGCTGGCAATTGGACACGGGAGCACTCTGCAGTACCCAGGGTAGCCTCCGAAGACCGAGTTACCGCCAGGAGTTACCCACTCTGAACGCAATCAGGTGGCTTCGGGGCCTGCGGTGCTGCCAAGCGGGGAGAATCCAGGGCCCAGAAAGCCAAACAACCCAGCCAGGTGAGCCTCCTCTGAACTCCTGATCAGGATCCCGGACCACCAGAGAGGTCAGAACTCCAGCCTGAACCTTGTGCTCGTGTCCAGCGACGCTTCAGCCTCATGGCCATGCGCGGACTCACCCTGCGGGCCCAAGCCTGACGCCCCTGTAGCTGAAAGAGAACCAGCTCCCCAGCGCAGAACACCTGACGGCGCAACATGCGCCCCTCAAGAGTGCGCCATTCGAAACCCGTCAGCAACCCCGAGTCCAAGCTCAAGCCCGCAGCCCGAATCGCTCCGCTAGCGGCGCTCAGCAAGAGGGGATCCTCAGCAGGATCAAAGATGCTCAGGACAATTCCCTGCACTGAGGCAGAACTGGGATCAAGCAACCAGACCGTTTCAAGGGGACGCCCACCAGCGGCCAGAATCGCAGTCAATCCCCCAACACCGATGGGGGTGCCTTCGAATTGCAGCTCGCGGGGCGAAGGAGCACCCCAGCAATGTGACTCAAAACGGAGCACCTTTTCCCCAGGGTGTGCTTCTGCCAACCAGGTGCGTCCGCCCAGCCCGGCCAGAGGCAACTCCCTGTGCACGAACTTGAAGCCCTGCCCGTCCACAGATTCGGTTTGGAGGGTCACCAACGCTCCCGCACGCCAGACCAGAGCACTCTCGAATACCCGCTTCACCCCATCCCCAGTCCGCTTGTGGGTCATAACCGCCAGTGGTTCCCCATGCTCATCAGGAAGAACAAAATGCTGGCTGCGCGCCCCATCTACAAAGGGAGCAGCCGCCAGGGCAAGAATACATAGGCAAGGACTCACGATCCCATTATCGTCATTCCAGCAGGAGCAACCTAAGGCCAGCGGGTGCGGTCCAGACCCTGCAGGAGAGCAGAGAGGCCCAGCCCCGCCAGCAGCACCAGACCCAGCACGGCCACCGCAAGCAACAGGGGCCGGTCCATGTCCCGGCCCAAACGCGCCAAGGCGAGATGCCCAAAGAGGCGCCCCCGGTGACCATCCAGGTTCACAGTCGCACCACTCCGAACCGAATCCTCACCAGCAAAAACCTCACCCAGCGGAAAACTCCCGTCCCCCACAGCTTGCTGTCGGCGCAGAATCCGCCAGCGCAAGGCCGTGCGCGGGCCAGGCTCCACTTGTTGTGTTGCCTGCCCAACACCTGCTTCCGCGTCAAGAGTTCGGACCAGGCCCGGATCCACCAAACTGCCGGCCACCTGGTTCAGCAACCCGAGCAGCACGATCAGGCTCACAAAGACCGTCCCAATGGGCATGCTCTTGCGGCGATAGCCCGCGCTGAACCCCAAGCCAACACCCATGGCGGGCCCCACAAGAACCAACAGGGGCAGCAGCATCACCGGACCATGGGCATTGCGGTCCCCCATCAGGGGCAGGACCCCGAGCATTGCAAGCACAGTCAGAACTCCCACCAGACGGTCGACTCCCCACAGCAAGCGAGCGGCACCAATGCACGCAAAGACCAAACAAGGAGCAAAGACCAACAACAACCAGCCCGCCCTGAACCAGGCATGCGGACTCGCCTCGGCAAGGACGGTTGCATTGTGCACTTGCCAATGCCTCAGGCCGGCCTGGGCCAAAGGGCCGCTTCCTAGCAATTGCCAGGCGATAGCTGCCAGGACAGGTCCCATGATGGCCACCAGAGCAGCGATCTGCCCAAAGGGAAGGCTACCACCCCGGGAACGCCTCAACCCCGCCTCCCCAAATGCGAGGGTCACCAACACCAAAGGCCAGACACGCATGTCCATCAGGAGAGCAATTGCCAAGGCACTGCCCACGGTCCAGAATCGGAAACGGCCCACGGTCTTGCCCGCCGCCACCGAACCTGCCAGATGAAGCAGAGTGGCCCAGGCGTAGCTCAAGAATGCGGATGCCAGGAGAGCTGACTCGGGCCAACCAGAGGCAGAACCAAGGCTGGAACCGAGGGCCACACATCCGGCGGCCAGAGCCGCGCTAGGTCGGGTGGCCCCCATACTCAGAGCTCCCGAGGCAACCGCAGCACAGCAGATGGCTCCCAACAGGGGTCCCAGCAGAGCCGCCAGGAGGTGTGCCCAGAGTTCACTTGAGTTGCCTGCTGAACTTGCCCTGTAGCGTTCTTCAACTCCAGGTGTAAGCCGCTGCAGGCTGTCGCCCAGCAGATGGGCAGGAACCAGGGCAAGAGTCGCTCCGGGGGGAGCATGGGCCAGGGCAAAACTCAAGCCCTCGGTGTCCTGCATGAGAAACCCCAGATCAGAAGGCTCAGCAGGCGGTCGTGCCTCGACGATCTGTTGGGCCAGACCAAGGGCCTCGGGAGTCTCGCTCAGGACCGGCGTCCCCTCCCGCCAGAGGCCACCCGCCGCTTGGAACAGAGCTTCCTCATGTGTACTTGGAGGCAGCCAACGCACGCAAAGCAACTGCACCGACAAGGTCAAGAGGAACACGCCGCGCACAAGATCAGGACGCGCATCCTGACTGCTAATCTTGGAGGTTTTCTTGGGGCCTGGCTTCACTTCTCCCTCCACAGGTACAGGGCGCAACCATCCAGATCAACCACGCGCTGCAATCCACTGGACTCAAGGACCCGGTCCACGCCGCGTGGCACCCCGGCAGGGAGGCCCGGGGCCGAGGCCTCGCGGTCCACCTCATCCACCAACAGCAACACATCCCGCCCGGGCACCATCAGGAAAGCTGAAAGGTTCGCAGCTGAGTTCATGCGGCCCATGAGCACCTCCTTCAGGCGAGCGCTGCGCTCCTTGGCCAGGTCCACCCCATCAAGGTCCACAAGCAGGGGCAAGCCCGCCGGTATCCCCGCCATGCTGATGCCCGGCTCCGGTGGCAGGCGTTCTGCGGGCACTTGGTTGCGTAGAGCCAGGACTGTTCGGGGAGCGAGTTCCAATTCCCGCACCTGCTGCAAGGCCAGGCTACGAGGGGTCTTGCCCTGATGCCTCAAGTGCCCTCGTGGATCGCTGATGCCAAAGGCGATTCCCGCCATGCGCTGGTGGACCTCCTGACTCCAATGGGCCACGCGCACTCCATTGGTCACCAGCAACAGGGCCAGTGCAAGCGGCAGCACCAACAGCGGGGCTCGGCGCAATGAATCGAGCCTCAGCGTAAAAATCCCCGCACCAAGAACCGCGAGCCCCAACCCTTGAGCCCTGAGAAAGAGCGCGTGATCCTTGTGTACACCATCAGCACAACAACCTACCAGGGACAAGCAGGCCGCCATGAGTACCAGTTGCAGAACCAAGGTGCGGCGATCTACCCTTGAAAGGGGCGCATCCCCATTGGAACCGGGTAAAGGCCCTCCACCGCGCAACGCCAGATAGCTACCAATCAAGGCCAGGGCAAGCAGCCCAAGGCCCGGAACCAAGGCCGCGCTAACAACATCGGGTGTCAGGACTCTCTGGGGAGTCGTGCCCACGGAAAACCTCAAGGACAAGAGAACCGCTGGGATGAGGGGCAACGCGAATTCACCCAGGGATCGGCGCAAGACTGCACCTCGGGGCCCGCCGGACAGGGCTGCAACCCAAAGCACACTCAAATGGACAACCACTAGAGCCAAACCAAGGAGCGGGTGAACTCCAAGGCAAAGGGCCAGGCAGATTCCAGCCAACAGGGGCCAAGGCGCAGTTCCATGGCGCAGGGCATGGGTTCCGGCGTAGAGACCACCAAAACCATAGGCCAGAGCCAAGACCCCTGGACCTCCGCGAATCCAGGCCATGCCCGAGTGTAGGACCGCCCCCGGCTCTGCGTTGGTGACCCGAGCCATGGCCACCGCCCAGCCACCACCAGTCTCCGGGAGCGGAAACCACCAGTACCAGGCGCCCCAACCAAACAGGGCGAGCAGGATCACGCCCACATCCGCACGTCCCGAACGCCACAGGGCTGCAGACCAAAGGTGCAGACAGAGCAGCACCAGGGCACAACTCCAACTTGCCAAGGCCGCAAAAATCCAAGCGGGGCCGAACCCCGTCAGGGCCGCCAACCCGGACACCAGCCAGGCCGCCAGGGGACTGCATTGCAGGGGAGTTCCCGCCAGCCAGGGTTGCTCCAGAGCGCCTCCTGCCAGAAGGTACTGGGCCAGCCCCACCTGCCAGCCCAGGCCATCGTGACCCAGGCGCATGGCTCCCGCACTGCCGAAGAGCAAAGCCGCCAACCAGGCCGCAGCCAACAGAGCGCAACCAACAGCCAACCATGCTGCCCGGCCAAGAGGCGCCTGGCGCAGGCCCCTGGCCTGGGGCACGAAAAACAAGGCTGTGAGCAAGACCAGGGTCCCCCAGCGCGCTTCATGGGCGCCAAGGCCCAGGGCGAACAAGCCGTGCAGTCCAGCTGCCAGGGCCGGCGACAAAAGAGCCGAAAAGAGCATCAGCTTCAATGAAGAGGGCTCCACCGGGGTGAGCCAACGAAGCAGGGGCAGAGCGGCGAAGAGCAGGCAGAAAGCCAGCAACGCTAGAGAGATGGCAAGAGTCATGGACTCTCTTTGGGTGCAGGTTCTGGATTCGGACGAAGGTCGCTCAGAAGCCTGAGCATGCGGATGACCTGCTCAGGATGCTGAGCTGCGAGATCTCGCTCCTCACGCGGATTGCGCAGACTGTCGAACAGGCGTGCGCTCTCGGGGACGAGCGCCAATGGTGAGCTGCCTGAATCCGCCAGGTCCACCACCAACCGCCAGCGCTCGTCCCGAACGGTCAACCTCGGGGGATTCCTGCCCATGCCCAGGGAAGCAGGAGACGAAGAGAACTGCTCGGTCTCGGCCCCGGAGTGCCGTTCCAGGCCGAAGGGCTGGCCCAGCATAGGTAGCAGACTGCGCCCTTCACGGGAGGAGGGGAACCCCAGACCAAACCACTCGCACACGGTCGGCGCCAGATCGCAAAGCTCCACCACGGGATCCAAGATCCGCTGCCCCCGCAATCCACCCGTGTGCCTGATCAGCAGGGGTACATGCAGGGACGAGTCATGAGGTTCGCTGGAGGATCCCCAGGGAATTCCCGGGCGATCCAGCTCGACTCCGCTGACCCCGCTGACAATCACCACAGATTCATCAAGGGCCCGATCGCTGCGGGTGACAAACTGCAGATAGTCCAGCAGAAACCACAACTGGTAGCTCATCTCTGAAACGCCCCCGTCATAGAGGTCCAACAGACGCTCAAGTTCTGCGGGAGGAGGCAAGCTCGCCCCGGGCCGACTCCACCAGGCCTCGCGCTCGGCAGCCGAACCGTTCATGTGCGCACCACTCTCCCGGTCAACGTACAACTGCGCGAAGTCAACGGGCTCACGAGTCAACGGGTCAGAAAAAGTCCCCGGAACGAAAGGGAATGCCGGCCCTGCCAGATGAACCCAGACAAACACACCTTCGCAATTACCAAAGTCGTGCACGCCAAACCAACGCACCGCCTCGATCAACACATCAAGGTCGCTCTCCAAGCGCAAACAGGAATGAAATCCGGCCTCGACACCAGGAGGCAGATGATTGGAGTCATTGGTGAATGCCACGCAGAACATGCCCGTGTCCGCCAGGCTCTGGGCAAGCATGGGCCGGGGTGGTTGATCCAGGCCGCGCTCACCAGAAAAGATGGAGAGAACGCCCTGGCCCCCATCCCCAGAGGGGGCAAAGGCTTGGCTGAAGAGCACTCCATCCCCAGCAAGGTCGTCGATCGAAAGGGCCTTGCCCTCGACACGCTGTTGGGCAGAGACGGGAAGCAGAGTGGTACTGCGGTGATACATCAGGGCCGAGGTGTGATCTGCCCGCAAGCCCTCTACAGTGATCAAGAGCACATGCCGCGCCGGGCGCTGCGGTCGCCGCGCGTCACCACAGGAGGCAAGCAGCAGCAAAGAAATCAGCAATCTCGTGCACGGCATGGCAGACGAGTGTGCGGATGATGAGTCCCCCTGTCGAGGCTCACCCAAGAGGGACTTGCGCCTGGGGCTCAAGGGCCCCCGAAGGCGGACAATTCGCCCCCAATGCCCCACACGCGCCGCACCCAGAGCTGGAACACAATCGTCAACAGCGCCACCGTCAAGAGGTTCATCCAGAGGCCGGCACGGGCCATGACGGCGGTGCCCACGCGACCAGAAGAGAAGACCACTGCATTGGGAGGCGTGGCAACGGGCAACATAAAGGCCGCCGAGGCAGCCAAGGCAGTGGGCACCATCACCAGGCGGGGATCGAGGCCAGCGGCAGCCGCCGCCTCCCCCACCACCGGAAGCAGCACGGCGGTGGTGGCGGTGTTCGAAGTGATCTCGGTCAAGAAGCTCACCGCCAGGGCCGTCACTCCCACCAGTACCCAAGTAGAGCGGCCCTCAAGCAGCGGGCCCAGGGCTTGACCAAGAGCCTGGTCCAACCCGCTCACTCGGAACCCACGAGCCAGGGCGAAGCCCGCCCCCAACAACAAGAGCACTTCCCAGGGCATGCGCCGGGCGTGTTTCCAATCCATCAAGCGGCCGCCCTGCCGACTCCCCGAAGGAATCAAGAAACAAAGCAGGGCCATGCTGACCGCCACGGTCGCATCGGACACGTCCCGAGTGTGCTGCGACCACTGTTCGGGGGGCAGGCCACGCATGCGCATCACCAGACGCCACCAGCCGTGCAACTCGAACTCCCCAATAGACACATCTGCACGGGTGATCCACAGCAATGCGGTGCAGGCAAAGACGGCACCCATTCTCTTCTGCGGTGCGGTCATGTGACCCTGGGCTGCGCGCTCGGAGACGATTGCGGCGCGTCCTGCTGCGCCCACGCCTATCTGCTTGGGCAAGGGGAAGAGCACGCGGGTCAAGAGCCACCAGGCCAGAGGCACCCAGAGCAGAACCATCGGCACCCACGCCAACATCCACTGTGCGAAGCCCGGCGTAGGCGCTTCGGGAAAGAGGGTGTTCATCTGGCCTAGGTACAGCTGGTTCGGCGCGGTACCAACCGGCGATCCCATGCCCCCCACCGATGCGGACCAGGCGACCCCCAGCAACAGGGCGAAGCCCATACGTCGTACCTGAGTTGGATTCGCTCCGGAATCTTTTGCAACCCGGTCCAGGACCGCCAGGGCAATGGGCAGCATCAAGAGGGTGGTGGCCGTGTTATTGATCCAAAAGGAAAGCCCCGCCGCCGCAACCATGAAAGCCAGGATCTGGGTGCGGGGTTGGGGTCCAGCCACTGAGAGCACACTCAGCGCCATGCGACGATGCACTCCCCAACGCTCAAGTCCCAGAGCAACGATGAAAGCCCCCAGGAACAGCAGCACCAGATCGCTCATGTAGAGCGGCGCAACTTCTCCCGCAGGCAAGACGCCCAACAGTGGGAAGAGTACAGCAGGCAGGAGCGAAGCGATGCCCACGGGCAGGGCTTCGGTAATCCACCAGACGGCGGTCCATGCGGTGACCGCCGCCGCCCGACGCTGCTGGGTATCAAGCCAGTGCTCCGGCAGCAGCAGGATCAGGGCAAAAAGCAAGGGTCCCAGCCCAAGCCCCATGCGCTGCCATCTGCGGGTCCCCGGAGCAAGGGGGCCGGGGGGCGGTACCTCCAAAGGAGCAGCCCCGCTCATGGACTGGGGTCCCCTCCAACCGAAGCACGAACCCAATCCAGGTAAGTAGGAAGGCCCCCCACCACTTCAACAGCGAGCAACTCGGGCACCTCAAAGGGATGCAGGGCACAAAGCCGCTGCTCCAGTTCGGCCAAACGGCTCCTGCAGGTCTTGATCAATAGCTGCACCTCGCTTGAGGTCTCCATGCGGCCTTGCCAGGAGTAGGTGCTGCTGGCTCCGGGAAGGGCGGTCACGCAGGCTGCCAGGCCCTTTTCCACGAGGTCCTGGGCCAGGGACCGGGCAACCTCTTCATCGGGCGCGGTGGAAAAGACCAGCAGAGGGGGATCGGGCAGGCTCATGGGCCCGTCGAGGATAACGAACCAAAACGCTATGATCCCCATCTCCTATGGGTCTCATTCACCGAGCAGTCCTGGGGGCCATGCCCCTGATCCCCGGCCCCGTGATGCGAAGGCTCTCCTCGCGATACATCGCCGGCGAGCGTCTCGATGAGGCCCTCAAGGTGCTGACCCGGCTGCAGGAGGAGGGCTATGGGGGAATCCTCGACATCCTGGGAGAAGATGTTGCTGATGAGGGGGAGGCAAGAGAAGTCCAACAGTCCTATGCCGAAGCCGCCAGCGGCCTGGCCAGGCACAACCTGCAGGCCAGCATCTCAATCAAGCCCACACACTTGGGCCTTCGAATATCTCCTGAATTGGCCCTGGAACTGTTCTCCGGCCTCGCCCAGCATTGCCAGGAACTAGGGCTCTTTCTGCGAGTGGAGATGGAGGACCACACGACTACCGACGCAACACTTGAGTTACACCGGGCCCTGCGAGGGGAGTTCGAGCAGGTTGGTATCGTGATCCAATCGCGGCTCTTTCGCACACCAAAAGACCTTGAGCAGCTTCCCGCGGCCAGCAACGTCCGCATGGTCAAGGGAATCTACCTCGAACCTGCCGACATCGCCCACACGGAAGCAGACCCCATCCGAAAGGCCTTCGCCGAACAATCCATGTCCCTGCTCACTGCGGGGCACAAAGTCGCCTTTGCCACCCATGACCAGCAACTGGGGGATTGGCTGATCCATGCCTGCGAGGAAGCCTCGATCGCCAAGGCTTCCTGGGAGTTCCAGGTTCTGATGGGAGTCCAGCGATCTCTCTGGTCTCAATGGCGAGACCTGGGCGCAAAGGTGCGAGTCTATGTACCCTTTGGCTCCAACTGGCGCGCCTATTCCACCCGCCGACTGGCCAAGAATCCCCAGATTCTGGGGCATGTCATACGCGCAAGCTTCGGCCTCAACAGTGGTCGCTTCCAGCGGCGCTCCTGACTACTTTCGAGCTAGTGCCCTACTGCCAGGCGCCGGGCCAGCATGTCCCCCAAGACTCCCGTGGCGTTGATCTTCGCCATTGTACTGCGGTAGTCGTAAGGCACGCGATACCAGGTAACTGCATCGTCTTCCAAGACCAGGTAGCAGGCTCGATTGTCCCCATCTCGAGGCTGGCCCACTGAACCTACATTGAATATGTAGGGGCCGTCCTCCCCGAATTGGAAACGCAGGCTTGTCTCACCCTCCAATCCTGTCCAACGCAACTTGGAATCAAATACGCCCGGATAATGGGTGTGTCCTACAAAACAGGTTCCTTTGAGCACTGCAAAAATCCCCTCGAGCTTCTGACGGTTCAACATGGCATCGGTGGAGAGCACATACTCGCGCACGGGATCCCGGGGAGAGGCGTGATAGAAATAGAAACCCCCTTCCTCGTACTCAGGCTTCAGGCCAGTCAACCAAGACCAGCGGGACCGATGACCGGGTCCGTGGTACCAGCGAGGCTTCAGGCAGCGACGGGTCCAGTCCACCGCCTCGCGAGCATGGGGGTTGAAATCCTGGGCGCCCATCACCAAGGCCTCATCGTGATTGCCCAGCAAACAAAAACGCGCCTCTTGGCGCACCAGGTCCACACAAGCCACGGGATCGGGTCCATAGCCCACAACGTCCCCAAGGCAACCAATGTCGCTGATCCCCAGGTCCTCGATGTGAGTCAGTACTGCAGTCAGAGCTTCCAGATTGGAGTGCAGGTCACTGATCAGGGCAAGGCGCATGGTCAATCCTCAAGGTTTCCCAGGGCAGCACGCAGCACCCTTTGACTGGCTTCTTTCAGGCTGCCCTTGATGGTGGCCCCCGCTGCCTTGCGGTGACCGCCGCCTCCGAACGTACTGGCCAGGGCTGCCACATCATAAGTGGTCTTGCTGCGGGCACTCAATTTGCAAAGCCCCGGTCGCACTTCCCGCACGAAGACCACGACTTCAATTGTACCCACCGAGCGCACCACATCGAGGGCGTCGTCGGTGTCCAGTTCATGTACCTTGCCCTGAGGATTGAGAGGCAGAGTCAAGAGGGCCAGCCGCCCGTCGGCATGAAACTCCGTACTGGTCAACAACTTGCCGAGTTCGTTGGGATGGGTTTCGGGTCTGCGCTGGAAGAGATCCATGTACTGCTTGGAAACATCAATCCCCAGTCCCACCAATGAGGCAGCCAGTGCCAGGGTCTCGGCATCGGTGTTGCTGTACTTGAACCAACCCGTGTCAGTGACGAGAGACGCAAAAATCCCTCTGGCAGCGATATCATCAAGGGGCACACCCAATTCATTCGCAACGCGCGCCACCAGCAGTCCGGTTGAACTTGCAGTGACATCGTGAAAACTAGCGTCCCACCAACGATCCAGGGGCTTGATGTGATGATCAATCACCATCTTCTTGCTGCCCGCCTCTTCAAAACGCTTACTCAATGCTCCAGTGCGCGAGAGTTCAGAACAGTCGAGCAGGATCAAGAGGTCGTGGGGCGGAATTGGGCCGCCCTGATCAACACCGAAATCCACTGCTCGGGACAGGACACCAAAACGCAACTCCGGCGGGTCGGGGTTGAGAATGGCAACCTGCTTGCCCAAGGCCTCAAGCACACGAGAAATGGCCGCCTGGGCGCCAATGCAATCCCCATCAGGGCGCTCGTGCCCAGTCAGGAGTACGCGCTGAGCCCCCTTGAGGGTCTCGATCGCATGGATCTGCTCGGGGTCCAGAACTGGGTGAATGCTTGATTCCATCCCCAGAGGATAGCAGCCCGAAGGAGTCGATGAGACCTGGAAGCTCTCAGTCCCCGGGACAAACCTCGCGGCCAGCCACCAGCACCCGTCTCACTGCGGGCAACGATCCGGTCAATGCTTCGAGCGCCCCGGACTTCGAACGGGGTGTCAGATCCCATTGGACCAGATCTGCCAGAAAGCCCTTGGCAACCCTGCCGAGCCGCTGGGACCAGCCCAGGCAATGGGCGCCACCCTCGGTAGCCATGGTCCAGATCTCAGAAGGATCGAGGTCAGAGCAAGCTACACGCATGCGCGCCATCTCCGCGCGCATGTCCAGATCCCAATTGCTTGCCCTGGAATCGGTACCCAGGGCAAGGACAACTCCCGCATCCAGCCAAGAGCACGCATCAAAGCTCGAGCGCCGAAAGAACCTGTGGCTCTGAGGACAGTGCACCACCGCTGCACCCGCGCGGGCGATGGTTTCGATGCCAGCCGCGCTGACACGATTGCAATGCACCAGCGCAGTGCGCCTCGCGAGCAGGCCCGTCCGCTCCAGATGATCGAGGGAGCTAAGACCCGGACTCGCGGGCAAGATCCTGGCCAGCGGGCCACTTCCACGCCGCATCCACTGATCCTCCGCCAGACTCTCGGCGAAGTGAATCGAGATGGGCACCCGGCGTCGACTCGCCTGGCGGGCCAGCGCCCGACCCAGAGCCGGTGACACGGTATAGGGTGCGTGAGGAGCCAGGCCAAAAGCTAGAGTCTGTGTCCCACGCCTGGGAGCCCGGGCAAAGCGAAGCGCAGCACTGGTGCGCTTGGGGTCCCAGGCATCAAGGGCCTCGCGCCAGATCCGGGTACGCATGGGATGGGCAGCGAGCACCCCTGTTGCCAGCCCCAGTGAGTCATTGTCCCCCAACGCAGTGGTGCCCGTGGCCAACAGGCGGTCGGCTCCACGACGCAAACCCCTCTGCAAATCAGCCCGTTTGATCCCCGCCCGTGCTTGCATCAAGGCCGCAACCCAAGGGGCAAAGGGCAGTCGAGGAACCACCCCTTCCAATGCGGTCAACTCCAGGTGCGCATGAGCATTGACCAGGCCAGCACTCCAGAGCCCGGGTCCCTTGTCCTCAAGCGCGGCATCCCACCGCCGAGCAAGGCGTCGCGCGGCGGACAAAGATGGAGCGACTTCCAGGATTCTGGCTCCGCGCACCAAGATCCCCGCACCCTTCAGAAATGAATCTCCCTGGCAGAGCACCTGGCGCACCAGAATCATCTTGGTGCTGAGCATGCTCTCCTCCCACGGAACGCTGGGCTCCGAGCCTTCCCAATCATGAACTGCTGAGCGCCCGCCTGGAAGCCAGGCTCGTGCTCCCTCAAAATGAGCTGCCCAGCCACAGGTCCGCGCGCGATCAGTTCGGGTCGCTCATGATGTAGAGGCCAGTCACACCTGCCACCTTCAAGCGGCAGAACAACCCGTTTACGTCCACCGAGCCATCAGGCAGGTTGATCGTGTGATCGAACAAGACCGTGTAACGGATCATATTGGGCGTAGGCTTGCCGAACTGCGCCGCCCAGTCATTGAGCAGAGCAGGGTGATCCACCCAGGGGGAAACAGAGCCCGGCACGATCGGCGAATGAACACCTGTCAGAGTCAGGTTGCAGGGATCATTGTGAATGTCACCGTCGGTGTCCGAGTGATTCAAGTCTAGACCCGTCATGGCTCGCGCACCCTGAAAACGAACCACGATGGGTGCATTTTCGGCACCCTCACCGAACGGGCCGAGTTCCGTACCAAAGAAATCTTCCCAGGAGATACCACCAAGCTGGTTGTCCACATCGGCCGCCACGTCGATACCACGG
Organism: Planctomycetota bacterium; assembly: GCA_002686945.1. Classification (GTDB taxonomy): domain Bacteria; phylum Planctomycetota; class UBA1135; order UBA1135. The sequence continues at coordinate 162,603 of NYYZ01000029.1, forward strand.
AATGGGATCGACACCGTCGGACCAGCATCCGAAATGTAGAGCACATTCATGTTCCAGGCCATCTCAGCGGGATCTGTGTTGATGCCGTCATCATCACGGAAGTTCAGAGCAAAGAAGTTGCCAGGAGGCCGGATCCAACAGGACACTGAGCCACTGAGTGAATCCGGACGGCGACGAGGAGCCGCAATCGGAGAGTTGACTCCCAGCCAATTGAGGCTCTGCGGATCGAGAGGGTCTTCAGGAAGAATCCGGTTGGCCAGACCAAGGTGGGTCAGATTGCCCGTATCGTCCTCGATCCAGATCAGACCTGCACCCCCATCACCGCCTGCACTGGCGCTGAATCCAGCTGCTCCGCCCAGACCGCCGGAGACATCCAAACGACCCGGGTTCGGCTGGCCTGCACCAGGCGCTGATCCCAAGCTGATCACAGGGGCCTGCAGTCGCAGGACACCACCGGAACCTCCACCACCAGGCATACCGAACTGATAGTAGTCACCCGGGGAGCCCGGAATTGAACTGCCACCAATTCCACCAGAAGCATCGATCCGGCCGTTGACCGTAATGGCCCTTCCGCTGGTCAACTGCAGGGCACCACCACCAAAGCCACCGCGAGATCCGGAGTGGTCGTGCCAAGAATAGAACGTGGATGAAATGCCCACACAAGCCCAGGTGCTGGAATCGTTGTAGCCGCTCACGCCCGTCCGATAGGGATGGTTGCCTCCACCGCCGCCGCCAGAACCGCCACGCAGGTAAGCAGGGAAGTCCACAGGGTTGGCACCACCCACAAACCAATCCAACTTGCGCTTGATATAGCCCAGGTTGTCGACGTTCGGAGCGGCGAGCAGCACCTCACCCGAATTGCCGCCCACGGGGTTGTCCGGGGGATTGTTTGAGAATGAAACATTCGGGAACTGCGCAGTGGGCTCCTCCGAGAGGGAAACGCCAGTAGTTCCGTCAATGGAATAGGCCCCACCCGATCCAACCCGACCGATGGTCAGGGAGACGCAACGCATGTCATTGCCGTACTCAGGCAGCAATTGCAAGTTGAACCAGATATCGGTTTCCGGGTTGGCCTCGGTGCCAGTGGTCACATTTCCATTTCCATAATTGGCCGGATGGCGATTTGCCCCCAAGCCTTCTGCGATGGCTTGCAGGCCGAAGGTGCGCCCGATGCCCTGCCCAGAGCGGCCATTCGTTACGGCTCCCGGATTGGCAATTGCATCACTGAGGGGGTCATTCGCCCCGAGGCCCAGCATAGATGCCCCGCTGAAGTCGTAACGATCGGCTCCCAGGCCCCCATCGCCACCATTGGCAGCGTTGATTGGGGTGACCATGCCATTGAGTTCCCAGAACGTGTCGCTCAAGGGGTCTACCCCGGGCTCGATCGGGTTGGTCGAGACCGAGCCCGCAATCGCCGTGTATTGATGGACCGGGGTGGGCAGGGGAGAGTTGTCCAGATCGAAGTAATCCAGTTCGATTTCGTGAAACACCACATCGCCCACAGCATAGTCCGAACCCGAATCCCAATCGGGTTGCACGGTCTTGGCGGTCTGTGAGTTGTGAGCCGCGGGAGTCGCACCGGACATGTTGATAATGCCACCAGCCTCGATGTCCACAGGGCCACGGGAGTAGACGCGCGCAGGGGTCTTGCCCACGATACGCAGGGATCCACCGGTCTGAATGCGAATGCGGCTGAACTCAAATCCGGACCCAGGGATCAAGCTCCCCAGATTGAGGGGATCTTCCACCATGCCAGTCACCAGGATCTCGTCCGGGAAGCCACCAAGGGTGCCATTCGGCGGACCACCGGTCAGGGAACTGTCCACGTTGCCGATCAGGTCCATGGGTCGACCCACTAGAGGGAAGACCTGATAGTCCGAGTTCAGCTCAATTGTCTCGCCCTGCTCGATCAGCAATTCCCCGAGACGACCCGAACCGCCGCCGCTGCCGCGACTCAGCTGTCCTCCGCCCCAGACACCACTGGATCGCCGATAGTCTTCATTGGAATCCTCATCAGGTCCGGCGATTAGAAAATCCTCTCCACCGACTTGAGGAATCACCAGTTCGCCGAACTCCACAAATTCCGGCGTAAAACTGTGCAACCCCCCGCCATTTTCAAGAGTCACCCCATTTCCAACCAAGTCGACCACGGCTGCGGGAATGCTGACGGTCACCAGGCGAGGCAGAGCCCCGATTCCCGAGGAAGGCAGGTCCAGGTCAGGCTGGAAGACCACATAGGTCTCGAGATTGGCAATGTCCACGAAGGCCTGAAAGAGGGGGTCCGAGGTGAAACCCGGATCAAGAGTGGGCAGAGGAGAACCATAACTTCCCCCGATGATCGTACGGTCAGCGGTAGAGGTGTCTCCGTCCTGATCCACTTCCACACGGATAAAGGGCGCACTACCCGTCTGGGGATTGACCACCGAGGCCAGGTTCATGATGTCATTGAAGCGAACACGAATGCGGCTCCCACTCCAGACATCAACGAGGTCCTCGGGTCCGTTGACCAACTGATTGCGCAGCAGAATCGGATCGCCATTTGGATCGACGCCAGTCTTGACATCCGCATAGATCGCCGCTGAGGGCGAGCCCGGGACCGGGTCCACGATGCCTTCGGATGTAATCACCGAACAGAGCAGTCTGTTCTGGTTGGGTCGGCCGGAGATGCTGCGGATGTAAGGCGGTGGATCGTTTTGCAGGACTCCGGAAATCGTCACCTGATAGGTGCGGTCCGGCAGCAAAGCAAAACTCGGGTTGCCGTTGATGTCAAAGCTCAGGGATGGACGGAAGATCAGACGCCTCGGATCCGTAGGATCTGTGGTGAAAGTGCCCTGGGGTGTGGTGCCCGTGGATGCGTCCACAACCCTGAACGACGCTGAGTTGATGCTCACCAGATCGATCTGTTCTGAGAAAAGGACCGAAATCTCCTGGTTCTGATAGGTGTTGCCAATCGAGCAGGAGACCTGATCGCCGCCACTGGGGTCATCGCCAACCCCGCTGGAGCAGCCCAAGGAGCAGGACACGATGTAGAGGTTGCCTGTTGCGGTGGCATTGCTGACGGAACCGTCACAAGAGCCAAGAATGAGGACTGCGCCGATGCCGGCAGCACTGATGAGGGGTTGAAGGAGCTTCATGCTTCCAATGGGGCCACGCCGCCCGCTGGCGGAGGGGTCTTGTTGGGGGGCCGAGGAGGGGTCAGGGGGGGTGGCCAACCTGCTGGGGGGCTCAGGAATATACTCACGAGGTGGGATTGGTTGCCAAACGAATCGGAAGAACTCAGGGCCAGGACTCTCCCATGGCCCGGAGCTTGCTGGCTCTGGGGAGAAAAAAGCCCCAACAGGACCGCTGCTGGAGCCAACTTCCCTCGTAGCGGGGGGTAGCACCCGCCAGGACGGGCCCCTTGCGCTAGAATCCCAGGACACCGTGACTTGCCTGCAGATGCGAACACCCTTGAGGCGCGTCCCAGACCGTCCCAGGGGCTGGAATAGCCCGGTCCAGAATAATCCAGCCCTAGTCCGCGACCCCAATTGCTGAGCAAGATATCCATTCTGAGTGGCCTCAAGGTGCTCCTGACGCCTCAAAACCCGTGCCAGCCACCGGATCCCTGCCCCACCTGCCAATGCAGCCCCGCCCGAGAATTCCACTCCCAAGCCTCCCCACCGCACAGGGAAACCGAGCGGCAACGCACACACACCCGAGGCAAACGGGCACCCCAACCTGCCCCCAGGCCGCGCTCCTGCTGTGCTTCCTGGCCCTGACACCTGCTGCATGCGATCAGCCCTCAACCTCCATCGAGGTAGAAGGACAAGTGACCAGAGACGAGTGGGGCATCCCCCTCGATGCTCCGGTTTCCACGGCCTCCCGCGAGCAGATCGGTCTATTGATCCAGCAGTTCCGCCCTCTGGACGCGACCCTCACAAGCGATCACCACGACCGCTGGCTCGCTGACCAGCGTTCACGCATCGATCGAGTCATCTCCCAGGGCGAAGGAGCCGGCAATGCAGCCCTGCACGCTTACACCGGTGCCGCCGAGGAACCCTACCTGGTGCGCCGCGCACTCTTGTGGACTGGTGGGCTGGCGGCACCAGAAAACGCACGCGAGTTACTGCACAACCTGTTCATCTCCTACGGCTCCCCCATCGCCGACCGGACAGAAGCCGCCCTGGTCTTGTCCCTGACTTCCCCGCGACTGTTCTTCTCGGATGCGAAACCGATCCTCGAACGCACCAAAGTCAAACGCCAGACCCTGCCAGACGATGAGTTTCTGGTGCGTGGCTGGATCAACGCCTGTCTCAAGACTGGTGAGTCCCCGGTACCCATGCTCGCCCAAGTCGCAACCAATCTGCGGCTGGACCCTCCAGCCCGCTGGCAAGCGGCCAAGCGCATGCGCGAGTTCCCCCTGGAGCCAATTGGACAAAGAGCACTGGAATCCTGTCTGGTCGAGTCCAGCGGAGATGGCTACTTGCGCCGAATGTCGGCTCAGTCCCTGCGTGAGCTATTGCCCTCGGAAACCGCCTGCGCATTGTTTGCCGAGGTGGCGCGGCGCGAAGCAGACAGCAACTTCCGCGCATTCTTGCTCGACATGATGCAACGCAACTGCCGAGGACTCTTGCTGGATTCCGAAGGACTGATCAAGGATCCCGATCCGCTTCCAAACCTGAGCGGGGAACAAGACGGCCAATGATCACCGACAGCCATTGTCATCTGTACTGGAATTCGTTCCAACAAGACCTCGCGGAGACCCTCCAGCGCGCCCAAGAGCGAGGAGTCGAGCGCATGGTGGTGGTGGGCACCAACGTGGAAACCTCGACTCAGGCCAAGCAACTGGCTGAGGAACATGAGAACCTCTACGCTACCGCAGGCATCCACCCCCACGATACAGAGCAAACTGGCGAAGCAGAGCGAGCCGCCATCCGCGCCCTGGCCCAAGACCCCGGTTGCGTTGCCATTGGTGAGACCGGTCTCGACTGGTTCAAGGAGTACAGCCCGCGCGCGGCCCAGATCGACTCCTTTGGCTGGCACCTGGACCTGGCATGCGAGCTGGACAAGGCAGTCATCATTCACTGCCGAGACGCCCATCAGGAGACCGCCCGCATGGTCAAGGAGCACCCCCTACGCAGAGGCGTGATGCACTGCTACACCATGGGGCCTGAAGAACTTGAACCCTATCTTGCAGCGGGCTTCTGCATCTCGTTCTCGGGTGTAGTGACCTACCCACGCAACGAGAACAACCGCGAAGCGGTGCGGCAAGTCCCTCTGGATCGCATCCTGGTGGAAACCGATTGCCCCTTCCTTGCGCCACAGGGCTTTCGAGGCAAACGCAATGAACCGGCCCTGGTGGCCGAAGTCCTGGGCAAGGTCGCCGAACTCAAAGGCCTGAGCACCGAAGAAATGGCGCGCATCACAAGCGAGAACGCCGCTCAGCTGTTCGACCTCCCGCCGGTCTAGACAACAGCGCTCTCCCCTCCACCAATAGGAAGGGGCGCCTGCGGTAAACCGCAGGCGCCCCACAAGCAAGAAGCAAGATACGCCGGATGGCGATCAGTTGCCGACGGGAGTCCAGATGTTTCCGTCTTGTGCGGTCACCACGGGAGTGGCGCCACTGGTGTCAAGGAGACCGAGAGCTGCGTCCATGTCAACTGCGGACAGGGCTTCAGAGAATGCCGGCATGCTGGTCGTGCCGGAGTACTGGTCCGCGGTGTCGCGGTTGGAGTAGCTGATGATATCTCCTTCCTGGTTGATGAAGAAGGTGCGCATCCCGGTCTTGCCAGCGTCCACGGGCCAGGCATAACAACACCACATTACTTCGCAGTTGGAACTACCGGGATTGGTAGTGGCCGCTCCACCGGTCGCAGCCTCGGCCACGCCCAGAGACGGGCTGGCATCACTGGGAAGCCAGATCTGATAGAAGTAGCCTTGGCGCTCGACCAAGCTGGTCGTGATGTCGCCAAAGGGAGTTGCCAGGTAGGGCGGATCAAGGGGCGCGGCAACATCTCCCGTAGCAGCACCGATGCGCAAGTCAGCAACACCAGCGAGTTCGCCAAAGTAACCAAACTCACCACCGCCGTCATAGTCGGTGTCCACGGATGACGAAGCCTGGAACTGCTGCTGGGACGCTGCGATCGAGCGCAGGGTCGCAACGGCGGCGTTCTCGTTGGCTGAGATGCGCGCGCTCATGAGCTTGGGCAAAGCAATGGCTGCGATAATGGCGATGATCGCAACGACGATCATCAGTTCAATGAGGGTGAAACCCGCTTTGTTGTTGTTGACTTTCATATTCAATTTGCTGGACATGGACAGGCACTGGTTGGCCTGGATCTGGTGGCGAATCCCCTTTGGGGTTCCTGGTGGATCCCCAGGAGAAGGGCCTGGGAACGCGGCACAGTTCGATCCGGGAATCCGGAAGCACTCCACGCCGTGCTATGAATATCGTCCTCGGAGGCAAGCGGCTTGAGGGTCTGCCCGGTGAGTCTCAAAACAGGATTCGAGAAGCTCAAGCGCTCAATTCAGGTCGGATAGACCTCCGACTTGGACACCTAATAAGCGGCCCTGCGAGCCCTCAGAGGGGTTTTTCAGCCCCCGGAGCTGAGTTTCTCGACCAAGCCCATGATAGGCGCGAAGATGGAAAGCACCACGCCTCCAACAATGAGTCCCATGAAGCTGATCAAGAGCGGCTCGATCAGACTGGTCAATGCCTTGACCATGGCCTTGACTTGACTGTCATAGAAGTCGGCAATTTTTTCAAGCAGGGTTTCCAGCGCACCAGTCCGCTCACCGATGGCAATCATGCGTGTGACCATGGGCGGGAAGACCTTGCGCTTGGCCAATGGGTCGGACAGTTGCTGGCCCACGCGCACGCTCTCGCGAGCATCGATCACAGCCTGGGCCACTACCTGATTGCCAGCCGTGTTGGCCACAATGTCGAGAGTCGAGAGAATCGGCACGCCAGAGCGTATCAGGGTTGCAAATGTGCGTGAGAAACGAGCCAGACAGACTTTGGCGTGCAACTTGCCGAAGACCGGCAGACGCAGCATCAGGTGATCCCAAGCCAGTAGCCCAGCCTTGGTGCGCTTGCCCGCAGAAACGGCAAACACAAGGGCCATCAGAGCCATGGGAATATAGGCCAGGTTGCTCAACATGAAGTCGCTGACCGCCAGTACACCGAGGGTGATCCCTGGCAGGGTCAATTCCATGCTTGCAAAGACTTCCTTGAAGGTCGGTACGACCCCAACCATCAAGAACACGGTTATGCCCACGACCAGGATCATGGAAATCACCGGGTAGGTCATGGCCGAGCGGATCTCCCGTGAGAGTTCAGCGCTCTCCTCTTGATAGGCGGCCAACCGGTTCAGGATGATGTCCATCTGGCCCGAAACCTCGCCCGCCTTGACCATTGAGATGTAGAGGTGATCAAAGACCTTGGAGCAGTGACTCATGGCGCTGGAGAGGTCAGATCCCCCACGCACCTCGGTCACCAACACCTCGCAGGTGGCTCGCATGCCAGGGGTCTCAGCCTGGTCGCCAAGCACCTCCAACGATTCGAGCAACGACAGGCCAGAACCCACCATAGTCGCCAATTGGCGGGTGAAGATCACCACCTCGGCCGGCTTGGCTTTGGGCTTGGCCTTACCAATGGAGAGCGAGAAGCGTTGCTTGTTCTTGAGCGAGCTTTCGGCCAGCTGCAGCACGACCAATGAACGCTTCCGCAATTCGGCAGCGGCCTCCGCCATGGTCGCCGCCTGAATGGTGCCCTGCACCGTCTTGCCTGTGCCGTCCTTGGCTGCGTACTTGAATTGATTCATGATTGTCTGGGAAGGGAAAGGAGGGGCAGAATCAGTCCTCCAGGGTGATGCGCAGGACTTCTTCAACGGAAGTCACCCCACGAATCGCATTCAAAATGCCCACGCGACGCAAGCTCAGCAGTCCATCTTGAACGGCCAGCCGTTTGACCTCTTCAGCAGTACGGCCTTCCACGACCAGCCGCCTCATGCGCGAGGTCATCGGCATGGTCTCAAGTACGGGGAAGCGGCCGCGATAGCCACCATTGCAACGACCGCAGCCCTTGGCGTTGGCGGCAAACAGCTGCAGATCATCAAAGTCTTCGGGCAAGAAGCCAATGCTCAGCAGACCTTCCCTGGGGGGATCTTCCACGGGCACGCGGCAGGCCTTGCAGAGCCTGCGGCCCAGTCGCTGAGCGCAGATCAAGAGCAATGAACTCGAGACCATGAATGGGTCCACACCCATGTCCACCAAGCGCGTGATCGTACTTGCGGCATCGTTGGTGTGCAGGGTCGAGAGTACCAGGTGTCCGGTCAAGGCAGCCTTGACCGCGATATCGGCGGTCTCCTTGTCACGCACCTCACCCACGAGAACAATGTCTGGGTCCTGACGCAGGATCGAGCGCAAGGCACCTGCGAAGGTGATACCTCGTTTGGGATTGACCGGCACCTGGTTGATACCTTCCATGCGGTATTCAACCGGGTCTTCCACTGTGGTCACATTCACGTCCGACGTCGATACGGCTTGAACGCAGGAATAGAGCGTGGTGGACTTGCCCGAGCCCGTAGGGCCGGTGACCAACATCATTCCATAGGGCTGGCTGATCGCCTCGCGCACATGGGCCAGAGACTGAGGCTCCCAACCCATGCCATCCAGGTTGAGGGCCAGCGACCCCACATCCAGAATCCGGATGACGCTCTTTTCGCCTCCAACCACAGGGAGAACCGAGAGGCGGAAATCGATGCCGCGGCCCTCGTATCTGATTTGGAATTTTCCGTCCTGGGGTGCATGACGCTCGGCGATGTCCAGGGATGCCAGGATCTTCAAGCGCGATGAAATGGCCGGTAGGAGGCCGCGTGAGACCGGCGGAATACCCTCGCGCAGACGACCGTCAATCCGGAATCGGATCTTGACCTGACGATCTCCGGGCTCAATGTGAATGTCACTGGCTTTTTCACGCAGGGCCTTCAGCAACAGCACATTGATCAGCTTGACTGCAGGCGAGTCATCACCCTCCGCCATAGTGGCCTCGATGTCTTCGGCTTCCGGCTCTTCGGGCTCCGCCTGCAGGCCGGAGTCCTCACCCACCTGATCCATCATCTCCTGGACCTTGGCAGAACCGTCATCGTGCAGATCCTTGAGCGATGCCAGGACCCGAGGCCCAGGCGCATAGACGGCGCGTACCTGACAACCGGTGCGTCGGCGTAGGTCATCAAACAGGAGCACATCGAAGGGATCCGCAGCCACAATGGTCAACAGATCCCCATTGCGGGTCAAAGGCAGAATCTGAAGGCGATGACAAAGCTCATGGTCCAGAAGGTCGAACACATCTCCGTCGGGAGCAACCTGCGCCAGATCAATAGGTGCCACCTGGGCAGTGCGCGCCACGACTTCTACCAGAGCGCTCTCCTCCAGATCCCCCGCATCGAACAGGGCCTCAAGAGGATCCTCCAGGGAAGCCACCTCATCCCAGCGCTCGGGAGTGACCAAGCCCTCCTCGCTCAACAAACGCCTCACCTTGGTGGGAACACGCACCATCAGGCAGCCCTCAAACAATTGCGCAATTCGCTGGGATCTGCAATGGCCTTCTCCGCATCAGCCATGCGGATGACACCGTTATTGACCAGGATCGCCAGGGATTGAGCCATGGTGCACATGCCCAAGCGGCCGCCGGTCTGAATCTGGGAGTAGATCTGGTGGCTCTTGCCATCACGCACGAGTGCGCGAATGCCTGGTGTTGCGATCATGATTTCAGCGGCCATCACACGGCCCGAGTCCTTGGCCTTGGGCAGCAGCTGCTGACTAAACACCGCCTGCAAGCTAAAGGACAACATGGTGCGCACCTGGGCCTGCTGGTGGGAAGGGAACACATCGATGATGCGATTGATGGTCTGCACCGAGTCCGAGGTGTGCAGGGTGCCAAAAGTCAGATGCCCTGTCTCGGCAAGGGTCAGGGCCGCTTCAATGGTCTCGTGATCGCGCAGTTCCCCCACCAACACGATGTCAGGGTCTTGACGCAGCACACTGCGGAGAGCGTTCTTGAAGTTGCGCGTATCTCCACCCACTTCGCGCTGGGTGACCACGCAATTCTTGTGCTGGTGTGTGAATTCCACCGGATCCTCGATGGTCACGATATGTGCCTGGCGGTCTTGATTGATGTAGTCAATCATGGCTGCCAAGGACGTGGACTTACCCGAGCCCGTAGCTCCGGTGACCAGCACCAGCCCAGATTGCATCCTGCACAGATTCTGACAGATGTCCTCGGGCATTCCCAGGTCCTCAAATTTTGGGATCTGGGTAGGGATCAGGCGCAGCACGCAGGCCACAGCCCCCTGTTGATAGAAAACATTGACCCGGAAACGCCCGAGCCCTTCGAGCCCAAACGAACAATCGAGTTCCAGTTCCCGGTCCAGCCGGGCGATCTGATCCGAGGTCAGAACGCTCGTGGCAAGTCGCCGTGTCTCATCCGGAGACAAGGGCGCATGCTCAACAGGCATCAAGCTGCCGTCGACCCGAATACGGGGCGCAGAATGAACCGAAATATGTAGGTCTGAGCCACCCTGACGCACTAGCAGCGTCAGGAGTTCTTCCATTGTGATCATCGCGAAGACACCTCTCCCCAGGCACTGGGGTGCTGTCTTCATCGTCCAACCTGTTGACCCTGCTGGAGGGGAAGGGGCCCGAACCTCCAGACAGGGACGAACTGGGGGCTCCCATGGTCCTCAGGAGCACAAGGAAGGCCCCAAATCAGGCCTCTATTCCCAGATCACGCCTCTACGAGGGCCTCGGCCTGGGCCGCCAGGATCTTCTTCTGCTCAGCAGCGGGCACCGGGGCAAAGCGCGCAAAGGACATGTTCCAGGTGCCTTCGCCCTTGGTGGTGGAGTTCAAATCCCGGTGATAGGTCTGCATCAGAGCCTTGGGGGCTTCGGCCACAATCATCGTGATCGCACCCCCGGCTTCGGTCTGCTGATCGATCACATGACCCCGACGATGGCTGGTGAGGTCGCTGAAAATAGCCCCCGCATCCTCAGTGGGCACATGGATTTCGACCCGCACCAGAGGCTCTAGCAGCACCGGCTTGGCATTTTCGAATCCCTCGCGGAAGGCCTTGGCACCAGCCGACTTGAAGCTCGCCTCGTCCGAGTCCACCGCGTGGAACTTGCCGTCGTAGAGTTCAACCTCCACGCCCATGACCTCGCCACGGGTCAAGATTCCCTTGGCACAGACCTCGCGGATGCCTTTCTCCACGGCAGGGATCAGGTTGCGGGGAATAGCCCCCCCTACGACCTTGTCGATGAACTCCACCGGATCATTGGCCGTACCAGGACGCAGCCGCAGGTAGCACTCCCCGAATTGCCCCTTGCCACCACTTTGTTTCTTGTGGCGATGGTGAGCCTCCACAGCCTTGCTGATGGTCTGGCGGTATGCGACCACGGGCAAGTGAGTCTCTACCTCGACACCGTACCGCCGGGACAATCGCTCAAAAAGAACCTGCAGGTGCAAATCACTCATGCCATGAACGACCATCTCGTGAGTGTCCTTGGTCTGCTCGATGGTCAAGCTGGGATCTTCGTCCACCAACTTGTGCATGGCTTCGCCGATCTTCTGCTCATCTGCCCGTGAGCGCGGTTCCACGGCCAAGGCAACCATGGGGTTGGGAGCGCTGGGCACTTCGATCTTGGCACCCTCCTCGCCGGCCTGAGAAAAGTGCGCCCAGGTGGGGAGTTTCTCAACCTTTGTAAAGGCCACAATTTCACCCGGAGTGCCAGTTTCGAGGGCTTCACGCTTCTTGCCCAGCATGCGAAAAAGGCCGCCAACCTTCTCGTCGCCTTCTCCATTCGCAAGCCCCACATGGGTACTGTGATCCATTGATCCCGCGTGGATTCGCGCCAGACAGATGCGCCCGACATGGGGATCCACCTGTGTCGCGAATACTGTTCCCATCAGGGTTCCGGATGGATCAAGTGAGACCGCCTGGCCCTCTTCATCCTTCACCAATCCCGATTCAGGAGAGGGCCCGAAGCGCTTGAGAAAGGTGTAAACCTCATCGACCCCTTCACCCGATGCGGGGTTGCAAACCAGTACAGGTATGAGTGTCCCGTCTGCAATCGCGTGAGGCATCTCCTTTTCGAGTTGATCCTCCGTCAGGTTGCCGTCATCCAGATAGGTCATCATCAGATCGTCGTCCGTACAGGCGTCCATGACGCCATCCTTCAGGCGCTGATGCCACTCGCTGTCGGCATGCAAGAATGTCCGCTCTACCTTCGAGAACCCGGAGCCGGAATCATTAGGCAACAGGACCGGTACACAGACTTCACCAATCCGCTCGCGCAATTCATGCACAATCGAATCGAAGTCCGCGTTCTCACCATCCAAATGGGTCAGCACAATCGCACGGCCACGGCCCATACGGCCTGCAAGTAGCATCTTGGTGCGCAAGTTGAATGAGGCACCACTAGCGCAGCTAACGACGCCAACGACCAGGTCTGAGGCCCAAATGGCAGCTTGGGCTTGAGCAACAAACTCCGGATAACCGGGAGTGTCCATCAGAGTCCAGTCCTTGTCGTCGTGTTCTGCCGAAACCACACTTAACTGCAAGGTGTGATGCCGCGACTGCTCTTCTGGTTCGGTGTCGCACAAGCTCGTGCCGTCTTGCGGGGATCCCTTACGAGCGCTGGCTCCCATTTTGAAGGCAAGGGCATCGACCAGGGTGGTCTTGCCCGTGGACGGGTGTCCAACGAACGACACGTTACGAATGGCAGAGGGGTGGCTCATGGGGGGCACTAGGCAGTTGACTTGGATCCGCCACCCAAGGCCAAAAAGCGCCCCAGGCAGGGTGAGAACAGACCCATTCTAGCCCCAAGGGGTATCCTTGTGGGGTGCCCCTCCGGGCCCTCCAGCCGACTTGGAAGCGGAACCTATTTCTGCAACGCCTGAACGACAACTTCCACACGCCGATTGCGGGCCTTGCCCGCTGCGTCAGTGTTTGGCTCAACAGGCCTGTGCGGTCCATAGCCGAGCACCACAAAGCGCTCGTCGGGCAGCCCCCCCTGAGCCACCAGGAATCCGTGTACCGTCAAGGCCCGGGCGAGGGAAAGTTCCCGATTGCTGGCGAAGCCCGAGCGCTGAATCGGGTCGGAGTCCGTATGCCCCTCCACCGAAATCTCAGCCCCGCGTGGGCTGTCCTGGGTCATGCGGTGGGCCAACGCTCTCAAGGCCTCCTGCCCTCTTTCGGTGAGTTCGGCGCTGCCAGGACCAAAGCTCACCGCGCTGGGAACCAAGTAAGCGATCCCCTCACCACGACGCTCGACCTCGATGCCGTGCTCAGCCAGATCGTTCGCCTCAGGCAGAGGTAGATCAAAGACAGCTGGCACTGCGGCAACCGCCTCAGAGGTGCGCAGGACAGCTTGCAGTTCGCTCAATTCGCTCTGTAGTCCGGCGCGATCCCCGGAGAGGTGTAAGACCTCCTGTTGGAGGACAGCATTCTCGCTCCGCAAGCGACGGATCAGACCATCGCGTTCTCCAAGAGCTCCGCGCAGGGCCTGATCGGAGGCGCACCCGCTCAACATGGGCAGGGCGCAAAGGGTTAATAGTGTGCAGTTCAGATTCAATCGCATGATTTCGTTGGGCATCCTTAGCCCTCAATAGTCAGTTCAACAGGAATTGGAACACCAAGGCTCCATCATCATTCCAGCCCAGAAGGCTGAGAGCAATCCCCACAGCCAAGTAGGGGCCAAAGGGTATGTAGCGACCAGCAAGCCGAGCGGCCTGCAGAGACCGCAAGGGTCCGTCTCGCCGATGACGGCGGGAGACCCGCAAGCGCAACTCGCAAAACAAGCGCAACATGTTCAAGAGACCCACCAGGGAGCCCAGGATGGCTGCGACCAGGAGCGCGTATAGAACTCCGGTCGCTCCAATAAATCCGCCCCCCGCAGCCGCCAGCTTCACGTCACCGAAACCCATGGCGTCCACGCGATAGACTTTGGTGCCAAGCCAGCCGATGAAGTAGAGAATGCCACCCCCCACCGCCATGCCCAACAGGCACTCGCCCAGGGCAGCAAAACGATCAAGATCCAACTCGTGCAGACGGGGCACGAAAAAACTCAACAGAGGCGCAAGAACACAGCCCCCCAAGCTGACCTCATCTGGGATCTCGTAGCAGTCCAGATCCACAAAGGTGGCCACCAGCAGCCCAGACAGAACCAGGACCGCTATCGCAATGTGCGCGGTGTCGCCCATGAACGAATCTGCAGCCGCCCAGAACAAGAGAGCCGTGAGGATTTCGACCAGGGGATAGCGCCAGTGGATCGATGAGCGGCAGGTCCGGCAACGGCCGAACAGGACCAGCCAAGAGAGCACGGGAATGTTCTCGTACCAGGCCAGAGTGGTACGGCACTTGGGACAGCGCGACCGCAGGGGCTTGAAGACACTCTCTCCCTCGGTGGGCAGCCGATGGATCGCTACATTCAGGAAGGAGCCAACCATGAACCCCATCAGGACCCAATAGGCCGTGGCCAAGGGACTAGAAATTATGGGGTCGGTAAGCGTGGAATCCATGCTGCGAGTGGAATGCCTCCAGATTCAGCACGCCACCAGTCGTGAATCGTGAAGAAGCACGGCGGCTCGATCAAGGGCGAGGACAATATCCTCCCGTAGACCCGTACCAAGTGCTCCGGTGCCTGCAGTCTCGGAGCCGAGGGCCGGCTCTCATCGTCAGCGGGCGAAAGGCAAGCCCTCGGGAGCTTCCCAGTCCAGGCGCAAGAAATCCAATGCTGGAGGGTCCCACACTCCGCCAGGCAGGACTTCCAGTTCTACCAACACGCGCACGGACCCTTCCCCTTGCAGCAAACCAGGATGACGCACGACCAGCTCTCGCTCCAGGGCAACATCTGCGGGGAGGAAACCCACCCTCCAACGCCCCGTTCCTTCCCGTCCGCCGACAACTAGCCGACCCCAATCGTAACGCTGGCTGACCTCGCGTGGGAGGGGCGAGGAGATAGCCGCGAAGAGCAGGGGCTTCTGCAGGGGGTTGAGATGTGGTTGATCCACCAGCACCCCCGGCAAGGACGAAGGAATCCCAGGCAGATCCAAGCCACCACCCTCTCCCAAGAGGTGCAAGTGTTCGCTCTTGCAGCGCACGCTGCCGTTGATGCGTACTCGACCTCCGGCCACCAGTATCAGGGGCGTGTCTACCTGCACCTCCCCTGTGATGATCAGATCCCCACCCGCAATCAGGACAGTCCATTCGCGTCCGCTTGCGAGCGCCTGATCCAGAAGGACAGACAGCAGAACCGGTTGATCAGGCGAACCATGATCCTGCACAGGATCCACAGCTTGGCCTTGGCGTTGGCGCAGGAGGGAACCATCAATGCGCAAGGAACCCTGACTGCGCAGAATCACGAGGCCCGCATTGTCCAGGAACTCGGCCTTGGATCCCGCAGGAACAGTCAGCTGAATGGCCTCACGCTGACCTTGTGTCTGCTCGCCGGTCAGCACCACTACGCCCTCATGCCCATCCCCACTGGCCGCAGGCAGGGCAACACTGAGTTCCCCTCGGTCGGACCAGGTGGCGGTGCCGTCTGCCCAGGGAATTCGCTGGGGGGACTTGCCATGGGCATCGAGGAACTCCAAGCGGATAGTCGAGTCCGGGCCAAAGCCCCTGGGCAAGATACGTAGCCGCGCCAGGGTGATGGGCTCCGCTTCACTCCAAGCAAGATTCCCGCCCATGTCCATCAGGCTGGGCTGGGGAACGCCGCGCAGAAGGTACCCGCCCTCAGACAGCCGCGCATCCGGCCAAAACTGGATACGCGCACAGGAACCGGTCGCCAGGGATTGGAAGTGATTGTTCTGCACCAGGCGGGCGTGCAGCCCCGCCACTCGGCCCAGGACTCCCTGCTGAGTACCAGGCGCGCTGATATCTGCCTCAATCCAGAACTCTTCAGAGACCAATGAGCTGGGATCGAGGGGTTCATCACAGACAAGCACAATCGCCTCCCCGCGCTGCAACAACAAGGGCGCACCGGGGGCAGTCCCAGGAGGCCGCAGCGGCTCGCAACGCCCGGGATCCATGGAGAGATCAAACAAGCTCGGCCCTGGCCTGATCTCCTTGGCCACAAAGTCATGGCGCAGAGTCTGAGCCAGATGCGCACCACCCTGAGCACGGATTCCATCGGGCCGAGGAAAACCCGTCAGCACCAGGGAGTGGCGCAGTCCCGGACGATAGCCCCCATCCATCCGATCAGATCGCAGGATGGGCTTGGGCCAGAAGGTCAGATGAACGCCATCCACCTCCCAGCGCCCGGGTATTGCAGTGCCCTCCGAGAGCACCCGCGCGCTCTGCCGCGTAATCGAGGCCAGATCCACCTCCTGATCAAAGGTCACAACCAGAGGCTCGTTGAGATACACGCGGGCGCCGCCAGGAGGCGTAATCTCAAGCACAACCAGGGGGCGCAGCTGCTCCTCCGGTCGGCTGCAGGACCAAAGGCAGGTCAGAATCAGAAGAGGGACGGTAGCTTTTCTCACGGCTGATACCCGGGATTCTAGCAGCCCGCCCGGGCTGAAGTGAATACGCCCACCGAGGTGCGGCGGGGGAGCAGGACGGGGTTCTAGTCCGCCCCGAACTCAAAGGGAATCTTCATGAACAGCAAAGCCGGCAGGGGGGTGTTCAGCGGATCGCCAAGGTCAAACTCCACTTCAAAGCGGAAGAAATCCCAGATGCTTCCATCGTTCATGTCTGTGATATCCCTGGCAAGATCCGTGGAGGTCACCGTGAAGGCACCGCTGGCTGAGGGATTGCCAGCCACATCCGTGGTGGTGGCATCAAAGCCGAACCGAATACTGGCATCTGCCGAGAAGTTGTCCCAGATGCCTTGAGTTTCCACTCGGAAATGGTGCGGGCGCAAACTGGCAAACACCGTGGTCGCCTGGAATAGGGTCAAGTCCACCCCAGCACCAGCGGTACAACGCAACTGGTCATTGACCGCGTCGTAGACCACACTGATCGCTTCAAAGTCCAAGCTTAGGGTCGGAGTGACCGCAGCATCTCCCAGCACGATCGCAAAGCGTCGAGCCATGGAAGGGGTGACCCGATAGGTGTCAGGCATACCGGACGCATCAAAGACCAAGGTTCCGCCATCCGGAGTAATGAAGGGGGCGACGAGCCCAAGAGGATCCAGAGGTGAGGCGGCAATTACCGGGGGCAGTTCAAGTACCGTATCCCCGACCGGTCCATGCAGTACCTTGCCAATGTCATTGGCATCTCCTGTGACCTGCACACCCATGATCGGCGTAAAGGAAGCTGGCACATTGGCCGGGTTGATTCGGGCCAGTCCAAGGGGAATCCAAAGGGATCGGGCCGCAGACTTGGGACCAAAGAAAGGCACCAGGTTATTGCTCATGGGCACGCCTTCAAGATCAATGCCCGGCTGATTGGTCTGTAGCTCGATCACGCGCTCTTCGACTTGTACTGGATCCAGCCAACCCAAGGGCGGGGGAGCGATCACTTGCGTCGGATCAAGAGGATTCACAAGGCTCGCACCGACCAGCGCCATCTCCCCATAGACCTGCCCTGTCTGGCCATCAGCCAGAACTGCCGGCAGGTTGATGTCTTCGGCGGGAGTCGCCACATGGAGTTGGATGATCCCCGGACCACCGTCGCCACCAGCGCCCAGCACCGGCCCCATGGGATCATTGAAGCCCTGGGTCGAGATTGAGAAGCAACCGATACAACGATAAGGAGGCGCATCTTCGAGTCCGTTGGGACAACCAATTGGCACGTTGTCAACGAACGAACGGGGGATGCAATCGCAGCGCCAAGCAGTGCCACCGTTTGCACCGGACCCACCGTGGTCCGCAGCACCCGCACCACCCTGGCCGCCAACCGCACTCAATGCACGAGAACTGCTGAAATTTGGCCAGCCGGTACCAGTAGTCAAACCACTGTCTCTATACCACTGCTGGGAGCCTTCCGCGAGGCCCAGGATGTTCACCTTGCCTGCTGTTGAAAAGATAATGTGACCGCCAGCACCACCGCCAGAGCCACCCCCCACACGGTCGAAGAAGTTGGTGTTCTCGCCACCGCCCCCCTCGCCGCCATTCGCAAACACGCTGCCACCCTCACCAATGGTGATGTCTTCAAGAGCGAGGATCCTAAGACCGCCGCCACCACCGCCGCCACCAGAGCCCTTTTCGTCTCCGGTGATCTGGAAGGGCTGCAAGGGGAACGAATTGGACGAGACGGCGTCTCCACCAGCACCCCCACCACCGCCAGCGTAGGTCTTGCTCAGCTCGCCCACCACCAGGGAGCCCTCGGCAGTAATCATCTGACCAAAGAAGTTGTTACCCTCATCTTCGTCAACGAAGGGGTCTTCTCCGATGGCACCACCCTGGGCACGAACCGCCTGGCTGATGGCACCCTTGCCATTCGGTGAACCACCACGACCAGGTTCAGGGTCCATTCCAATCAAGATCTGAGCACGCAACATGGGCGTGTCCGGACTGTTCGATACCGGGGTCCCATCGTGGTCATAGAACACGGTCGATCCGAAAGAGGGGCCCCCACCTCCGGATGCGCGCCGGTTGTTGGTTCCGCCGGTGTTGTAAGTCGTCTCACCGCCAATCCCTCCTCGGTTGGCAACTCCAAAGGCACCGAAGCCGTCACCGCCTTTGGGCGTCGATTGGGAGGTAAGGAAGGAACCAGTACCTCCGCGCCCCCCGCCTCCGTTGCCGGTGGCTCCCAACTCAGGGAAGTTGGTGGTATTGAGAGTGCCCACGCCCGGGTTGTCACTGCCATTGACCGACAACTCGCCATTGATCACAACCTCGCCACTGGCCAGGATCGTCAAGGGGTTGGGTCCCAGGACGATTACGCGGGAACCTGGGTTGATACGGAAATCATGGATGTCCACGACTCCGTTGATCACCGTCTGGGTCGTCACGGGAATTCCACCCGGGCCGCCGAGAATCTGGCTGGTTACCGTGTCCAAGATGACGGTCTCGGGGCCACTGAAACCCACCACCCAATCAAAGTCGCCGCCGGGGCCGCCGGTACCGCCAAAATCAAAGCTGGCGCGCAAGACACCCTCGCCCCAACTAGCGGACGGCTGACCCAGGGGGGTGGTCCCATCCTGACGGGAATCGGCCACGCCCGCGGGGTGGTCAAAGTCCTCAGTCAACTCATCAAACTCCTTGTCAAAATCGTTGGAGGAGATAGCTGTCACCATCCTCGCCGCGCCAACATTGTCCGAAGGCAACCCATCACCGGTCAGGTCACTGAAGCCCTGCCTGATGTTGAGACGCATACGCTTACCCTGGGGGACGACCCCCAGAGGGGTCACGCGCAAGGCAGCACCGGTAGATGTGCAGTTTGCGATCAACTCGACCTGGGTACCAAATCCAGCGAAGTCACCGACCCCATCCTGCTGTTCATACTCCAGGGCGATCAGGTTCGAACTGATGTTCTCAGGAGAAGAAATGATCGGCTGGTTGAAGAAGACCACCAGGGACCATTGGCTATCCACGTCGGAGTACTTGTTCAGCAAAGGAAAATACTGGCTCCCACCGGGAGGGATCAACTCACCCTGCTGAGTGGTGAGTTGCTGATAGAAGTACTCGCGAGATCCATCGCCACGCTCCAGGTAGGTCGCATCCAAGTCGTCGACGGCCACCCCACCACGAAGTCGAACGCGCACATCAGGCGGCCCGGGAACCGTGTCCAGGAAGAGCGCTTGAGGATCCGTGGAGTCCGGAGTCTGGAAGGTGACCACCAGCCCCTGTGTAACTCCGAATCCATTGGTGTCTTGCACAGTCACCCCATTCACAGTTGTGTCGAGCACATGCAGGGTATAGGTTCTGCCACCAGGCAAGAGACCCGCATCGGAGTTGTCCGCCAAGGTCGGACAGGAGGGCTGAAAGCGCACGGTGACCGCATCCAGTTGACTGAAGGTACCCGTAGCCGAAAGGCCACTAGGGGTCGCAATTGAGATGGTGTTGAGCCCTACTGTCGAAAAGTCCAGGGCACGGGTGAAGGTGATGTCAATCGCCCGGTTGATCTGCCAGATCTGAGCCTGGGAGACGGAGACCGACACGACATTGAAGCCATTGGCACCGCCGGTGTCGGAGCCGCCGGATCCGGCGTCACTTATTGAACCTCCACAGCCGACCGAGATCATGGGCACTGCCAGAAGAAGAGAGATCAAGGACTTGTTCACACGCATTGTTCGAAGAAGGGACATGAGGTTTTCTTGGGAGGGGGGGGAGTTGGCCTCAAAGGCCATCTTGTTTGTGCAATCGATCACTCTTGCCAGGACAGCGCCAGAGCTGAAAGCTCAGAACCAAGCCCGGAAATGGGGTTGTTGATGAAAGTGATCCGCATCTGGTAATACTTGGAACCGTTGATGACGCTGATATCCGACTTCCATGTCTGGTCGTCGGTCAGGATTATGCCCCGGTTCATGCGGTTGGAGTTGTGGTTGGGCCACTCGTTCTCGCAATAGACGGCGGGGTCATCCCAATAGTGATCCCCGTAGATATCGAGGGTCAGGGCGCTTTCCAGGGCCGGATGCACCGTGGGATTAGGAGGTGCTCCCGCACAAGTCGTCGGGAACACAAAGGTACTATGGACACTGATGTCCACCGCCCCACGGAAATCCAATTCAATCGATGTACCCGAAGGCTGATCCGCCAGAGATGGCTCCATGATCGGGTCACTGTAGATCGGATCGCCGAAGGTACCGCCAACGGCAGCAGGATCTGTAGCGGGGAACCAGATCGAAGTGCTGCGGCTGATGCGCACGACAAAATCCACCGCGCCTATATAGAAGGAATTGTCCCGACCATAGGTTGACGCGCCGTTGGATCCTGGATTGAAGCCACCGTTGGCAAAGGTCTCCGTGTCCGGGTTGCGGGGAATTTGATTGCCCTGCTGATTCGTACCCCCTGTGGAGAAGGCACGGAAGTACGGACGTGAAGAAGAGTTCGCGCCCAGCACAATGTCGAATGGGTTCGCGCCTACAGCCCCGTCATCAGGGAAACAGCGCACCTCGAACAGGAGGGGCAGGCCAATTGAGCCCACATGTCCGGCGGGATAGTAAGGGTTTCCCGGCGTAGGCAGGTTGAGCACCACATACTCCTGCCTGGGGGGAACACCGTTGCTGGAGTTGCCCCCGCGGGCCAGCACTGAGCTGTCTCGCCAGGTCCAGTACACGTGCTCTTCCGGAGGCAGATCCCTGTTGAGGGGATAGGGCATCAGCTTGGTCCCATTGGAAGCCACCTGCAACGCGCCAGGCAGCACGTTGTAGCCCAATTGCCGAGGATGGACCACCGTGGGTGGATCCTCCGACTGGTTCACATAGTTGTTGGCGAACTGATGACGCAACCCAGAGTTCTGATACTGGGGAAAGAGCGAACCGGGGTCGATATACTCATCCGGAGTGAATTTGCAGTGGGCCATGACCAACTCAAAGTGCTCATAGTTGTCAGAGAGCACCTGGCCACCGGCAGGCGACCAGTAGATCCCCTCCACATCCAAGTTATGGTTTGTGTTGTCCGTCAGGGCAAAAGCGAAATCCACATAGCGATAGACCGTCATCATGCGGGATCCGAAGCGCGACAGGGGAGTCTGCACACCCTGAGGAAAAGGGGTCATCGCGGCGGCAAGGGGCTGGCTCTGGTCAGCCAGACCAATGAATCGAACAGTGGGCCTCGGACGAATCAACTGTTTTTGGATGTCGAACAGGTGCTGTCCGCCATACTCGGGCAACAGACCGGTATCCACGTCCCCCACCGGAGGTTCTTCATCGGGACTGGTGAAGCGACTCACGCGACCCCCATTGGCCACACCGGGATTGGTGCTGCCGACCTTCATCTCGATGGAGGGCAGGCCTTCCAGCAAGGGGTTGCCCGCCAAATCGGTGGGGCCCGTCTCACCAGTCACCACGGTCAAGAAGTAGGACTCGGTTTCGCCCAGGGTGTGGGCCAGTGACAGGTCAGGTCGAAATGTGAACGCCCGCAGGTCAAGTGTCTGACTCACCGAACCCACCACATAGGAACTGGAAGGCAGGGGCGGATCCAAGGGGCCCGGGGCCGGCTGACGAGTCAAGGTCAAGGAGTCAAAGGCGGTCATGGATGCCGGGTCCATGGGTTCGCTGAATCGCAGAGCGGCTGTCGAATCCGTGTAGATTCCCTCCGCTGGAAAGGCCGGAAAACCCGCCGGCTGAGGCAAGATCTGAACGAAGCAAGGTGCCTTGGCAGCGTCGGACTGAGGGTCATAGGCAGCTCGATAGGAAACCGGGCCAATGGCGGTCGAAACCCAGGTTGCCGGACCCGCTCCACCCGGACCATCCCAGGCTTCGGGGTAGAGCAGCAAGCGCACTGTGAAGTTCTCCGCAATTCCATCACCCGGGTCCACGGGAGCGGCGAAACTGGTGACTTCCGCGTACACCGTACCCTGAACCAGCACATCCCCGGGGCGCGGGGTCTGGGCACAGGTCCCCGAGTCAAACACCAGGCGCGGGACGGTGAATTCTCCGGGAGCGCCGTCAATCAACGGCTGGGGTGAGAAGCCGATAGGAATACGAGCCGGGCTGGCACCGACCACCACCGGCGGAGTGAAGTCGGGCATGAAGCCATTGTATTGATCCCCTGTGTTCGAGCCCCCCGAGCGCATGGCCCGGATCACGTCCTGGGTTGGTGAGCTGAAGTCCGCCTGCCCGTTGTTGGCCGCATCCAGGGAATGTCCGGAAAGGTTGCGCAGAATCGTGTTCTGGCCCACCAGGCCCGCCTCCACAGAGGGGATCCGCAGCAGCACATTGGTCTGATTCACATCCACGCTCTGGGGCAGGCCAACGCCATTGATCGCCATGGGCGGATCCGTGGCAAAAGATTCGATCTCGCTGACGGTGAAATCAATCAGCACGCGAGTGGAGTACAAGGACGCGATGCCATCCCCGTTCGGATCAGCCAGGTCCCCGTAATTGGAATCAGCAAAGATACGCGCCTCGAAAGGAATCGACGAGGGCACGCCCACCATCAGGCGCAGCGTTTCATGTGATATCGTTGACACATCAAGCAGATCATCGAACTGCACCGATAGAGTCGAGTTGCGCGGAACCTGCGAGTAGACCCCTGCCTGACCTGGCGCGAGGGGCGTAATGAAACTGATCGTCTCCCCTGCTGAACGCAAGAGGGTGTAGAACTGATCGTAACCTCCACCGGTGGCCAGATCAGTCACATCACGCATGATGATCAAGGCCTCTTCGCTGGTAACCGGGTTGGTCTCAAGCAGATAGTTGCTGTCCGAGGTCAAGGCACCTCCGATCACGAAATCAGTGTTCATGGCAACGCGCAGGCCCTCAGCGTCCAAACCAAACACACTGACCTTGCGTCCCCAGGAGACCCGGGCCAGACGCAGGTTGGAGGCGTTTCCACTCTGATTGTAGTCGACGATGAATGAGAGCCCGGAGCCCGCGGGATCAGATACGACCGATCCGGGGGCGTTCGCAGAAATCAGGCCAGAGCCCGCGTCTCCGCCACAGCCAGCCAAAGTCAGACACGCCAGCGCAAAGCTGGCCTGCAGTAGTGCAGCAATGGTCAGAGGAAGTGGTCGTCGCAAATCAAAAAGGAGCCTGTTCATGGAAATGTATGACCGCTGCAATGAATTGCGTGCGGGGTCTAGTGGTCGCAGTTGGACCGCGCGCTCCCACTGGGGGAATGCACGGCTCGTACTAAGCTGATGTCGTGTTCCCGGGCCTGCCCGGGGTAGCATCATCTGTGTGAAGATCGATCGACTTGTTGTGGATTGGGTTTGCAGGCCGCGCTACCCGAGGGGCACACGGCTGTTGGGGACACTGTTCTCAGGGGGGACGCTTCCTTGGACGCCCTAGTGTGGAACACCCTGCGGGGGGTCCACCATCGGGACGGACGCCACTGGGAGCACACGGTCGGGTTCACATTGTGATGACCTTGAGCCAGGGGTCAAGGGCAAGGACGCCAACAGTCAAGCCGGGGCGGCTAGGGGTTACCCTCCTGCACCCGCCAGGTCACCCCCCCCGGGGGCCTGGCAAAGGCAGTTCCGCCATCCGGCCGACGGCTGACACCCCCCTGCATGCAACTCCCGTTCCACGACTCGCCGGGCAGGACCCGGCTCCGCCATGGCCTGGAGACCCCTGGGAGGGGGGTAGGAGCCCGGAAACAACCCCGTGTACCACTTTGGGACTCCAAGATGGGCGCTGTCTGGGGTGCCCATGTGCGGAAGCGCACACTTCAATCCCCTCCCCTGGCTGGGCCCAGCCCGCGCCCAAGCCTCTCTCTGAGACCCATCGAAGCGCTCAGCTCCCGGCGGGGAAAAACTCGAGCAATCCGGCCTGATCCGCATCGGACAGGAATACCAGATGGTCGGGGCGCACCTTGCGCAGGGCTGATGATCCTGGCGGGTGGTAGCGCTGGGTAGTGGAACAGCCCACAAAGCGATAGAGAAGGTCCCTGGAACAATAGGCGCAGCGGGCGCATAGGGGCTGACGCGAAGCAAGCACAAAGCGCGGTTCCACATGCCGGGGCTCTGTACGTGAAATGCAGCTCGGATTCGGGCAGGGATTGGCCCCCACAGAAACCGGCCAGGACTCAACAGGCTGGGGACTGACTCCGGGCAAGTCGATCTTGCCCATCATTGCGGACAGCAAGGCCATGCGAATGGGAACTCCACGACCCGCCTGCTTGAAGTAGATGCTGCGCGGGTCCTCGTCGATGTCGCTGGAGATTTCGTCCCTGCGCGGCAGGGGGTGCATGACTACTGCGTCCCTCAGAGACTCTGCCGCCATGTCTCGGCGTTCGAGGCGCATGTACTGATCACTCGCTCCATCGCCCTGGTCAAAACGCTCGGTCTGGGGGCGAGTCATATAAAGCGCATCCACATGCTGCAGCTCCCAACCCCTGGCGTCGGTGAACAGTGAGAGTTGGTGGGGCTTCTGGGGGGTCAAGTACATTGCATCGCTCTCCCCCGCCAGGGCCCCCAGCCTGCGCGTATCAGCACGCACAGGCTCTACGCCAAATTCCTCACGCAATCGCCGCACCACATACTCGGGCATCTCGAACCCCGGCTGGGGCACACAAACGATGCCCGCCCCAAAGCGCGCCAGCGCATAGGCGAAGGAGTGCACTGTGCGACTGTACTTCAGGTCTCCCGCAAGCACGACCTCGAGGCCTTCAATGTGCCCCCGTTCCACATGCAAGTTGTAGAGATCGCAGAGCGTTTGAGTCGGATGTTCATGCGCTCCGTCACCAGCGTTGACCACGGGCACAGGGGAGTAGCTCGCGGCCAGGCGAGCAGCTCCCTCGCTGGGATGGCGCAGCACAATCACATCTGCGTAGCCGCCCCCCACCACGCGCACCGTATCTGCCAGGGATTCACCCTTGACCGCGCTCGAACTGGTCATCTCGGCGGCAGTCAGGACGCCGCCGCCCAGGCGCAACATGGCGGACTCGAACGACAGGCGCGTGCGGGTCGAGGGCTCATAGAAGACGCTGGCGGCGATCATGCCACGGCACATCTCACTCTGGCCCCTAGGATCCGCTGCAAAACGGTCAGCCCAGGCGAACAAAGCCTGGATCTCCTCAAGGGAGAGATCGTCAATTGAGACGAGGTGTCGAATCAAATCCAGGGTTCCTGTGGGTGGAAGGACTGGGCGTTGGGGTACGCCGGTCGGTCCCTAGGGGCAGCAGCCTACGGCTTGCCCCGCCCCCGTCAATCCGAAATGTCAAGGAGAGCCTGCAGGGGGCTGGAATCTCCCCCCAAGAAGGCCGCCAGAGCCTCCGCCTGGGACTTGTCATAGAGCGCCGCCTGCCCGGATGTGCGAGTCCAGTCTCCTGGCAGACCGAGTGCCTCGAGAACACATCTGGCCACCGCGGCACGGGCACCCTGGGGATCATCGAGCACATCGAGAGCAACCCCCGCGTCCGGGCTTGGGCGCCTGGCAGAAGCCTGCTCCCCGCGACTGCGAAGAATCACCTCGGGTGGGGAAGGCAAACTGGACCCCAGACTCGGACTCGGGTGATTCGACTGCCCGCCATCCATCGGCAGCAACCGAAGCACCAGATCTGCCCCCGCAGCGGCCATGCGGGCCTGCTCCTGCCCCGCACGCTCCACCGCCAGGGGAGCATCATCGCGCTCACCTGCGGTGTCGATCCACTCCACTGGCCAGGGACCCAAGCTGCCGCGACCTTGGACCGCGTCCCGCGTGGTTCCCTCCTCAGAACTGGTCAGAGCTTGTTCCTCGCCGATCATCAAGTTGAACAGGGTGGACTTCCCAGCGTTGACCTCTCCCACGAGGACCACGCGAACAGGCTTCAGCCAGAACCGCTGCAGTCGCCAGTGATCCAGCAGATTCGTCGCCTGGCTGGCATCCGCCCTGGCAAGAATCTCCACCAGGGACCGTCGCAGGTGCCCCCTGCCCTGATCCAACAACAACCGCGCGCCCGCGCTGCAGGGAGCTTCTGGAACCCGCGCGAGAGCAGCGGCCTCAAGGCTCAACCCGGCACTGGACTGGCGCGCTGAGGGCTCCCCCACAAGAAGCCTTTCAACCAGCGCCGGACTACCGTGCACATGCAGCTCCAAAGAGCCATCTGGACAAGCCACCAACAATCCTTCATCCAGGACCTCCCCATCCAAGCTCGGACGCACAAGGTGAACGGATCCAGGCGGCACCTCATGCAAACCAAAACGCTCCAGAGTCTCCTTACGCGTCGATTCGTGGAAACGCAGAACCGCCACACCTGCCGGTCCATGAGGAGTGACCAGCTCAAGCCCCGAACCAGCCACGCTCAGCCCCCGTAACCTGCGGCCATGCCCCTTGCCAACAAATGCTGATCCTCGATCAAGGCCGGGCCCAATTCACCGAGAGCCTCCCGCAAGAAATCCCTAGCTCCTCCCGTGAACACAATGGTTGCACCCTCCATTTCCGCCTCCCGTGCGATCCCTCGCACCAGGGCCCTTGCCGTCCCCGCAAGTCCCACGGCTACGCCGGAAGCCAGAGCCCCCTCCGTATCACGGCCGAGTGCAGCAACTCCAGGGCGTGGCTCGATCCTTGGAAGACGAGCCCCGCCCTGGTGCAAGGCCCCCGCCAGCAGGCTAGGTCCGGGCGCGATCGCACCACCCAGGAAATGACCACGGTCCACGCTCCAGCGCACAGCGTCCACGGTCAAGGCGGTACCCAGCTGAACCACGATCGCGTTGGACTGGATGTGTTCAAGAGCTCCCCGAGCAGCAAACAGACGGTCGAAACCGACGCTCTCAGGAGTGTCAACCTCAAGGATCAGGCCATGGGGCGGATTCAGAGCAACCGGACCAGAACCAGCGAGGCAGCCCTTGAGTTCCTCGGCGGCCTCTCGCGCGCAGACACTCGAAATCAAGCGGGGTTGCGGGGCCTGGGCCACAGCCGCCAGAGACTCTGTCGAGAGTGCAGACAAAAGATCTTCAAGCCCTGCGGCAAAGAGCCTTCGGGGCTCACCGGATTGGGGCAACCAGGTCAGCTTGGCGCGGGTGTTGCCCAGATCAAAACAGAACACCCCGAGGCTCCCGGCAGCTGGGAGAGACGCTCCCACCGGGGCACTCAATCGGACTCGGGGCTGCGGTAGACCTTGGTCGTGCGGCGGCCCATGTTCTCAACCACCACTTCCCAGACCGTGTATGTGTCCTTGTTGTTCTTGACGAACTTGATCGCTTCCTGCTTGCTGCTGACCGGATAACCATTGATGGAAATAATGATGTCTCCAGACTTGGCTCCATGGCGTGCGGCTATCGAGCCCGGCTTGACATCGGTGATCTCGACTCCAGCTCGCTTTCCGTCCTTGTCGAAGTGCGTACGCATTTGCACGTCCTGAGTCAAAATGCGCTGGTAGTCGCGGCCGAACTCTTCCATATCGGTGCTGCCCAGTTCCCAGGTGTTTCCGCCCAGATGGCGGGATTCCAGGGGCACGATGGCCACAGGCCTTGTGAAGGTCGGCATCTCGTCGCGCATAGGCTGTACCACAGCGCCCTCGCCCACCACATGGATCAGAACATCTCCCTCGAGAAGACCGGGCACGATGATCTCGTTCTCCCTGTCAGCGTTGTCGGGAAAGGCAAACTCCACCGCTTCTGGTCGAATCCTGCGCACCACAATGCCCTTGTTCGGCGGGGGCAAACTGTCCCCGACCTTCAGATTGGCGGTCTCACCTCCGAGCTTGTAACGCACGAAGATCAGCGACTTGCCCGGATCGACCACATCCACCTGGAGGTAGAGAATCGAGAGCACATCAGCCACCGGCTGATACTTGGGCTTCTCTGGTCCGGTATCGATCACAGGTTCGACGATCACTTCCGGGGGTTTGCCGGTCCAGTTCATGTTGATCCAAAGGGGCCGCACCTGCTGGTTGTAGTCCACGGTGGTGGCCCGGGCCTCTTGGATCTGGATGCCCGACTCGAGAATGCCGCGCACCTGAGCCTCATCGAAAGGCTTGCCCATGGCTTCCTGTCTTCCACGGAAGTCCATCACGTTGGCACCCAGGCCCACGGCGGCAGCGATGCTGGTGCCCCAGCAGAGGAGGGAGATAGATGATGCCTTCATGGGTGCTTCAGTTACGTGAGCCTGTGCAGGACGGCGTCCGGCTCGATTGCTGCTGTATGCGCGGTGAAATCATAGGATACAGTGGGATCCTGGCGCGGACCATCATGGCCGGTCCGGCCTCCCCAGACCACTACCAGGGGCAAAACCCGCCGCATGGGAGGGTTCGGACCCTTCATGACGCACCTGCAGGTGGATTATTCCCCATTCCGGCGTCATTCCCCAATCCGGGCAGGCTCCCCCTCACCACCAGCCCCCGCGCGGGGGCGGCAATGCCAGGGCTGAAGTCGACCAGAGGGCAACCACTTGCGCGTCATGCAGCGCGAGATTCCAGGGTCAGGCCTCAGGCGTCGATGCGACGGTAGGCGCTGAGAAGGGCCTCAAGCCCCTCCTCGCCCGACTTGCTGCAGCCGTGTTCCATTCCGATGACCCCGGTGAATTCCTTCTTGCGCAGCCACTTGGTCAAAGCAACATAGTCGAGCTTCCCGGTGCCGGGCTCCTTACGGCCAGGGGAGGCACCATACTGGATGTAACTGATCTGGTCCCAGCACTTCTCCGCGTTCTCAATCAGCTTCTTGCCGTTACCGATTTCTCCCTCGTGGTAGAAGTCCGCCAGCAGCTTGCATGATTTTCGGTCCACCAATTTGGCGAGCAGATGCCCATCCTCAAAGGAACGCAGCAAGGGTGGTCCGCCGGTGACTCCATGAGAAAGGGGCTCAAGAGCAAGAATGATGCCCTGCTCCTCGACGATGTCACAGCAACGCTTCATCATATCGACCGAATTCTCGATCTGCTTCTCACGCGGAAGTGAGTCGTCCCGAGGGCCCGGGATCATAGTCATGTGCGTCTGACCGGTAAGCTTGGCCATGGTGACGCCAGCGCGCATGTCCTTGAGAACTTTTTCCGTGCCCTCCTTGGTTGGCTCATAGAACTTGACCCCGTGACCTGTACTGATCACGGCCACCCCAAGTTCCATCCCCTTGTCCTTGCAGAATCCGCCCACCTTCTCCTGCATCTCGGGCTTTTGACGCGACAGCCAGTTCTCCTCCCAGGCGCGGAAACCCTGGTCGTAGGCAAACTGCAGTTGCTCAAGAAATCCCTTGGGAGCAGTGGGGAGCAGGCCAAGGTGGGGAGCGAATTTGGCCGTGAAGGGCTTGGCAACTTCAAACGCGCCGAAGGCAAGGCCCGAAGCCAGCGCGGCAAGAGAGCCACCCGTGAATGTGCAGAAAGTTCGTCGATCCATGGTCCCAGTTGACCACAACCGCCATGGCCCGGGCGGGGGCAATTCGAGTTTCTGGGCCAACGACCAGCCTCCGCCGCGGCGTCCTCCGCAGGCCCGGGCGCAGCCAATGATCTCCGGCGCCCTCAGCAGGGAGCTGCCGCCCGCCGTTGGACCTCCATGCGCCCGGCGAGCCAGGCAACCACCAGATACAGTGGCATCTCCACGATCATCCATGTCGGCCCATCTATGGACATCATGGCCATGATTCCACCTGCCAGTGAAGCAAGGCCGACAGTCATTGCCAGCAGCATGGGCTCAGAAGCTCCCAGCCGCGCGGCCACCCAGGCGCCCACAAAGGACTGCCCAAGGTGCGCGGCCAGCACTACGAAGAAGGCCGCAGTAGGCAGGGTGGCAACCCACGCATTCAGCTGCTCTGGGTCGTCCATGGTAGCCCCTTCGGGCATGGGAAAAAGCACCTTCGCGTTGAGCATGACCAACGACATGTTCACTGCCATACCAATGATGAGTCCAACGATGACAGCAAGGATGTAACGAATCAAAATCATGGGAAGCCTCCAGCAGCAGCATACTGATCAGCATCTTCCTTGTATTCATTTCTTGGTTCATTGGCGGAATTGCGAACCCAGGGGCGGGGGCAAGGAGAGGGAGGGGTTACTCCGTCAGTTCTGCCAACGCGGCGGCGATGTTCATGAGGCTCCCCGCCCAGGTCACGATCTCGGTGCGCAGGGTCGTAGTGCCGGGAGTGTGAGCGAGGATGCGATCCTTCTCCTTACCGCGCGGACGCGTCCCGACGTTGAACATCTTGTGTCGTGGCGCAGGCTTTAGAAACCAGCGCCCAGACTACTGGGCCAGGCGAAGGCTGCCGGGACCTGACTCAGAAGGCGGGCTCGGCCCCGTGGGTCCATCTTCAGGGGCGGTGACGCGCTTGGCGCTGCCGCGGATGCCGCGCAGACCAAGCAACAGTTCCTCTGGCCGATCGGAGGCTGCCAGGGCATCGTCCAGTTCAACAATGCGCTCGCGCACCAGGTGCAGCAGGCTGTGATTGAATGAGACCAGCCCACCATCGCCGACGGTTTCGATCACCTTGGCAATTTCGCCCGTGCGCCCCTCATCGATCAACTCGCGCACGTGGGGCGAGGGCACCATCAACTCAAAGGCTGGTACCTGGCCCCCATCGCGAGCGGGAACCAGACGCTGCGAGAGAACCCCGGCCAGGTTGTCTGCCAGACGCTGACGCACCTGGTCGTGACGCTCAGTGTCGAAGAAACCGAGCATGCGGTCGATTGTCTGAGCAGCGTTGACCGTGTGCATGGTGCTCATCACCAGGTGGCCGGTCTCGGTGGCTTCCAATGCCGCCACCACCGTGGTGGCATCGCGCACTTCGCCAATCAGGATCACGTCCGGACTCTGGCGCAGGGCATGCCTGAGACCATGGCTGAAGGAAGCAGTGTCTGTGCCCACTTCCCGCTGACTGATCACGCAGCGCTCTTCGCGGAAGAGCAGCTCGACCGGATCTTCCAGAGTGATGATGTGCCGCTCCTGGGTTTGGTTTATGTGCTGAATCATGCCCCCCAAGGTGGTGGACTTGCCAGAACCCGCCACTCCGGTGACCAGGATCAGGCCACGCTGACGACCAGCCAGGGCCTGCAGTTCTTCAGAGGGCAGTCCCAGACTGTCCAGATCAGGAGCGCACTCGTTCACCCGGCGAATCACCATGGCCGGCTCCCCCATCTGGCGGTAGGCATTGATGCGGAAACGACCCAGACCATCGAGCTGGATGGCGGAATCGGCCGAACCGTTCTCGTTCCACTCCTCCCAACGGCGCGGGCCCAAAATGCCCTCGAGCACCTCTTTCATCGGCCCCGGGCCTGGAACCCGTCCAGGCAGAAAGCGGATGCTGCCGTCCACTCGTAGAGAAGGTCGTCCCCCAGCACGCAGAATGATGTCGCTGGCGCCGTCGCTGACCATGGCCGCCAGCCAGGCTTCAATCTGGTGACGGGGCGAGAACCCTGTCTGGTGCAGGGCAGCCGGTGGCGGAGCGGGTTGTTCCTCTACCTCTTGATCCTCGGCCACTTTCTGCTCGGCTGTTTGATCCTCAGCAGACTGCTCCGGACCGGATGAGGCCGTCACGAGTTCAAAGCGCCGGCGGGGTCCACTCTGGGAAGCGGAATCCAGCTCGCGTTGCTCTTCACTGCAGTCCCGGGAGTCCTGCTTGGAGTCCGACAACTCGGATTCTTCCTGAGGCTCAAGGTCCATGGCGCCTTCGGAGTCGCAGGGTGCCACATCGCGAAAGGAGAACTCGTCGTCGGGGATTTGAAGATCGGGGTTGGACACAGGCAGGTGGTAGACAGAAACGGTTGGAAGTCGACCTTCATTCCATCGACAAGGCTGCCCCAGACCCTTGACCCGTCTCAGACTGGGGCAAGCCAAACTGAAGCAGTTCAGACTGGAACCGAGTCCGAAGGGTGCACCAGCTTCCAGAGCTGCTCCAACAAGGCCTGCACCCCCTCGCCCAACACGGACGAAATGCCGACCACCGGGGAATGCCCAGCTGCCTGTACCGCTTGATTGAGCACTTCAAGCCGATCCGCCGATCCATCGTCCTCGAAGTGCTTGGTACCCACCACCAACCGAGGCCGGGAGTGCAGTTCCTGTGAGACACGCTTCAGTTCATTATCCAGAACCTGGAAGGCCTCCACCGGGTCATCCACCGCCTCGGGATTCACATCCACGAATTGCAGCAACACGCTGCAGCGCTCAAGGTGCTTGAGAAAGGTATGGCCCAGACCATGGCCTTCACTGGCACCCTCAATCAGGCCCGGCAGGTCTGCCAGGAGCAAGCTGCGAAAGCCCGACAGACTGACCATGCCCACCTGGGGCGCAAGGGTCGTGAAGGGATAGCTCGCGATCTTCGGTTGAGCAGCGGATACCGTGGAGAGGAATGTGCTCTTGCCCGCGTTCGGCAGACCCAGCAACCCTACTTCGGCGATCACCTTGAGTTCCAGCCTGAGGCCACGCTGTTCACCGGGCCTGCCCGGATAAGCCCTGGTGGGGACCTGACTGGTGGAGGTGGCAAAGTGCTGGTTGCCGAGCCCTCCCTTGCCACCACGGGCGATCACGACCTCAGAACCTTTCTGATCCAGATCAAAGAGCATGTTGCCGTGCTCCGCATCATAAACCTGAGTACCCGGGGGAACCTCGATCCGCACATGATCCGCAGAGCGTCCACTGCGCTGATTGGTGCCCCCCGGACGACCATTCTTGGCCACATAGCGATGGGCCCGAGCCACCCTCAACAGGGAATGCACTGACTCAGAGGCCACTAGTACGATGTCTCCACCCCGGCCCCCATCACCGCCATCCGGGCCACCCTTCTGAATGTACTTCTCACGGTGAAAAGAGACCATGCCGTCTCCACCGTTCCCGGCGGCGACTTCGATCAGTGCTTCATCGCGGAACATATTGGAGGTTCTCCTGCGCAGAGCATCTGCGCAGCCTTGGGGAAGCCACAAGAAAATCTGACGACCGGACTACTCAACAGCCGGATCAACATGCACCCGGCGTCCAGTTTGGAAGCGCACGGTGCCATTGACCAGGGAGAAGAGCGTGTAGTCCTTGCCGATCCCCACGTTGATCCCACGCTTGAAGCGCGTACCGCACTGACGGACGAGAATCGTGCCGGGGGTGACGGTCTGACCGCCATAGCGCTTGACGCCACGGAACTGGGGATTTGAATCCCGTCCGTTGCGTGATGATCCCTGACCCTTCTTATGTGCCATTGAATGCTCCCTCGCGCCTCAGGCGCTGATGTCCGTAATGCGGACTTGAGTGTAAGCCTGCCGGTGACCGGTCTTGCGGCGGATGTTTTTGCGGCGGCGGAAGCGAAAGACAACGATCTTCTTGCCCTTGGTCTCGCCGATCACTTCTCCTTTCACGCTGGCCCCGTCCAGTGTCGGCTTGCCGATCTGGACAGTACCCTCATTGCCGATGAGCAGGACATTTTCAAAGCTGATTGACGAGCCGGGTTCGGCGTCGCCCATCAGATCACATGTGACCACGTCGCCTACGCGCACGGTGGTTTGCTGGTTTCTGTCTGAGATGATTGCGTACACAGTTTTCTCCGTGTTTTCCCGCGGTGAAATCCACCCGCGGGCGCCCTGGAAGGGCGATTGAGGCCGAGCAGATTAGCGGGGAGCCCGCCCCAGCGCAAGGCTGGAAGGCGTTTCTGTGGCCATTCGGGGGGTCCCGGGGCTACCTAGCGCTTGCGACGGCCTCCAGGGCGCACTTCTCGGCCATCCGCGCGCAGGTAGCGCAGGACAGAATCCTCGGCTTGCTCGGGAACCTCCACGAAGGTCAGGGTCTTCTCCGAACGGTGTTCCAGGGCCCGGGTCCAGTCGGTCAGCTGATCTTCGAGGTACTGCACCACCGCCGGATGGGCACGCACCTCAATAGTGGTAAAGCCCTTGAGGGTCACTGCTGACCCCAGTCGACGCAGGATCGCCTGGGCCCTGGACTCGACCGTACGCAAACGACCAGTTCCGCGGCAACGATAGCAGGCACTGAAGACCTTCTTGTGAGCACCAGGGCCCAATCGTTGTCGGGTCAGTTCCAAGAGACCGAACTGGCCGATGCGCCCCATCTTGGAGCGCGCCCGGTCTCCGGCCATTTCAGTACGCAAGGCCTTCTCGACCTGCCGATTGCTGGAGGAACGCATCATATCGATGAAATCGATAACCAGAATGCCCCCCAAGTCGCGCAAGCGGATCTGGCGCGCGATCTCGGGTACCGCTTCCATGTTGGTCTTGAGAGCAACCTTTTCGAAGTCATGTCCCTTGGTACGCGTACGGCCTGAGTTGATATCAATGGCCACCAGGGCTTCCGCCTGATCGAAAACCACCGAGCCACCCGATGGCAAGTCCAACTTGCGCGAGAAGATGCGCTCGAAGTCCTGCTCGATGCCATAATGGTGAAAGATCGGTCGCTCACCTTCAAAACGTTCAATGCGGTGCACCTGCTCGGGCATCAACTGCTCGGCAAAAGCCTGCATCTCCTCGTAGAGTTCCAGATCATCCACCATCACGGTCTTGGTGCGCTCATCAAACAGATCGCGCATGGTGCGTATCGCCAGGTCGGATTCCTGATAAAGGGCAGAGGGCCCGCGCCCGCGCTTGAGGCGCTTGCTGAAGGTCTCCCAGACTTCCATCAGATAGTCCAGGTCACGCTGCAGATCGGTCTTGCGCCTGCCTACACCCGCGGTGCGCACGATTACGCCCATTGCGTCGGGACAGTTCATGCCCGAAAGCACTCGCTTCAGCCGACGTCGCTCCTTCTCGTCGGGAATTTTCTTGCTAACCCCTGTGCGAGCCATGGAGGGCATCAACACGAGATAGCGTCCGGGAATCGAAATGTAGGTGGTCAGGGTTGGCCCCTTGTCCCCAATCGCGTCCTTTGTGATCTGAACCACAACCTGATCCCCAACCTTGAGCACATCCGTGATGGGCTCCTTGCGATGGGCGCGGCGACGCACTTCACGCCGGGCGGGTTCCCTGCTGGCCTTGGGGGCGTTCTTCTCGGCCTTGCGCCGGGCACGAGCCTTGGCCCTTGCATCTATGGGGGCCTGATCACCTTCCGAGGTGGAATCTGACGCATCGCCAGCCTCGTCCCCCTCAGCTTCGTCATCATGACCCTCGTCATCATGGTCCTCATGATCATGCCCCTCGTCATCATGGTCCACGTCAACGTCGTCCGGATGCTCGTCCTGATCGATGTTGGCGGTCAATAGATTCTCAAGCTTGAATGCCTTCTCCCCATAGGTGGGCATCACATCGGAGATGTGCAGGAATCCGTTGCGGCCCTGACCAAAGTCGATGAAAGCAGCACCAATGGCCGGTTCCAGGTTGACCACCCGTCCGCGGTAGATGTCATTGACCAGAGTCTTCTGACTATCTGAGGTCATGAGCATGTCGAGGACGCGATCATCCTCACCCACCACAACTACACGCTGCTCTTCAGGATCCGAGCCGTTGACCAAGATGCGCAACACACACGCTTTCTCAGCGGCGGCGGCTTTTTCTGCTGCGGTCAAGGAAGGCTTCTTTGCCTTGGATGCCTGCCTGCCACCATCGTCTCCGTCATCCGATTTCGACGATCTACTGCGGGTGCGACGGCGCTTCTTCTTGCTGGATTTAGCATCCCCCTTGGCGTCCTTCTTCGGGGTGCCCGTCTTGCCACCGCGCTTTGAATTCTTCTTTGAACTCCTGCTACCGGACCGATCCGAGTCCTCGCTACCACCAGTTGGCTCAGCTTTGCTGGAACGGGCCTTGCTGGACTTCTTCTTTGACCTTTTCTTTGCCTTCTTCTTGGAAGACGCAGCCTCCGAGCGCTCCTGGCCCTCCTCGGGCTGAACGGCATCGGAGGAAGACTCGCCCTCGTCGGAGGTCTTGCGACGACGACCACGACCCCCTCTGCGGCGGCGCTTGGGACGGTCCGAACGACTCTCCCCGGTGTCCTCCGAGTCTCTGGAAGCCGAGTCATCGGCCTGATCGGGCTTGGAGCGCGAACGTCCCCCCCGGCTGCCTCGACGGCGGCGCGGGCGGTCCTCCTCAGCCCCTTCCCCATCCCCGGCGGAGCCGGATCGACGGCGCGAGGAGCGCTTGGGAGGCGCAGCGGAAGAACTGCCAGTACCCAGACCTGCTCCGAACGCGGATCCACCACTGGCGGATCCATCGGATCTGGATGAAGAGTTACGAGAGAGGCGGTCGGATGAGTCCGACCCGCCGGAAGTGGGCTCCGGGAAACCTTGATCTGTCATGTTGTTAGGGGTGCCTGCGCAGGAGGCGGGCGCCATCCTCAGTGGATCATCACACAGTGAAAATCAAAAATGAGGCGTCGCACGTCGCCGTCGCCCGAAGAGTCGGGCCAGCGCGGCTGGTAGAGGTTCGACAGCCCCGTGGGGGGCGGCCGCAGAAAGCAGCAGCCTCGGAGAGGCTGCCGTGAAATTGTCAGGCGAACTCACTTGGGAGAACTAGCGCCTAGGCCCATGGTGCCAAGCGGACTGGGGAGAGAGAAGCCGCGGTCTGGGAGAATTCCCCAAAGCGGGGCCACCCCCCCTCCCGCGAGGTCTGAATGGGGCACTTCTTGTCGATTCTGATGGCAGAAATCCCCCGGGGGCTTGAGCCCTGGGCAGTTTCTGGCGAGCCTCGGGGAGGCCCCGGCCAATGCGCCCATCAACTCCCTGCGATACCAGGGGCAGGGTCCAGGAGGGCCTCGACCTCGTCCTTCAGACGGGCCCGGCGGCGCTGCAATTCCTGCTGCAGCAGGAATTCGGTGTCCTCGGCGCTGTTGACCAGTTGAGGCGTTACAAAGATGATCAGGCTGCGACGATCACGGGTTGCGCTACGGTGCTTGAAGAGTTCCCCCAACAAGGGAATCGAACTCAGCAAGGGCACACGGGACTCCACCTTGGTATCGATCTCGTTGGTCAAGCCTCCGATCACGGCGGTCTGGCCGCTCTCCAGGAGCATGTTGGTGATCAGAGTCGAAGAGCGTGTACGGGGAAGAGCAATCGAACCCTCCTGACCATCGGCGCCAATGGTAAACACGTCAAAGCCTGCGGGTGCCAGGGCGGTTCCGGGAGAAGAACCAGACAGGGTAGTCTCCTTGGGAATCACTTCCATCATCAGCTTGCGTGTGCCAGGGATCACATTGGGGCGCACCAGCAACTGGAAGCCCACCTCAACCGGAGATCCGTCCGCCTCCTCCACGGAAAGGGACAGGCCTCCGGCCTGGCCCTGCTCACTCTTGGCCTCGGCGTAGCGCACGGTCTCGCCCACGAAGATCGTGGCCTCATGCCCGTCCAGGGTGATGATCTTGGGCGCCTGGATCACTTCAGTACGCGTATCCCGCTGAAGCAACTTCAGGGTCGCTGCCACCTGGGTAAAGGAGAGCGCGCCGAAGACTGTGTCGGGAATCGCAACGCCGCCCACAGCCGTGGGATCGGCGCCCAGCGCACCCAGGTCCGGCAGAATACCGCTCTGCCAACCGTCATCGGTGATGCTGAAGGGCAATTGGATCGGGATCTGACCACCGGAAATTGAAATCTGAGGCCCCCCGTCGCCGTAGTCGACGCCCAGGTCCAACAGATCAATGTTGGCCGTGGAGACAAATTTCACGTCCACAAAAACCTGGGTGGGCTCCACATCCAACCGACGCAGAATCTCCTGGATGGTCTCATGCACCTGAGAGGTGTCCCGCACGATGATCACATTGGAGGTCTCTATGTAGTCCAACTCGCCTTGCTCTGAAAGAGCCTTGCGCAGGGCATCAAGGGCGGTGAAGTGTTCGGTGACCTCACCTGCGGGGGGCGCACTGTTGCCCTCGATGAACTCCGAGTTGATCTTGGCTGCCCGCGGGCCCCGAGGGCGTATGTAGCGCAATTGGTAGCTGCGCGTGACCTTTTGTTTTTCGAGGCTCAGGGGATCGACCACTCGCAGAATGCCGGGGCGCTCCTCTACAACGGTATACCCGCGAGTCTTGGCGATCTCTTCAAGAGCATCCCGCCAGGGCACATCCTTGAGCCGTACTCGCAGGGTGCCGGTCACCTCGGGACTGACGATGATGTTGGCTCCGGCGACCTTGCCGATGGTATGGATGATGTCCGCGATGCTGCGGTCCTCTTCAAAGTCAAAATCCACGCGAGGCGGATTGGTGATCACCAGCACACCACTACGGTCCTCTGCCACAACACAGCCAGACAAGCGGCAGGCGTACTCGAGGGCATCGCGCCAGTGCACATCTTGAATGTCCAGATTGCGCACGGGAAGTTCTCCGCTGCCATCCAGAATCACTATGTTGACGTTGGAGCGGTCGCGCAGGAACTGCACGACCTCGTTCAGGGGCTGCTCCACCACATTCAAGTTGACCCGTGCGTCCGCACTCGGAGCTTGAGCGCCCTGAGCTTGACCAGAGAAGGAAAGCAACCCGCACAGCAGCGCGGCAATAAAGAGTGTTTTGTTTTTCACGAATATCCACCCGGGATCCACCCCGGTTGCGGCGCCTAGAAGTGGCGCGTCAGTACAAAGCCGCGGAAGGCGAAGTCCACCTCACGCGGTCGAATTTCGAGCACCACGATCCCCTTGGGCATCACATCCCCAGGAGTCCAGCTGCGCCCGTTCAAGATCACAACAGAGGGTCGGCCCTCGATCAGAGCCGAACCCCCAAAGCCCAAGTCAATAGCCTCGAAGTCCCGCAGGACTTCAGCCTCTTCTGCCAGGAGCTCCAACCGGGCAGCGAGCAGTTCACGAGGCGCATCTCCGCTCACAAGGGGCAAGCCCTCGGACACCTCCGCGAAGGTCGCGATGGCCAGCGCGTAGTTCCCCTTCGACAGGTGCTTGTGCATGCTGGCGGACACCTGCTCCAGTTCTTCGATGGTCGGACCTTCCACATAACTGGTGGCGTCAATATCCAGGTGCAACGCCACCAAGGGCTCACGCACCTCCAGATCCAGACGCTTGACTGCCGGAATGAAGGTCACCAACCCAAGAGTGTCGATCTCAATCAGCCCATCCCCGACCATGCCCAGGGAAGCCATCAGGTCCCGACGAAGCAGCATGCGTGTGAGCACATCAGGGGCATCTTGGACCTCTTCCCATTGGCCGTCGGCCCTGTCCAACAGAGTCACCAGGGCCTCGACCTTGGCGTTCTGCTCGGGCACGCTGAGACCGCTGGGGTTGTCCTCGGCGGGAACTCGCGGGTCAATCCATGGATCCCGTCGGCCCCTGGCACCCCGATAGTAAAAGGTCGAGAGGGTCAGGGCCTGGCGACGGCGATTGATCTCAGCGGTCAAGAGGTCGCGCTTGCGGTCGTAAGCGTCCACCTTGATGCGCTGGACCATGTCGTTAGGCGAGCTGACATAGGTCTCCACATCCATCTGGATGCGATGACGGGCATAGCCCAACTCTTCCATCTCACGGCGTGAAGCAGCCTGAAGGGTGAAGTTTGGCACCGCCATGAAACGCCTGTGGGTTTCAATCCGGTGCAGGAAGTCAAGGAACTGAAATGTGTCACCAGACAAGCTGAGAGTGTAGGCCACCTTGGAGAAGCCGCTCTTGCCCTGGGCGCTATTGGGTTCAGGCTTGGACTTGAAGCTCGTCGGCTCCACACCCGCCTCACCGGAGTAGCGATAGAAAGTCTTGATGAGTTCGTTGACCTCAGAGCTATCCGGCAGGATCTGGGCAAAGATGGGGCCGAGTTCGCGCAGAACGATGACCTGGCGTTCTTTCTCGGGAGTCGATTCCACCAGCCGGCGGCCGGCTTTGATATCTGCCTTGAGCTGGGTGACTCCTAGCTCCGCCTGTTCGTTGGCTTTGAATTGCTGATGGATCGTCCATGAAGCGCCCGCGACCATCAACACCAGACCCAGTCCCAGCGCGATTTGTTTGTGACTGAACTGAATCACTGGGACTCCTCGGGTTTGGCAGTTGCGGCGTCAGATTGCGAGGCCCCGGCTGCGCCTGCTGCGCGAGCCTGCTCGCTGGCGAGGCGCGCCTCCCAGCGCGCCTGAGGGCCCTTGAGTTCCAGAGAGAGAGGGAAGGACCAGTTCACAGCCGGGATCAATTCTTCATCGGGCTCGTTGATACTGGCCTCTGGGCGGCCGGTAGAGTGAAATTCGCGCATGAAATCAGTCAGCTCGCGGTCCTCAATGTCCTCCAGGAAATTTGCAACCTGATCCCAACGTTCGGAACCCGAATGTCCTGCCGCCCGGAGGGAGCCATAGGCGTTCGAGCCGCGCCGAGGCGTCTCCTGCTTGACAGTCAGATCATCGAGCCAGGTGAAGTGCTCCACCTCGTTGCCTGAATTGACGACGTCAACCAACTGGTCGATCTTCTCGCTCCACAGAATGCGTTCCTTGTTGATGTCCGCCAGGGCTGTCTCCCTTGCGGCGGCGACTTTGATCTCCGCATCCAGAGCCTGGTTGTACTTGAGCTGGGGCCTGAGGCCATCCATCTCCAGCGCCAGTTGCATGCGCCGGGATTCAATCTCAGCGGCCTCGCCAAATACCAGCCAGGCCCAGGTCGCCACCAGCACGCCTGCTACCACCGTGCCGGAAGCCAGCAGAGCCAGCACCTTGAGTGGCGGCCCGCTGCGCTTGCGCAATTCCGGAGGCAGAAGATTGATGGTTATCATCATGCACGCACCCTCGCTGCCAGGCCCATGGCCACCACCAAGGAGGGAGCCCAAGCTTCCAGCTCTTCCACATCGAGATTTTTGGCGTTCACCCGCAAGCCTTCCAGGGGATCCCAGACACGCGTGGAGCGCGAAGTGGCCTGCTCGATAGAGCTGGCCATGCCGCTGACCAGGGAACCCCCGCCTGAGAGCAACAGCTCGCTTACCTCAACACCCTCGTGGTGTTCCACATAATCAATCGAGAGAGCGATTTCATTGGCAAGATCTTCTAGCAATGGCGCGATGCTGGCCCCCACTTCTACCTCGTGCACATCACCTGCGCGCTTGATGACCTCGGCCTCAAAGAACTCGACACTCAACCGCCGAGCGACCGCGTGAGTCATGTCCGATCCGCCGATAGCGATTTCACGGCTGAAGCAGGTCTCTGCCCCGCGTAGCACATTGATCGAGGTGCGGCTTGCGCCAATGTCGATCAGAGCTTGAGCGCGTTGGGGTACACCAGGCTCCAGGGCAATGTCCTCTTCCTGAAAACCGCATAGGTCCCAGGCGTTGGCCAAGGCGAACAGATCCAGATCCACGGCGATGGGTACCAACCCAGCCCCTTCGATCACACGCACCTGCTCTTCGATCAGTTGGCGACGACAAGCGGCCACGAGCACCGGGACCTTGCTACTATCAGCCTCTCCGTCCGCGCTGACGGGAGCGTTGAGCTGCTGGCAATCGAGGACCACCTCGTCCGCATCGAAAGGCAGAAACTTGTCCGCCTCAAAGCGCACCGCCTGAAGCAACTCCTCGTGCGTCATGGGCAGCATGGAGATGTAGCGCACCACGGTGGACTGTCCTCCAACTCCGCTGACGCAGCGCTTGGTACGCCCTCGCAAGGTCGCCAGAGCAGCAGCGACAGCCTCTGCCGTGGAGCCGCCAGGAGGGATTTCTGCCCGGCCGAAACCGGTCAGCACAGGCTCCGAGCCCAACAGTGAGAGTTCGACCGCTTTGACCACGGAACTTCCAAGGTCTAGACCGACGACACTTTTTGCTCTTCTCAACAAGATCATCCAGGGACAGGCGCTCGTGCGACAAGCTCAAGATGGAGCATGCCTGCAAGGAACCCGAGCTCACATACGAGCTCTGGGCGCATGCCCCTGACTTCGACCCCAGGGGGCCCGTGGGTTTAGAAGCCCTCGCCGAATCCCGAAGACACCAATTCCGAGACGCGTGCGATCAACGCCTCTGCATCGGGACCCTCGGCACGAAACTCCAGTTCACCCCCGCAGACAACCCCCAGAGTCATCAACTCCAGAATGCTCTTGCCATTGACCTCGCGGCCGCCGTGACTCACCCTGAGACCGCTCTCGAACTCCAGTGCTGCGCTGACCAGAGCGTGACAAGGCCTGGCGTGAAGCCCCGCCTCATTGCTGACGGTCTCGCGGCAGACACAGGTTTCAGTCATGAAAACGGAAGGCCATGAGAACAATGGACACGAACCTCAAACGTGAGCGTGCTCTTTTAGCAGATCCACCAGAGTTGACTTCTTATCCACGCGCCGCGCAAAGGAACAGAAGTCACCCTCTCTCGCCAGACCTGCGACCCACTGCATCATCTTGATATGCTGATCAGGATCGAAGTCATCCGTGAATGAATCCGGCCGCAAGATAGTGATCACGATGTCCACCGGATCCCCGTCTACTGCGGCCCAGTCCAGCGGCTCATCCAGGACCACGATGCTGCAAGCGACGGAACTCAATCCCGCCAGCTTCACATGGGGGATTGCCACCCCCCTGCCCACTCCCGTAGTGGCCAGTTCTTCCCGGGCCAAAAGGGCCTTGTTGGCGCTCTCGCTTAGCTCGGGAACCAAGACCTTGGCTTTGGTCATGTTCTCAATTATCAGCTCCAGGGCGTGATCCTTGCTTTCAGCTTGGAGTCTATGATTGCAAGCGCTGGGCTTGAAGTGTTTCCACCAGGTCATGGTTGTAAGGTCTGTTTGTTGCAAGGGAAGGATTCCCGCGCAGGATAATCAAAAACCTCCCCAGAGGGAACCCCCAAGAGCCGATCCTGCCGCCTCAATCCTCGAGCGGGAGATGAACAATCTGCAAAGTGCAGCTAGGCCTTGCCGTGGCGGCGGTCCACCACCTTGTCGTGCAGCTTGCGCAGCTGGGTGCGCATGCGGTCCCCGGCCGTCGTCAGTGCAGCCTCAATCGTAAGCCCGGTAGCGTCCGCCACCAGGGTCTGGTGATGATTTGCCTCGGCCACTATCTCAACTCGATGCTCGTTTTTCTGCTGAATCAGGGTCGCAGTCAAGCTATGTACTTCGCGGCCCACTTCTCGAAGGCTCTCGAGTTGGGCCAAACCTGCTTCTCGGACTTGTTCGGGGTAGGTGTTGTGCGGGATAGCGACCGTGATCTTCAAACAAAGCTCCTTGGGAAGGTCCCTGATCGGGACGTGGAAAAGTGATCGGGAGAAAAATAGGGTGCAACTCCCCCTCAAAGATCGGCCATGGGAGCGTCAAGGTCAAGCTCTCCCCGTCAGGACCAACTGGGGCGCCTAGGGCAGAGACTGGTCCTTTCACTCCCGAAAAGCGCCCGGCAGCCCCTTGGGTCCAGGATCAGGCCCCTGAAAGATCGGCTCGTCGTATAGCACTCGCAACAGATACAGCCCCGCAGCCGGCGCTGTGGGCCCCGCATCACGACGCTCTCCGCTATTCAGAGCGCGCCCGGTGC
The DNA here is from genome assembly GCA_002686945.1 of Planctomycetota bacterium. Classification (GTDB taxonomy): domain Bacteria; phylum Planctomycetota; class UBA1135; order UBA1135. Next base: position 206,340 of record NYYZ01000029.1, read on the forward strand.
TCCCGACATCCATCTGCCCACGCCCCACCTCCAGCAAAGTCCCGGCAATGGTGCGCACCATGTTGTAGAGAAACCCATCGCCAGCAATGAACATCCCCAGGCCCTCGCGCTGGGCCAGGATACGAAGGCCTGTGATCGTGCGTACGGTAGAGCGCGTGGCCCTTTGCTCCTCCTTACTGCGCCCGCGATAGTCCACATAGCGTCTGGTGTTGCCGAAAGCCCGGAAGTCATGCTTGCCCACCAACTGCGCCGCCGCCTCGCGCATGGCCGCAAGGTCCAGGGGCGCCCGCAACCAGTGGGCATACCCCTCCCCGATAGGAGGTCGAAAGCGGGCAGTCTGCACCCGATAGAGGTAACGCTTCCCGCGGGCATCAAAACGGGCGTGGAAGTCCGGCCGACAGGTCTCGATGCGCCTGATTACAAGCCCTTCGCCCAGATGCGCGTTCCAGGCATGCCTCAGGGTCACATCGTCAAGATCGGACTCCAGCTGGGTGTGTGCCACCTGCCGCAGGCCGTGAACCCCAGCATCCGTACGCCCCGCCCCCTGCACAACGATGCACTCATCCAGCAAGGCTGCCGCGCCCTCCTCCAAAGCCTGCTGCACGCTGATGAACCCATCCTGACGCTGCCAGCCGTGAAAACACAGGCCGTTATAGGAAACCAACAATCGCACGGTGCGCATGGGGCGAACCCTAACCTGAAGACCGTGGGGAGGTGCGCAGCGGAGCGGACTTTTCAAGTGCTGGTGATCTGTAAAGGGGAGCAACTCGATCCGCAAGCCGGAACCCAGGTGCCATCCCCAAGATCAGCCCCCGCTTCGTCCAGGGCGCAAACGCAACTCCCGTCGACCGTTCAGAGCATCCTCCAGAATGCCCTTGTGCAGATACTCGATCGCGCCGCCAGCCGGCAGTCCCCGGGCAAGTCGACTGACCCGCGGGGCACTGTCCCCGAGGGCTTCGATGGCTTCAAGCACCAGTTGCGCAGTGGCTTCGCCTTCGGCGTCAGGATCGGTGGCCAGGATCACCTCCTCAACGTTGCCAGGCTTGAGGCGGTCCAGTAACGACTCCAACCCCAAGTGCGAAGCCTCGGTGCCATCGGCGGGGTTGAGGGCGCCCATGAGCACATGATAACTGCCGCGGTAGACGCCGGCATTCTCAAGGGCCTCCACATGACGCGGTTCCTCCACAACAGCCAACAGACTCCGGTCCCGGCTCTCGTCCGAGCACAAGCGACAGGGATCCACTTCACTTACATTCCCGCAGACCTGGCAGCGGCGCGCTTCCTTCACGGCCCGGTCGATTGCGCGCGCCAGGTCCCTCGCCCGACCATCACGCAGCACGTGAAACGCGAGACGCTCAGCGGTGACGGCGCCGATACCTGGGAAGAGGCGAAAGGCGTCGATCAGGGACTGGACGGCGGTGGGATAGGCCAAGGGTCGTGTAGGGGCTAGAACAGGCCGGGCAGATCCAAGCCACCAGTGACTTCCTTGAGACGCTCATCGCGCATGTGGGCTGCCTTGGCGTAGCCATCGGCAAGAGCTGCGGTGAGCAACTCCTGCAAGGTCTCCTTGCCCGCGTGCCAGGCTTCGTCGTCAATAGTCACCTCCAGGGGAGCAAGTTCGCCGCTGAAAGAGATGCTGACCACGCCGCCACCGGCAGAGCCCTCCACCCGCTTCTCGCGCAACTCGCGACGGGCGCCCTCCATAGCCTGATGCATGCGTTGGGCTGCGGAAAGCAGATGCCCCATGTCGCCAGATGATCCACTCATTGTTTGTTCCTCAATAGTTGGGGGTCATTCCTCGATACGACCGTCGAATTGGTCACGCACCGAAGTGGTGAAAGCGTCCTCGCTCCCAGGTTGGGCGGCAGCGGCGTCCTGCAGCTGTACTTGCACGGGCCGACCGACGGCGGCCTCGAAGGCAGCTTCGACCTGACGGCCACTACGGCGGTCCAGCACCTGGCCGCGCTCGTCCTCACGCAGACGGCGCAGTTCGATCACTGCCTTAGAGCCCTCGAACTTGAGCAGGCTGCCCTGACGTTCAAAGACCCCGCCAAGGGAGGAGGAGATCTTGCGGAGTTCTTCCAGAAAGCCCTGCCAGGCATCCTGGGTGCTGTTGGTTCGCTTGCGCGGCCGCTGACTGGCGGCAGGTGCAGCGGCTGGCTTGCTTGCTGGCCGGCTGCTGACGGGACCACCAACGGGTGAATCACTACCAGTGGAATTGTCCAAGGCCCCGGAAGACTGACTGTTGGCTGCTGACGGCGACGCTGGAGTATTCAGATTGCCCTGATCTCCCCCCGAAGAAACCGACTCAGAACCAGAAGGGGACGACAAGTGACTGTCTTGAACTCTCGGGGCTCTCTCCTGCGCCAGCGCCTGAGCCTCACCCCTTTCTTCAGGCGCCCCCCCCAGGCGCGCCTCCAAAGCCTCCAAGCGTTGTACCAGAACCCCCAGATCCGCCGCTCCCCCATCACGGCACATTTCCAAGAGCGCCGCCTCCAAGATCACGCGTCCCATGGCGGGAAGAAGTCGCAGTCGTTCCCTGGCCGTGAGCAAATCCGTGAGCCACAGTTCCGCCCGTGCCCCGCCGATTTTCTTGGCCAACTCCACCAGGGCCGTGCGCTCTTCGGGCAAAGGCGCGTGGACCTGCAAATGCGGAACATTGGGGCCGCACAAGCCCGCCAGCACAGCGGCGCGCAGGTGATCGAGCAACTCGCCCAGGATCTCTCCCTCTTGCCCCTCGTCCACGGGCAGGGCCTGCAATACTCCGGGCCGGTCGCCCTCAGCAGCCAACTTCAGAATCTGAGCAGCCCGCGCCCGGCCGCCTCCATCCAGCGAGGTCAAATCTTCAAGCGTCAGGGTCTCGGCACCACGGGACAAGACCTGATCCGCAAGGGAAAGGGCATCCCGCATTCCCCCCCGTGCCCGACGGGCCAGTTCCCGAGCAACACCCTCTCCTGCTTGCACCCCTTCAGCCTCAAAGACCTCACCCAAGCGCTTGGCAATCAACTCCTCCGAAAGAGGCGTCAATTTGAGCACCTGACAGCGGGAGAGAATCGTGTCGATGACCCGATGGGGCTCGGTGGTAGCAAAAAGGAACTTCACATGTGACGGTGGTTCCTCGAGGGTCTTCAAGAGAGCATTGAAGGCCGGTTTGGAGAGCATATGCACCTCATCGATCAGGTAGATCTTGAAGCGCCCTTCGAGGGGTGCGTAAGCAGCCTGATCCCGCAGGGTGCGCACATTTTCCACCCCGTTGTTCGAGGCCCCGTCGATCTCGATCAAGTCTGCGAAGGATCCCCTGTCCGCACCCTCACAAGCGGGACATGCGTTGCATGGCTCGGGCCCCGGTCCTTTTTCGCAGTTGAGAGCCTTGGCCAGAATGCGCGCCACGGTGGTCTTGCCCGTGCCCCGCGACCCAGCGAACAAATAAGCGTGCCCCACGCGATCCGCCTCCAAGGCTCCCTGCAAAGTGCGCTTGACCGCCTGCTGCCCCACCAACTCAGCGAAGGCTAGGGGACGATACTTGCGGGCAAGGACAAGATAGGCCATGGAGACGAGTGTAGGCCCACGAGCGCCCGATCGCGACGAAGGACCTTCGATTCCTGACAGCGATACTGGCTAGGGCCAAGCGGGGAATCAAGATCTGGAGTGCAAGGTCCAAAAGGCCCGCCGGAGGACCCGGGCACCCCGCACCTGAAACGCAGTCCTTAGGGCTGCTCCGTTCCCGGCCTGACCCGGTTCGAACGCGCTCCATTGCAGGGGACCGGGCCCACCGCCGGGCCCGTCGGGAGGCCTCGGGCGCTGACCAGAGGACCTCGTGCTGAATTGCCAACCCCCGAAGCGGTACCCGCGGGGGAGAGAAAACCCGGGAACTGAGTCCCGGGGTGGAATGGCGGAGAGGGAGGGATTCGAACCCTCGGTGCAGTTGCCCACACACGCGCTTTCCAAGCGCGCTCCTTCAGCCGCTCAGACACCTCTCCGTATTGTTCAAAAAAAGAGCGCGCGCGGCACAAGCCCAATAGGACCCACCGTGCGGCGGACGAACCGGCGAGGATGGCGGTGAGGGAGGGATTTGAACCCTCGGTGCCCGCTAGGACACGCTGGTTTTCGAAACCAGTCCGTTCAGCCGCTCCGGCACCTCACCCACGAAACCCCTCCTGGGCACCTAAGCCCAGGAGCGGAGTACGAAAGGGGATCCTCGCGTGGTTATTCATCCCCCAAGGTGACTCGGGGAACGGCTCGTTTTGATCGAAAGAACGATTGGAGGAGGTCGCGAGCGGGTTCGGCCAGGGTTCCCTCGTGCCATTCCACCTGATGATTGGACTCAGGATGGGTAAGCACATGACCGAGCGAGGCGCAGCCCCCGAATTTGGGGTCGCGAACGGCCCAGACCACACGCTTGACCCTGGCATGGACCAGGGCACCGGCGCACATGAAGCAGGGCTCGACCGTTGTGTAGACCGTGGCACCCACCAGACGCATGTAGCCTCGGCGGCGCGCGGCCTGGGAAATGGCCAGCATCTCTGCATGGGCGGTGGGGTCGGCATGGGTGCGGGTGAGGTTGTGGGCACGCCCCAAGACCACACCCTCGCACACGACAATCGCACCGATTGGCACTTCGTCCCGCCTGGCGGCTCGCATGGCCTCCTCAAGGGCCAGCGCCATGTAGCGCCGGTCCGAAGGACCGTTTGGGTCGCCTGGGGTTGCCTGCGATTCCTCCAAGTTGTCAAAGGGATCGAGAGAGGACACGTTTCTTGGCTCCGACTGGGCCGGGGCCGCGGCTCTCCGACCGACTGGGGTGGACCGCCTGCACCCCTGTGGGGTGCCGTCACACGGCTCACTGAATGGTACACCCGACAGGATTCGAACCTGTAACCTCCTGATCCGTAGTCAGGTGCTCTATCCAGTTGAGCCACGGGTGCATAGGGCGAGGAGTTTTATCGGCCTCCCGGGCGGGTGTCAAGCCGAAAGAGCCGCCAGAGGTCCGGCCCCCTTGGATCTTTGGATTTTGATGGGTAAATGTGGCTTGGGACTCGAATCCAGGCCCCACCGAGGAACTCAAGGTGCCCATCGGATTGCAGACTTTGGACTCCTAGCTTCCAGGCCCCGGACGGTAACCTAGAACAGCATGAATCAACGCTCCGCACCTCGGCACTTCCTGCGCCTATGCGATCTTGCGGACCGAGAGATCGACGACATCCTTGATCTGGGCGCGCGCCTGCGTCGGGGTGTGCGAGGAGCCGACCTGGCAAACAAGACCGTGGGACTGCTGTTCTTTCGGGGCTCACTGCGCACGCGCTCGTCCTTCGAAGTGGCTCTCAATCAACTCGGAGGCCACGCCCTCAACCTGAACGCCAACACGGATTTTTGGCGCCTGGAAGAACGCGCGGGGACGGTCATGGATGGCGAAGCGCCGGAGCACATCTGCGATGCGGCGGCGGTGCTCTCCTGCTATGCGGATGCACTGGCGATTCGACCCGCACTGGCCGGCAAGTCCTGGGAACGGGACCGGCAGGACACAGAACTCTCCGCCTGGGCCCAGCACTCTCAAGTGCCAGTAATCAACATGGAGAGTGCCCTCTGGCATCCACTGCAAGCGCTCGCCGATCTGATGACCCTGCGCGACGCCCTGGGCAAACTGCCCGGCAAGCGACTGGCAATCACATGGACGCGCTCGCCTAGCCCGGGTTCTCCGGCGGTAGTACACTCGATTCTGCTGGCCGCGTTGAGGGCAGGCATGAATGTGTCCCTGGCACACCCCAAGGGCTTCAATCTTGAACCCAGCGTGATGGACGAGGCACGCAGCCAGGCAGAGAACCAGGGCGCGACTCTGGAACTCGGCCATGACATGGACGCAGCGGCCCGGGATGCGCATGTGGTCTACGCGCGCTCCTGGTGGCCCCTTGAAAGCTACGGCAATGCCACCCTGACCGCCAGCAGGCTCGCCCGGGAAACCGGTTGGTGCGTAGACGAGCGCACCCTGGCCTTGGGCCAGGACGCGCGCCTGATGCACCCCATGCCTGTACGCCGCAACCTCGAAGTCAGCGATGAGGTACTCGACGGTCCGCGCAGCCTGGCTATCGATCAAGCGGCCAACCGATTGCACACCCAAAAGGGACTGTTGTCCCTCTTGTTCCGACCTTCCTGACCCCTCCGAGGAGCGCTCACCCCAGGCGCCCCGAGGACGGCCCCTACCGCCGCGTCACCCCCGCGGCCTATTTCAAGAACCCTTTTTCTCCCCATGCCCAATCCGGACTTCGTCCACCTGCATGTGCATTCCGAGTACTCCCTGCTCGACGGTGCAAATCGCATCAGCAGTCTGGTCAAGGCCTGTCAGGCTGACAAGCAGCGAGCTCTGGCCCTGACGGACCACGGCAACATGCACGGCGCGGTGGAACTCTACACCAACTGCAAGAAGGGCGGCATCAAGCCGTTGGTTGGCTGTGAGGTGTATGTGGCCCGGCGCTCCATGAGCGAAAAGCACAACAAGCGCGAGGGCAATGGCTACAGCCACCTGACTCTGATCGCGCGTAACGAGGAGGGTTACCGCAACCTGTCCCTATTGACTACGAGCGCTTTTGTCGATGGCTTCTCCTTTCGACCGCGCATCGACATGGATCTGTTGGGTAAACACACCGCTGGCATCAGCTGCCTGTCCGGCTGCTTGGCCGGCGAGATCAATCAGTTGTTCGGGATGAACAAGGAAAAACAGGCCGAGGATCTTGCGATCAAGCTGCGTGACCAGTTCGGGCCGGAGCACTTTTGGCTCGAACTACAACGCAACGGCATCGAGATGCAGACCAAGGTCAACGAGTCCCTGGTACGGTTGCATGAGCGCACCGCCATCCCTCTGGTGGCCACCAACGACATCCACTACCTACGCCATGAGGATTGCGCGGCCCAGGATGTGCTCCTGTGCATCAACACCGGCTCCAAGGTCGCCGACGAAAAACGCTTCCGCTTCGAGACAGATCAGCTCTTCTTCAAGACCCGCGCCGAGATGGCCCACATGTTCCGGGATCTACCGGACTCAGTAAAAGCCAGCGTGGATGTGGCCGAGCAGGTCAACTTTGACTTCAAGTTCGGCACCTATCATGTGCCCGAATTCGTGGCACAGGACGGGGAGACAGCCGATGCCCTCTTCGACCGCCTGCTGGACGAAGCCCTGCCCAAGCGCTACCCCGGCAATCACAGCGTGGCAAGGGAGCGCCTCGAACACGAGAAAACTGTCATCCGGGAACTGGGCTTTGTGTCCTACTTCCTGATCGTCTGGGATCTGATTCGCTGGGCGCGCCAGCACGACATCCCCGTGGGGCCGGGGCGTGGTTCTGCGGCGGGTTCAATCGTAGCCTACCTGCTGGACATCACCCGACTGGATCCGCTGCACCACAAACTGCTGTTTGAACGCTTCTTGAACTCCTCGCGGGTTTCCATGCCCGACATCGACATCGACTTCTGCAAGGAAGGCCGCGAGCGCGTGATCCAGTACACCCGCGATCGCTATGGGGCGGACTGCGTAACCCAGATAGTGACCTTTGGGACCCTGGCCTCGCGCTCGGTAGTGCGCGATGTGGCCCGGGTCCTCGACTTGCCCCTGGGAGAGGTCAACACCCTGGCCAAGAAGATCCCCTCCGGGCCGAACGCTCCTAACCTCAATGATGCGGTCGAAGCCGATTCGGAACTACGGGTAATCCGAGACCAGGGCCCGGTCTGGAAAGACCTGTTCCGATACAGTCTGGCCCTGGAGGGCCTCTCACGACACGCCTCCACACACGCTGCGGGGGTGGTCATTACCCCCGGTCCAACTGTGGACTTCGTGCCCCTCTCGCGCACAGGGGATGACATCACGACCCAGTATCCGGCGCCTCAGCTGGAAGAGCTGGGCCTATTGAAGATGGACTACCTGGGTCTGCGCACCCTGACGATCATCGACCGCTGTCTGCGCTGCCTCAAACATCTCGGATCCGAAGTACCCGATGTGGACAACCTGCCCGAAGGGGATCCCGCCACCTACAAGATGCTGATGGCTGGGGACACCTTGGGGGTCTTCCAGCTGGAATCAGAGGGCATGCGCAAACTGCTCGGACGCCTCAAGCCTGATTGCTTCGAGGACATCGTCGCAGTGCTGGCCCTCTACCGCCCGGGGCCCCTGGAGTCAGGCATGGCGGATCTGTTCGTGGACCGCAAGCACGGGCGCATCCCGATTCTGTACCCCCACGAGAGCCTTGAACCGATCCTGCAGGACACCTACGGCTGCATCGTCTACCAAGAGCAGGTCATGCTGGCAGCGGTGGAACTCGGCGGGTTTTCGCTCAACGACTCGGACAACCTGCGCAAGGCAATGGGCAAGAAGAAGCCCGAGATCATGGAAAGGTTCTCGGCGCAGTTCATTGAAGGCGCAGTGGCCAATGGATGTCCCCAGAAGACCGCCCAGGAGACCTGGGACAACATCGTCAAATTCGGGGGCTATGGCTTCAACAAGTCCCATTCGGCGGCCTACGCCCTGATCACCTACCAGACTGCGTACCTCAAGGCGAACCACCTGACTGCATTCCTGGCGGCAAACTTCTCCTGCGAGATGGGCGACTCGGACAAGATCAAGGCCCTGCTTGACGAGTGCCGCAAGCGCAAGCTTGAGATCCTGCCCCCCTCCATCACCCACTCACAATGGGAGTTCGTTCCCGAGGGACCCGAGGCGATTCGCTTCGGATTTGGTGCAATCAAGGGCACGGGGAAGAAGGCGATTGGTGAACTCATCAAGGGCCGCGCAAAATTGCAGGAAGAGGGCATGCCCCTGGACCTGCACACCATGGCCGAGGCCCTCGATCCACAACTGGTGGGGAAACTCTGCTGGGAAGCCCTGATCAAGGCCGGCTCCTTTGACGAGAGTGGCCACAACCGGGGCGCTGTGCTGGCGACCATGGAAGGTGCTCTCAGGGACGGTGCCGCCAGCGCCGCGGACCGTCGCTCGGGCCAGGCCTCTCTCTTTGGTGCCCCCGAGCCCAAGGAGAAGGAGGCAGAAACAAACGATGGCATCGACGACAGCCGCGCGGTCTCCCCCCAAGAAGCTCTGGCCATGGAGTACGAGGTGCTGGGTTATTACTTGACCGGACATCCCCTTGAAGAGCGCGCGGGAATCTGCGCTCTGCTCTCTTCCAGCCCGATCCCGGCCCTGGCGGACCTGGACGGCGGCGCCGAAATCACCATCGCCGGCCTGGTGCTGCAACTGACCGAAAACACAGTACGCCGGGGGCGTTCAGCGGGCATGAAGATGGCCCGCTTCCTATTGGAGGACCTCCACGGCTCGATTCCGGTGACCGTCTTTCCCCGCACCTGGGCCGAAATAAGAGACAGTGTCCACGACGGGGATGTACTCGTCCTGCGGGCCAAGATCGATGATTCGCGAGAAGAGCCCGGCCTGCTCCTGGAAGAGGCCTGGACCCTGGGTGAGGCCCTGGCCCACTTCCGAGGAGGCCTGGCCCTTGACCTCAACCCCCAGGACATGGGGACCCTGCCGAAACTGTCCGAGCTCCTGGGCCGCTACAAGGGCAAGAGCCCCGTCTACCTCAGGGTCCAAGGCGACGATGGAGTGCTGCGCCGGGTACGCACAGGCCGCGAGTGGTCCGTACACCTCTCAGAGGACCTCGCCCGGGAATTGCTCGAACTCCTTGGTGCGGGACGAGTGGGCCTGGCGCGCTCCTAACCATGGTCCGGGAAAGCTGCGCCCGGATTCAGGATTCAGGAGTGAACCGTATCGGTGTCGGTGACGGTCGAGTCCGCATTGGACCCAACCTAATGGATGTTACCAACCGCCGCGAGAAGGACTGGATCACGCGCTGGCTACTGGAGCCCGATGTGATGCTTGAAGAGGGTGATCCTATCGCCATCGGCCTGCGCGAGGCTTACAACGATGTGCCCATGCCCAACCTGGGCCTGAGCAAGGACGAGGCGGCCATGCTGGTTGACTTCTTGGAAACCGAAGGCCGCCGTGTGGCCAAGGTCGAGGGCAACGAAGTTCTGAACGAACTCAAGGACAAGCCCGCCATGGAATGCTGCCAGAAGGACGAACTGGGCACCATTGACGAAAGCGGCAAGGACTCGACTGACGAGAATGAAGACCCCACTTCAACTGCAGGGGACGCAGGCGCCGATCAGACTCCCACAGATATCAAGAATAGCACCTTCAATTTTTGGCTGGGAAGCGCCTTGGCTGCAGCGGCGATGCTCTTGCAACTGAAAAAGAAGAAGATCTAGGCGCAAGCGCCAAGACCGGCGCCAACTCACTCAGCCTCGGCAACCGGAGCCTCGGCAACAGTAGCCTCGACCTCGCTTGGTGTGCGCTCTACGAACTCAATGATCGCTCGCTCCCCGGCATCACCCAGGCGGCGCTTGGCCAGCTTGATGATGCGGCAGTAGCCGCCTCCGCGCTCGGCAAAGCGCGGGCCCAGGACGTTGAATAGCTTCTCGACAGCTTCGGCGCTGCGCAGTTGAGAAAAGGCACGACGCCGATGATGCTGAGTGTCGATCCTGGCCAAGGTGACGAGTTTCTCGATCACAGGCCTGATGGCCTTGGCTTTCACCTGAGTCGTGATGATCCGCTCGTGCGCAATGATCGACACAGCCATGTTCTTGTACATGGCTTTGCGGTGGCTCGCGGTGCGGCCAAGTTTGAATCCTGCTACACGGTGGCGCATGGTATTTCTCGTTTCAAAGGGCTCAATGCCTGGGGTGCGTGGGCCGAAGGCCCTGATTCTCAGTCGATGGTCATGCCGAGGGAAAGACCATGCTCGGCGAGCTTGGCCTTGATCTCAGTCAGGCTGGTTTTCCCGAGGTTCTTGAGATTCATGATCTCGCTCTCGGACATGTTCACGATGTCGCGCATGGTACGCATGTCAGCTCCATCAAGACAGTTCCGAGCGCGCACGGACAGTTCCAGTTCGGAGACCGGAATCGAAAGCAGACGCTGCAACTCTGTTGTCTCGGGGCTCTCCTCCTCCAAAACACTGCGTTCGGCGACATCAAGCACCGGGTGCTGGTCAGAGAAGTCACGGTCGATCAGGAAAGGGTTCAAGTGCTTTCTGTAGATCTTGGCAGCCTCTTTGAGGGCCATCTCAGGAGCAACCGTACCGTCGGTCCAGATCTCAAGGATCAGGCGATCGTAGTTGGTCAACTTGCCAACACGGGTAGCCTCAATGGAGTAGCGTACGCGCTTCACTGGCGAGTAGATCGCGTCCATGGGAATGGTCCCAAGCGCCTGCTCGTCGTCACGGTTGTCCGCGGCGGGAACATAGCCCCGGCCTCTGCAAACCTCGAATTCGATCTCCAAGTCTCGATCCATGGTCAAGTTGCAAAGCACCAGGTCCTGATTGACTACGGTCACGGACATTGGGCACTGCACATCTGCTCCAGTCACGGGACCCTCGGTGGTTCTTGAAATGCTGCAAGTCACGGGCTCGTCGGTTTCGGACTTGAGGCACAATTGCTTCAAGTTCAGAACAAGATCGGCCACGTCTTCAAAAACGCCGTCCAGGCTGTCAAACTCATGGTTGACGCCCTCTATGCGGATCGACTTGACTGCACAGCCCTCGATAGAGGAAAGCAGAACACGGCGAAGGCCGTTGCCAATAGTGTGACCGAAGCCAGCCTCAAAGGGCTCGACAACGAAACGGCCAAAGTTGGCCGACTGGTCAGCCTCGTCCTGGTGGACGCGGCTGGGGAGTTCAAAGTTACGCCAGCGGATTCTCATACGGTTGCTCCAGGTGTTCAGCGGGGTGCTGAGATAAACGGATGGGGAGGAACGTTCCTTGGATGATCGGGTTTAGATGCTGAGGCACGAAGCCCCGGCGGAATAGTGACTGATGGGATGTTTACTTGGAGCAGAGCTCGACAATGAGCTGCTCTTGAATCGGGAACTGAAAGTCCTCCCGGCTAGGACTACTGTTGACCGTGACGGTCAAGGTGTCGCCGCTTACAGAAATCCAAGCGGGAGTCGCGGCGCCCTTGCTGATTTCCAGGTTGTCGGCAACGATCTTCTTGGTGTTTTCCTTGGCGCGGGGTGTGATCACATCACCAGGGCATACCTGATAGGAGGGGATCCCCATACGCTTACCATTCACCAGGAAGTGGCCGTGGTTGACCAGTTGGCGGGCTTGGGCCAGGGTCGTGGCCATACCAGCAGTCAACACCAGATTGTCCAAACGCCGGGTCAAGAGCATCAGGATGTTGGCCCCGGTATTGCCCTTGAGACGCTCGGCCTCCTTGAAGTAGAGCATGAACTGACGCTCATAAACCCCAAAGACGCGCTTGAGCTTCTGCTTCTCGCGCAGACGCACACCGTATTCGGTGACCTTGCGGCGTGTTTGAGCGTGGACTCCCGGTGGGTAGTCCCTGCGTTGCAGAACGGCAACCTTACCGCTGGATGTGTTCGCCCCGAGGAAGAACAGGTTCATCCCTTCGCGGCGGCATTGCTTGATCTTGGGTCCGGTATAGCGGGCCATGGTATTGCTCTTGAAGTTGGGAAATGTGCAGGGAAAGTATGCAGAAAGAAGCTCAGACTCGGCGTCGCTTCCGGGCGCGACAACCGTTATGGGGAAGAGGTGTAATGTCCTCGATGGAGAGGATGCGCAAGCCGGCATTGGAGAGCGCACGTACGGCAGACTCGCGGCCCGACCCTGCACCCTTGACTCGCACAATGATCTCCTTGAGCCCATGTCGCATGGCAGCACTGGCTGCTGTCTCGGCGGCTCGCTGGGCGGCGAAGGGAGTACTCTTGCGAGTGCCCTTGAAGCCCACGATTCCCGCCGTGCCCCAGGAGAGGGTGTCTCCCGTGGGAGAAGTGATGGTGATATGGGTGTTGTTGAAGGTCGCCTTGATGTGGGCAATGCCCCGATGGACGTTCTTCTTTACCTTGCGTTTTGTGCTCTTGGCCATGGTTCTGTGTTGGATTGGTCGTTGGTCCTATGACTTACTTCATGCCCTTGACGGACTTCTTGCCGGCAACAGTCTTCCTGGCACCCTTGCGACAGCGAGCGTTGGTGCGGGTGCGCTGCCCGCGCACAGGTAGCCCACGACGATGTCGCAGGCCGCGATAACACCCTATGTCCCGCAGGCGGGTAATGTCCTGGGCCAGTTGGCGACGCAAGTCACCTTCAACCGTGTAGGCCTTGGTGAGGTGAGCCGCAAGTTCAGCAGTTTGCCCCTCAGTCAGATCGCGGGGCTTCATGCCCGGGTCGAGGCCGAGTGCTTTGCAGACCTCCAGGGCGGTCTGACGGCCCACGCCGTAGACCTCGGTCAATGCGATCTCAAGTCGCTTGTTGGTGGGGATGTCGACCCCGACGATACGTGCCATTTAAAGGTATTGGTTGGTGCTGTGAGTGATGCCTGAATCAGGGCGTTGAGGCTACCTGCCTTGACGCTGTTTGTGACGGGGATCCGCCTTGCAAATGACGCGAACAACGCCACGCCGCTTTACGATCTTACACTGGGCGCACATGCGCCGAACGCTACTACGTACTTTCATCGTCTTCTCCTTCGTCTCGTGCGGCTCGAACGACGACGTTCACCGCGGCAGACAATGCGTCCCTTACTGAAATCGTAAGGTGACATTTCTACTGTGATCTTGTCACCGGGCAGGATGCGAATGTAATGCATACGCATCTTCCCACTGACATGAGCAAGAATTTCGTGACCCGACTCCAACTTCGCCTTGAAACGCGCGTTGGGCAGGGCCTCTGTAACAACCGCCTCCACGGTGATAGGCTCTTCCTTGGCCATCATGCTGCTGCCTCCGTAACGCACTCCTGACAGGCTTTGAAAACCTCATCGGGGAGATTAGTTCCGTCGACCACACAGACACCACAGCTCTGGCGGTAGAAGTCGGCGACCGGGGCGGTTTGTTCGTAATAGGCAGAGAGACGCGTCTGGACCACTTCGGCGGTGTCGTCCGCGCGCTGAGTGAGGGTCGCCTGGCAGCTATCGCAGACCCCCTGCTTGACGGGGGGATTGAAACTGGTGTGGAAAATTGCGCCACATTCGGGACAGGATTGCCGACCGACGATGCGCTCGACAATCAAGTGATCCGGCACCTGGATGTCAATCACCACCAGAGCTTCTCCCCCACCGAGACGCTGCTGAAGAGCCTCGGCCTGGGCCACCGTGCGCGGAAAGCCGTCCAGCAGATAGCCACCGGAACAGTCATCCTGACCGACTCGGTCGAACAGCATGTCGATCACAAGGGAATCGGGGACCAGGCGCCCCTGGTCCATGAACTTGCTCGCCTGCTTGCCCAGTTCAGTTCCATGGGTGAGATTGAGGCGGAACAGGTCCCCCGTCGAGATATGCGGGAGACGGCGGGATTCCGCGAGCCGCGTGGCTTGCGTTCCCTTGCCGGCACCCGGAGCCCCGAGCAGAATGAGGACCGTTTGACTCATCAGCTAGTTTTCCCCCGAGCCTTGGTCCAGCCAGCACCGGCCCCTTGACCCTGCTCCTGGGGATCCCCGTCGTAGGCCTTCATGACCAATTGGGCATTGAGTTTGTCCACCAACTCCAGGGCAACACCGACCACAATCAGCACGGAGGTGCCTGTCACGAAGTACTGCATCTGCATGGTCATGCCCGAATCCTTTGTGATAAAGGCCGGAAGCACAGCAACAACAGCCAGGAAGGCCGCCCCCACCATGGTGATGCGTGTCAGTACATTGCTCAAGTAATCGGAGGTCTTCTGCCCCGGGCGAATGCCAGGGATGAATGAGCCGTGCTCACGCAGATTGTTGGCGATCTCCTCGGGCTGGAACATCAGCCGGTTCCAGAAGAAGCAGAAGGAGAAAATCAGTACAAGATAAACCGTCACATAGATGAAGCCCGTCTGGTCCTGGAAGGCGTTTTGCAAGGTGGACCAACCTAGCCACTGGAAGAGCACCCCGGGAATCACGAACAAAACCGAGGCAAAGATGATGGGCATCACGCCCGCCATGTTGACCTTGATCGGCAGGTAGTGGCGCTGGCCTCCGTAAACCCTCCGGCCGCGGGTCAACCGAGCGTACTGGATCGGAATGCGGCGGGCGCCCTTGTGCATGAAGACCACCGCGAAAATAGTAATCATCCAGACAGCGGACAGGAACAGGATCACCTGCCAGAAGTCGGGGCTGTCCTTGATAGACCAGAGACTCGAGGGCAGGCTAGCGATGATTCCCGCCATGATGATCAGAGAGGCACCGTTACCCACGCCATACTCAGTAATCAACTCACCAATCCACATGACCAGCATGGCGCCCGCCAGGAGCGCCATAGTGACGATGAAGAACAAGGCCACGGGGTTGCCTGACATACTGGGGTCCACCATGGTGGCCCGAGCGGGCAGGAAGACACCGGTGTAAATGAAAATCGCCTGGACCAGTGCGATGGGCACCGTTGCCAGACGAGTCCACTGGTTGATCTTCTTTTGACCAGCGGCGCCCTCCTTGGCCACCGCTTCAAGGGCCGGAGACACCTTGGTCAGCATTGAGAAGATGATGCTGGCCGAAATGAAAGGCATGATGCCTAGAGCGAAAATGGTGGTTTGGCCGATCGCGCCACCGGAGAGGGCAGACAAGAGACCGAAGATGCCCTGGTCGCCGGTCTGCTCCAAGAACTTCGGACTCATGCCGGGGATCGGAATCTGGAACCCTAGCCGGTAGCAGATCAAGAGCCCGAGGGTCCTGAAGATGCGCTGGCGTGTTTCCGGAATCCGGAAGAGTTGAAGAAAGCCTTTTTCCACGGTGGATGCTGGGGGTTAGGAGTCGGACTCGTCGGGCGTAGGCTCCTCAGAACCAGAATCGTCGGAACTTGTGGGCTCATCGGCCTTGGGCTCATCGGCCTTCGGCTTCTCGGCCTTCGGCTTCTCGGCCTTGGGCTTCTCGGCCTTGGGCTTCTCGGCCTTGGGCTCATCGGCCTTGGGCTTCTCGGCCTTGGGCTTCTCGGCCTTGGGCTTCTCGGCCTTGGGCTTCTCGGCCTTGGGCTTCTCGACCGTGGGCTTAGCGGCAGCAGAACGAGTGGGAGCATTGGCGCCGGCAGGCAAGACCACGGTTCCTCCCGCGGCCTCGATCTTGGCCTGGGCACTTGCCGAGCACTTGTCAGCCTTGACGGTCAGCTTGGTGGTCAGTTCCCCGTTGCCCAAGACCTTGAAGAGCGGCGTATTGATGCTGACCAGACCAGCTTCAAGCACAGCGGACAGGTCAACCGTGGCTCCATCATCGAAGTGGTTCAAGAGATCCACGTTGATGATGGTGTACTCCGTACGGAAGCGGGCATTAGTAAAGCCACGCTTGGGCACACGCCTGTAGATGGGCATCTGACCACCCTCGTATCCGGGTCGACGACTGGCGCCAGATCGGGCACCACGTCCCTTGTGACCACGACCAGAAGTCTTGCCGCTACCGGAACCGATGCCTCGACCGATGCGCTTGCTCTTGGTGTAGGGATTACCCTTCGAGAGAACTGTCTTGAGATCCATGATATTGACTCCGATCCTATGCTGAAAAATTCCGCGCTCTAGAGTTCGACACCACGCAACTCGGCCACCTCTTCGGGGGTCCGCAGTTGGGAGAGTGCGTGCAAGGTGGCCTTGACTAGGTTGACTGGGTTGGTGGACCCCAGGGACTTGGTAAGTAGATTGTGGATGCCGGCCATCTCCGCCACGGCCCGCACAGAGGCACCAGCGATAATGCCCGTACCGCTGGAAGCAGGGATCAGCTTGACGCGTGCAGCGCAGAACTCGCCAACCACCTCATGAGGAATAGACCCATCCTTGGTGACGGGCACGATCTGAATGTGCTTCCGACCGTCCTTGCCAGCTTTCTCGATGGCATTTGGAACTTGCCGCGCCTTTGAGAAGCCGTAGCCCACGTGACCGGCACGGTCTCCCACAACCACCAGAGCGGCGAAGGAAAAGCGTCGACCACCTTTCATGGTTGCTGCGCAACGGTTGACGCTGAGCAACTGTTCGTTGATGTTCTGCAACTCTTCCACAGTGCTGTGGTCGATGTATTCAGTACGAGGTTTCATAATTAGAACTTGAGACCACCCTCCCTGGCGGCTTCAGCAAAGGCCTTGATGCGTCCGTGATAGGTGAAGGATCCGCGATCGAATATGACCACCTCAACGCCAGCATCTTTGGCCAGACGGGCGAGCTCCGCACCCATGATGGCGGCACACTCGAGCTTGGTCTTGCCCGCAAGGGAATCCCCCATGGTCTTGGCAGTACTGGTGACAGCGCAGAGCGTACGGCCCTGCTTGTCATCGATCACCTGGGCAGAGAAATGCTTGTCGGTGCGGTGCACGGACAGGCGCAGGCGATCGGACTCGCGGCGAATCCGGTTGCGCACGTGCTGAGCACGGCGCTTGGTGCGCCGATTGGCGGCGATTGATTGGGACTTCAACATGATCAGGTACCGAAGCTCTTACCGGCCTTGCGACGAACGTACTCGCCGCTGTAACGAATGCCTTTGCCCTTGTAGGGCTCGGGGGGACGAACCTTGCGAATGATGGCCGCCATTTGGCCCACGGCCTGGCGGTCTGCACCCCTCAAGATGATCTGGTTGGGCCCAGGGGTCTCAACCTCAACGCCGTCGGGCATGGTGAACTCCACTGGATGGCAGAAGCCGATATTGAGGGTCAAGTTCTTGCCCTGGGTCTTTGCATTCCAACCCACCCCAATGATGTCGAGCTTCTTCTCGAAGCCAGCGGTGACGCCGATGACCATGTTGGCAATCAGGGCGCGGGTGGTGCCATGCATGGCACGAGCAAATCGATCGCTGCCGACGCCCGTGACGGAGACCTGCACGGTCTCTCCTTCGACACTCACTTTTACCTCGCTCCGCAGGGGCATGGTGAGATTGCCCTTGGGACCCTTAACCGAGACCTGGGTCGCCTTGAGGTCGACCGAGACTCCGCTGGGAATGGAAATAGGGGCTTTACCGACTCTAGACATGGCTCAACACACCTCGGCGAGGACTTCGCCCCCGACATTTTCTTCACGGGCCTTACGGTCCGAAATAATACCGCGGGGAGTGGACAGAACTCGGATGCCCTGGCCACGCAGGATCGGCTTGAGTTCGGCAACTCCAGTGTAAACCCGACAGCCAGGCTTACTAATGCGGTCAATGGAACGGATAACAGTCTCTCCATCAATGCCGTACTTCAGCTTGATGTTCAATGTACTTCCAGGACTAGCGGGCTCAACCGTGTAGCTGTGCACGAAGCCCTCGTCCTTCAGAACCTGTGCGATCCCGACGCGCATTTTCGAAGCAGGCATCTGGACTTTGGATTGGCCGATACGATTCGCATTTCGAATGCGCGTCAACATGTCAGCAATAGGGTCGGTCATCATGATTGAAATTCTCCGTTTACCAAGAGGCCTTCCGCATTCCAGGGATTTCGCCCTTGTGAGCAGCTTCACGCAGGCAGATCCGGCAAATGCCGAACTTGCGGTAGACGGCGCGCGATCTGCCGCAAAAGTTGCAACGCGTATAGGCTCGCACCTTGTACTTGGGGGTACGCTTGCTCTTGTTGATCAGTGAGGTCTTAGCCATGGGGATTCAGAATTGGGCTGGCTTGGTCAGGGGTAGGTTGGAGTTACTGGGCAGGACTTACTTGTTGCTGTCGGCATCCTTGTCAATGAAAGGCATACCCATCTGTTGGAGGAGGGCGTAACCCTGCTCGTCATTCTGGGCGCTGGTCACGAAGGTCACATCCATGCCCTGGGTGAACTCGATCTGATCAAAATTGATCTCGGGGAAGACAGACTGCTCTCCCAGGCCGAGAGTGTAGTTTCCACGGCCGTCGAGCTTGGCCTTGACCCCGCGGAAGTCACGGATACGAGGCAGCACCACGGAAATCAAGCGGTCGGCAAATTCCCACATTCGTTCCCGGCGCAGGGTCACGGCGCAGCCGATGGGCATGCCCTCGCGCAACTTGAAGCCAGCAATGGCATGCTTGGCAAGCCGCACAGTAGGCTTTTGACCAGCGATCTGGGACATGTTACGGGCGGCCGCATCCACACGGGACTTGTTCTCTGCGGCGCCGTTTACGCCCATGTTGATCACAATCTTCTCCAGCTTGGGGACGGCAAGGTCATTACCAATCGAGAAGCGCTCCTTCAGAGAAGGCAGGATCTCGCTGTTGTACTTTTCTTTGAGACGTTGGGTCATCGGTTACTCCTTTGCCGCTTGCCGAGAAGCAGCATTTCCAAACAGCTATTCAGCCCTGGGCGGGACGCTTACGGGTTCCCTTGCCGGTAGCGGGATCAACCAGCATTACATTGCTGGCATGGATGGGAACTTCTTCTTGGATGCGCTCACCCTGGGGGGTCTGCTGAGTAGGTTTCTTGTGCTTGGTACGCAGGTTGACGCCCGAGATCAGCACGCGATTGCGCTGGCGATCCACATTGACAACCTCACCCGTATGCCCCTTGTCGTTACCAGCAATGACGATGACATCGTCTCCTTTGCGTAGTTTCATCAGATGACCTCCTCGGCCAGGGAAACAATCTTCATGAAGCTGCGCTCGCGCAGTTCGCGAGCCACGGCACCGAAAATACGGGTGCCTCTTGGGTTCCCTTCGGCATCGACCAGCACCAGGGCATTGCGGTCAAAACGCACATAGGACCCGTCGTTACGACGGATATTGTGCTTGACTCGCACGATCACGCCCTTGACCACAGTGCCGGTACGCACCTCTGAGCCGGGGATCGCCTTCTTGACCGAGCCGACGATGACATCGCCCAGGCTAGCGTAGCGGCGGTGAGTTCCGCCAAGGACTTTGATGCACTGAACTTCCTTGGCACCAGTATTGTCTGCCACGTCCAGGTAGGTTTGCATTTGAATCATGACGAGCCTTCCTCAGCACTGGAGGTACTGATCTCGGGGACTTCGGGAGCCGGGGGGGGCAATTGCTCACCGATGGCCTCGACCAATTCAGCTGTGTCCGGGCGGCGAACCACGCGCACCAGGCGCCAGCGCTTGAGCTTGGACATGGGGCGACAAGCCATCAACTCAACGATGTCCTCTACCATTGCCTCGCTGTTCTCGTCGTGAGCATGCACTTGACTGTGCTTGCGGATGTACTTGCCGTACTTGGGATGTCGCACGAGGCGCTCGATGCGCACGGTCAGCGTCTTGCTGGCGGACGCACCGACCACAACCCCTTGCAGGGTGCGACGGCTATTGCGGGAATCTGTCATTGCTGGGGCTCCTGATCTCGAATGCCTTGGACTCGCTCGGCCATGACCGTCTTGATGCGTGCAACGGATCGGCGGACCATACGGATGCTGGATGGGCTCTGCATGTTGCCTGTGGCTGATTTGAAGCGCAGGTCGTGGAGTTCTTTGTTCAGACTTGCCAGGTCGAACTCAAGCTCGGCGTCCTTCTTGCTGCGCACTTCTTCAATCTTCATGATATTGGGGGGCTTACTTGGATGTGACTTGCTCGGGAATACTCAGACCGTGTGCAGACGACGCACCATGCGCACTTTGATGGGCAGCTTGTGTGCTACTCGCTTGAACGCAAGCTTTGCCTTGACCTCGGGAATGTTTCCCACTTCGAACAGGATCTGACCGGGTCGCACTGCGGCTGCCCAGAACTCCACATCGCCCTTGCCCTTACCCATTCGGGTCTCAGCAGGCTTGGAGGAGATCGGCTTGTCCGGGAAAATTCGGATCCAGATCTTGGTGGCGCCTTTCAAGACCCGGTTGGCCGCGACACGGCTGGCCTCTAATTGGCGTCCGGTGATCCAAGCAGCGTCCAGGGACTGCAGTCCCCACTCGCCGAAGACCACGCGGTTGCCACGGGTGGCAAAACCCTTGAGGCGACCACGGTGCACCTTGCGATGCTTCACTTTGTTGGGCAGATAGGCCATGGTTGTTTTGTTGGCTACTCGTGAAAGTTGATTGGTTCAGAAACGCTGGGTAATTCTCTTGGAAGTCATTCAGCGAGGGGAACTCGAGCGACGACGACGACGGCGAGGGCCTCCCCGCTCCGCTCGGCCAGCGGCGGCAGATACAGTGCGGTGGTTGATCTTCTGGCCACGGTCAATGTCCCCTTTGTAGATCCAGACCTTGACCCCTACGATGCCATAGGTGGTCTTGGCGGCAGCGGTGCCGTACTCCACGTTGGCCTGAAGAGTTGAAAGGGGCACGCGACCTTCGCGCTCGGTCAGGGTACGCGCCATTTCAGCGCCCCCCAAGCGACCATTGATCTCGACCTTTACGCCCAGGGCTCCGGCTTGCATGGAGGTCTGAACCGCTTTCTTGACTGCACGCCGAAATGCCATGCGGCGGCGCAACTGGTCGGCGACCACATCAGCCACCAAGCCCGCAGAGAGTTCCGGACGCTTGATCTCGTGGATCGTCAGGTGCACCGTCAAGCCCACGATCACTTGCAGCTCGGCCTTGAGCTGGTCGATCTTGATACCCTTGCGACCGACAAGCACGCCGGGACGGGCTGTGTAGATCACCACGTTGACCGCTTCGGGGGTGCGCTCGACTTCGATGCGCGGGATGCCTGCGGAGCCATACTCCTTGAGCACATGTGCGCGTACTTCTCGATCCTGAAGAAGGTTCCTGGCAAAGTCCTCTTTGCGGCAGAACCATCGGGATGACCACGGCTCGATGATGCCGAGGCGGTAACCGGTGGGGTGGATTTTTTGTCCCATACTTTGATAGCCCGGTGAGGGGCTCAGCCCTCGAGGGGGCGCTCCTTGACGATCACTGTCAGGTGGCTGGTCTTCTTGGCAAAAGGCATGGCGCGACCCTGGGGGCCGGGACGCCAGCGCAAACGGTTTTGCAACATGGGGCCGTCATCGGCTCGCACATCACAAACATAGAGGCGGTTCACATTGACCTGTTCGTCCTGGGCGGCGTTGGACATGGCGGAAGTCACGACCCTCTTGTAGAAGGAAGCCGCGCGCAGGGGAGAGAACTCCAGGAGGTCCAGGACCTCGTTGCAGTCCCGGCCCCGGATCAGGTCCGCTACAAAGCGTGCCTTGCGCTGGGTGATGCGCGCGTAGCGGTGCTTGGCTCGGAAGCTGGTTGCTTCAGTAGTTGCTTCACTCATGAAATCATCCTTCTAGGATTTCGAGCCTAATGGCCGACCTTCAGGCCCTCCTTCTTGTTGGTGTGTCCACGAAAGGTGCGTGTCACGGCAAACTCGCCCAAGCGATGCCCAACCATGTCCTCGGTTACTGCAACCTTCACATGCCTGCGGCCGTCGTGAACCATGAACTCGATGCCCACGTATTCGGGCAAGATCGTGCTGGCTCGGGCCCAGGTGGTGATCGGGCTCTTCTTGCCCGAAGCCTCCATGGCGGCGACCTTCTTGGCCACGCTGGGATCGATGAACGGTCCTTTCTTGATGCTGCGTCCCATATTGTTCTGGCTTGTTCGTGTGCTCGCTGTGTGTCTGTTGGAGAGTTCGAGTGACCGGTCAGGTCAGCGCTTCTTACGGCCTCGAATAATGAATGGGTTGCTGGGATTGCTCCGACTGCGGGTGCGACCGCCCTTGGCGAGAACCGCCGTGGGAGAGCAGGGATGCCGCCCACCAGCTGTACGCCCTTCACCACCACCCATGGGGTGATCAACCGGGTTCATGGCAGTACCGCGCACATGGGGACGACGGCCCCGATGGCGCTTGCGCCCCGCTTTGCCGAGCTTGACGTTCTGATGGTCGGTGTTGCCCAAGCGGCCAATGGTGGCACGACAGGTGGCGTGGACCTTGCGCAGCTCGCCGGAGGGCATCAGGATCAATGCGTACTTGCCTTCCCGAGCCTGGAGCTGAGCACCACAGCCCGCTGAACGGCAAATCTGGCCGCCGCGACCGGGGGTCATCTCGATGTTGTGAATTGTCACGCCCAGGGGAATGTCCTCCAGAGCCATGGCGTTGCCAGGCAAGGGCTCGGATCCAGGACCGTTGGTTACGGTCTGCCCGACCTCCATGCCCAATGGACAAAGGATGTAACTCTTCTCGCCATCAGCGTAGTGCAGCTTGGCGATGAAGCAGGAGCGGTTGGGATCGTACTCGATGGTGACCACGCGAGCAGGAACACCGTCCTTGTTGCGCTTCCAATCGATCAGACGATAGCGGCGCTTGTTGCCACCGCCACGGAAGCGAACCGTGATCCGACCGCGATTGTTACGACCACCGGTCTTCTTGAGTGGACGCAGAAGTGACTTCTCTGGCTTGGTGCAGGTGATCTCTGCGTAGTCCAGCACGGTGCCGTTACGACGGCCCGGTGATGTTGGCTTGTATTTGCGGATGCCCATGGGATTTGCTCTAGGTGCTGATGATTGCCTTGCTGTAGGAGTCTGCTAGAAGAGGTCCAAAGTGTGATCGGGATGCAAGACGACCATCGCCTTCTTCCAGTCGGGGCGCTTGCCTCGGGCCCATCCACGGCGACGCTCCTTGCCACGCACGCTGGAGGTATTGACTGCTCTGACCTTCACGTCGAAGACCTTCTCCACGGCTTGGCGGATCTCCACCTTGCCGGCATCAGTAGGGACGCGGAAGTGATAGGCGTTACGACGACCCATGTCGTCACTGCCCTTCTCGGTCAAGATCGGGCGGCTGGTGAGACGGTAGAAACGTTCCATTGAAGTCATGCGTCACCTCCTGTGGTGCCCACCCGTTGGGCGAGTTGCTCGAGAGCGGAACCCTCGGCGATGATCAGGCCACCGTTGATCACGTCCATGGCACATAGATCACTAGAAACCCGCACATGGACCCCAGGGAAGTTCCTGAAGGAACGATAGAGAGCGTCATTGGCCTGTCCGATCACAACGCACGCGCGGCGCGGGCTGCCCAGATCCGCCAGCACCTTGCGGGCGGCCTTGGAGGAGGGATTGTCGAACCCACCGAGGTCAGCGACCACCACTTCGTCGTCGGCCAATTTGCCGGCAAGCGCCGAGCGCAGGGCGACCCGACGGGCCTTGGTGGGCATCTGGTAGCTGAAGTCCCGACGCTTGGGGCCGAAGACTGTTCCACCACCGCGCCAGATGGGCGACTTCACGTCACCTGCCCGGGCGCGGCCCGTATGTTTCTGCTTGTAAGGCTTCTTGTTGGTGCCCTGGACCTGGGCGCGCCCTTTGGTGCTGGCGTTGCCCTGTCGCTTGTTGGCCTGATACATCAGGACCGCATCCTTGAGGGTACGGTAGAGGACCTTGCCTCCGAAGGGGCCTTCGTCAAACTCGACGGTGCCGACATTGCCTGCTTGATAGCTCTTGACCTGCATGGAATTAGCCCTTCTTGACTCCGGTCTTGGCGGTTTGCACCGATACGAACCCGTTTCGGGGTCCCGGCACAGCGCCCTTGATGAACAAGAGGTTGCGCTCGGTGTCGATGCGCAAGATCTCAAGGTTCTTGGTCGTGATACGCTTGGCACCGAAGTGGCCCGAACTGCGCTTGCCCTTGAACACGCGCGCGGGATAGGCCGAGCAGCCAATCGAACCCGGCTTGCGGTAGTTCTTTGAACCGTGTGTCTTGGGTCCCCGGGCGAAACCGTGACGACGGATGGTTCCCGAGAAGCCCCGGCCGCGGGAGGTTCCTATTACGTCAACAAGCTGGCCGCAGTCGAAGGCTTCCACCGTGATGGCGGCCCCTACTTCCAGATCGGAGTCATCTAGGAGACGGTCCTCGCGCAGAAAGCGCTTGGGAGCCGTGCCGACTTGGGCTGCCTGCCCACGACGGGGCTTGCTGGCAACCTTGTCGCGAACATCCTCAAATCCAAGCTGAACAGCTGAATAGCCGTTCTTCTCTTGCGTGCGCAGTTGCATGACTGTGCAAGGGCCCGCTTCGACGACGGTGCAGCCGGTAGCTGTACCGTCCTCAGCGAACAGTTGTGTCATGCCTTTTTTACGCCCTAGAATCAGCGTCATGATCCTTGAGTCCTCTAGGAAGGGCCGGTTCGACCAGGGCTACCCCGAAGGGTTGACGCCTGGCCACGCGGCGGTCGTTGATGGTTGTGAAAATTGTCCCCCTCGATTGAAATCTCCGCGCGGCTGACCGCAGGAGTCGAAAACCGCAAAGAAAAAAAGGTGGGGACGGTTGGGGTGGCCAGAAGGCCGTTGGGTACCACGCTGGGGAGCGCAGCAATAACCACCGGCAATGTGCCGGGGTTGATTGAAATTGAGCTGGAGGGCCGCAGCCAGCTCGTCCTGCTCAGGCTTTGATACGGATGTCGACACCCGCGGGCAAATTCAGACTGGAGAGGGAATCGATGGTTTGAGGTGTGGGCTCGGAGATGTAGATCAGACGCTTATGCGTGCGGATCTCAAACTGCTCGCGGGACTTCTTGTCGATGAACGGTGAGCGCAGAACGGTGTAGCGCTCGATTCTCGTTGGCAGCGGAATCGGACCAGTGACCCGTGCGCCGGTGCGCTTGGCCGTGTCGACGATCTCGACGCCTGACTGGTCTAGCGCCTCGTGATCGTAGGCTTCCATACGGATCTGGATCTTCTCGCTCATGCGTTCTGCTGGGTGGGGCGCACATCCTGCGCTCCCCCTTGGGGACGGGGTTCTGACTGGGGTCCGGAACTGGGGTTCCGGTATGACTCACGCACCTGGGGACAGGCCTCAGGATTGAAAGGGCCGAAGAGAGTACGCCCGGGATGGGGCACCGTCAACGCCCCAGGGGCACATTCTGGGCAGATTCTTGGGCTGGAGGAATGACGGACGCAAGCCCTCCCCGGGGCTGCCACTGCCCCTCCGAGCTGGCCCCCCCAGGGGGCCCTCAGCCGAAGAGCAGGCCCCGGGCCTCAAGGTCCTCAGAGCTCAGGACCCGCTGGCCCCTGGGACGCAGGGAGCAGGTGGCATTTCCCTGGGAAATCGAGCGCACCCCTGTAGCGTAGCCCAGCATGGAGTGCAGGGGCACCATGCCCCAGAGCACCCGCGAGGCCCCCTCCCCTCGGAACCCCTCCAGACTGGCCCCACGGCCCCTGAGATCCGCGGTCACCGCAGATGCGAACTCCTTCCGAACCTCGACTTCAAAGGACATGGTGGGCTCCAAGACCGAGACATCAAGCTGGCTCAGGGCATCCCGCAGGGCAACAATCGCGGCCTGGGCGAAAGCGGCTTCCGAATCCGCTCCAGGGCGCGAATCCCCGCCCACCACCGTAATCCCGAGGCCCGCCAGGGGCATACCGCAGCGGGGACCGCTCTGGACCTCCCCCCTGAGCGCGGCTTCCACCGCAGACCTCATCTCGGTGGGTATCGAGCATGACGGACCAAAGAGAATCTCGGGCACAGGATTGGGACCAACCGCACCTGAAGGACTCATGAGGGCATCCTGCCCGAGCGCCGGCATGGAAGTATCGGGCTGAAGGGTTACCTCCGGGCCCTCGCCCTCCCCCAAGCAGGTCAGGACCCAGGTCCTGGGGCGGGGCATGACCGCCAGTTCTACTGCTCCGAAGTTGAGTTCCCCCGCCAGAGTGCGCTCGATCTTGCCCGTCCCCGCTGCCTCTCCCACGACAGTCTCCAAGTAGGTGACCCTGGGCTTGCCCACCAGGGGCTCGACCCCGCTGGCCTGAGTCAGACGCCCCACCAGGATCTCCAGGTGCAGTTCACCCATGCCCTCCAGAGTCCATTGGCCGGGGCTGGGCCCCTCGTGGGCAAACAAGGAGGCATCCTGATGCACCAGGCGCGCAAGAGCCGTGACCAGGGCCTCCCGGTCAGCATCCTGCCTGGGCTCCAGAATGCACTGGATGACTGCAGCGGGGGGCGGCAATACCTGCATCTGGAGAGGCTGAGTCGGATCGCAGAGGGTGTCACCGGTGGCGCTTGCGTTGAACCCGGTAGCCCCAACGATCTGACCGGGCCCGGCGGAAGCCAAGTCCTCCCCGTGCTCCGCGTGGATGCGGGCCAGGGTCTGAACCTGCTCGTGTTCACCGGTGCGGGAGTTGAGCACGAGATCTCCCGGATGCAGGGTGCCGCCGTAGATGCGCAGGAAAGCCAGTTCATCAGTGCCATGGTCCTGAAACTTGAAGAGCATGGCGCTCAGGGGTGCCTCGGGATCCGGGGCCGGAAACAAGTAAGGATCCCCTTTGGTCGCGGTCCAATGCACGCGCTCACCGGGACTGGGCAAATAGGAACAGATCCCGTCCAGCAGCCAGCCGATGCCCGCACCGCTCAAGCCCGACCCAAAGACAACGGGCAGGCCCTTCCCTGCACGGGTCACCCGGGCAATAGCTGCACGCAATTGTTCGGGAGAGGCTCGTTCGTCAGCCAGGATCTGCCCCATGAACTCCTCGTCCAGGTCAGTGATCTGATCAACCAGCTCGCTACGCAGGACCTCCGTCTCATCGTGGAGTTCCTTGGGAACAGGACCGGCAACCGCCTCGGGCCCATCCCAGGTCAGGTACTGGCGGTTGACCAGATCCAATAGTGAGGTCAACCCTTCCGGCCCCATCTGGGGGTATTGAAGCAAGAGCGTTCGCGCGCCCAGGCGCTGCTCCAAAGAACAAACGGCGGCGAGCGGATCAACCCCGGGCAGGTCACACTTGTTGATCAACGCCAAAGCCGCCACCCCCTGGCGCTGCATCTGACGCCAAACGGTTTCGGTCTGGGCCTGCACGCCGCTTCCTGCGTCAAGGACCAGCACTCCCCCATCGAGGACGCGCATGCAACGCTGAACTTCCAGGGTGAAGTCCACATGGCCTGGGGTATCGATCAAGTTGATCCCATGGTCGCCCCAGGGAACATGAGTGCAAGCGGAGACAATCGTGATGCCCCGCTCACGCTCGGGCGCCAAGAAGTCCAGGGTGGTGGTGCCATCCTCCACCCGGCCCATGTGCCTTTCGATGCCGGTCTCCACCAGGATGCGCTCGGCCACGGTGGTCTTGCCCGCATCAATGTGCGCGGCGATGCCGATGTTGCGGATCAGCTCGGTTCCCATGGCCAGGTCCCTCCCGCTGGGGATTCCAGCAGTGCTCGCAGGCCAGGATTCAGGTCCAGGAAAGCCTCGCGAAAATGATAGCCCGCGAGCAACTCCGGACGGGAGTCCCCCAGCAGGGCAAGGGCCGCCCAGAGAGCCTCCACCGAAGCCAGGCCGTCTGGCGGGTCGGAATGGATGCGACTGCGCCTGGGATAGGCAGTGCGCAGGGGAGGCAGGCGGCGCAACAGGGGCTGGCCCTCAAGGCTTGCCACCAACTTGGGCAGCCGCCGCCAGTTGCTGTCGAGCACGAGCAGGTCACGGCCCCTGTCCGCCGCGGAGATCTCTTCTCCGTCCGGATGCAACAGCACACGATCCTCTGCCGGCACCCTTGCCTGGGGATCGAAGCAACGGAACTCAATCCCGGGCATCCCCCTCAGAGGCGTCAAGCTGCACTTGGCCGCGCTCTCGCGTGGATCACGCAGGATGAGGACATGGGGGCGGCGCATAGAGGCAAGTTCCAGAAGAACGGATCAGGATACACCGATCCCAATGCATCTCCTAACTCGTACATCGATGGTAGGCGTGTGGACCACGATGACAATCGGCACACCCGTCTAGAACGCCGTTACAGGGCGCGCATGGAGCGTTTGCGAGACTAGTCTCGCGGCCAGGAACGTCTGGCAACCTTCAGGTCGCGAACAACAGTACCAGTGTCAGGCCCAGCCAAAGTACTCGCCCCAGTGCTTGGTCGTACTGCGCACCCGGTCGGTGGTACCAATTGGGCAAGAAGATTGCAGAAATATGGTCTTCTCTCATGGTTTTGGGGCTCTCCTCTCTCTCGCCCCCGATGCGCGTCCTAACGATCGCGCACAGGTTCGGACGAAGTCGGGTGGGGCGAGAATATGGCGTTGTCGTGGAACAAATCGTCGAACTGGTAGAAAACCTGACCCGATGCCCGCGGGGCTTCGATCTCGGCACTGATATCCCCCATGGCTGGAACCGGGCGCCCATGGGCATAGGTCAAGTCGGCCCAATAGCCCGCGCCAGGATTGGCCGGATCAATGAACAGGGTGCCATTGGCCGGATTGATCCAAAGGAACGTCTTCCAGGCACCGGTTGGCGGGATGATGTCACCTCCGGCAGGGTTCGGATTGCGCAGGAAGGGCGGAAACCAAAGCACGTCGGGGTTGCCGTCCCCATCCGTGTCGATGTTCTTGGCCCCGTACGGATTGAAAGCGGAGATATCGCTCTCACAGAACGACCCTAGCGGGTGCTGCCGGTGGGAGCACATTTTGGCCACGCCGTACCCCTCGGTCATCTGACCGATCACAAGGCCCTGTGTGCCATCGCCCTCTCTCAATCGCGAAGGACTCGGATGAGCCGTGCTACCGATAATGAACGGTGGAGGATTGAATCGAAAGTCGCCCCCGCGGGCTGCAGTTGAGTACTGGTAGCCAAGGCGCACATGGCCGTGACCGTCCAAGTAGGGACTCAGGCGTTCTTCATCTACCGGACGGGGAAAGACATCTGGTTGCTGAATTACATCGTAGTGGGGCCGAAAACCCCATCCCGCGCGCCACTGCATCTCGGCCACTTTAGGTGCCCCATAAGCGGGCTTGATGCTCATGATCTCGAAACTGTGGGAGCCAGATGAGAAGTTCGAACGGATGTCATCGTGCAGCTTCGGGCCGAAGTCCACCAGGCGGTAGTAGTGGCTGTGCTCATCGAGGTTGATCAGCTTGACCCTGAGGGAATCACTCTGGTCCCATCCACGGATGCGGTCGCCTCTGGGGCCTTCCCCATACATCTCGTTGTTGAGATAGACGCTGACGAAGTCATAGGGACCGAATGAGTCCTGATCGATGCCCTCGGCGGCCAGGACATCCCACGCTTCAGGCGGCAGCGCGCGCTGGTCCTCCAGCAAATCGCACCAGTCATCAAGAACGCCCCGTGGAGCGACTTGCTCGTCCTCCAGCATCCCCAGCACCTGCAGCGGGCTTGCTCCAGCAAGCACAGCCTGGGCCACCGTGTGGAGCTTCATTTCGGGTGCTGCGGCGCCTATGCCCGCGATGGACAGGCCCCGATTGCGGGTTGCGTAGCTCTCCCCCTGGGGATCCAGTTGCACACTGCCCGTGTGGGCATTGATCATCTCAAAGATCGGCTGAAGGAACTGAATGCGCGGCGGATGCTCGCGCCAGCCCCAGGTGTAGACCCCCCGTTACAGGGAAAGGGGTGGAAACGCCACGGTCAACTCTGTGACCGAGTCGGTGCCAATCTGTGTCCAGACCGAGTCGAGTCCTTTGAAGGGAAACTGGACACTGCCCGGAATGCGATGATCCATTACAACACCCGTGGGCGAAAAGTCCTCGCGCACCAGGGAATAGATGCGGAAGTTGACGCGCAGGGTGTCGAGTGCATGGGCATCGACGGGAACCCGCAGCAGGAATGTGTCGCTGTCGAATTGGCTGTCATACCAAAGGAAGTTCACATCCACCTCCCAGATCGCTCGCGGCCGTCCGTCCATGCCGGGCTCAGTCAGACCGGTGTTGGTCAGAACCTTCATTTTGTACTCGCCGGGAACCTGACCGGGGGCCACACCGCCCTGGTTGTAATTCAGCATGGGAAAGCCGTCGTAGATGCGGCCCTGGGTGGTGCCGAGCAGAATCGCTTCCAACTCCTCCGCTGCAAGCAGCATCCCTGCAGAATCGCCATCGTCCGCAAACTCCTCCAGTTCTTTCACTGCGCGGCAGAGCCCCTCGTTAGGACTCTCTACCAGGACAATCGGATGGCCCATCATGCTGAGCTGACCCTCTGCATCCTGCTCAACGACAGGACCGATCAAATTCAGTTGCTGGCCACCAGCAGCCTGATCGGTGTGGGGAATGCGCACATCGCTGCCAACCATGGCAGAGAACATGGGGTCCAGAATGCCAGGGTCGTTGGCGTCCTGAGCGAGGCCTTGGGGAGCTACTGCAACGCCGACCAGCAGGGCGAGTTCTTGAATGAGTCTTCTCATCTTGAGACAACCAAAAAGTGGGGTTAACGAACGGTTGCTAATGAGAGGGTGAAGCCTCGATCGCTTTAGGCCTCAGACATCACGCTACGGCAATTACTCAAGGAATAGTCATTCTAGAGAGATGTTCTCATTCTGAGACATTCAGTCCACCCGACATACCTACTGAACGATCGGTAGGGGCTAGAAGGAGGCACTAGCGTGAGTGGCAAATTCCAGATCTCACTCCCGTGCAATCCTCTTGATCACAATTCTCCGACGATGTGTCCCGCTTTGATGCACCTTCTAAATTTGAGACACGACACCTTTCAAATTGAGACACAGGGCCTCGGGACCTCAGGCCCTGATCAGCGCCTAAACGCAGCAAGCCCCACAGTGTGGGGCTTGCTGCGTTTAGGCTCTGAACGAAAGGCGCCACTCGCCAAGGCCTTGAACTCAAGGTCGCTCAGACGACCTAGCGACCGAAGTGCGCGTAGGCCTTGTTGGCGTCCGCCATCTTGTGCACATTTTCTTTCCACTGCACCGAAGCGCCGGTGCCGTTGTAGGCGTCGACCAACTCTTCTGCCAGGCGTTCGCGCATGGGCTTGCCCTTTTTCTTGCGGCTGTTGTCGATCACCCAGCGGATGGCCAATGCCTGTTGACGGGCACGCTTGACCTCGCGCGGAATCTGATAGTTCGCACCACCCACGCGCTTAGAGCGCACCTCCACAGCGGGCTTGGCGTTCTCGATAGCCGTGGTGAAGATCTCCTCCTGCTCCACATCCGGAAGCTTCTGGGCCGCCAGGTCAAGGGCATCATAGAACACCTTCTGGGCGACACTCTTCTTGCCGGACAACATGATCTTGTTGATGATCTTGGTGGCCAACATGGAGTTGAACTTGGGGTCGGGGCGCTGTAGGACAGCGGTTGATTTGTAGTTACGGGGCATTACTTGAAGGCTCTTGCTGGATCAGTTCAGGGCGCTCACAAAATCAGGACTTGGGACGCTTGCAGCCGTATTTGGAGCGACCGGCCTTGCGGTCGTCGACACCCGAAGTGTCAAGGGTGCCGCGGACAATGTGGTAGCGAACACCAGGAAGATCGCGCACACGCCCTCCACGAATCAGGACCACGCTGTGCTCCTGCAGATTGTGGCCCTCACCAGGAATGTAGGCCGTGACCTCCTTGCCATTCGATAGACGCACGCGAGCAGTCTTTCGCAGAGCTGAGTTGGGCTTCTTGGGGGTCTGGGTCTTGACCTGCAGACAGACCCCACGCTTGTGGGGACAAGTGTCGAGAACAGGGGACTTGGACCGGTTGACCGGCTTCTTGCGTCCCTTGCGGATGAGTTGGTTGATCGTGGGCATGGATGGGGCAAACTGACCCTTGGGCCAGCGGGCCGACCTGACGGTGGCCTTGGGGTGGTCTGCGCTCTTGGCTGCCAGACCTGGGGGCAAAGATTCTAGGGAGCAGGGGCCAGCCGTCAAGTGTCAACGGTCAGCTTCCCGGTTGGAAAGGGGTCAGGACCCGGTTTCAAGGCCTCCGGGGGTCGGAGAATCGGGGGAGGGGGACTCTTCCGCCTCGGGGGGGGTGTCCAGAGGTGCGACTGCCGGGGGGATTTCCGCCGGGAGTACCGGTTCGGAATCATCCTCTGGAACCGCCTGTGGGGAATCCAAGGGGTCTGTGTTGAGGACCAGGTCATCGCTGGAGCTGGGCGCAGACCCGGAGACTTCTCCGGCATCAGCGGTGCCCATCAGAACATCCATGCCGGGCAGGGGCTCAAGACTATCAAAGCCACCTCCTCCTGCAGGCGCACCTGCCGAGGCCGCGCCCATTCCCAGGACTGCAGCTGGATCCGGAGTAGGACTGGCGGGAACCATGGGGTCCAGCGTGCCCGCCAGCAGCGCGGCCATATCATCGTCGGTGGGCTCGATGCTGCCGAAGCCGCCGATCTCACCAAAGTCGATGTTCTTCTTTACACGGGTACGACTGTGGTCGCGGAAGCCTGTGCCCGTGGGCACCAGATGTCCCAAGATCACATTTTCCTTGAGGCCAACGAGGAAATCGCGCTTGCCTGCAATGGCAGCCTCAGTCAATACCTTGGTGGTCTCCTGGAACGAAGCCGCAGAGATGAAAGAATCCGAGGAGAGCGACGCCTTGGTCACTCCCAACAACAGAGTGTTGCCTGTGGCAGGCTTGCGCCTATCGCGACGCATTGCCTCGTTGGCGATACGGAATGCATGCCGGTCCACGATAGCACCTGGCAGGAAGGAAGCATCACCCGGGTCAGAAACCTGCACCTTGCGCATCATCTGAGAGAGGATGACTTCAATGTGCTTATCGTCGATGACCACAGACTGGCTGCGGTAGACGTTTTGGATTTCACCCAGCAGATACTCCTGGGCAGCTTCTTCGCCACGAATCCGGAGAATGTCATCCGGATAGAGGGGACCGTCTACCAACGCTTCGCCAGCTTCGACCTCGTCACCCTTGTGAACTCTGAGGTGCTTGCCCTGGGGCACGGCGTGCTCGGCTTCCTCGATGACCTCGCCGTTCTCACCCTTGGCCTTCACAATGATCGTGCGCTTGCCGCGTTTGCGATCACCTAGTTCCACCTCACCTTCGATCTCACTCATCACCGCAGGCTCTTTCGGACGGCGAGCCTCGAACAGTTCGGTCACCCGCGGAAGACCTCCGGTGATGTCTTGGGTACCGGTGGCTTCCCGCGGAGACTTTGCCAGCAAGGTGCCCTGCCCGATCTTGGCCTGGTCTTCAACTTCCAGGTAAGCCTTCTCGGGCACCGGATAGATCGCCAAGGTCTCGCCCTTGGAGTCCTTGATGGCCAGTTGGGGATGCAACTCGCCCTTGTGCTCAATAACCTGGGCTCGCGAGGTCTTACGACGGGCGTCCCGTTCGATCTTGAGGGTCTTGCCCTCCACAAGGTCCTCGAAGTGGATGGTTCCTTTGAATTCCGAGATGATCGGCACGGAGTGCGGGTCCCAGGTACAGAGCACATCGCCAGCGGAGATCTGCTGGCCCTCAGTCACCTGCAGTGATGCACCGGTAGGAATCGCGTACTGATCGATGTCGCGGTCGCGGTCGTCGGTCAAAGTGATCATGCCATTGCGATTGAGAACCAGCACCTCGCCTTTGCCCTTGCCGCTGCTGTCGGCTGTCACAACCCGCAGATTGTTGAAGCGTACTGTGCCATCCCGCTTGGCGCGACGCTCGGTTTCTTCAACCGAACGACTCGCCGTACCACCAATGTGGAAAGTCCGCATGGTGAGCTGGGTGCCCGGTTCACCAATGGACTGGGCAGCGATGATGCCAACCGCCAAGCCGCGCTCGGCCAATTGACCCCGTGCCAGGTCCATGCCGTAGCAACGGGCGCAGACCCCGAGAGGAGCCTCGCATGTCAAGGTGTTTCGCACGCGAATGCGCTCGTGGCCCAGGGCCTCAATGCGCTCGGCAATCTCTTGGGTGATGGCCTCTCCATCGCGGACCACCACTTCGTCGTTGACCACATCGATGATCGTGTCCCGAGCCACCCGTCCCCGGATGCCTTGAGCCAGAGAAACCGCCACGCGATCACCCTTGTAGACGATGGACTTGGCACCGCAGCCCATGGTGCCGCAGTCGTCCATGGTGACAACCACGTTCTGTGCCACGTCAGTCAGCTTGCGAGTCAAGTAGCCTGCGTCGGCGGTCTTGAGGGCAGTGTCAGCCAGTCCCTTTCGAGCACCGTGGGTAGAGGAGAAGTACTCCAGTACCCTCAAGCCCTCACGGAAGTTGGCCTTGATGGGCGTCTCGATGATCTTGCCCGACGGCTTGGCCATCAGGCCGCGCATACCGCCCAACTGACGGATCTGGTCCACGGAACCACGCGCACCGGAGTCCACCATGCAGTAGATCGGGTTTACATAGCCTGTCTCCTCGTTGAAGTCCTCTTTCAACACGGCCATCAGGTCGAGGCCGACCTTCTCCCGGGCGTGAGTCCACAGATCAATGATCTTGAGGTACCGCTCGCCCTCAGTAATCACACCCCTGTTGTAGGCTTTTTCAATCTTGTCGATCTCGTCCTGGGTCTCTTTCAGCACCACAGGCTTGGTGTCGGGGATACGAATATCGCTGCTAGCAAAAGACATGCCCGCGCGAGTCGCGGCCTTGAAGCCCAAGTCCTTGAGGTCGTCAAGCAGTGCCAGAGTTGACTGACGGCCTAGCAGATGGTGGCAATCAGAGATCAAGCCCTGAATGGCACTCTTGCTGAGCTTGTAATTGTAGAGGGGCATCCCTGGCGGCAGGATGTCGTTGAACAAGATGCGTCCCACAGTGGTTTCCACGTAGACCGGAGTACCGTCTTCCGAGGGCACCTTGCCTGCGCTGTCCACATCCACAGGAAGATCCTTACTGCCAAACTTGACCTGGGATTCGGGTGCCAACTTGACGCGAATCGCGTCGAGAGTGCGCACGGATCCGTGACTGAGCGCCTGGAATACCTCGGCCCGCGATGAGAAGTTCCTGGGGTTCTCACGACTGGTCAAGGGATCCTTTGTGAGGTAATAGATCCCCAGCACCATGTCCTGGGAAGGTGAAATGATAGGGCTGCCATTGGAAGGCGAGAAGATGTT
Organism: Planctomycetota bacterium; assembly: GCA_002686945.1. Classification (GTDB taxonomy): domain Bacteria; phylum Planctomycetota; class UBA1135; order UBA1135. The sequence continues at coordinate 241,851 of NYYZ01000029.1, forward strand.
GTTGCTCGCCAGCATCAAGGTCGAGGCTTCAATCTGAGCCTCGAACGAAAGAGGCAGGTGCACCGCCATCTGGTCCCCGTCGAAGTCCGCGTTGAAACCACCACAGACCAGAGGGTGCAGGCGGATCGCGTTACCTTCAATCAGCACCGGCTCGAACGCCTGAATGCCCATACGGTGCAGAGTCGGCGCGCGGTTGAGCATCACCGGGTGGTCACGGGTGACCTCTTCCAGAATGTCCCAGACCTCACCCTCGCGGCGCTCAAGCATGCGCTTGGCGGACTTGATTGTGTCCGCAAGGCCCAGATCCTTGAGGCGCCGGATAATGAAGGGCTGGAAGAGTTCCAGAGCGATTTTCTTGGGCAGACCACATTGGGTGAGATTCAACTCAGGGCCAACCACGATCACCGAACGGGCGCTGTAATCAACCCGCTTGCCCAGCAGGTTTTCGCGGAAACGTCCCTGTTTGCCCTTGATCATGTCGGTCAGGGACTTGAGCGGACGGTTCGAGGAGCCGAGCACGGGACGACGACAGCGCCCGTTGTCGAACAACGCGTCGACAGCCTGCTGCAGCATGCGCTTCTCATTGCGTATGATGACCTCAGGGGCGTTCAGATCAATCAGCTTCTTGAGGCGGTTGTTGCGGTTGATCAGCCGACGATACAGATCGTTCAGATCGCTGGTGGCAAAGTTGCCGGAATCCAGCAAGACCAACGGCCGCAGGTCCGGCGGAATGATCGGAACCACATCCAACACCATCCAGTCGGGCTCGTTGCCCGAGTCACGCAACATCTCCACAGTCCGAAGACGCTTGATGATGTCCTTCATGCGCTGCTTTGAGCGGGTGGACTGAAGTTCCTCGCGCAGTTCCTCGGACACACTGGGCAGATCGAGCTTGCGCAGGATCTTCTTGATGCACTCAGCCCCCATTTCGGCTTCGAATTCGGTGCCGTACTTGGAGCGATTGTCGCGGTATTCTTCCTCTGTCAGCAGCTGGTACTTCTCAAGGGGCGTGTCACCCGCGTCCACGACCATATAGTCCTGGAAATAGATCACGCGCTCAAGACTGGAGACCTTGACCCCCAGCAGGTTGCCCAAGCGACTGGGCATGGCCTTGAAGAACCAGATGTGGGTCACCGAGGCAGCCAGATTCACGTGCCCCATGCGGCTACGGCGCACACGGCTGTGAGTGATCATGACCCCGCACTTATCACAGACAATGCCCTTGTGCTTGATGCCCTTGTACTTGCCGCAGAAGCACTCCCAGTCCTTTTCGGGGCCAAAGATACGCTCGCAGAACAGGCCATCGCGTTCCGGACGATAAGTACGGTAGTTGATAGTCTCAGGCTTCTTGACCTCACCGTAGGACCAGGAACGAATGTCCTCTGGGGATGCCAGCGCGATGGTCACGCTGCCGTAGTCGTTGATCCGGCTGTACTTGACTTCTTCCATGGGAGATTTTTCGTTTGTACGGTGCTGGGGGGTACAGTGCTGGGAAATGCGGTGCTGGGGGGGTGCGGTGCTGTTGAGCAATACGGTCGATCAGAGAGTTGCTGCGGATTTCTTGTGCAGCTGCATATTGAGGCCTAAGCCCCGGATCTCATTGGTAAGCACTTCGAAGGAAACCGGCGTGCCAGGTTCCAGAACATTGAGGCCCTTGACCATCGATTCGTAGATCTTGGTGCGACCGTCCACATCGTCCGACTTGACAGTCAGGAGTTCCTGCAGAATCGACGCGGCGCCATAGGCCTCAAGGGCCCAGACTTCCATTTCCCCGAAGCGCTGACCGCCGAAGCGCGCCTTACCGCCCAGGGGCTGTTGGGTGATCAAACTGTAAGGGCCAGTAGCCCGTGCGTGCACTTTCTCGTCCACCAAGTGGTGCAACTTGAGCATGTACATGATGCCCACCGTGACCTTCTGCTCGAAAGCAACACCCGAGCGCCCATCAAACAACTGGAACTTGGCGTCCGTGGGGAAGTCGGCCTCTGCCAAGACCTGCGCAATCTCCTCTTCCTTGGCACCATCGAAAGCAGGCGTATAACACCGGATTCCGAGCTTGTGCGCTGCAAAGCCCAAGTGGGTCTCCAGAATCTGGCCAACGTTCATGCGGCTGGGAACACCCAGGGGATTGAGCACGATATCAACGGGCTGACCGTCATCCAGGTAGGGCATGTCCTCGATAGGACAGATCTTGCTGATGACGCCCTTGTTTCCGTGGCGACCAGCCATCTTGTCCCCCACCGAGATGTTGCGCTTGGTGGCCACATAGATCTTGACCATCTCCAGCACACCCGTGGGAAGTTCGTCCCCGCGGCTAAGACGGTTGACGATCTTGTTCTTCTCAGCCTCGCGGGCTTCGATCTTGACGGTGGAATCGTGAATCGCACGCAATGAATCTTCGCGCCCCGTTCCCTCGTCTGCAGCCTCGGCGGCCTGCTGACAAAGCACCTTGACCCGACGCAGTTCGTCATAGGTCGAAGTGTCGTCAAGAGAGAACCCAGTGCCGGTCATGTCATCCTGAATCGTGACCGCAAGGCTCTCCTGAACCTTGGCCAGCATGGTTGCAGTATTCTCGCGCAGAGCTGAGAGGAAGCTCATTTCCGCGTCTCGGATGACGTTCAGAGTCTGTGCGCGCTCTTCGTCCGTCAGGTTGACCCGACGAGAGAACTTGCGGGCATCGATAACCACTCCACGGGTACCCGGGGGCATGGTCAAACTGGCGTTCTTCACGTCAACGCCGGCCTTGCCAAAGATCGCGTGCAGCAGTTTCTCCTCTGGAGTCAGCTCGCTCTTGGACTTGGGAGCAACCTTGCCCACCAGCACGTCGCCAGCAGTCACAAAGGTGCCAACACGAATCATGCCGGACTCGTCCAGATTGGCCAGAGCGCCCTCACCCACGTTGGGAATGTCCGGAGTGAATTCTTCTTTACCCAACTTGGTCTCGCGGATTTCAACCTCGTACTCCTCGATGTGCACCGAAGTGAATACGTCGTCGCGCACCAGACGCTCGGAAACCAATATGGCATCCTCATAGTTGAATCCGTCCCAGGGCATGAATGCCACCACCAGGTTCTTGCCCAGTGCCAGTTCACCATGATGACTGGAAGCGCCATCAGCCAACAGGTCGCCCTTCTGCACCACATCACCCGCACGCACCATGGGACGGTGGTTCTGGGTGGTGCGCTCGTTCATGCCACGGAACTTGGTCAGATGATACTCGTCGTCGCCAACGATGATCACGCGACTGTCGGCGTACTCCACCGTGCCCGCATTGCGAGCGAAAAGGTGAATGTTCGAATTCTCGCAGACCAGCTTCTCCATGCCGGTCCCAACGATGGGCACTTCGGGAATCACCAGAGGCACCGCTTGACGCTGCATGTTTGAACCCATCAGAGCCCGGTTGGCGTCATCGTGCTCCAGGAACGGAATCAGGGACGCGGAGATACCGATGATCTGCTTGGGAGAGACATCGACATAGTTCACTTCTTCGGGGGCAACTTCCACATTGTCCCCGTCACGACGGGCGAGTACCCGGTCTTGGGTAATCTTGCCTTTTTCGTCCACCAACACGTCCGCGGGAACCATGACCATGCCAAGTTCCTCGTCCGCTCGCAGGTAGCTGACTTTGCTGGTCACCGTTCCTTTGGTTACCTTGCGATAGGGCGAGGTCAGAAAGCCATAGGAGTCCAGTTTGGAATACAGGGCCAAGGACGAGATCAGGCCGATGTTGGCCCCTTCCGGGGTCTCGATCGGGCACAAGCGCCCATAGTGGGAGAGGTGCACATCACGCACATCGAACCCGGCGCGTTTTCGGTTCAGACCGCCCGGGCCCAGGGCCGACAGACGGCGTTCATGCGCCAGCTGACTAAGTGGATTGGCCTGGTCTACCACCTGCGAAAGCTCTGAGCGACCAAAGAAGTAGTCCACGGCACTTGAGAAGGTCTTCGAGTTGATCAACTCACGGGGCTTGATCTTCTCGCGATCCTCAAGGTTCATGCGTTCCTGTGCCGTGCGGCGCAGCTTGAGGAGACCCTTGCGGAACTCCTCCCCCGCCAGTTCAGCGATGGTGCGCACCCGACGGTTACCAAGGTTGTCAATGTCGTCGATTTCGCCTTCGCCCTTGCGCAGGCCCACCAGGTACTTGACCGAATTGAGAATGTCCTGGGGTTGAAGGACCTGCACCTTCTCGTCGATGTCCTGAGTGAACTTGCGGTTCAGACGGAAACGGCCCACACGACCCAAACGATAGCGTTGGGGATCGTAGAACTTCTCGTGGAACAGTTCGCGGGCCTTCTCCAACTGGGGCGGATTGCCCGGGCGAAGGCGCGAGTAGATCTTCAGCAGAGCATCCTCGTGACTGCGCACGGTGGAATCGTCGTGCATGCTGTTCAGGATCAGCATGTCCAGATCTGTAATGTTCGCGTCAATGATCTCGACTTCAGCCAGTTCACTGGCAGCGATCTCAATGGCCGCGGTTTCGGGGATCGGCATGCCCGAAGGCACCAAGACCTCGCCAGTCTTCAGCACCACGATGTCGCCTACCGCAATGCGGTCGGTAACTTTCTTGGCGAAGGCGTTTTCCGTGGTGGACTTGGTCTTCTTGATCACCTTGGTGGGAAAGAACTCCCGCATCAAAGCCTGATCCGTTCCCAGGTCCTCTTCCAGGGCACGCAGGAAGGTAACCGCCGAGAACTTGCCCGACTGATCGATACGCACCTGCAGGATTTCTTTCTTGGTGACATTGAGTTCAATCCAGCTGCCACGCTCAGGAATAATCCAACATGAGTGCAAAGCGCGATCGGCGCTGCTGTCTACCAGGAAATCCACGCCCGGTGATCTGTGCAGCTGACTGACGATCACGCGCTCACTGCCATTGATGATGAACTCGCCACCCCCACGCATAATGGGGATCTCGCCCAGGTAGACCTCTTCTTCGATTGGCTCGGGCTTGATCAAGCGCAACCGCACCCGGAAGGGATAGCCGTGGGACATGCGCAGGTGACGGCACTCCTCGATGTTGTAGCGCGGTCGCCCGAGTTCATAGCCGATATACTCAAGACACATGGTCTTGTCGTAGGAGTAGATCGGGAAGACTTCGTGCAACAGGGCTTCGAGTCCCTGGACGGGGCGCGAACCGGGAGGAGTGTCCGCGCCGAGGAACGTCTCATAGGCCTCGGTTTGGATCTCCGTCAGGTTCGGGAGGGACTCGATTTCCGTGACACGGCCAAAGGTCTTGGTTTCGACCGTCGGGTCCGCAAGGCGGCCAGGGTGGTTGGTCATAGAGTCAACTCTCCGGCACCCTGGGGTGCGGGTGCGGGGAAGGGGTTTTGGACGCCGTGCGCAGAGCCCTGGGGCGATCTTGAGGGATCGCCCACTAGGGGCAAGGGTGAACGGGTCGGGGGGCACGGCAACGCCCGACGCGCGAATGAGGGGGGGGACAACCTCAACAGGCAGTCCGACATCGTAGAGTTACCCATCACAGAAGGCAAATCCCATCCCAAAGGCCAGGTCAGGTGCTGGCTCCCAGGGGCACCAGATGACAGGCGCGTTCTGTGGAGGCAGACCTGCCGCGAAGCGGCAGCCTGAAACCGTCCAAGGACAGCCTCAGGGTGCGCCAGGGGGGGGGCGCCCAGGGGACTGGGGATGATTTGGCTCTCCAAGTGCAAGATCAGGAAAATGCGTTGCCCCCTGCTGTGACCCGCAGGGGGCTCCGAGAATCAGTCAATCTTGACGGAGGCACCGGTGCCTTCGAGCTTGGTCTTGATCTCTTCGGCCTCTTCCTTGGAGACGCCTTCCTTGACGGGCTTGGGGGCTTCATCCACCAGACCCTTGGCCTCCTTGAGGCCCAGCCCAGTAATCGCGCGAACCTCCTTGATGACGGAAATCTTGTTGCCGCCAACGCTTTCGAGGATCACGTCAAAGGATGTTTTCTCCTCCGCCTCAGCGGCCGCAGGAGCGGCCGCCGCAGCGGCGGCGGGAGCAGCGGCGCTCACGCCCCACTCATCCTCAAGGAACTTCACAAGCTGGGAAGCCTGCATCAGAGTCAAACCGCTGAGTTGATCAGCAATCGTCTTCAGCTCTTTGTCGAGCTCAATCGTGGTGGTCTCTTCGGACATGGTGCTATTTCTCGTTCGAGATGAGTGTTGTGGTGTTCGTAGCTGCTGACGATCAAGCCGCCAGCGTCAGGGGTTTGTTTGCACGCGAGCGGACCCGCGCGTGGAAATTGAATAAACAGGACGCAACCGCGCCCCATCCGTGTTTCATGGTTCAGGCGTCGTCTTGACTGTCGACGTGGGCTTGAAGGACTCGGGCCAGACCCGAGGGAACTGCATTGATCACCGAAGCCAGGCCGCGGGCCGGCCCAGAGATCACGCCGAGCAGCATGGCGTTGACCGTGTCGCGATCCGGTAGATCTGCCAGGGCAGTAGCCCCTTCAGAGCCCATGGCCTCACCCTCAAAGAGAGCAGCCTTGATGGCAATCTTGCCTTGCTTGCGCAGGGCTTTGAAGTCAGCGTCGCTGAAGGCCTTGGCCGCATTGATCACATCCTCCGTAGAGCAAGTCACCAGACCGGTATTGCCGAGCAGAGCGGCCGCATCCAGCTCGACTCCCTGCTCTGCCAACAGGCGCCGTAGCAAACTGTTGCGCACCATACGCAGGCGCAAGCCATGCTCGTCGAGTTTGCTGCGCAGAGCTTCGTCTTCCGCCACGGTGAGGCCCGCATAGGTCACGAAGAGCATGCCTTCTGCGCCGTCGAGCATTCCCGCCAGATCACGGGAGACCATTTGATTGATGATATTGACCAAGACTCAGCCTCCGTATTGGACAGTTGCGCCAGGACCCATGGTGGTCGAGACGCTGATCTTGCGAACGAAAGCACCCTTCACGGCTGCGGGACGCATGCCGGTCAAGTGATCCAAGAAGGCGCCCAAATTGGCGACCAGATCGCTTGTGTCGAATGAGCGCTTGCCCAGGGGAGCATGCACGTTGCCTCCGGCATCGGTTCGAAATTCGACCTTGCCCGCTTTGAAGTCCGTGACCGCTTGGGCCACATCGGGGGTCACGGTACCCGACTTGGGCGAAGGCATCTTGCCCTGGGGGCCAAGCACCTTACCCAGGCGTCCCACATGCTTCATCATGTCGGGACTGGCGATAACCACATCAAAGCCCATCCAGCCACCTTGGATACGCTCGGCCAAGTCAGCGGCGCCAACGACATCGGCTCCAGCTGCTGTGGCCGCTTCGGCCTTGTCGCCTTCGGCGAAGACCGCAACCACCACGGTCTTACCCAGTCCCTTGGGCAGAGACACCGCACCACGCACCAGTTGGTCGGACTTGCGGGGATCGATGCCGAGGCGCACCGCAACCTCGAAGGTCTCGTCGAATTTAGCGGCGGGCAATCCCTTCAGGAGATCGAAAGCCTCTTGGGGGGAGTAGTTCTGGCCTCTGTCCACCTGAGCGGCGGCCTGGACAAATCGCTTGCTGTGCTTCGTCATATCAGCCTTCCACCTCGATGCCTGCGGAGCGCGCCGTGCCTGCGATAATGCGGCAGGCATGCTCCATGTTCCGGGCGTTGAGGTCATTCTTCTTGATAGTGGCGATCTCCTCGACTTGGGCCATAGTGACCTTGCCGACAATCTCGGTGCCAACCTCGCCAGCGCCCTTATCCACACCCGCGGCCTTCTTCAGCAGCACGGCTGCAGGAGGAGACTTGAGGATGAAGTCGAAGGTACGGTCCCCATAGACGCTGATCTCAACAGGAATGATCATTCCGTTCTGATCACGAGTCGCGTCGTTGAAGCGCTTGACGAATTCCCCGATGTTGACGCCATGAGAGCCCAGGGCCGGGCCCACTGGAGGCGCCGGGGTTGCCTGGCCCGCAGGGCATTGCAATTTGATCTTGCCTGTGACTTCCTTTGCCATTTAGACGGACTCCACTTCCCAGTACTTGAGGTCGACGGGCGTAGGTCGACCGAAGATTGTCACCACAATTCGCACGGTGCCCTTCTCCGGGTCAATCTCCTCGACAGCTCCATCGAAGCCGTCAAAGGGCCCAGTGTTGATTCTTACCATGTCCCCCTTGATCAGGCCGATGGAAACCTGAGGACGACTTTCCGAATCCTGCATCCTCGATAGAATCGAGGTCACTTCAGCTTCGGTGATTGAAACGGGCTCGCCACGGCTGCCCAGGAAGTCACGCAGACCGTCCACGCTACGCAAGGTGTTGCGGGCCTGAATCACTCGCGGGTCATCCGGCTCATCTAGATCGGCCTGAACCATCAGATAGCCCGGATAGAGCTTCTTCTCCACGACCTTCTTCTTGCCTCGACGCAGATCCGTGACCAACTCGAATGGCACCAACACCTGGGGAATCAGATCCTCAAGACCAGCAACTTTGAGTCGCTGCTCGGCGTTCTGCCGGATGCGCTTCTCGCGACCGGACTGACACCTCAGAAAGAACCATTTGTAGGCCATGACTACTACAAGCCTCCAAGCAGAATGTTCCGAGCCAGGCGACCGAGGAACCAGTCCGCGCCAGCCATGAAGGTCATCAGGAACACCACGGTTGCGGCGACGACCAGAGAAGAATCCACGGCTTCGTCAATCGTGGGCCAGGTTACTTTGCGCAACTCCTGCTCAGTCTCGATCAAGAGGTCTGCGTTCTTGGGCTTCTGCTCCCAGCGATAGAGCAGCCAGAGCCCGAACAGCGCAACCACGCTGGAGATCACCAGAGCCAGATTGGGAACTACTCCAACAACGGGGATGCGTCCCAGTCCACCCAGGGGGTCTGCCATGCTGCCCATGCCCTGCAACGTCGTATGCAATGACGCGCTGCCGTAGAACACCAGGATGGCGATTGACCAGAAAACGGTCATGCGCGCCATGCGTCCTTGATCTTTTTTGTAGGCCATATGCTCGTTTGGGTTTACTGGTGCCGCTCGGGCGAGAGCACCGTGTGGGGACTGGTTCGGGAAGGTCAGCTGGGAAGAACAGGGACTGCGGCGATTTCACGCTGCAAGGGGCGGGATACGCCCTAGAGCTTTTTCTCCCGGTGACTGACATGCTCCCGGCAAAAGCGGCAGTACTTCTTCTTCTCGAGCTTGTACGCAGCCTTGAGACGCTTGTGCGTCGTGTAGTTGCGGTTTCGGCACTTGGTGCACTCGAGGAAGACGTATCGTTCCTTGACCTTCATGATGGGGTCTTCTTGGCGGGTGGGTTGGGGTGACTGGAGCGCAGGGACTGACGGAGGGGCGTAGCGCTCTACGCTCCCCCACCGGGCCTGTACCTACCAACGGGTAACGCTCCTGTCCCCGTTGGTTCGGCTCAGATACGACTACTCAATGACCTTGGTCACAACACCGGCGCCAACCGTGCGGCCACCTTCGCGGATCGCAAAGCGCAATTGCTCTTCCATGGCGACCTGGGTCCCCAGGGTAACGCAGAGCTTGACATTGTCACCGGGCATGCACATCTCGGCGTCGCCCAAGAGATCGGCGGCTCCGGTCACATCCGTGGTACGGAAATAAAACTGGGGGCGATAGCCCGAGAAGAACGGCGTATGACGGCCACCCTCGTCCTTGGAGAGGATGTAGACCTCGGCCTCGAACTTGGTGTGAGGAGTCACAGTACCCGGCTTGGCCAAGACCATGCCGCGGATCAGCGCCTTCTTGTCAACTCCCCGCAGGAGCACACCGACGTTCTCGCCGGCGCGACCTTCGTCGAGGGTTTTTTGAAACATCTCAACGCCTGTACAGGTGGTTTTCCCGATCTCGTCGGACATGCCGACGATTTCCAGTTCGTCACCTGTGTTTACGATGCCCCGCTCCACGCGACCGGTTCCCACCGTGCCACGACCTTTGATTGAGAAGACATCCTCGATGGGCATCAGGAAAGGCTTGTCTACATCGCGCTCGGGCAGCGGAATGGCGCTGTCGATTGCTTCCATCAACTCGACGATTGACTTGAAGGCGTCATTGCTCTCGTCGTAACCACCAGCATCAAGGGCGTCCTGGGCGGCGAGAGCGGAGCCTCTGATGACGGGAATGTCGTCTCCGGGGAATTCGTACTTGCTGAGAAGTTCGCGAATTTCCATCTCAACCAGGTCGAGCAATTCCGGGTCGTCAACCTGATCGACTTTGTTCATGTAGACAACAATGGCCGGCACATTGACCTGACGGGCAAGCAGGATGTGCTCGCGGGTCTGGGGCATGGGGCCGTCCGCAGCAGACACCACCAGGATCGCGCCGTCCATCTGGGCGGCACCGGTGATCATGTTCTTGACATAGTCCGCGTGACCAGGGCAGTCCACATGGGCGTAGTGACGGGTTTCCGTCTCATATTCCACATGGGCCGTTGAAATCGTGATGCCTCTCGCTTTCTCTTCCGGGGCCTTGTCGATTTGATCGAAAGCCATCTCCTTTGCCAGGCCGCGAGCGGACTGAGTTCGGCAGATAACGGACGTAAGAGTGGTCTTGCCGTGGTCGACGTGACCAATGGTGCCCACGTTGACGTGATCCTTGTTGCGTTCGAAGACTTCCTTGGCCATCTGGTTAGGTCCTTGTCTTTTTGGGCCGCAGCCCGGTTTGTTACTTGAAGTGGGGGGTGATGCTGCGCAGCGAAAGGCCACGAAACGATGGTTTGGAGCACAGCCGAAGCTGCGCACCGCTTCCAGCCCCGGGAACCCAGGGCAGGAAGTGAAGGTTTGATGTTGTAAAGAATCGTATGCCCCTCGGGATGACCCTGGGAACATTGAATGGGTGGCGAGTACCGCTGGGGCCTGGATGGAGCTGCTGATGGGATTTGAACCCATGACCTCTTCCTTACCAAGGAAGTGCTCTACCACTGAGCTACAGCAGCCGATGGCCCCCGAGCCTCCAGAGGGGAAGCAAGCGGGGTGCTCACCTGATCACGAAGTCGCCGTAGGTGGAGCGGGTGAAGGGAATCGAACCCTCGTGTACAGCTTGGAAGGCTGTCGTTCTACCATTGAACTACACCCGCCCGCTGTTGCTCGCTCTAAAGGGCACTGCCTCTTGAATCGGCAGGAAACACCGCAATTGGCACCGCATGGGGTTACAAGGGAATGGGAACATCGGTCCGGGTGGAATTGGAACCTCGAACCAGATGCGTAAAATTCCTTCCTGAGCAGCAGGGCTCAGCAGAGCATAGGGGGAATGGTGGGGAGAACAGGATTCGAACCTGTGAAGGCTGAGCCATCAGATTTACAGTCTGACCCCTTTGACCGCTCGGGAACCTCCCCCCCTGTTTCTTGTCCAGCTTGCCAGGGGTCGCCAGTGCCATGCCCCAAGGGGCTGGCCGCTGACCCGTCAAGGCGGGCAAGGGACCTGGCTGCGGTCGCAGCCAAGGAATGCATCCGGATCGGGAGACCGGTTCCAGCGCACTGTACCTGCCTGCTCGCACATAGTGCGCGAACAGGAAATGCACAGTGCTCCCGTGTCATCCTCGTGATCGGTTCTAGTTTCCAGTGAACGATAGGCCCAATCAGCAACGCGCTCTTAGACGCGCCGCTGGAGCCAGCGGCGGGACTCGAACCCGCAACCTGCTGATTACAAATCAGCTGCTCTGCCAATTGAGCCACGCTGGCAATGCAGCTCGGCCTCCTCAGGGGACTGAATCCAAGGACCCCTAGAGGGCTCCAAAGACCCAGACGGATTCCTGGGGAGCGAACAGGATAGGGAAGGGCCTTCCCTGGTCAAGGGTTTTGGACTCTTTTTGTAGCCTGGATCAGAGGGCCCCCGGAACGGGCCAGGCAGGGAACCGGGGCTGGGGCCATTCTCTTCTCTTCTCCAGCCCCTTCAAGGTGCCTGTGGGGGCCAAGACCCAGTGTTCTAGTTCCAGACTCAGGCCAGGGTAGACCCCCAAGACAGCGAGTGGGAGATAAAATCAGAGCATGACCTGCTCCACCCTCTTCGCACTGCTGCCCCTATTGATGCCCCAAGGCACCCCCACAGCCCCTCCGACGGGGGTGCGCCTGCCCGCGCTGGTGACCATCGATGGAGCCTGGGAGAGTCCCCATGGGCTGATTGTCCTACAGGAACGGGCAGGAGGTCGCGTCCAGGGATACCTGGCCGGTTCACCCGGAACACGCATCAGCTCAGGCACATTGGTGGGTTCCAACCTCACCCTGACCCTGGAGGGCGAAGACGGGGGAGGCCCCTTGCCCACCTTCTCATACTCCGGCACCCTTTCGGGAACGAGCATTGTTGGGACCTACGATGATGGAACTGGTCCCGTGCCCCTGACCATGACCCGTTCGGTGAGCGCCATCGTGGAGGAACAGTGGCTGTTGGTGGACGGCACCACAAGCGCCCAGGTGGAGGCTCGGCGCCTGACCCAGGCCGGTGCATTCTTCGGTGCTGGATTCAGTGGCATGGATAACTGCGACTTTCTAGCCTGCGGCGGAACCATTGACAGTTGGGCCGTGACGGGATCATCTCACCTGATCGAGACTTCCTCCGGAGGGTCCTGTACCTCAGCCACGACCCTGAGCGGCACCCTCGATCCCGCCTCCAAAATCTTGAGTGGGACATTCACCACCATCGACTGTGTCGGCAGCAGCAGCGGCACTTTTATGGGGGGTAAACGCGGCCTGACCAACAGCGCTCACATGGAAGAGGTGGTGGTTTTGGTGGCCGACCTTTGTGATGCCTTCGAAGCGGAATCCCCCACCGCCATCGACGCCTTCCACACAGCGTTCTTGCACGATGGCATGACGCGCGCCGACTTCTCTGCAGAATTCGCCAGTTGGTATGCAAACTACCACTCCCTGGAAGCGACGGCAATCCTCTCCCGCATCATCACACTAGACGACGGTGAGGTGGTCTCTTTCTTGAGCGCACCAGACCGACTCGATTGGACAATCATCCTCACCGGAATCCCCAACAGTGGCGGGCCGCGTGAGACCATCCTCGATTACACCCCCGAACCCTTTGACGACCCGGTGCATTTCCTCGGCTTGGAAGGAGGGCAGCGAGTCTTTGTAGGCAACAACGAAAGCGCCCCCTTTTCCATGGACATGCCCATTGCCCTGGGAGATGGAGACCTGGTGACCTTTGGCCTTTGGCCCTATGGGGTCCATGAAGGCGGACACCCGGAAGGCCACCCGGGGGTCGACATCGAATACGCGCCGGGAACTTCCGTCCTGGCGACGGCGGATGGAACCGTGACCTACATCGAACACAACTCCCACTTCCCTACACAATGGGATTTGCTGTTGGAAGTGCGCCCCGGTGTCGTGGTGCAGTACGACCACATGGGCTCCATTGATCCCAGCATCACCGTGGGCACCGCCGTGATCCAAGGACAAGTGCTCGGCGGCCCCTCCACGCCCATCCCCCATCGAGTTGTGCACCTGGGATTGCGCGTCGGAGGCGAAAGCGCCTGCCCCAATGACCGCCTCAGCCCTACGGGCCAAACGGTTTTCCAGTCCCTCTGGTCCACCGCGCGTTACTGGGGAGAACTCGTGGAGCCCCTCTCTTGCAACCCAATAGATGTGACCTTCCCCCTGACCGCATCGCGCACACGCATCAGCGGCACCCTCTCCCCCGCACGCATCGAATTCACACGCCTCGATGCCAGCACAAACGACATGACTTACACCCTACTCGATGCAGCGGACATCGCCTTCGAATACGGAACCGTCAACTTTGACCCCTTCAAGCGAATCGCTGAAATCAACCTGACCCCCACCAGCCCCGCTGGACCCACCCGCTTGGGTGTGCTGAACATCGAGGGGCAAGACCTGATGATTGACTGGGACACCACAGTCCGACCCACGAGCTTGGCGGGCGCGTCCCACTACGTTCTCGACTAGAGTGCGCGTAGCTGTTCCGCATGGAACTCGAATGCGGCCTGGACCTGATCAAGAGAGTCCCCTCCATACTTGTCCAGGAAGACCTCAACCAAGGCCAAAGCCGCCACCGCTTCCCCGACCACGCTGGCCGCGGGCACGCTGGTCACATCGGAGCGTTGATAGGTGGCTTGCTTGGCTTCGCCGCTTTCCAGGTCCACGCTGGCCATGCCCTGGCGCAGGGACGGTATCGGTTTCATTGCTGCGCGCACGACAAGGGGCTCGCCCGTAGTCAGGCCCCCCTCCAGTCCTCCGCAACGATTGCTGGGCCGAGCAAACCGGCGAGGTGATTCGGGCGGCGCAGGCGTGATCGGATCGTGCACTTGTGAGCCGGGCAGGCGCCCAACGGCAAAACCAAGGCCGAATTCCACCCCCTTGATCGCAGGGATCGAAAAAAGGGCGGCGCCCAATCGCGAAGTCAAGCGATCCAGGCCCGACTGGTAGCTGCCAAGACCCGGGGGCAGCCCCAGGATCCGCACTTCGAAGATGCCGCCGAGACTGTCACCCGCTTTCTTGGCCTGGTCCACCACATGGGTCCAGACCTCTTCCAGGGCCGGATCGAGGCCGTGAAAGGCGGATGCAGCCCGCAGGGCATGGCGCTGCCCGCTTGACCTGGCCCAGAGGACTTCGGGATCCGGAGAGGGTGAAGGCTGGCCCCCCACTTCCAGCACATGGGCGAAGACCTCCACCCCAAATCCCGCCAGCAGTTGTCGGGCCACCGCCCCCGCCGCCACCCGTGCAGCCGTTTCCCGTGCCGAGGCGCGCTCCAGTACCGCACGGCCATCGCGGTGGCCGTACTTCATGCAACCTGCCAGGTCCGCATGCCCTGGCCGCGGGGCTTCCACCGGAGGCAGTTGCTCGATCACCGCGTCCTTGTTCTGCACGAGCAAGGTCAGAGGCGATCCCAGGGTCATTCCGCCCTTGAGGCCACTCAGACACTCGACCCGGTCACGCTCAATCTTCATGCGTCCCCCACGCCCATAGCCCTCCTGGCGTCGCGCGAGATCTGCGTCAATTGCATCCAGGTCAAGGCACATCCCCGCGGGTAGCCCTTCAATGATCACGCACAGGGCAGGCCCGTGGGATTCGCCGGCGGTTCGAAAGGTGAAGCGGGTCAAACCTGGTAGTAGCTCCGGAGAGGAGGCCTTGAGGAATCAGCGCGCGGTACCACGCACGGAGTCCCGCCGATAGCTGGCCGCGGGCCCTGACGAGTTTGCAGGAGGAACGGCGGGGGAATCGCCTCGTGCGTAGGATTCCAAGGGCGACCCGGAGCGTGCATTTTCAGGCTGCACGGTCCTCGGCTGGGGGTGGATTTCCACCCAGCCGCCCTGCTTGACAGGCGCTGGCTCAACCTCTGGAGATGCAGACCCGGTGGCACCAACATCTCCCCGTGCCATGGCCTCCAGACAACCCACCACCCGTTCCTCCAGACTGGCAAAGTCAAAGGGCTTGGCCAGGACTCCCAAGACCTGGGGCATGGCTGTCAGACTCTTGGTTACTTCCGCATTGAGATAGCCCGATACCACCAGTGTAGGTGGCAGGATCCCGTCGTCGGCCAATCGGGGCAACTCAACCAGGGCCGACTCGGCCCCCAGGTCCAGGTCTGAAAGCATCAGATCGGGCAGACCCTTGGACAAGTACTCACGAGCCTCCCCGAAGGAATGTGCACTCCGGGTGGAGTAGCCACGCTTGCTCAGAAACCAGGACAGAAGCTCAACGATGCGCTCGTCGTTGTCCACGATCAGGATGTCAGCGCTGTTTCCTTCGGGCTTGTCCTGCCCCGTATCGCCGCTCTCAAGATCGCCGTGAGAGTTGGACTGACCCGGGATGAGTTTGCGAGGGTCGGGGACTCTATCTTGCGGATCGGTGTAACTCATGAACGCCTCCCCACAATAGGGCCGGAATCTCGTCGTTCAATCACCGCGCCCCGAAACCGTGCCTCCGGACCGGGCGCTCCGGGAGCACCCCCCCTAGAGCGCCTCGTAGGGCGTCACCTCGTCAAAGGGCACCTCGATTTTCATGCCACCCATCTTGCAAACCACCACCTGCCGCTCGTGATCGAGCTTGTGCACCTGCACGCGCTTGCGGTAGCGGGGCAGATAGACCAGAGAACCCTTGCGCAGACTGTCGATGAAGGCCACACGGCGCTGAGTCAGAGATGCTCCTGAGAGGTCCGCTGCAAGGGCATCGAGCACCTTCCCCATGGCATCCGCCTGCTCGCGACCCAACTGGGGTAGCAGGGTTCGCGCTCGCTGTACCCCGCGCAGGGCGTCCCGAACGCGCTCCTCCAGCCCCTTCTGGGCCTCGGACTCGAGTTGCTCGCCTCGCCGCTCCATCTTCTCGCGCTCCTCACGCAGGGCCTGAACCTGATCACGCACCTGATCGTGCTGCTCCTCTGCGCTCTTTCGCACCCGCTCGGCCTCCACCCGGGACTCGCGCACATCCCGAAAAAGCTCATCCAGGTCTCCATCAGTTCGACGGATCAGGCTCTCGGCCCGCCGGAGCACATCTTCAGGCAGATTCAAGCGCTGAGCTATCACCAGGGCACAGGATTCACCAGGTGTGCCCAGGTGAACGCGGTAGCGCGGTGCAAGGGTCTTTAGATCGAATTCTGTGCAGGCGTTTTCCGCCCTGCCATGACGGTAAGCAAATTCCTTCAGCCGTCCGATGTGAGTCGAACAAAGCGTCGGACAACGGCGAGCCAACAGTTCTTCCAGCACAGCAATGCCCAGGGCCGCCCCCTCTTCGGGATCCGTGCCTCCACCAAGTTCGTCGAGCAAGACCAGGCTGTGCTCGTCTGCCTGTTCCAAAGCATGATCAATGCGCGCCAGATGACTGGCGAAGGTCGACAGGTTCTGGCGAATCTCCTGCTCGTCGCCGATATCAGCCAGCACGCGGTCATACAGGGGCACGGTGCTGCCCTCAGCGGCGGTCACGGGCAGACCCAGGCGCGTGAGCAAGGCGAAGAGGCCAGCTGTCTTGAGAGCCAGGGTCTTGCCACCAGTATTTGGACCGGTGACGATCAACATGTCAAAGTCGGCTCCAAGGCGCAGGTCGATGGCCTGGACTTCTTCGATCTCTCCCAGAGCCTGCTGTTCGATCAAGAGAGGATGCCGTGCCTGGCGCAAGGAGAGTCCCGGGGAAGCCGCCGGGTCTCCAGGTAGCAAGGGCACCTTGGCACCGTGTCGGCTGGCGAATCGTGCACCGATCACCGCTAGTTCCATTTCCCCCAGACCCTGAGAAAGGGCCTCAATGGCAGGCGCCTGGTCGAGCACGATCTGGGCCAGCTCCAGCAGGATGCGCTCCACTTCACGGCGCGCGTCCGCGCGCACCTCAGCCAGGTGATTGCCCGCCTCGATGATTTCGTTGGGCTCGATGAAGACGCTTTCTCCGCTGGCGGAGCGATCGTGCAGGATGCCACGCACGCGCCCCGAAGAACGGGCGCGCACCGCCAGCACCGGTCGACCCCCACGACGATGAACAGAGGTGTCGCTGAGTACCGCGCGCACGCTGCTACGCCCCATGACCTCGCGCAGCCGTTTGCTGATCAGCTTCTCGTGCTGGGTTGCTTCACGGCGCAGGCGACCCAACAGAGGCGAAGCATCTGAGCGCAATTGGCCGCGGTCGTCGAGGGCCTCATCAAGGCGTTTGTGCAAACTGAAGAGGCTGGGGATTTCCTCCAGCAACTCCAACCAGAGGGGCAGTTCGTGCGGGTGTTTTCCTGTACTCTTGTCTCTGCGCTCCGCCAACCAGGAATCCACCCTGGCGCGGGCCTCGATCAAATTACGCAAGCGAGCGAGGGTCTCTTCATCAAACCCGCGCAGGCCCTGATCGAAGGCGGGGCTCAAGTCGGTAAAGCCCGCCATGGGTGGTTCCAGGTGAGCATCTGCCAGGAACAAGGCCTCCTGCACACGGCCCAGGGCTCGGCGGGCAGAAGGCTCACTGCGCGGCTGCAAGTCACGCAGCATGCGCCGGCCCAGACTTGAGGCGGCTTCCCGTGCGTAGAGGGCCAGCACCCCTTCAAGTTCCAGGACCTCGGCTGCAAAATCTCCCCGGCGCAAGTCTGGGCTGCTGAGATTGGGCTCGAAGGCGGTCATGGGATCTGTCTCGAAAATCGCGCGCTCACAATACAGCTTGCCCGGCATCAACGCCCGAGCGGCCTTGGATCAAGCTCAGACTGGTCCCGATGATGGCTGTGCTGCTAGACTCCTCCCCGCGATTTCAGCTCGTGTTCTTCCCGTCAACTCCGCGCCTACCCCTGACCCTGATGAGCAACTCCCACTCCAGCCGTTTTGAAACCCGCGCGATTCACGCTGGACAGCCGCACGAACCGGTGACTGGAGCAGTCATGCCCCCAGTCTTCATGACCAGCACCTATGCCCAGGATGCTCCCGGCGAGCCTGTGGGTGACTACGAGTACAGCCGCTCGGGCAACCCCACACGGGCGGCGCTTGAAAGCAATCTTGCTTCCCTTGAAAGCGGCGCGAGGGGTCTGGCTTTCGCCTCGGGTCTGGCTGCCAGCCACACCCTGATGGCGCTCTTGGAACCGGGGGATCATGTTGTGACGGGAAATGACCTCTATGGGGGTACCTACCGGATCTTCAGAAAGGTCTTCGAGCGCTACGGGATCAACTTCACTTTCGTGAACACAGGCGACACGAGCGAGGTGGCCGCGGCCATGACCGACCGCACGCGCTATGTCTACGCAGAGACCCCCTCCAATCCCCTGCTGCACGTCTCAGACATCGCAGCATGCGCGGAGATCGCACACCAGGGGAACGCGCTGATGGTCGTGGACAACACCTTCGCGACGCCCTACCTGCAACGGCCAATCGAATTAGGTGCGGATATCGTGCTGCACTCCTTGACCAAGTATCTGGGCGGTCACTCAGATGTGGTTGCAGGAGCCTTGATAACCCGCACCGAAGAGGTGGCAGAGGAGCTTGCCTTTCATCAAAACGCATCCGGGGGAATATTGGGCCCCATGGACAGTTTCCTGGTCCTGCGCGGGATCAAGACCCTGGCGGTGCGCATGGATCGGCACTGCGCAAATGCCATCGCCGTTGCAAAGCACCTTGAGGACTCAGACCATGTGGAGCGGGTGCATTACCCGGGCCTGGAGAGCCACCCCCAATTCGACCTTTGCCAGCGGCAGATGGATGCCCCAGGGGGAATGGTGAGTTTCGAACTCAAGGGCGGAGTGCCTGCGGGCGTGGCCTTTGCCACGAACACCAAGATCTTCACTCTGGCCGAATCCCTTGGAGGGGTGGAGTCTTTGGTGGAGACACCCCCGTCCATGACCCACGCCTCGATTCCCTCCGAAGTGCGCCAGGCAGCGGGCTTGATGGATGGCCTGGTACGCTTGTCGGTTGGCATCGAGCACGAGGCGGACCTGTTGACCGATGTGGAATTGGCCCTTGCAGCAGCGGCGGCAGTCTAGGGACGAAACTCCCAGCAGTTGAACAACAACTGTTCAGGATGACGGTTCATATCCACCAAACCACTCCCTGCGGGTACCCCAGAGGCTCGCGTCCTGGCTGCCCTTGAGGGTCGCCAATAGTCCCTTGGCGCCGGCGTAGACCAGGAACATCATGAGGCCAAAGGGCCGGGACATCCGCGACCAATGGTCGCGCACGAGGGAGACCTTCGCCTTGATCAAGAGAGTCTGCTTGCGCACATCATTCGGCGCACTGGCTCCCACCAGGTGCATGATCGTTGCGTCAGGTGTAATCGCTGGACGGGCCCCCCGGGCCCGGGCCCGCAGACAAAGGTCTGCCTCTTCCCCATACATGAAATACTTGGGATTGAAGCCACCCAGCCCATTCCAGTCCTCGCGTGAGATCAACAGGAAGCAGCCCACGACGATGTCCACCTCGCGAATTGCATCGCGCTTGAACGCGGGCATGGCTTCGGGGTTGAAGAGGTTTGAACCAGGACAAAGCGCGCGCAGTCCAAGGGCCATGCAGAAGAGGCTCCAGGGAGTCATGCGATTCCAACAGGAAGCGGCGTTCAGGGAGTTGTCCCGAAAGACAGTGCGCCCCCCCCAGATGCGGGCCTCTGGACGCGAGTTGGCAAATTCCATCAGCCGATCGATCGCTTGATCCAGAACTTCTGTGTCGGGATTGAGCAGCAGCAGGAACTCCCCCCTGGCACCCTCCGCAGCCATGTTGTTGGCACGTGCAAATCCCAAGTTGGTGTCCGAATGAACCAGCCTCAGGCGCCCGGCAATTGTCTCAGCTTCCTGCTGCAGGTAATCCTCAAAAGCTTCGCGCGACCCGTCCTCGGAACCATTTTCAACCAGGATCAACTCAAAGTCTGTCGCCCTGGTCTGGGCGAAGACTGTACGCAAGCTGGCGAGAGTCAGATCCTTGGTCTTGTAGTTGACCATCAGGATGGATAGGCGTGGAGTCATGCAAGAAAAATTGTACGAGAGGTGACGCTGCAGTTACTGCGCTGCATCATTCCTAGCTCCGGCCAAGATGCAAAGAATGAAACAGATGCTGGAATCGCAGCTTCCCCTAGAAAGGCGAGTCAGGGGAGGTGGGCGGCGGAGCCTTGGGGGGCTCCGATGCTGGCCGCGTCGCGGGACGCGAGGTCTGCACATCGGGCCGGACTTTCTTGGTGGCTGCTGGTTTGCCTTCGCCCTGTCCGGCAATCTGTTCGCGCATACGGCTGCCGGGCTTGAACTTGACCAGCCGTTGTGCGGGCACTTCCACCGGATCGTTCGTGCGCGGATTGCGAGCGGTACGGGCTTCACGATGCTTGATCTCGAAGATACCGAATTCGCGGAACTCGATGCGCTTGCCCTGGGCCAGGTCGTCAATGATCGTGTCGAGGAAAGTCTGCACGACCTTGCGCACTACGCTCTTGGTCTGGCCCGTGTCCTCGGCAATGCGCTGGACGAGTTCCTTCTTGGTACTGGTGATCGATTCGGACTGCATGATTGGCGCGGAGAGAGTGAGGTTGATACCGTGCAATCCCATGGGACGCAAGGGTTTAGGTGCCGTGTGGAGCCAAACCGTGCCCATCCAGGCGCTCTGGTAATCTGACGTAACTGCTGTCCTGGCAAGGAGTTATGCCAATTGGGGAGGTGCCAGGAAGAAGATGGTGATTCTGGCGCCCCAGCCATCTGCGCAACCCTTGGCCGGAACCGAACTTAGGTCCCCTGGGGCAAGTCCTCAAGTTGCAGGGTGACCGGCCCCTCATTGACCAGGGCAACCTCCATGTGAGCCCCGAAGCAGCCTGTTTCCACGGTCAGGCCTTCGTCCCTCAGGCAGGTCACAAAGTGATCCACCAAAGGCTCGGCCACCTCTGGAGAAGCCGCCTGGTCAAAGGAGGGACGCCGCCCTCTACGACCATCTGCGGCCAGGGTGAACTGACTGATCACCAGGGCGCCCAGCCCCTGGTCCAAGGCGCTCTCGTTCATGAGGCCCTTCTTGTCTGGAAAGAAGCGGTAGCCAGCCAGCTTGGCCGCCAGCCTCTTTGCCTGATCTGGACCGTCCCCGCGCAGTACACACAGAAGCACCACCATTCCCCGTCCAACGCGGCCGATGACCTCGCCCTCAACGGTCACCGTCGCGGAATTGCAGCGCTGGACAACAAGTTTCATGTGAGGTTCGACTGCAGACCAGGTGAGGCCCTATTGGGTGTCGGTCCTCCCAAGGCGGCGACGACTGGAAGCTACCCGGGCGCGCAGCCCCTGAATCAGATCCGTCAGTTCGCTTCCCTCCCCAGCTACCTCAATCACCCGATCCCAGGCCTGGATCTCGGCGTCGCTCACGCCGGGCTGCTGGGCAGCCAACAGCAGAGCCTCCTGAACCCGGGGCAAACTGTCCCCGGGCGCCGCATGGATCGCTGCGGAAACCGCCCAAAGGGCTCCGTCCGGATCACCGCTTTCCGAACGCGCCACCGCGAGAAGAGTCAGGCGCCGAGGGCGTTGATGGGCTTCTCCCTGCAGACGGTCCAGGATCTCAAGGGCCCGCTCTGGATCCCCTGCCCCAAGGTGCAAGGCCGCCAGATCCAGGGCCGCATCAATCCGGTCAGCGGCCCGCACGCGCGGATCACCCTCACTTGCGAGCAACCAGCGCGCCAGAGCGGCAGGTGCGGCGGGATTGCCCTCTTGGGAGAACATCCAGGCCTCCAACCGACGGGCACCCAGATGCCCGGGGTTCAAGGCAAGACAACGGGCCAGGGACTCCCTGGCTTCACGCCAGCGATAGCGGCTGTCCCCGGCCAGGGCCAGGGATGCCAAGCCCAAATGAGCATCAGCGCAATCAGGATCCAGAACCATGGCCTGAGACAAGAGCGCCTCGGCCTGTTGCGGATTCTGCGCCAGGCGAGCGGCCAGGATCAGGGTCTCGGGGCGAGGTTCCCGCTGAGCCGTGATCAAAGCCGCGCTGGCCAGACCACTCGCCTCGGAAGGAGCCCGCAAGAGGAGCAGGTCCTGATGCAGGGCCAGCAGATCCAGATTCGTCGGGTGCGCTTCGATCAATGCAGAGAGACCCTTGAGGGCCTCGTCAAGCTGACTCTGCTGGGCTTTCACCCGAACCTGGGCCAGGGCCTCAAGACCATCAGAAGAAAGATCATGGTAGGGGCGCTCCCATCCCACGACCCAGGCCTTGGGAGCCGAGGCGCAGGCCCCGCCAACCCCTACAACGACGAAACAGATCAGCCGTCCCCAAGACTTCATTGCCCGCATCAGGGTTGTTGCACCGGTTTGTCGAAAGCCAGACGCGCTCCGCGTTTTTCCGTGCCATCCGGCGTGCGCCAGAAAGCATCACCTTCGGCGACCACGCGCACGCTCGTGAGGGCGGGATTGACCAATACGCTGATCTCCTCGAAAGCGCTCAGCTGCCAGCGATCCAGTTGAGCACCGACCAATTCGCCTCCAGCCGAGGAACGGGGCCGGGTGACCTGCAGCAGCCCTGCTGCGGTTGCCTTGGCCGTGCGCAGAAAGTACTGATCGTCGGAACGCACGACCAGGTGATCGAGCAGACCATGGGGCCCCTCGATGCGAATGCGATCCGCCAGGATCGTCGCTGGCAGCAGGAAGTCCTGAGTCCAGGCCGCGGGCTGGGGCTCATCCACCAGGTAGCTGGGGTCCTGCCCCACGGGCAGGGGTGAACTGGTGACACCAGGATCCGTCCCAAGGCCTGATGGATGCAGTTCGGGGGACTTCTTGGGTCCTCCCCCGCAGGCTGCCAGGAGGGTCATGAGGACCAATCCGATGCGGCCTTGCTTCATAGGATGGTCCATGGTGCGGTGTTTCTTCATGGGGTCATGCTTCGTTTTGCATACCGGCGGCTGGCCCTGATGCCGCGCGCCGGACTCTTGATGATCGACCTGACTGCCCTCTGGAATTCAATCCTTACCTGTCCAAGACCCTAGCGCAAGCCGCAGGCCCGGTATGCCCGGTCGCGCACAATGCAGGCCCGCTCCCTGGCACGGTCAGCACCCCGGGCAAGGGTGGAATCCAGGGCAGCAGGATCGGCCAGGTACTCTTCGAAACGCTGACGGGCAGGAGCAAAGGTCTCCTCCCATGCTTCGATCAGGCGCACCTTGAGATGACCGTAGCCTGGTGCGTCCTGCCCCCCCTCCTGGACTCTAGTGCGCCAGTCCTCAAGCTCGGTGTCCTCCAGGAACAGGGCAAGAAAATCCAGCAACAGGACGCCTGCGGGATCCTTGGGTTCCGAAGGTTCGCGGGAATCGGTCAAGATGCGGCCAACTGCCTTCTTGAGACGCTTACCGCTCTCAAAAATCCAAAGGTCGTTGCCGTAGCTCTTACTCATTTTTTCCCCATCCAAGCCGGGCACCTTGGCCAGTGCCTCGGACTCGGGCAGGCGATACTCAGGTCGCACAAAAACCTGGCTGTCAAAGGCTGCGTTGAAGTGGCCGGCCATGTCCTGCGCCATCTCAACATGCTGCACCTGATCCTTGCCCACGGGCACAATGGTCGAGTCATAGGCCAGAATGTCAGAGGCCATCAGAATCGGATAGGTGAAGAGCCCTACCGAGGGCTTGATGCCCTTGGCGGTCTTGTCCTTGAAAGAATGCGCGCGCTCCAACAGGCCCATGCCCGTTACACAGGACAAGAGCCAGGTAATCTCTGCCACCTGGGGCACATCAGACTGACGGAAGAACACTACCCGCTCGGGATCGAGCCCCAGGGCAAAGTAAGTGGCCGCCATCTCGCGCACATTGGCGCGCAGGCTGTCCGCATCCTGCACGCTGGTCAGAGCGTGGTAATCGGCGATAAAAAAGTAGTGCTCACCTTCCTCTTCCTGAGAGGAAATATGCTGTCGAATAGCGCCAAAGAAGTTTCCCAGGTGCGGTCGGCCGCTGGGCTGAATGCCGGAGAGAAAAGTGGTCATGGGTTCGCCGAAGCCCGGACTCCAAAGGCCGCCGGGCAGGTCATTGAATTGTACCGCTCCACGGGCCCAAATCCTTGCATCCAAAGCCCTCGCTCGTGAGGATGAGAGGCCCATGGCGCGCTGGAAATGTAAACACAGGATCCCATTCATCCGGACGCGCCTGAAGAGGCCGGCCGTAGCGGGCCTCCTGTTGCCCAGCCTCGGAGCCTGCCTTGGCCTCGCAGCCTGTACCGCACCCGGAGCGGACCTGCACTTCGCTCCGCTCTACACCCATCTCTCCCTGGCCGGCGGCGACAGTGGCATTGAAGCCTTGGGAGGCACGGCCCTGGCCCGCTGGAACCAGGAGACCGATCGCCTGGACTATTGGGCCCTGCGCCCCCTGATCTCCTGGCAACGGCAGGCTGAAGACCGCTCGTTCGCCTGGTTCCTGCCGCCGCTCGGCCAGAGGTTCAATCGTCCCGAGGAAACCGTGCACCAGTTCCTGCCGCTTCTGCGCCACGCACGCCAGCATCCCACCGATGGGCCGACCTCCTATCAGTTCCTGATGCTTCCTGGGATCTACCTGGCCCGGGACGCAGACGGGGACAAGAAAAGCGCCTTCTTCATATTCTATGGCAACACAAAGAACTTCCTGAGTTTCGATTCAGCCAATTGGATCCTGTTCCCGCTCTACGCTCGCTTTAGTCGCAAGGACCGAAACAGCCATCATGTTCTGTTCCCTGTCATCCAGTGGTCCGACGGCACGGGAGGCAGGTCCTGGCGCCTCTGGCCCCTCTATGGGGATCAGGGAATCGAAGGTCGCTATCGCCGCAAGTTCTTCCTCTGGCCCTTCTTCATGTGGCAGACAAACGATCTGGCCAAGCAGGAGCAATTCCACCAGAGGACCTACTTCTTCTGGCCCTTCTTCGGCATCACAGAACGGAAGGAGTCCCGCAGTTGGACGGTACTCTGGCCCTTCTTTGGTTACACCAAGGATCGACGCACAGGCTTCTGGGCCTGGGATGGCCCCTGGCCCCTGGTGCTCTTTCAAGGAGGCGATCCCAAGCGTGCAGTGCGCCAGCGGGTGTGGCCCCTCTACTCCTACTTCAAAGACCAGGAACTCGAATCTCGCTGGTACCTATGGCCCGTGATCAACCTGCGTAAGGAGACCTACAAGAGCCACGACCGCACGAGTGCTTCAGTCTTCCCCTTCTGGCACGCCTGGGACCGTGTTGACTCTGCTGGCAGGGAATCCTCCTGGCGCAAACTCTGGCCCCTGATACGCAACGCGCAGGACGAAACGGGTGACACGGAGATGATTGCCTGGCCGGCCCTCAACCCCCTGCGTCGCTATGCCTTTATCGACGAACACTACGCCTGGCTCTGGGAGTTGTATGTGGCAGAGCGGTCTTTTGATCAGGTGCGCGTTCGCTCCTGGCTGGGGCTCTATCGAGAGGAAAGCGACCGGCACGAACAACGACGCTCGATTTCAATCCTCTGGGCCAGACGGGACTACACCCAAGGGGCATCCAGTGTGCGCGAGGTTTCACTGCTGGCTGGTCTGATTCGTTGGCGCCAGTCGGAGCAGGAGGGCCTGCAATTCATGGGACCCTCCTTCCCAGGCCCCGGCTGGCCTGGAACCCGGGTGCCCAACAGCAAGGTACCCGCGCGACTCAACCCGGGCCCTGTTGTATTCAACCCTCTGAATGACACGCCCAAACCTGACAAGGCACCGCCCCAAGGCCCGCTCGCCTCGGTAGCAGAACTCAGTGCCTCGATTGACTAGGATCCCCACGTGACTCCCGATTACCTCCCTTCCTGGTGGCCCCAGCTGTTGACCGTGCTCTTTGCTGCGGGCGTGGCCCATGCGGCCTGGAACAACGCGGGACCACGAGCCCTGTTGGAAGAAGCGGGGTCACGCTTGATGCTGCTCTGGGCGGTCTTCGCATGCTTGCACCACCTGCCAAAACGCCGCGCCTGGCTCTTATCCCAGGTGCGCTCCGCAGCGATCAGCAATTTGTATGTGGTCTCCCTGGTGGGAGTCTTCATCGGCATGATCTTCGCCTTGCAAGCGGGCATCGAACTCGCTCGTTTCGGTCAGCAGGATCAGATCGGGCCACTGGTGGCGGCGGGCATTGCACGCGAGATGGGCCCATTCATAACTGCGCTGGTCCTGGCTTCCACCTATGGCTCAGCCATGGCTGCGGAAATGGGCACCATGGCTGTGTCTGACGAATTGACAGCTCTAGAGGTCATGTCCATCGATCGGGTCTCTCTGCTTGTACTACCAAGGGTCGTGGCCCTGGCGATCGTCTGCCCCGCAATGACGGTCATCAGCGACATGATCGGGATCATCGGGGGGGGCTTCGTTGCCAGCGCGCAATTGGGAGTGGGTTGGGACTTGTACCTGGACTCTGCAATCACATCGCTGTCCGGGTTGGGAGAGACCTTCCCCGTGCCAAAGGATGTCTTCGGCGGCCTCTTCAAGTCATTCTGCTTTGGCATCGCCGTGGCCCTGATTTCCTGCGCCTCCGGCATCTCTGCCCGAGGGGGCGCTCTGGGTGTCGGTCGGGCCACCAGCCGCGCGGTACGAGATGCGACCATCACCATCATCGTGGCAAATTACTTCCTGACCTGGATGATCTACCGGTGAACGCTTCCTCCAAGAAACCGGTTGTACGAATCAGCGATCTGCACAAGTCCTTTGACGATCAGATAGTGCTCAACGGTCTGAACCTCGAGGTCCAACCTGGCGAATGCCTGGGCATCATGGGCGGCTCAGGCACGGGCAAGTCTGTGGCCCTGCGCCATGTGATCGGCCTGATGAAGCCGGACTCGGGTCAGGTGGAAGTCTTTGGCCGGGAGGTTGCCAGCCTGAGTGCCAATGAACTCCGCGCTCTGCGCAGACGAGTGGGCTATGTATTCCAGGAGGGGGCCCTGGTGGGCTGGATGACTGTGGAAGACAATCTGGCCCTGCCCCTGCGTGAGCGCGGCAAACTGAGCGAACCCCAGATCGCCGAGCGCGTGGCCGAAGCCCTCGAAACCGTGCACGTGATCGGCGCCGGGCAGAAGTTCCCGTCGGAAATTTCCGGCGGTATGAAGAAACGAATCAGCATTGCCCGAGCCCTGATCACCAGGCCGGAACTGGTGCTTTATGACGAGCCCAATGCGGGGCTCGACCCAGAAATCTCACGCTCAATCAACGCACTCATGCGTGAGGTCTCGGAGAAACTGGGGGTCACCTCCCTGGTGGTCGAGCACCGCGTGGAGTGCCTGCGCCGAGTCGCGGACCGGGTGCTCTTTATCCACGAGGGCAAGGCCCTTGTGGATGACATCACTGCGTCCTTCTTCCAACCCAGCCATCCAAGACTGATTGCCTTCCTGGGCCATGATCAGGAGTAACTCCTATGAACAAAAAACCCGAAAGCGTCAATCGCTCCACGAACAACACCCCTGCAAACACCGCAGTCCTCGGACTCTTCTTTGTGGGAGTGATTGCGGTCCTGGCCTGGTTTACTCTCTTCCGAAGCGACTTCCGTTTGGGTGGCGAATCCGGACAAGCCACCGTCTGGTTTGCAAACGCCGGCGGCCTGCGATCAGGAGACCCGGTCCTGGTCGCCGGAGTGCGCTGGGGCAAGGTAGAGCAGATCTCCTATGACGCCACAATCAGCGATACGGTTCGGCGCATTCAGGTGGAGCTCTCCCTGGACGCACCTGTGGAGTTGTTTGGGGACCACAAGATCACGATCACAGACGCTACTGTGTTGGGAGGAAAGAACCTGGCCATTGAACCGGGCAACCCAGGCGCCGGGACCTTCGCCGGTGAATGGATGGGAACCACGCGCCCGGATGTTCTGGCCACCCTGGGATCCGTCCTGGAGGAAAACCGGGTCAGCCTGCGCGAGGCTATCGTCGGACTCGCCGATGTTGTACGCAATGTGCAGGACGGCAAAGGCGTGATCGGCGCTCTGATCACCGATGAGAGCCTGCGCCAATCCATGGACGAAGCGATAGTCAACATCAAAGAGACCTTTGGCCAATTGAAGGAGACCTCGCAGGAAATCAACCGAGGTGAAGGCACGGTCGGCCGCCTGATCTTCGATGCGGCCCTGGCTCAGCGGATTGACAACGCAAGCGCCAGCTTGGAAGCGGTTCTAGCCGATGCGCGGGAAGCCCTGGCAGAGGCGCGCGAGGGCAAGGGAACGATCGGAGCCCTGCTGTCCGACGAGGCCATGGCTGACAACTTGCGCTCTACCCTGGCAGACACAGCCAGCGTCACCCGACGACTGGCAGACGGTGAAGGGAGCATCGGCAAGTTGCTCACGGATCCCAAGATCGCCGAAGATATTGAGATCCTGACCGATGCCCTGGCCAATGGTGAGGGCACGCTCGGCCGCTTGATCCTGGAGCCGGAAGTCTACGACAACCTGCTGTCGATCACCGACGACATGAAGACCTTCTCCAAGGCTCTCGCCAGTGGCGAGGGCACAATTTCACGGCTGGTCTATGACGACACCCTGTACCTGGAAATCGACCGAGCACTGGGTGTCTTGACCGGCACACTGGAAGAGGCCCGGGAAGCGGCGCCGATCTCGACTTTCCTGAATGCGATCTTCCTGGGCTTCTGATCCGAGTCGTGGCACGGTCAAGGATCGGTCCGTGCGGAATCAAGTCTCATCTCAGCCCTGTGACGGCAGCAAACGCTCAACCCATTTGCCGATCATGTCGGCTTCCAAGTTGACGCGATCCCCGGTTCTGAGATCTCCAAGGCTTGTAAGTTCCAGCGTCAATGGAATCAGGGCCACATGAAAGCGCCCCTGCTGGGGCGAGATGACCGTCAAGCTGACGCCGTCGAGAGTCACGCTGCCCTTGTCCACCAGATAACGATCCTGACCCGGGTCCGCCTGGAACGCGATCTCGGTCCCGCCGTCCCCCCTGGGTTGCACGTCCAGGACGCCAGCACCACCGTCCACATGACCGCTGACCAGATGCCCATCGAGGCGCGCATCGAGCTTGAGGGCACGCTCCAGATTCAAACGCTGACCTGGCTCAAGGCTGCCAAACCAGGTGCGCGCCACGGTCTCCGCTGAGAGGTCAAAGCAGATTTCACCCCCCTCCCCCAGATCCTCCACGGTCAAACAGGCACCGCTGACCGCCACCGAGTCCCCGCGCGACACGCTCCACTCTGCAAGGTCCGGCGCCTTGAGGGTCAACCTCAAGCCAGACCCCTGTGCCTCCGCAGCGAGAACGGGGACCGCTGCTTCAATGATGCCGGTGAACATGGATTGGACGATCTGGAGGTGTAAGACGGCAAGAGAGCTTCGGACGGGGCACAGGGTACTTGCTGCCGAAAGCGGGGGCATTGCGCCAGGTACAAAAGCATGCCCATTCAACCCGGGCCCAATGTGCCCGTAGGCCTCTTTTCGCCCCAAACCAAAGGCTGCAGCTACGGCCACGACCAGTGCCTTGCCCCCAGGAAGCACCTTTCAGGCTCCTGGAAGCCCTCTTCTGCCCGCCTGAGAAGACACATGAGCGTTCAACAGGCCGAAACTCCCCCCTGCACCCCCCAGAGGGGGTGCCAGCATGGCACCTTATGGGATCCAATGGCCCCAAGAACCTTGACCTGAGGGGGCCTCCGATCTACCCTGCCGGGCCATTTTCCCCTGGGCAAGTGCCGCTCTTTACCATCCTCACCCTCTTTCCAGAGGCCGTTCAGTCCTACCTCAGCATTGGTGTGCTGGGCCTGGCCGTCAAAAGGAAACTGATCCAAGTGGAGATCGTGGACTTCCGCGACTTCTCCCACGACCGCCACCGCACCGTGGACGACCGCCCCTTCGGAGGCGGCCCGGGCATGGTGCTCAGGCCCGAACCAGTGGCCGAAGCGGTCGAGTGGGTCGAAGAACGACACGGCTCCCACCGTAGGATCGTACTCGACCCCGCGGGCACCCCCTTCGTTCAGAGCCACGCACGAGAATTGTGCACCGCTGAGCGCACCCTATTGCTGGCGGGACGCTACGAAGGGTTCGACGAACGACTTTTGCAGTTGCTTGAGTTCGAGCCATTTTCCATCGGCGACTTTGTATTGTCTGGCGGCGAGTTGCCCGCCCTCTGCTTGCTGGAAGCAACTGCCCGGTTGATCCCCGGAGTCCTTGGAGACGAACGCTCTGCTGAAGAAGATTCTTTCCAGGACGGCAACACGCTGGATCACCCCCATTTCACCCGTCCGCGTGTGTTTCGGGGCCTTTCGGTCCCGCAGGTCCTGCTCCAGGGAGACCACGCAGAGATAGCTGCCTGGCGGAAGAAAGAAGCCCTCAAGAGAACTAAGAATCGTCGGACAACCCTCAACGAACCCGACAAGGCCTAACCCCTTCACAACCCAACGAACACGAATCGCTCACTAGGAAGCGATTCAGACCGTGCGCTTCTGCGCACATACTATTTTCAACTGCACCACTCACCGCGCAAATCCTGCGCGGCACCCCCGACCCCAAGCGCCGCCCCAGGGCGCATTCAAGCATGGACCTCATCGACGGAATTGAAAAGGAACTCGGCAAGCCTGAGAACGAACTCCCCAACCTGCGCGCAGGCTGTCAAGTGGATGTGCACTACCTGATTCGTGAGGGCGAAAAGGAACGCATCCAGATCTTCAGCGGCATGGTAATCGCGATCCGCGGTCGGGGCATTCGGCGCTCGATGATCGTGCGTCGCATCGTCCAGGGCGAGGGTGTCGAGCGAATCTTTCCCCTGCACAGCCCCCGGGTCAAGGACATCGTGGTCACCCGCCGGGGCGATGTGCGCCGGGCCAAGCTCTACTACCTGCGCGATCGCACCGGCAAGAGCACCCGGGTCAAGGAGTTCCTGGGAGACAAAGCCCGAAATGTCCGGGAACTTGAGAGAGCCCGCCGGACTGATCTTGCCGCAGCCCAAGCCGCAGCAGCAGCAGCGGACACAGCCGAATCTGGCGAGGAGGACTGAGCCCCGCGGGCTCAGCATCCAGCCTCTCATTTCAATCCCGGCCCGTAGCCCCTATCGTTGGAGCACGGGCCGGCCCCGTGAACCCCTCCCACGACCCCACCACCCCAAGGCCTCCAAAGAGCCCCTCTGACTCCCCCCAGGATGCCCGAACCCTGCCCCTTCCGCGGGTCCGGATCCAACCCACAAACAGCCACAGGTCCAATCCCTGCTGGCCCCACTAGAGATGGTCGAAAATATCAGCCGCAAGGTCACCCTCCTGCTAGGGCTCGCCGCCCTTTCCCTTATCTCCCTCCGGGCCCTGGGGTTCCGCATGGGACTCGACCTGGAAGGGGGCACACGCCTCGTCTACTCGATTGACTTCGACAAGGCCGCCCAAGAGGGCACCATCAGTCAGGAAGAGTTGGGCAACCGCGGGAAGCTGATGACCGACCTGATCTCGATATGGCGAGAGCGCATCGACCCCACTGGTGTACGCGGTGCAACGATTCGTAGTGAGGGTGCCAACCGTGTAGTGATTGAGCTGCCCGGCAGTGCTTCATCGGTGGGCCGTTCGGTGGCCACCGAGTTGGCCGAAGATGGCACCTCCGATGCAGCGGCCCTGATCCTGATGGGAGATCAGGACCTGCTCGATTCCTTTCCGGAGGATGGGGGCCTGATCGAGGTTGATGGTGAGAACATCCGCTACGGCATCCGCCGCAACGAGATCCTTTCAGATCTGACCCGTGGGCTGGACGGTACGCAGCGCGCGGCTCATGTGGCGGGCTCCAGCGTAGTACTCAAGGCCTCCGACCCCTGGCGTTCTCGCATTGAGAGCACCGGGCACATGAACTTCTACATTGAGGCGACATCCTCCGATCTGATCGACGCGGACCCCGCCTTGTCCACCGACATCGAAGTAGAGCGAGCCGCAGTCACGACCTGGATCGACGACCACCCGGACGTACCCATTACCGAGTACAACCGCATCCTGGCCGGACGTGGCGGCGCCGCCTCGCGCCTGCGCTATTTCCCGCACCGAGCCACTGCAGACAACCTGGAGACGCCTCTGGCAGATCGCCTGCTGGCAGTAATCGTCGAAGAAGACCCCGCCTGGCGCTTCGAAGGCGCTGACCTGCGCGCCGTCTTCCAGTCGGTGGACTCATTCGGTTTCCCCGCGGTGGGATTCGAAATGGTAGCTCCCAAGCAAGGTGAGTTCGGCGACTTCACTGATGAGCACAAGGAATCGGTCATGGCCATCGTGATCAGTGGCGAGATCGCCTCTGCGCCTGTGATCGAGGACAAGTTGCC
Source organism: Planctomycetota bacterium (assembly GCA_002686945.1). Lineage (GTDB taxonomy): Bacteria > Planctomycetota > UBA1135 > UBA1135. The sequence continues at coordinate 274,324 of NYYZ01000029.1, forward strand.
TGGCCGTGGCATCATCAACGGCGGCACTGGCGGCTTCACCGGCAAGGAAGTTCAGGACCTGATCCAGGTGCTGCGCTCCGGCTCACTCAAGATCGCGCCTACCTTTGAACAGCAGGAGACTGTTGGCGCGACCCTCGGCCAGGACTATGTAAAGCGCGGAACCACAAGTGCAGTGATCGGGCTGATTGCGGTGCTGATCTTCACCATGTTCTATTACCGGCGCCTGGGCATGATCGCTGCGTTCAGCTTGATATTCAACCTGGTGATCCTGATGGGCGCCATGTCTTTCATTCGCGCCACCCTGACCCTGCCCGGCGTGGCGGGGATCATCCTGACGGTCGGCATGGCTGTGGACGCCAACATTCTGATCTACGAGCGTATTCGCGAGGAACAGGCCCGTGGCCGCAAGCCCATGCAATCCGCTCGAGACGGATTTGCCAACGCCTTCTCCACCATCGTGGACGCCAACGTGACGACTCTGATCACCGGGCTTATCCTGATGAAAGTAGGCACAGGACCCGTGCGCGGCTTCGCCACAACCCTGTCCATCGGAATCATCACCTCGATGATCTCTGCCCTGATCATGACCAAGTTGCTGATTCACTTTCAACTGGAGAAGAAGTCAATCAAGAACTGGTCCATGATGAAGCTGGTGGGCGACACCAAGATCAAGTTCATGTCCAAGCGCAAACTGGCGGCTCTGATGTCTCTGGTACTCTGTTGTGCTGGCCTGGCAGGATTCATGAAGACCCCTGACAACCAGAAGCTTGGCATCGATTTCCTTGGTGGAACTACCATGCTGGTGCGGGTCAACGAGCCCATGCAGAGCAGCGAGTTGCGGGACAAGTTTGACGCGGACAAGAACCCCCTCTTGGGCCAGGCTACAGACTTCACCCGCTCGGTGGAGATCTCGCCAATCCTGAACTCAGAGTCCGAGGGAGGCTTCACCGCATTCCGGTTGACCTCAAAGGCGGGGGACAGCGAAAGCAGCGGCGCTTCCTTGGCAAACATCCGCACGGATGTGGAAGGGTGGCTGCAGGATGTACTGCAGGGTGGCCCGGTGGAAAACCTGGCCGTGGTGGACGGCACCGCCAGCGGGGTGCTGTACTTTGAGAACCAACACCCCGCCAGCGATGTGGTGGAAGGTCTGGCCAAGGTCGGCATTGAGGACGCCACGGTGACTGAAGACGATGAAGGCAACCTCGCCTTCAGCGGAAGCGTGGCGGCTGGCAGCACAATAGAAAACCTTGCCGAGCGCCTGCAACTGGACCTGACCCAGTTCAGCGATGAAGCGGGCAATCACTTTGACCTCGCCTCCCCCATCGGCGAGTTGAACAGTGTTGGCGCACAAGTGGTCAGCGAGTTGCGAGACCAGGCGGTGGCAGCCATGTTGCTGTCCCTCTTTGCCGCAGTGATGTACATCCGCATGCGATTCGCCGAGTACAGCTATGGCTTTGCTGCGGTGATCGCGCTTGTGCACGACGTGATTATCGCCCTGGGGGCTGTGGCTCTGGCAATCTATACGGGCCTGGTGCAGGTGGAGATCAACCTCGCCATGATCGCGGCATTCTTGACGATCATCGGTTACTCCTTGAATGACACGATCGTCATCTTCGACCGTGTTCGCGAAAACCTGCCACGCATGAAAGGCAAACTCAGCGAGGTACTCGATGTCTCGGTCAACCAGACCCTGTCACGCACATTGCTGACATCCATGACCACTTTGATCACGGTCAGCCTCTTGTTCGCATTCAACGCGGGCACTGGCAACGTGATCGAGGGATTCTCCTTCGCCCTGATCATCGGCGTCCTTTCGGGAACCTATTCCACGATCTTCATCGCCTGCCCGACCCTGCACTGGTTTGAATCACGGCGCATAGCTAAGGGTGACCACGAGGACAGCGCCGAATCCAAGGCTCCGGCCACGGCGGGCGCCTCCTCCTGAAGACCTGATGCAAAGAGGCACGATGACGCGTGGACTTCTGGGGCTCCTGATTCTAAGCGGCCTCTGTTTGCTGGCGGCGAATTGGCAGGAGAACCTCCGTTCCCAGGCGCTGAAGACCAGGCGGCTGGAACGAGGTATCCCTTCGCATGAGGAGCCCCAGGTCAACGGTGAAGATGGCTGGTCGACCCTGGTGTTGGGCACCCCGAGTGGCGCAACGAGCATTGCTCCGGACAAGTCCGCGCCCAAGGAAGTTGAACCCCCCGCCACAAAAGTCCCCGCCAGCATTCCGATTCAACCCCCCGCTCCCGAATTCAAAGTGGACCGGAAACTCGTGATCGCCCCCGGAGACTCCCTCAGCCGCATCTGCGAACAGCACTATGGCACCAGCCGCCTGGAAGTACTGGAGGCGCTGGCACGCTACAACGGGCTCAGATCGGCAAATCAGATTCGCACGGGCGCAACTTTGCTGCTGCCAGATCGCGACCGGTTGTTGATCGAGTGACGGAGCTGCGAGAATCCAAGCTCGCACGCACGTCTGAACCCCGTCAAGCCCACTCAGGCCGGGGCGGTTTTGGGACCAACTCCTCAAAAGTCTCGCCCTCATCCCGGGAGACACGCAACTTGCTGTCGCCATCACGAGCCAGGGTTGCGGTAGCAGCAGCATCGAGGCGCACGCGCAGTTGATACTGCTCGCTTTCCTCAATCCACTCCTCCTCCAGCACGGCGCCGTGACCGCGTAGATAGGCCAGGCTCTTGCCGTCGCTGGCAGGCAATCGCAGGATCAGGAACTCGGAACGCGTGTCCAGGTGCTGGGCAACCACTTCAGCCAAACGATCCAGCCCCTGGCCGGTCTTGGCACTGAGGAAAACCACTTCCCCTTCGAAGCCATCCGACAACAGATGCAATGCAATCGGATCTTGCACCTCGTCGATCTTGTTCAGCACCAGAGCCTGGGAGGGAACATGGTGGGACAGGTCATCCAGCACCTTCACAACCGCCACCATTTGCTGGGGAGCGTCCGGATGTGAGGCGTCCACAACATGCACCAGGAGATCTGCGGCCAGAGTCTCTTCCAGAGTGGCGTGAAAGGAAGCGACCAGATGATGCGGCAAGCGCTGCAGGAATCCGACCGTGTCGCTCAGCAGGGCCAGGCGCCCATCGGGCAGCGTCCAACGGCGGGTGCGAGTATCCAAGGTCGCAAAGGGCATATCCGCCACGAATTCCGTTGCTCCCGTCAGCTTGTTCAAAAGAGTCGACTTGCCCGCGTTGGTGTAGCCCACCAGGCCGACGGTGAAGCCAGTGATGCGCGAGGCAACCTCCCTGCGCTTGCGCCCTTCAATCACATCCAGTTCGCGCTTCAGGTCGCGCACCCGCTTACGCAATAGACGCCGATCAGTCTCCAACTGGGTCTCCCCCGGACCACGGGTCCCGATGGCGCCCTCGGTTCGTTCCAAGTGCGTCCACATGCGGCGCAGACGCGGGGCGAGGTACTCCAGCTGAGCCAATTCCACCTGCAGGCAGGCCTGCCGGGTCTGTGCCCGCTCAGCGAAAATATCCAAGATCAACTCGGAGCGATCGACCACCCGGCAGCCCAACATCTTCTCCAGATTACGCACCTGGGCTGGTGACAGGTCATTGTCAACCACAACTGCCGAGGGCTCGTGCAGGTCCACCTCCTCCTTGATTTCTTCCACCTTGCCACTGCCCATCAAGGTCGCGGGAACAGGCCGATCGCGCTTTTGAGTCACGCCCGTCCCCACCACTTCTCCGCCGGACGCAGCTACTAGTGCGCGCAGTTCCTGAAGGTAGCCGCCGGTCTCCTCGGGAAAGTCCGGAAAGATCACGCCACAGATAATCACGCGCTCATGAGGCGCTGCGGTTGGAGCAGGGTCACGACTCATGAGCAAATCATCCGGTAATGAGACTTGAAGATGAGAATCGCAAACGACAAGGCCCTTTCACTCGGGCTGCAACTGGGCCTCGGAGACCGCAACCCGGCGCAGGTCTACGCGCTCCACAGAGCCATTGACCAGATTGGGTACAAGTTCCTGATGAAAGGCGTCGGGTCCAGGGACTGGAAAATCGGTGCGCCAGTGAACACCCCGGGACTCGCATCGACCCAAGGCACTGTAGGTGGCCAGGCGCGCCACGGTCAGCATGTTGATCAGTTCCCATGCCCGGGGACTCTCCAGAGGCAATGCCTCCACCGCCCGAGCCCAGAAAGTCAAGCGCTTGAGGGCCTCCCCTAGAGCAGGGCTTGAGCGCTGGACACCCATCTCGCGCCACATGAGCGACTTGAGGGAATAGGTCAGGTCGTCAAGGTTGAGTTCCACCTCATGCTGGACATCCGGCGCAAACTCGTGGCGTAAGTGGTCCAAGCTGCTGACAGTCCCGTCAAATGCTGCGTGAGCTGCGCACCTGCCAGCCCGATTGCCCATCACCAAACCCTCAAGCAGACTGTTTGACCCTATGCGGTTCGCCCCGTGCAAGTTAGTGGAGGCGCACTCCCCCACCGCCCACAGACCAGGCACCGAAGTGCGACCGTCCATGTCCACCGCCAGTCCGCCAATGTGGTAGTGAGCCCCCGGACGCACGGGAATCGGATCCTTGGCAATGTCGAGACCGAAGAACTTTGCGATGCGGCTGACCGCTGGGAAGGCCCGGTGGGGATCGCTCTCAAGACCTGCCAGGTGCAGGTAGACGCTGGTGTCTTCGGTGGCCACCATGCGCTCGAACACCGCCCGACTGACAACATCCCGGGGAGCCAACTCGGCTGCCGGGTGATGGTCTGGCATGAAACGATAACCATTCTTGTCGCGCAGCTCAGCTCCAGCGCCGCGCACGATTTCGCTGATCAGGACCCGCGCGGCTCCGGCAATGTAGAGACAGGTGGGATGAAACTGCACGAACTCCAAGTCACGCTGCACAGCACCCGAACGCAGGCCCATGGCCAAACCGTCGCCTGTGGCCAGATCGGGGTTGGTGGTCTCGCGATAGAGTTGCCCAGACCCGCCAGTGGCCAGAATCACCTCGCGTGCAGCGAATGCGAACCGCTGGCTCTTGAAGTTGGACGCCAGGACCCCAACCACGCGTCCATCAGGATCGCTGAGCAGGTCAATAGCAAAGTGCCTTTCGAATGTACGGATGCGTGGGTGCTCTTCAAGTGCCTCGGTCAGAGCGCGTTGAATTTCGATGCCGGTGGAATCCCCATGGGCGTGCACAATACGCGCGTGGCTGTGACCACCTTCCCGGGACAGGCTCAAGTCACCGTTTCCCTCCCGGTCGAACCTGGCGCCCAAATCAAGCAGATCGTTCAAGGCCCGCGGCCCATCGCGCACCACATGTTGAACCACATTGGCATCACTCAAGCCGCAACCAACATCGAGAGTGTCCTGAGCGTGACTGTCGAAAGAATCTCGGGAACCAGTCACAGCCGCCAACCCGCCCTTGGCCCAACGCGTATTGCCCTCAAGCAACTTCCCCTTGGTCAGCACGGCGACTGAAGCTCCCGCCTCCGCCGCGCGCAATGCTGCAGTCCCCCCCGCAGATCCTCCACCCAACACCAGCACGTCGAAACGGAATTGGGGCACCTGCCGGGGATCGAACGGGACCAGATAACGACTGGCACCTAGGGAAAGGGATGCGTCCAAGAGGGAGAACTCCGAGGACTGATTATAGACCAGTTCGAGCGTGTCAGGAGCCACCGTTGGTGTGAGCTGCGATGGCCAGGGCGGGTAGCGTGCGCTGGCTGGACCCGGTTTCCCCGGCAGCAATTGGAAGTGAATCGAATGCCAAGGCCCTCTTGATCCTTGAGGGGCTGTCTGCGACCAGAAGGCGAACGCAGGCCTTCCCTGTGTGAAACGGCAGAAGTCCCCAGCCCAGCCCTCCAGCACCTGACTCCGAACCACAGAAGGACCAACCAATGAACCGAGCCCGAACATGGACCACCGTTGGGAAGCCCCTGAGGCTGAACCAGCCTGACAAGTAGAAGTCATAAACCCCTGCCCTGGAAGATGTTAGGCAGAATACCGAACAAAACCCGTATTAGGGTCTTGTTCGGGTACCCGAAGCCGATACATTAGGTATCTGTTCGGTCTTCAACCTCCGGGATGGATTGCCTGATCCATCCTGGAGCCCTTCACCCCCAACACAACAACAAACATCATGACCAAATTAGTCCAAGGCGCCCGCAAGGACCTGTGCAGCTACCTATTCATGGGATCCCTCGTCATCTGCACCTTCCTCGTTTGAATCGCAGGGTGGCCCTTCCGGACATGAATCAGGGGCTGGGCCCACTGAATCTGGAGCACCACCTCACGAACCTGAACCAGACGAGCACCGGTACACCCCTGGTCATACGAATCAAGACCGCAGCCCGGTCCACTTGACCGAAAGATAGAGACAGAAGACTCAACGCAAGGCCAAACACCTCAGTCAATCACCAGCCAACCCATGAACTCCGCCCCACTGACGAAACGCCAACGGCAGATCCTGAGCTTCTACCAGGAGTATGTCTCTGACCAGGGCATGAGCCCAACGCTTGAAGAGGTAGCCAACCAGTTCGGAATCACCAAGGTCACGATTTTCGGGCATGTGGAAGAACTGGTACGCAAGAACTTCTTGCGCCGGGACCGCAAGGGCACCAGTCGCAGTATTCAAATCATGGGCCCCGACGACGGGACGAGTCAGACCTCCTTCGATCCTGTCAGGGCCGCGGGCCAGGACTCTTTCGCCAGTTCCTCACAGAAAACCTCAGATCACTCCCTCTTACTGCCGATTGTCGGCCAGATCGCCGCAGGCACTGCAATCGAGGCCATCGAAGACCAACAGGAACTAGATCTTGCCGAGCTGATCCCTAAGCACGCAGATGTCTACGCCCTGCGTGTCAAAGGCATGTCGATGATCGAAGACGCCATAGCAGACGGGGACGTGGTCTTGGTCGAACGCCGCAACCAGGCCCGCAACGGCGAAACCGTAGTAGCCGCCCTACCCCCGGATGGGGAAGTCACGCTCAAACGCTACTACGCCGAAGACGGGCACATCCGCCTGCAGCCGGCCAACTCAAGCATGGAACCCATCATTGTGGAAGGCGACGTGGAAATCCAAGGAGTCGTGATCAGCGTGATCCGCAAGCTGTAGACCTCCAGCGAAGGTCTCCAGACTGTCAGCATTGACTTGACGGGACGTCTCACGAGAGCACCTGAACCCAGAACACACACCTCACTCAGGGGCGAATCCCCCCAACGAACACTCGGGCTGCCAAAAGCGGGGCCCTCCTCCCCGTGCGCCCGGTGAGCCGCTGTCTTGCTCGGCAGCGGCTGGTGCGGTGGGGCCGCCTCCCTCGGGGGGCGGTCCCTGTACCACCAGCCCGAAGTAAATGAGCTCGTCGGGCTCAGGGATGAGTGCAAGACCTGGTCAAAGACGACCACCAGGGCAGCGTCAACTGGTCAGAGCCTGGTCCCTTGATTCCCGGCTACAAATTGGCCCGATTCCATGCTGCCGTCCAGGACCCACGACTCCGCTGCGGCGCGCTGACCTGCTGGGAGGCAGATCAAGGCCACAAAAAAAGCCGCCCGCTGCTCCCCAAGGGGGCGCAACGGGCGGCTAGGAAAACCCGGCAATGACCTACTTTCGCGCATAGCACTATCATCGGCGGCACTTGCTTGACGACCGTGTTCGGGATGGGAACGGGTATGGCCAAGTACCTATAGTCACCGGGAATAAGGGGCCTAGAGCTGCATGGATATCCATAAGGATTGATCCGCAGCTCTAGGCTGGAGGAAGATGGTTCGAAGTCTGCATCAGTCACCCAAGAATGGGCAACCTTCTGCCACTCACCAGGAGGCCAATGGCCTGCTGATAGAATGGGAGAAGGTGGTTAAGCCTATGGCCCAATTAGTACCGGTTAGCTCATAACACATCGCTGTGCTTCCACCGCCGGCCTATCACCTGATAGTCTCTCAGGGGGCTCATGGGGATGATTCGTCTTGAAGAGGGCTTCGCGCTTATATGCATTCAGCGCTTATCCGTTCCGAACTTAGCTACCCAGCCGTGCCACTCCCGTGACAACTGGTGCACCAGAGGTTCGTCCACCCCAATCCTCTCGTACTAGGGGTAAATCTTCTCAATCATCCTACACCCACACCAGATAGGGACCGACCTGTCTCACGACGGTCTAAACCCAGCTCACGTACCCTATTGGTGGGTGAACAATCCTGCATTTGGCCCCCGCTGCGAGTAAAGAGCGCGAATCTGCAGGCTGGAATACTGAGCAGATTAAAAGCGACAGCAGA